>NZ_JACVBF010000004.1:0-375970 GCF_014852195.1 Ensifer sp. ENS08
GCATGTGTTAAGCCTGCCGCCAGCGTTCGTTCTGAGCCAGGATCAAACTCTCAAGTTGAGAATTCAATCATTGGCATTACGTCACGTTCTGAATCGACGAGAACTCACACCTTGTCTTCAATCAACAGCAATCCAAAGATCGCCATCGAGAAAACAGGTGTAGTCTCTTGTTAAAACGTGACCGCCAAAGTCTCTTTCCGAAAGAACCCCTAAAGGTTCCCCACGAGCTCCGCCGCCCACGTTTCTCTTTCTCTATATTCAATTGTCAAAAAACCGACGAACTCACCGTCCGTCAAACCGTTTCCACAAAGCCCAGAACGCTCGTTCCGAACCCCTCAATCAGCACCAAGCCAATCAGGAAACTCTAGAGCGAAGGTCGTCGTCGCCAGCAGCGCCGCCGCCCTCGTCAGTGATCGGGCTTATAGACCCCCATCCTCACAGACGTCAACAGCCACGTTCAAAAAAACTTCAAAAATCGACAACTCTCTGAATTTACACAATAATTCCAGCTGTTGATAAACTAGGTCGATTTTGATCCGCGAGACCGCGGTCTTTCGGTCCGCAAATCACTGCCCTTGGTTGCAAGATCATATATCGCCACAATCAGGCAGGATTTAGGAGCGCGACAGGTGCCTAACGTCTGTGGTCGGCAGTGCCATTTCACGGGTGAAATGGCCGCGGTTTTCCCTGACGCTCTGCATCAGGAATTCGCGCACCGCCCTTACCCGCGGGACGGCAACCAGGTCTCTATGGCAAACCAGCCAGTAGGTGCGCTTGAGCTCGATCTCTTCCGGCAGAACGATCTCCAGGTCGTCTTCCTGCTGCGCGATGAAGTGTGGCAAGACGCAAAGGCCCAGCCCCTGCCGCACGGCCTTCAACTGCGTCAGGATGCTCGAACTCTGGAAATGGGCATGCAGGCCCGGCTGCAGCTCCCCCAGGTAATCGAGACCCGGCGCGAAGATCATGTCGTCGATGTATCCGACGAAGCGGTGTGCGGCGAGATCGTTGCGCCCGGTGATCGGCGGGTGCTTCGAGAGATAGCTGCGCGCGCCATAGACATGCAGCGTATAGGGCGTCAGCACCTCGGATTGGTAAGGCCCAGTCTTCGGCGCCGTCAGCGCCACCTGGATATCCGCCTCCTTGCGCGACAGAGACATGATCTGCTGGATCGCCAGCATCTCCAGGGAGACGTTCGGATAGCGCGCCGCAAAGTCCGCCAGCCGGTCGGCCAGAAAGAAGTTGCCGAAGCCTTCGAGTGTGCTGAGACGGACGACGCCGCGTTGCGCCGTCAGACCGTCATTGATGTCGAGCTGCAACTGTTCGGTCTCGCGCTCGATCCGCTCGGCGGTTTCGACGAAGCGCTGGCCCATGCCGGTCAAGATGTAGCCGCGCGGATTGCGCTCGAACAGCTTGACCTTGAGCGCGAATTCCAGCCTGTCGATGCGACGAGACACCGTGGCATGGCTGGTCCTCAAGCGCCGCGCCGCCGTCGACAGTTGCCCGGTGCGGGCCACCGCCAGAAAGAACTGCAGATCGTCCCAGGTGAAATTCGGATTCATGCTTACTCCCCGTCTGTCCGAAAATGAACAGATCCTGTTTTGCAATTTACGGTTCCGGACGCTTGCATCCAAGCGGTTTTTTCCCGATTGTACGCGTCAGAGCGGACATCTGAGGAGCATGTCTGGCCAAATATGAACAGACCGAAACGAACGCCCCGGCGGCCACCATCCGGCGCCGGAGTATTCCTGCGTTCGTTCGCGGCGGCTGACGGTTCAGGAAGAAGACAAGATGACGAAGCTCAAGAATGCGGCGCCGGGGCGCGGCTGAAGGAGCGATGTCGCCCGAACCCGGGATCTGAAGGGTCGCGCCGTACATATCGAGGGAGAACCATGGACATATACGACTTCATCGTCGTTGGGGCAGGTAGCGCCGGCTGCGTGCTTGCCAACCGCCTTTCGGAAAACCCGGGGCATCGCGTGCTGCTGCTCGAAGCCGGCGGCCGCGACAACTACCATTGGATCCACATTCCGGTCGGCTATCTCTATTGCATCAACAATCCGCGCACGGACTGGTGTTTCACGACCGCAGCGGAAGAGGGCCTGAACGGCCGTTCGCTCGGCTATCCCCGCGGCAAGGTGCTCGGCGGCTGCTCGTCGATCAACGGCATGATCTATATGCGCGGCCAGGCTGAGGACTACGACCACTGGCGCCAGCTCGGCTGTACCGGCTGGGGCTGGGACGACGTGCTGCCGCTCTTCAGGAAATCCGAGGACCACTATCGCGGTGCCAACGAGATGCACGGCGCCGGCGGCGAATGGCGGGTGGAAAAGGCGCGCGTGCGCTGGGACGTGCTCGACGCTTTTCAGAAGGCGGCAAGCGAAGCCGGCATTCCCGAGACGCCGGATTTCAACCGCGGCAGCAACGAAGGCTCCGGTTATTTCGATGTCAACCAGCGTTCCGGCATCCGCTGGAACACCGCAAAGGCATTCCTGCGCCCGGCGCAGAAGCGCGGCAACCTCACAGTTCTGACCAAGGCGCATGTGCGCAAGCTGATCATCGAGGGCGATCGCATCGCCGGCGTTGAATTCCAGCATGACGGCACAGTCAAGCGCGCCGGCGCAACCCGCGAAACTGTGCTCTCCGCCGGCGCGATCGGCTCACCCCATATCCTCGAACTCTCCGGCATCGGCCGTGGTGACGTGCTGCAGGCAAACGGCATCGAGCTTCGCCACGAACGCGCCGGCGTCGGCGAAAACCTGCAGGATCATCTGCAGCTGCGCATGGCCTACAAGGTCACCGGCGTGCCGACGCTCAACGAAAAGGCAAACTCGCTGTTCGGCAAGGCGTCGATCGGGCTCGAATATCTGCTGAAGCGTTCCGGGCCGATGGCAATGGCGCCGAGCCAGCTCGGCATCTTCACCCGCTCCGGACCGGAAAAGGAAACGCCGGATCTGCAGTATCACGTGCAGCCGGTGTCGCTCGACAAGTTCGGCGAGCCGGTTCATTCCTTCCCGGCAATCACCGCCAGCGTCTGCAATCTGCGCCCGGAAAGCCGCGGTTCGGTACATCTGAAGGGTCCGGATTTTGCCGCCGCACCGGACATCAGGCCGCGCTACCTGACGGCGGAGGCCGACCGCGATGTCGCGGTCAGCGCCATCCGGTTGACGCGGCAGATCGTCAAGCAACCCTCTTTCGCCCGCTTCAACCCGGTCGAGTTCAAGCCGGGCCCGTCCTACGAGACCGAGGAGGACCTGAAGCGCGCGGCCGGCGATATCGGCACGACGATCTTCCATCCGGTTGGGACCTGCCGCATGGGCGCCGATCCGGAGAGCGTCGTCGATCCGGAACTGCGCCTGCGCGGCCTGAAGGGATTGCGCATCGCCGACGCCTCGGTCATGCCGACGATCACCTCGGGCAACACCAATTCGCCGACGATCATGATCGCCGAAAAGGCGGCAACGATGATCCTGGCAGTCAATCGTTAGGCGTCAGCGGCAAGGGCGGGCTGCACTCGGGCGCCCGTCGAAGATGCTGATTCCATGCCGGATTCGGCCAGCTAGCGGTGTCGGATAACGGTAAACTGGCCGAAAAGCGGCGCGAAAAGCTTAAATCTCAGGCGTTGAGCCCCTATATCAGGTCCTGATGGCTCGGTTTGAGCCCAAGCAAGATTTAGGGGTTGTGATGGCAATGCAGCGATTTGGGCGTTTTGGACGAACTCTGGCAATGATGGCGATCGGCATGGTCGTCGCGCTGACCGTTGTGGACGTCGCCGAAGCGCGGCGTTCGGGCGGCGGCTTCGGTAGCCGCGGCACCCGCACCTTCTCGCAGCCGCCGGTCACCCGTACGGCGCCGACCAACGCGGCACCGATCGACCGTTCGATGACGCCGCGCCAGGACGCAGGCCCGGCCGCGACCAATCCGGCAGCCGGCCAGACGCGCCCGAACGCCACCCAGCCGAATGCCCGTCCGGGCTTCTTCAGCGGCTTCGGCGGTTCGCTGCTCGGTGGCCTGATGGTCGGCGGCCTCATCGGCATGCTGATGGGCGGCGGTTTCGGCGGTGCTGCCGGCTTCCTCGGCCTGATCGTGCAGATGCTCCTGATCGGTGGCCTGATCATGCTCGCCATGCGCTTCTTTAACCGCAACCGCCAGCAGACAGCCTATGCCGGCCCGTCCGAGCGCTCGTCGGGCCAGCAGCCATCGAACGGCATGCCGTCGTTCAAGATCCCGAGCATCGGCGGCGGTCAGGCAAGCGGTCAGGTGCAGGCTCGACCCCAGGCAGCCCCTCAGGCGGCGCCCGTCACCGACGGCCCGGCCGATGAAATCGGCGTCCAGGGGTCTGACCTCGAGCAGTTCGAAAAGATGCTGAAGGACGTGCAGGCGGCTTACGCCGCGGAAGACTACGGCACGCTGCGTCGCCTGACGACGCCGGAAGCCATGTCTTACCTAGCCGAAGAGCTCAGCGACAACGCCACGAGCGGCGTCAAGAACGATGTGCGCGACGTGCACCTCGTTCAGGGCGACGTCGCCGAAGCCTGGTCGGAAAACGGAACCGAATTTGCGACCGTCGCCATGCGCTACGAGAGCATCGACGTCATGCGCGACCGCACCACCGGCAAGGTGATCAGCGGCGATCCGGACAATCTGACGGAAGCCGTCGAGCTCTGGACTTTCGTGCGCAAGCCGGGTGCCGAATGGCAGGTTTCGGCGATCCAGGGCGTCAGCCACGACTGACGCACAGCAAAGCCTATAGAAAAGGCCCGGTCGGCGTCGCCGCACCGGGCCTTTCCGTTTTCAGGCTTGTCCAATCACACGGCCGCGGGGGCCACAGTCGGCGGCGCGAGGATGCCGGTGATCAGATCCCGCAGCCAGCGATGGGCGGGGTCGCCGTCGCGCCGCCGGTGCCAGATCTGCCGGAAGGCGAAGGGCGGGATCGCGAAGGGCGGCGCGAAGATGGCGAGTGGCCCAGCCCCCCTGTCGCGGGGCAGGATCCGGCGCGCAACCGTAAGCACGAGGTCGGTTCCGGGAACGAGACCCGGCGCCGCACTCCAATGAGGCAGGGCCAGCGCAATGCGGCGCTTGTGTCCAATAGCCGAAAGCGCAAGGTCGATCTCGTTGCCGGTATCGCCACGCAGGGAGACGAGAATATGCGGCCGCTGCAGATAGGCCGAAAGATCCATCGTCGTTTCGCCGCCGAGGCTCGCGCGATCGGCCAGGCAGGCGAAGTGCTCCTCGAACAGCAATGATGTCCTCAGATCCTCGGCAAGCGTCGGGAAAACCCCGAGCGCCAGATCGATTTCGCCGTCGACGGCCTGTGCCATCATCACTTCGCGGCTTGCCTGGCTGACGAGGATATCGACGTTCGGCGCCTGCCGGCGCAGCACGGTCATCAGTTGCGGCAGCAGCACAAGCGCAGCGTAATCGGACATCGCCAGCCGGAAGACGTGGGGCTCGCGCGCCGGATCGAACGGCTGAGACCCCATGAGCAGACGCATATGCGCGAGCGCTTCGGCAAGCTGCGGCGCGATCTCCAGCGCCCGCACCGTCGGCTCGAGCTGGCCGCCATGGCGAACCAGCAAGGGATCGTCGAACAGAGCACGCAACCGCGCCAGCGCATGGCTGACGGCAGGCTGGCTCTTGTTCAACCGCAGAGCCGCGCGCGAGACGTGGCGCTCCGCCAGGAGCGCGTCGAGCACCACGAGCAGGTTCAGGTCGAATGCGCCAAGATTATTCATCATACGAATATAGCACGTGAAGAATTGGAATTTCCATTCCCAAGATAGATGATGGAGGATCGCCGCAACAAAAAGGAAAAACAATGCCCAATCTCTCCTCCCTCCTGTTGCTTGCCGTGGCGATCTTCGCCGGCGCCGTCGTCCCCCTCCAGGCCGGCGCCAATGCCAATCTTGGCCGCCTCCTCGGCCATCCGCTCTGGGCGACGGTCGTCTCGCTCGGCGTCAGTCTCGCGCTCATCCTGCCGATGCTGATTGCCTTCCGGGCGCCGTTGCCCAGCCTGGCTGTGGCATTCAAGGGTCCGTGGTGGATCTGGGTCGGCGGCCTCGCCGGCGTGATCTACATCACCGCGGCTCTCCTCCTTGCGCCGAAGCTCGGCGCGGCAAGCTTCATTGTCGCCGTCATCGCCGGCCAGATGGTCATTTCCATGTTGATCGATCACTACGGCCTTATGGGTTTCCCGCAAAAGCCGGTCAATGCGGCGCGGCTGACCGGCCTGTTCTTCATCGTCGGCGGCATGGTGATCACCCAGATCGCCAATGTCACGCCGGCCTTGGCCAACGCGCCGCGATAGCACAGAGCCGCATCTCGGCAGCGGCAGCCATGACGATCAAGGCTGCCGCTTGTCACCTGAGAAGCACCCATGGTAGATGGCTGACCATGTCGAGCGAACCCCATTTGATGGCCTGATTTGCCCCGCAAGGCGGGGCTTGCATCTGTGAGCCCAGAACCGTCCGCCTCTTGCGCGGGCTTATCCTGTTCGCGTTCGATCTCATCAAACCTGCCCAATACAGCAGACCCGAGATCGATTGCGTCTCATCGGGCTCTCCTATGGACAATTCCAATCTTTGGGGCGATGCCGCCTTCCGGCGCATCAGCCTCGTCCTCACCGTCGATTCCTTCTGCTCCTGGATGCTCGTCGCCGCGTTGCCGCTCGTCGTTGCAAGCCGCTTCGGCGCCGGTGCGGAACTGGTCGGCAGTCTTGCCTTGCGTCTGCTGCCGAGCCTCCTGCTTGCGCCAATCGTCGCCTCGCTCCTACGGCGCAGCGGCCCGCAGCTTCCGGTGCTGTGCTGCCTGTCGGTGACCGCCATCGCCATTCCCGGCCTTGCGTTCGCGCCGGACGCAATGACATTGCACATGATCGTCCTGGTCATCGGCGCTGCGGACGCGGTGATCACGCCGGGTCTGTTGATGCTGCGCGCCGCCGTCGTTCCGGCCGGCCGCAACATGGAGGCCAACACCGCCTTCCAGGCGATCGACCGCTTCGCCAAGATTTTCGGTCCGCCGGCGGCGGGTCTGGCAGCTGCCTCCACCTCGATCGTGACAACCCTTCTTGCGCTGTCCCTTGCCCAGATCGGGGCAGCCCTTCTGCTGGTGCTTCAACCACGCGACAAGCCGGTGCAAGAGAACGCGGCACCCTCGCACGCATCGGGCTTCGGACGGGAAACCCTTGCGATGTTTTGCGAGAACCCCTTGCTCTGGGCTTTGCTGCTCCCGGCCTTCGGCTACATGGTGTCGCTCGGGGCACTGCAGCCGTTCCTGTTCTGGCTCAATCGTGACCAGTTTCATCTCGGCCCGGAGATGTGGACCTTGCTTCTGGCGGCACAGGGCGCCGGCGCCCTGATTGGTGCCGTCGTCTCGCACCGATTGGCGGGGGCTTTGACCAGTACGCAGGCGCTGCTTCGCGCCTATCTCCTCTCCAGCCTGCTCGAAGGCCTTTCGACCTTCGCGCTGATTTTTGCCCCCAAAACCCTGGTGGCCAGCGGACTGCTGATCGTCGGCGGCATACCGGAGATGATCGCTTTCGCCACCTACTTTACCCTTGTGCAACGCTGCCTGTCCCTGGAGCGCCAGGCGGTGTTTTACGCCGTGAGCTTGCCGCTCATGGATGCCTGCTTGATCGCCGGCATCGTCTCGGGAGCCTTCTATACCAGCGATCTCGTGACCCTCGGGCAGTTCTGGCTCTTTGCCAGCGCCTGTGCCGTGCTTCCGGTTCTGCCGTTCCTCGCGTGGCGCGGGTCGGCGACCGACCGTCAGAGCAGTGTCTCGCGGCAAAAAGATCAACGCCAGCCGTAACTTACGGCTGGCGTGTTTCACTTTGACTGGCCATACTCGCACCGGGCTATAAAGGGGTATTGCATGCAGGACCGGTTGTTCATCGATGGCAAATGGGAAAAACCGCGGCGCGGCGGCACGCTCGACGTGATCGATCCGGCGACGGAGGAGATCATCCATCGTGCGCCTGCGGCAACTTACGAAGACGTGGACAGGGCCGCAAAGGCGGCCCGCATCGCCTTCGACAGCGGCCCCTGGCCAAAACTTTCGGGCAGCGAGCGCGCCGCCTATCTGCGTGCAATCGCCGCCAAGATCGAGGAAAAGCGCCACTCGCTGGCCCGGCTCGAAGTCGCCGACAACGGCAAGCCGCTGCCGGAAGCATTGTGGGACATCGACGATGCCGCAGGCTGCTTCCGCTATTATGCCGGCCTCGCCGAGGAACTGGACACCAGCCCTGAGGAGGCGATCGCCGTCGGCGACAGCCGCTTCACGTCACGCGCCGTGCGCGAACCGCTCGGCGTCGTCGGCGCGATCACCCCGTGGAACTATCCGTTGCTGATGGTGTCGTGGAAGGTGGCTCCGGCGCTGGCCGCCGGCTGCACCATCGTGCTCAAACCGTCGGAGCTGACACCGCTGACGGCACTTGAGCTCGGCGTAATCGCCGAGGAAGTCGGGCTGCCGGCCGGCGTGCTCAACATCCTCACCGGCACCGGCCAGGACGCCGGCCAACCGCTGACCGAGCATCCACTGGTCGACAAGCTTGCCTTCACCGGCTCCGTCGTCACCGGCCGCAAGGTGATGATGGCCGGTGCCCAGGACATCAAGAATGTCAGCCTCGAACTCGGCGGCAAGTCACCCTTCGTCGTCTTTGCCGACAGCGACATCGACAAGGCCGTCGAATGGATCATGTTCGGCATCTTCTGGAACCAGGGCCAGGTCTGCTCGGCGACCTCGCGCGTGCTCGTCGAGGAGACGATCTACGAGACCGTCGTCAAGCGCCTCTGCGAAGAAGCGGCGAAGATCACCATCGGCAATGGTCTGCAAGACGGCACCCTGCTCGGGCCGATCGTCTCGAAGGGGCAGTACGACAAGATCATGGGCGCGATCGACCGCGCCCGCCAGGACGGCGCCACGGTGGCTGGCGGCGGCGGCCGCCCGGCCGGCCTCAACAGCGGCTACTTCATCGAACCGACAGTGCTGACCGATATGCGCGAAGACAGTTACGTCTGGCGCGAGGAGATCTTTGGTCCGGTCGTCTGCGTCAAGCCGTTTGGCGAAGAGGCCGACGCGATCCGCATGGCCAACGACAGCCGCTTCGGTCTTGCAGCCGCCGTCATGTCGGCCGACAGGGACCGCTGCGAGCGCGTCGCCCGCGCTTTTCGCGCTGGCATCGTCTGGATCAACTGCTCGCAGCCGACCTTCACCGAAGCACCCTGGGGTGGCTACAAACAATCGGGCATCGGCCGTGAGCTCGGCCGCTGGGGCCTTTCCAATTATCTGGAGACCAAGCAGATCACCAGTTTCGACGCCGACGAGCCCTGGGGCTGGTACATCAAGGGATAGCGCCGATCGGGGCGTGGAGGTCAGCGTCAAATTCCCTTCATGCGGCTGTGAAATAAGCCGACTAACGATGGCATCACGCAAAGTTGTCGTCGAACACACGCAATCCGGAGGGTCAGATGAACAGGTCGAACGACGAGATCGAAACGCAGGACTGGCTGGAAGCAGAACTGGCCGACACGCTCGACGAGGACTACGAACTCGAGCTTTCCGAACCGGCGCTGTCGGAAGAGATCCGCAAGATCTACCGCAAGAACCACCCGCCATCGATCCCGCGCATCGATTACTTCCGCTCGCTGCTGAAGTTGCAGTCGGAGCTGATCAAGCTTCAGGACTGGGTGGTCCATCACAAGGAAAAGGTGGTGGTGATCTTCGAGGGCCGCGATTCCGCTGGCAAAGGCGGCGTCATCAAGCGCATCACCCAGAGGCTCAATCCCCGCGTCGTGCGTGTCGTCGCGCTGCCGGCACCGTCCGACCGCGAAAAGACGCAATGGTATTTCCAGCGCTACGTGCCGCACCTGCCGGCCGGCGGCGAGATCGTGCTCTTCGACCGATCCTGGTACAACCGCTCCGGCGTCGAGCGCGTCATGGGCTTCGCCACCGAGGACCAGGTCGAGCAGTTCTTCGACGACGTGCCGGAATTCGAGCGCATGCTGGTTCGCTCCGGCATCCGGCTGGTGAAATACTGGTTCTCGATCACCGACGAGGAGCAGCAGATGCGCTTCCTGGTGCGCATTCACGACCCGTTGAAGCAGTGGAAGCTGTCGCCGATGGATCTGCAGTCGCGGGTGCGCTGGGAAGGTTACACCAAGGCCAAGGAGGAGACCTTCGCCCGAACCAACATCCCGGAAGCGCCCTGGCATATCGTCGAAGGCAACGACAAGAAGCGCGCCCGTCTGAACTGCATCGACCACCTGTTGAAGCAGATCCCCTACGAGGACGTGCCGCACGAGGAAATCTCCCTACCGGAACGCGTCTTCAACCCGGATTACGAGCGCAAGGTTCTGCCGCCGGAACTCTACGTGCCGTCGAAATACTGACGCACGCGGGCAACTGCCCGCGTCTGCAGCCGTTGAAAGCAAGGCGGCATCCGCCCGCCTCGCTTGCAATATCCCCGCGAAAATCAGAGATTGCCGTGAAACGCCAGTTTCATGGACATCGCATGAGCCCGAAAGAACGTTCCTTCCTCACCCGTGTTCGCCAAGTGCTGCCGGAACTGCATCCGGCCGAGCGGCGGCTGGGCGACTTCCTCTGCGATTTTCCAGGCGAGGTCGCCAGCTACTCAGCCCAGGAACTGGCGGCGCTCGCACATGTGTCGAAGGCGACGGTCTCTCGCTTCATCCAGCGGCTCGGCTACGACAATTACGAAGAAGCGCGTCGGCATGCCCGCGCCGACAAGCAGACCGGTTCGCGCCTGTTCCTTGCAACCGCCACCGACAGCGGCGGCGAGCAGTCGCTCACGTCCCATGTGGCGCAGGGCGTGGCCAATATCGAAGCGACCTTTCTCGCCATTTCCGAAACCCAGGTGACGGCGGCGGCAACCGCCATCCTTGGCGCCCGCAAAGTCTGGGTCATCGGCTTTCGCGCCAGCCATTCCTTCGCCACCTATCTGCAATGGCAGATGACACAGGTGGTCGAGCACATCTCGGCCATTCCCGGCGGCGGCCAGACGCTCGGCGAACATCTGGTCAGCATCAACAACGACGACGTCGTCATCCTTTTCGGCCTGCGCCGGCGCGTCACATTGATGGAACCGATCCTCGCGCAGCTCGAAAAATCGGGCGCAAGGCTGCTCTATATCACCGACGAAGGCGTTCCCTTCCTCAACCAGGCAGAATGGCATTTCCGCTGCCAGACGCTAGCGCCGGGGCCCCTGTTCAACCACGTCTCTGTGATGGCGCTCTGCCATCTGCTCACCACGCGTTGCATCGAAATCGCCGGTCCCGCCGGCCGAAACCGCCTGCGCGGCATCGAGGCGATCAACGACGCGCTCGACGAATTGTGAGCGCCGATTGGGCATTTGCCTGAAACGGCAGAACATTTTTCGAGCACAAGAAATCTGGGTTTCAACCGCCCGTTAGAGTGCAATTTGTCGCCAAGCTTTTGACGGCAAACGAGAAACTGTCGTTTCCCACCGAGTGGCACGAAATCTGCATTCCATAACCTGGGTTGCGAGCGGCCAATTCCTTTCGCAGCGCGTCATAGAATCTCCTATGAAACTCAGATTTCATGCTGTAGATTTCATGAAACTGAGTTTTCACATTTTCACGTTGTTAAGCCATAAAGGGGAACGAACCATGGCAGCGGAAAATATGGTACCGTCCGGCAGGTCATCGCCGGTCATCAGACAGTTGGAATCAGCCTTCACCAAGATCGGCGTCACCGGCGCCCACAAGCAAATTCTCGCCCTCGTGCTCATCGGCTGCCTGTTCGACAGCTTCGAACAGAACACCATCGGCGTTGCCGGCCCGATCCTGAAAGAACATTGGGGCCTTACCGGCACCGACATCGGTTTCCTCAACACCATCACCTTCGGCAGCGCGGCGATCGGCCGCCTGCTTTCAGGCATCCTCGGCGACCGCTACGGCCGACGCGTGATGCTGACCATCAACCTCCTGCTCTTCACCATTGGCTCGGCCGCCTGCGCCATGGCGCCGAACTTCGCCACGCTCTGCTTTGCCCGTGCCATCGTCGGCTTCGGCGTCGGCGGCGAAATCTCGACGGCCGTTACCATGCTGTCGGAATTCTGCTCGCCGAAATTCCGCGGCACGGCGGCCGGCCTCGTCAATGTCGGCGCCGGCGGCTTCGGCAACTTCCTGGCGCCCGCCTTCGGCCTGATGATCTTCACCCTCTTCCCGGGTGAAAACAGCTGGCGCTGGCTCTTCGCCGCCCTCGCGCTCCCGGCTCTGCTCGTCGTCTTCTACCGCCGCTTCGTGCCGGAGACCCCGCGCTTCCTGGCTTCGCAGGGCAAGATCGACGAAGCCAACAAGGTGCTCTCCATCCTTGCCTCCGGCTCGTTGCGCCCGCGCAATCTCAAGGTCCAGGAGTATCTGACCAAGGATCACCTGAAGGACGAAGAGCCGGCCAAGAGCGACTGGAAGGAACTCTTCCGCGCGCCCTTCATCGGCCGCACGATCCCCGTCGCCATCGCCATCCTGATGAGCTACGGCGCCCAGCTTTCCGTGCTGACGCTGATGCCGATCATCTTCGTCTCCATGGGCTACACGCTGCAGGGCAGCCTGCTCTACAGCATGATCATCCAGAGCGGCAGCGTGCTTGGTGCCATCGCCGCCTCGATGTTCGGCTACTACTTTCCGCGCAAGAAGGTGCTGACGCTCGGCGCCGTGTTCGCCTGCCTCGCGGCGGTCTCGATCGCCTATCTCGGCACCAACATCTATCTGGTGCTGATGTTCGGCGCGATCTTCCAGTTCTTCGTGCTGCTGCTCAACACCTCGATCTGGATCTATGCGCCCGAACTCTTTCCGACCCGCATCCGCGCCTTCGGCGTGGCGCTGATCCTGGCAACCGGTTCGGCCGCGGGTTCCTTCGTCCCCACCATCGCCGGCGCCCTCTTCGACGTCTACGGCATGGTCGGTGTCTTCGGGCTTGCCGCCGGCATGTATGCGGTCTTTGCCTTCTGCATCCAGCTCGGCCCCGAAACCTACGGCATGTCGATGGAAGACCTCACCCAGCCTGCCGATGCCGACCTGGCAAAGGCTGACACTTCTGAAATCAAAGTCGGCGTGGAACTGAGAACGTGAGCGCACATATCCTTCTGATCAACCCGAACAGTTCGCGTGCCACGAGCGACATGATGGTCGCCATCGCACGCCGGGCGGCATCAGGACGCATGGCCGTGGCAGTCGCCACGGCCATGCGGAACCCGCCGATGATCGTTACACCGGAGCAGCTGGACGCATCCGCTGCCGAGGTCGTCGAGATCGGCGAAAAGCATGAGGTCGGATGCCTCGGCATCGTCGTCAGCGCCTTCGGCGATCCCGGCCTTGCCGCGCTCAAGCACCGGCTCGATATCCCCGTCATCGGAATCTGTGAGGCCTCGATGATCGAGGCCTCACAGGGCGGCCGCAAATTCGGCGTCGCCACCACGACGCCGGAACTGATCCAGGCGATCGACGACCGCGCCCGCGATCTCGGCGTCTGGGAACAATATACCGGCATCCGTTGCACTTCGGGCGATCCGCTGGCGCTTTCCGCCCACCCGGATCGGCTGCTTTCGGCTCTCGGCGAGGCGGTCCGCCAATGCATCGAGCTCGACGGCGCCGAGGCCGTCATCATCGGCGGCGGCCCGCTCGGCCAGGCGGCCGACGAGCTCCAGCCGATGTTTTCGACGCCGATCATCGCCCCCATCCCGAGCGCAATCGGCCGCATGCTCGACCTGATGCAGGTCGCCGCCTGACAGGCACTCCTCATCGCAGACACCCAAAAGGAGTATGGATCGGGCGGCGCTAATACCTGTTTCCGCCGGCCGCCCTGTGGTATTTTCGCCCTTCCTAATTGGCGAGACCGAAGCTGGGGCGGAGGTTACGCGATGAAATCTCTCTTTGCTTCGCTGGTCGCGGTGGCGTTCTTCGCCGCGGCGGCGAACGCGGGTCCTTTGCATGACGCGGCACGGGACGGCGACACGGAACGCGTCAAACAGTTGCTCGATCAGGGAACCGATATAACCGAGCCGGATGCGGCCGGTGAACCGGCGCTGTTGATTGCCGCTCTCAAGGGTCGCGCCGAGGTCGTCGCCCTTCTCATCGACCGCGGCAACGACATCGAGATCCGCAACAAGGGCGGTCTCACCGCGCTTCACGCCGCGGCCTATGGCGGCAATCTCGAAACCGTCAAACTACTCGTCGCCAAGGGCGCGGCGGTCAACGACGTCGCCAACTTCTACAAGATGTCGCCTCTGCATGCAGCAGCCGAAGAAGGCCACGCCGAAGTGGTCGCCTTCCTGCTTGCCAACAAGGCAGACATCGAAGCCAAGGAGCGCAACGGCTATACGCCGCTCACCCAGGCCGGCTGGCGGTCCTATTGGCCGGCCGCCGAACTTCTGTTGAAGGCCGGCGCCACCTGCCAGAAGGCCGAGCTTGTCGGCGAATGGCTCTACGGCGAATGCACGAAACGTCAATAGATCCGGAAACGGAGGAAACGGCATGTCTCGACACTCCATACGATTTATAATCGCGGCGACAGCGGCGTTCCTTGCGCCGGCCGTCACGTCACTGGCAGAAGAGCCCGTGAACACCGGCTACTTCGGTGACGTGGCGATCAAGGGTTACGATCCCGTCGCCTATTTCACCGAGAACAAGGCTGTCGAAGGATCACCCGAATTCAGCTATCGCTGGCTTGGCGCCACCTGGCAGTTTGCCAGCGCCGAGCATCGCGACCAGTTCATCAAGGAGCCGACCCGCTATGCGCCGCAATATGGCGGCTACTGCGCCGATGGCGTCTCCTTCGGCACGGTCACGACCAACATCGATCCCAAGGCCTGGCGCATCATCAAGGACAAGCTCTATCTCAGCTACGATCCGGGCGCAGCCGACGGACTGGTGAAGAACCCGAACAAGGTGGTCGATTCGCGCAAGCACTGGTCCGAGGTCGAGCAGACGTTGCTCACCGAGAAGGCGAACATCAACTGGACGCAGCCCCGGCCCTGAAGGCCGGCGGCTCGGCGATGACAACCGTCACTTCTCGATCGAGAAGAACTTCAGCGACTGCGGCGTGACATTGATGTAGTCCGCCGTGCGCTCGCCCTTTGCCGTATTGCGGTAGACATAGCCGCAGACCATGCGGTCGAGAAAATAGCCGTCATATTTTTCGCAGAGCTGGTTGCCCTTCACTTCAATCCGACCGGTGATGTTGGTGTTGCTGGTGCGATAGGCGGTGTTGCCGTCCTTGTCGAAGAACTGGGCAAAGCCCGTGCCGTTCTTGTGCACGCCGACCCAGGTCTTGTCGGTGGTCAGTTGTTTCAGCTCGGCCGGGCCGAGCCGGTCGCTGGCGGCGCCGACGAAGCCGAAGGGCCATTCCGGAATACCGGCGACGCGAAGGCCGAAGAGGTGGCGATAGAGATCCTCTTCGCGCCAGTAGTCGTAGAGATAGCCGTAGTAGCTCAGGTTCGTGTCCGGGAAGAGCTTCAACAGCTCGGCCGCTTCGGCGGCCGCACTCTGCTGGTCGCCGCGCTGGGCATAGGCCGACGCCAGATACTCCCGCACCGCCTCCGCCTTTGGCAAGGATGCGCCGGCCGCTTCGATCAGGGGGATCGCCTTCTCAAGGTGACGCGTCGTGTAATAGACGATGCCCGAAAGCAGCTGCAGGCTCGAAGATGGCGACGGATCAAGCCTCAGCGCCCGCTCGATATCGTCGAGCGCCTGCTCGTGTTCACCGGTCTGGGCCAGTATCAGCGCCAGATTGGCGAGCGCCTCGGCATCCCCCGGCTGCGCCGAGACGGCTCGAAGCGCCGATTCCTTTGCCTCAAGGGGACGGCCGTCCACCAGTTGCAGCAGCGCCAGCACGGTATGGGCGCGGGCGTTGTTGGCGTCGAGCTTCAGGGCCTGTCCCGCCGCATCATAGGCGATCTTGCGCGCCACGGCCGCGGACCAGAGATAGTTGTAGTCGTTGCGCCAGACGTCGACGGCGACCCGGGCGATACCGGCATGCGCATCGGCGAATTTCGGATCGAGATCGATCGCCCGCTGATAATAGGAAAGCGTCTGGCGATAGGTGTCGACGTCGCGCCAGATCAAGCCCTGCTGCTCGGCGCGCATGTAGTTGTCGTAGGCCTCGAGATTGTCCGTCGGAATGCGCGCCAGCTGGTCGCGTTCGCCCTCGCTGAGCTTGACCTCGAGCGCTGCGATGATCTTGCCGATCACGTCGTCCTGAACCGCAAAGAGGTCGGCGTATTGCCGATCGTAGCGCTCGGCCCAGAGCGAAAGACCGCTCATCGCATCGATCAGCTTTACGTTGATGCGCAACCGCTGGTCCGCCCGCTGCAGCGTGCCCTCCAGCACATAGTGTACGCCAAGCTCGGCGGCCACGTCCTGGATCTTGTCGGTACTGCCCTTCAGCGCGAACACCGAATGGCGCGCGATGACAAAGAGGCCGGACACTTTCGAGAGTTCTGTGATGAGATCGTCCGTCAGCCCCTCGGCCAAATGGTCGTGATCGCTGTCGCCGCTGACATTGATGAAGGGCAGCACGGCAACCGAAGGCTGGTCCGGCAGCGGATAGGCGAAGCGCTGCGCCATCCCCTCCTGCCCGATCCACGTCCACGGCTGCCACCAGGCGACCGCAGTCGACAGCGCAATCGCGACGAGACCAACGACCGATCCCTTCACCCAGGCCGCATTGTGTCGAGGCTTCTCGACAACCGTCCTGCCGGCGGCCCCCGGATCGAGGAGGACCCGGTAAACCCGGATCGGCTCGGCAAGCCCCTTGACCGTCTGTTGACCCAGGGACGCAAATCCGACTTTCAGCTTGGAGCTGACCTGGTCGTAAGCCGTGCCGGAGATCGCAATACCACCCGGCTCGGCAAGTCCCTGGACCCGATCGGCGATGTTGACGCCGTCGCCATGGATGTCGTCACCCTCGACGATGATGTCGCCAAGATTGATGCCGATGCGGAAGTCCAGCCTCTCGCCATTTGGCGCCTTGTCGGCTTCCGCCTCCGCCTTGCGCCGCTGGATCTCGACTGCGCATTGGGTCGCGTCGACAACGCTGCGGAATTCGACGAGCAGGCCATCGCCCATCGTCTTCACCAGACGCCCGTGATGCTCGCGGAAAAGCGGCTCGAGAATATCGCCGAGATCCGACTGGAATCGCAAGCGCGTCCCTTCCTCGTCCAGCCGGCTCAAGCGGCTGTAACCGACGACATCCGCGATCAGGACGGCTGCGAGACGGCGCTCCATCGACGGGCTCTCAACGTGCGATGTACTCCAGCGGCAATGGTACCGCAGCTTGGCGGGCGGCGCCATCGGCACGCATGGATGAGACGCGTCGACCAGGCCGTAACCGTTACGTACTTGCAGGACCTCGCTGAAGTGCCACGATTACAGGCGATCATCCGAAGGAAGCTGCCATGCTCAAACGACGGTCACTGCTGATGTTCGGCGCCCTTGCAACGGCACTGCCGGCATTCAAGGTAACGCGGGCAGGCGCCGCCGATTCCGCACTCACGGCGGACGAGGCGCGCGCCATTGCCAAGGACGCCTATATCTACGGTTTCCCGCTGGTCGACAGCTACAGGGTGCAGCATTCCTATTTCGTCGATCGCGGCAATCCCGAGTTCAAGAGCGGCTGGAATACGCTCAACAATACCGCGCGGGTCTATACGCCTGACGACAAGGCGATCCAGACGCCAAACTCCGATACGCCCTACTCCTTCCTGGGCGCGGACCTGCGCGCCGAGCCGCTGGTCCTGACCGTGCCGACGGTCGAGAAGGAGCGCTACTACTCGCTCCAGTTCGTCGACATGTACACGTTCAATTTCGCCTATGTCGGAAGTCGCGCCACCGGCAGCGAGGCTGGCACCTTCCTGCTGGCGGGACCGGGCTGGAAGGGTGAAACCCCGCCCGGGATCAACGCGGTGATCCGGTCGGAAACGGAATTCGCTTTCGTGCTTTACCGCACGCAGATGTTTGATCCCGCCGACATCGAGAACGTCAAGAAGATCCAGGCGGGCTACAGGGTCGAGCCGCTGTCGAGCTTCCTTGGTCAGCCGGCTCCGGCACCGGCCGCGGCCGTCGATTTTATCACCCCGTTGAGCGCGGCTGACGAAAAGACCTCGCCTGACTTCTACAGGGTCCTGAATTTTATCCTGCAGTACTGCCCGACGCACCCGTCCGAAACGGCGCTGATGCAGCGTTTCGCCGATCTGAACATCGGTGCGGGCAAGACGTTCAACATCACGGCTTTCTCGCCGGAGATCCAGAAGGCGATCACTGACGGCATGGCGGACGCCTGGGCGGCGTTCAAGGAACACAAGGAAACCGAAATCGACACCGGCAAGGCTTCGAGTGCCGACGCGTTCGGCACGCGGGAGTTCCTGAAGAACGACTATATGCAGCGCATGTCCGGCGCGGTTCTCGGTATCTACGGCAACTCGAAGGACGAAGCTCTCTATCCCGCCTATTTCGTCGATGACCAGAAGAAGCCGCTGATCGGGTCGGGCCACTACACCTTGCGCTTCGAACCCGGGCAACTGCCGCCGGTCAACGCCTTCTGGTCGCTGACCCTCTACGAACTGCCGTCGAGCCTGCTCTACGCCAATCCGCTTAACCGCTATCTCATCAACTCGCCGATGCTACCGAACCTGCAAAAGGACGCCGATGGCGGCGTGACGCTCTACGTCCAGCACGAGAGCCCTGGGCCTGACAAGGAAGCAAACTGGCTGCCGGCGCCGAGCGGCCCGTTCTTCACCGCCATGCGGCTCTACTGGCCAAAGCCGGACGCATTGGACGGAAAATGGAAAGCGCCGCCGATGCGGCGCGCCAACTGATCAACGAGGATTTGAATATGAAACACTATCGTTCGTTCCTCATTGCCAGTGCACTGGCGATGGCTGCCGCAACCCAGGCAAGCGCCGCCGACCCCGTAACCGTCGGTGTCGACAACTTCGTTCGTGCCGAGAGCGACATGTACCTTGCCTCCATGGTCAAGGACGGCGCCTTCGGCAAATTCGTGCATCGGCGCGAACCGGCTTCGATCGACAATCAGACCGTCATTCGCCTCAACCGCGATACGCTCTATTCATCGGCCGTGTTCGATCTCGACGCGGGCCCGGTTACGGTCACCATGCCGGACTCGGGAAAACGCTTCATGTCGCTGCAGGTGGTCAACGAGGACCACTATGTGCCGGAGGTCGTCTACGGTGCCGGAGAGGTGACGTTGAGCAAGGAAAAGGTCGGCACGCGCTACGCCGTTGTCGGCGTCCGCACCCTGGTCGATCCGACCGACCAGAAGGATATCGCCGAAGTCCACGCCCTGCAGGATGCGATCAAGGTGACCCAGGAGAAGGAAGGCACGTTCGAAATCCCGGCCTGGGACCCGGCCAGCCAGAAGAAGGTGCGCGAAGCCCTGCTTGCGCTCGGCGCCACTATGCCGGACTTCAAGAAGGCCTTCGGCACCAAGGCCGACGTCGACCCGATCCGCCATCTGATCGGCACCGCGACCGGCTGGGGCGGCAACCCCGACAAGGATGCGACCTATCTCAACGTCACGCCCGCCAAGAACGACGGCAAGACCATCTACAAGCTCGACGTCAAGGACGTACCGGTCGATGCCTTCTGGTCGGTCAGCGTCTACGACGCGCAAGGCTTCTACGAAAAAAACGCCTACAATGCCTACGCGATCAACAACATCACCGCCAAGAAGGGCGACGATGGCAGCGTCTCGATCCAGTTCGGCGGCTGCGACGGCAAGATCGCCAACTGCCTGCCCGTGGTCGACGGCTGGAACTATACGGTGCGGCTCTACCGGCCGCGCAAGGAAATCCTCGACGGAACCTGGCACTTTCCCGAGCCGCAGCCGGTAAACTAGGCGTGCCGCGAATTTGGCAGCGGAGGCCGCATGCATGGAACACAGCGATGACAACCTTGCGGCCTTCGCCGAGCATGGCGCAACGCCCCTGCCCGCAGCAAGGGGTGAAGGCCGTGTCGAGCGTGACGGCGCACGAATCTGGTATGCGACCTATGGATCGGGCGAACCGGTTATCCTCTTGCACGGCGGCCTTGGCCACAGCGGCAACTGGGGCTTTCAAGTCCCGGCCCTGCTTGACACTGGCCACCGCGTCATCCTGATCGACAGCCGCGGCCATGGCCGCAGCACCCGCGACCGAAAGCCCTACACCTACGAACTGATGGCGGCGGACGTGCTTGCCGTGATGGACAGGCTGGATATTCAGAAGGCCGCCTTTGCCGGCTGGAGCGATGGCGCCTGCATCGCACTTACCCTCGCCTCACAGACGCCGGAACGCGTCAGCGGCGTCTTCTTCTTCGCCTGCAACATGGACCCGAGCGGAACGAAGGACATCGAGCCGTGCCCGGTGCTCGACCGTTGCTTTAGCCGTCATGCCGAAGACTACCGCGCGCTGTCGGCGACGCCCGACGATTTCAGCGCCTTCGTCGACGCCGTCAGCGAAATGCAGAGAACCGAGCCGAACTACACGGCGGAAGATCTCGGCAAGATCCGCGTGCCGGTCGTGATCGTCCAAAGCGAAAACGACGAGTTCATCAAACACGAGCATGCTGACCATCTCGCCCGCAGCATTCCCGGCGCCGCGTTCATCCTTCTCGACGGCGTCAGCCACTTCGCCCCGCTGCAGCGGCCCGACCGCTTCAATGCCGCGCTCACGGCTTTCCTTGTCGCACTCGAAGACGAGCCCAAAGGCGACGCGCAATGACGGCATTGACGAGCCCTTGTCGGCTCGTCATCTCGCCCTCCGGCGACGCTACTCGGCCGCTTCGGTCTCAGGCATCGGCACGTAGTTGAGGATCGGCGACAGCCAGCGCTCGACCTCGCGCACCGGCATGCGTTTACGTGTCGCATAGTCCTCGACCTGGTCGCGCTCGACCTTGGCGACACCGAAGTAATAGGCTTCGGGATGGCCGATATAGAGGCCGGAAACCGACGAACCCGGCCACATCGCATAGCTCTCGGTGAGGCTGACGCCGATCGTTGCTTCTGCGTCAAGCAGCCGGAAGAGCGTTGCCTTTTCCGTGTGATCGGGCTGGGCCGGATAACCCGGCGCCGGGCGGATGCCGCCATAGGGCTCCCCAATCAGCTCCATGGGCGTAAACGTCTCGTCCGCCGCATAACCCCAGAGTTCGGTGCGCACATATTCATGCATGCGCTCGGCAAAGGCCTCGGCGAAACGATCGGCCAGCGCCTTGACCATAATCGAGGAGTAATCGTCGTTGGCGCGCTCGAAGCGCTCGGCGATCGCCACTTCCTCGATGCCGGCTGTGACAACGAAACCGCCGACATAGTCGTTGGAGCCGCTATCAACAGGCGCGACGAAGTCGGAAAGGGCCACGTTCGCACGGCCATCGCGCTTGCTGAGTTGCTGGCGCAGCGTGAAGAAGGTCGCAAGTTCAGCGGCCCGATCCTCTCCGGTAAAGAGCCGGATATCGTCGCCGACCGTGCCCGCCGGCCAGAAGCCGACGACCGCCTTCGGCGCAAACCACTTCTCCTCGATGATCTTTTTCAGCATCGCCTGCGCGTCGTCGAACAACTGGCGGGCAGCCGCACCTTGCGCCTCGTCGTCGAGGATCTTCGGATAGACGCCCTTCAGCTCCCAGGTCTGGAAGAACGGCGTCCAGTCGATGTAGCGGGCAAGCTCCGCCAGATCCCAGCTTTCGAACACGCGCGTGCCGAGGAACGAGGGCGTCTTGGCCTGATAATTCGACCAGTCAACCCGATGCTGATTGGCACGTGCCTGCGACAGGGGCAGCCGGCGCTTTTCCGCCTCGTTGCGCGCATGCGCGTCGGCGACCTTGCGATACTCCGCCCGAACCGTCTCCATGTAATTGTCGCGCGCTTCGGGCGAGAGCAAGCTCGATACGACGCCGACGGCGCGGCTGGCATCCGTCACGTAGACCGTCTGGCCGCGATCGTAGCGCGGATTGATCTTGACGGCGGTGTGCACGCGGCTGGTCGTCGCGCCGCCGATCAGCAGCGGTACATCGAAGCCTTCGCGCTCAAGCTCTGAGGCGACATGCACCATTTCATCCAGTGAGGGCGTGATCAGGCCGGAGAGGCCGATGATGTCGACCTTCTGCTCGCGCGCCACTTCGAGGATCTTCGCCGAGGGCACCATGACGCCGAGATCGATGATCTCGTAATTGTTGCAGGCCAACACGACGCCGACGATGTTCTTGCCGATGTCGTGCACGTCGCCCTTGACCGTCGCCATCAGGATCTTGCCGGCACTTTCGCGCGCCTCGCCGCCATTGGCGAGCTTTTCCGCCTCCATGTGCGGCAAGAGCACGGCGACCGCCTGCTTCATGACGCGTGCGGATTTGACCACCTGCGGCAGGAACATCTTGCCCGAACCGAAGAGGTCGCCGACGACGTTCATGCCGGCCATCAGCGGGCCCTCGATGACATGCAGCGGCCGCGCTGCCTCAAGCCGAGCCTCCTCGGTATCAGCCTCGATGTATTCGGTGATGCCGTTGACCAGCGCATGTTCGAGGCGCTTTGCCACCGACCATTCGCGCCAGGAAAGATCCTTCTCGCGGCCCTGCGAGCCGCCCTGTCCGCGATAGCGCTCAGCGATCTCCAGCATGCGCTCGGTCGAATCGGCGCGGCGGTTGAGCACCACGTCCTCGCAGGCCTCGCGCAGATCGGCATCGATGGCGTCATAGACGGCGAGCTGGCCGGCGTTGACGATGCCCATGTCCATGCCCGCCTGGATGGCGTGGTAGAGGAACACCGCGTGCATTGCCTCGCGCACCGGCTCGTTGCCGCGGAACGAGAAGGAGAGGTTGGAGACGCCGCCCGACACATGCACGTGCGGCAGGGTCTTGATGATCTCGCGCGTCGCCTCGATGAAGTCGACACCGTAGTTGTTGTGTTCCTCGATGCCCGTCGCCACGGCGAAGATGTTCGGATCGAAGATTATGTCTTCGGGCGGGAAGCCCGCCTGTTCCGTCAGGAGCTTGTAGGCGCGTGTGCAGATCTCGACCTTGCGCGCCTGGGTGTCGGCCTGGCCGACCTCGTCGAAGGCCATGATGACGACGGCGGCACCGTAGGCGCGGCAAAGCCTGGCATGGTGCAGGAACGCCTCTTCGCCTTCCTTCATCGAGATGGAATTGACCAGCGGCTTGCCCTGAACGCATTTCAGGCCCGCCTCGATCACTTCCCACTTCGACGAATCGATCATGACGGGAACGCGGGCGATATCCGGCTCGGAGGCGACGAGGTTCAAGAACTCGATCATCGCCTGCTTCGAATCGATCAGGCCCTCGTCCATATTGATGTCGATGATCTGGGCGCCGTTCGCCACCTGGTCGCGCGCGACGTCGAGAGCGGCCGCATAATCGCCGGCAGTGATCAGCTTGCGGAACTTCGCCGAGCCGGTGACGTTGGTGCGCTCGCCGACGTTGACGAAGGGAATGTCGGAGGTGAGCGTGAAGGGCTCCAGCCCGGAGAGCCGCATCAGCGGCTCGACCTTGGGGATCTCGCGCGGCGGATGCTTGGCAACGGCCTTGGCGATCGCGCTGATATGGGCCGGCGTCGAGCCGCAGCAGCCGCCGACAATGTTGAGCAGCCCGTCGCGCGCAAAGGCTTCCACCTGGGCGGCCATCTGCTCCGGCGTTTCGTCGTACCGGCCGAACTCGTTCGGCAGGCCGGCATTGGGATAGGCGCAGACGAAGGTATCGGAAACGCTTGAAAGTTCGTCGATGTGGGCGCGCATCGCATTGGCGCCGAGCGCGCAGTTGAGCCCGATGGTGAAAGGCTCGGCATGGCGCACCGAGTGCCAGAAGGCGGTCGGCGTCTGGCCGGACAGGGTGCGGCCCGAGAGGTCGGTGATCGTGCCGGAGATCATGACCGGCAGGTCGATACCCTTCTCCGCAAAGACTTCCTTGGTCGCGAAGATCGCCGCCTTGGCGTTCAGGGTGTCGAAGATCGTCTCGATCAGAATGATGTCGGCGCCGCCGTCGATCAGACCGCGGATCTGTTCGGCATAGGCGACGCGCAAATCGTCGAAGGTGACGGCGCGATAACCGGGATTGTTGACGTCGGGCGAAATCGACGCCGTGCGGTTCGTCGGCCCGAGCGCGCCGGCGACGAAACGGCGGCGACCGTCTGCGGCTTCGGCCCGCTTGGCCGCGCGCCGAGCCACTCGGGCACCATCGCGGTTGAGATCATAGACCATGTCTTCCATGCCGTAATCGGCCTGGGCGATGCGGGTCGAAGAGAACGTGTTGGTTTCAAGGATATCCGCGCCGGCGATGGCATAGGCGTAATGGATGTCCTCGATCGCCTTCGGCTGGGTCAGCGTCAGAAGGTCGTTGTTGCCCTGTTGATGACAGGCGCAGCCGCCAAATCGGTCGCCGCGGAAATGCTGCTCGACAAAGCCGAGCTGCTGGATCTCCGTGCCCATCGCGCCATCCATGATCAGGATGCGTTCGCGCGCAGCCTGGGCCAGCGCCCGCTTGATCTCGGAGCCATCCGGCTTGGAGGAAACATCGCCGAAAAGGGCGTCGATGGCGGACATGGGAAATCTCCCGTTCTGAAAACGACAAACACTAAGGCAAGTCAATCACATAAAGATATCTTTATGTCAACATATGCAGCAATCACATTTACCTCTCGGAGCAAAGAAAATGGCCCGCCGCAATCGCGACGGGCCATAATGAAAGCGATACTCTGGATCGGCAAATCAGCTCCGGGCTAGGCAGTCCTCGGTCTCATAAATGGCGCAGAGGATATGGTAGAAGCTGCTCGCCGGCGCCGGCTCCTCGACGAAGGTGCCGTCGGCCTTCTGCTTGTCGCGCCAAAGGCCCGCAACCGGCGTCGCCAGAAACGTCTGAAGGGCCGCCGCTGCTCGCGCGGCCGAAGCAAGATAACGCTCGCGCTCGGCACCATTGGTGAGTGCGGCAAAGCGGACGGCCGCCTTCAGCCACTCGGTCTGCGGCCAAAGCCTCGCGATCGGATCTGCCACCGACAGATCGTCGAGAAGCGTCATGATCGCGACGTTGCGGTTCGCGCAGATGCCGTGGGCCTCACCGATATCGAACAGCCGCCGTGCCTTGACGATCGCCTCGGCGCTGCCGCGGCGCTCCGCCCAGCGCAAAAGCAGCCACGCCCATTCGAACAGATGTCCAGGCTCGACGATCCGGCCCTTTTCGCCTGCCATCGGCGCCCAGTCGTGATCGAAGAATTCGCGCAGCACACCGCTCTCGGCATCGATGAAATAATCCATCGCCAGATGCGCAATTTCGTCGGCGAGGTTCGCCCAGCCAACCCGATCGAAGCCCTCGACCGTCTCGCTCGCCAGGCACGCCTCAAAGAGATGCATATGCGGATTGGAGCAGAGCGGCAGGCGCGAGGGATTGTCTTCCTCGAAGCCCGCGACCGGATGCTTGACATGCGCCTCGATCCGCGAGCGAAGGTCATTGCTGCGCTCGATCATCTCGGCCTTGCGGGCCGGCACGACCTCGCCCAGATAGGCGAAGGCAAGCAGCGCGAAGGCCTGGTTGTAGAGGTCAAAGGACGGATCGAGCAGATTGCCGTCGGCATCGGCGAGCGCGCCGTAAAAGCCGCTCGGCTGCTTGAAAATGCGATCGAAATCGGCAAGCCCGCCTTCGGCGGCACCGCGCCAATCACCGGACCAGCCGCGCCGCCCGGCCTCGGCGAAACAGTAGACCTGCCGCGGCTGAACGCGTGCACGCCGGTTGGCGCGGGTCGGCTCGCCTGCCATATCGATCGTCTCGACGAAGCCGCCTGAATGATCGACACCCTTGTCGCGCCAGAGCGGCAGGGCCTTGTCTGCCAGCCAATCCGACAGCACGCGTGATTGCGAAATTATATCCAATGCCAATTCTCAGTCCTCGAGCTTCAAGGCGCCATGATCCTTGCCGAGCAAGGCCGAGAGCGCTTCGACCACCATGTTGTGGTCCTCGCGTTGCGGCAGGCCGGATACGGTGACGGCACCGATACAGCCGGTGCCTTTGACGACGATCGGGAAACTGCCACCGTGCGCTGCATAATCCGCATCGGCAAGGCCGAGCTTGGCCTGCAGATTGGTCTGCGCCTTGGCGAGCTCGCGGCCGGTGGCATAGCTGCTCTTGAACAGGCGGAACACGGTGTTGCGCTTGCGGCGCACCCAGTTCGGATTATCCGGCGTCGCCCCGTCGAGCGCGGCGTAGAACACCTGCATCGAGAAGAGCGTGATGTCGATGACGACGCCAAGCTTGCGCTCGGCCGCCATCTTGCGCAGCAGTGAGCCAAGCTCCCACGCCGCATCGAGATCGAAGCGCTCGAACTGCAATTCCTGTTCCTGCCGCGCGATACGGGCGAGGTCCTTGTCGATATTCATGGGGGTCAGTCCTTCCAGAGCCAGGCCGCACCGCGCACGCCGGAACTGTCGCCGTGCAGGGCCTTGCGAATGGGCGTTTCGAACGTGTCGCCGAAGAGGTAGTTGACGACCCGCGGCGGCACGTCCTGGTAGATCTCGTCGACATTCGACATGCCGCCGCCAAGCACGTAGACATCCGGGTCGATGATGTTGGTGAGCAGTGCCAGGCTGCGCGCCAGCCGGTCGACGAAGCGCTCATAGACGCCCGTTGCAACCGGATCGCTCGCCCGCTTCGCCTCGATGATGTCGCGCCCACGCATTTCGACGCCGGTCGTCAGGCGATAGTCGAGCTCGACACCCGTGCCGCAGGCATACATGTCGAGGCAACCGTGCTTGCCGCACCAGCATTTGTGGCCAGGATATTCGTCCTGCGTCATCCAGGGCAGCGGATAATGGCCGATCTCGGCGGCAACGCCCTGGTAGCCGGCGTGCACCTTCTTGTCGATCGCAAGGCCGCCGCCATGGCCAGTGCCGACGATAACGCCGAAGACCACATGCTCATTCTTGCCGGCGCCATCGACCGCCTCCGAGACCGCCAGGCAATTGGCGTCGTTGGCAAGCCGGACCGGGCGGCCAAGCGCCGTTTCGAGGTCACGCCCAAGGGGCTTGCCATTGATCAGCACCGCATTGGAATTGCGCACGATTCCGGTGCGCGGATTGGGACTGCCGGGAATGCCGATGCCGATCGAGCCCTGTTCGCCCGCCGTCTGCTCGGCGGCAGCAACGAGATCGAGAACGGCGCGGATGCAATCGTCATAGCCGCTGGTCGGGGTCGAGACGCGATGACGGGCGCGTGTTTCGCCATCGCGGCCAAGCGCGATGACTTCCATTTTTGTGCCGCCCCAATCTATTCCGATGAACATATGTGGATCAGGTCTCTGATGAAGGACTCAATGGGGAGCGCCAGCTTCCTCGGGCCGGCGCTTGCTTTGCTTAGCATTCGGAGGACATGGAAGACCAGCCCCCCGTTTCACCCTCGTTTTCAAGCCTGCCGGTCCGCGTCGGCACACCACCCGGACGAGACGACCCAAGCTCGCCGCCACCTGCATTTCCTCGGGCACTAACGCAAAAACACTTGGCGAAGAGCCCTCGCTTTTGTATGGGTGCTATTCAAGTGGTCCCGTAGCTCAGCAGGATAGAGCACCAGATTCCTAATCTGGGGGTCCCGCGTTCGAATCGCGGCGGGATCACCATTCTCCAAGACCCCTCTTAATCGAATTGGACGCGGCGCACGCCGTGCTGACGCCGTGGATGACAGCAAAGCAACCCCCTCCGGAGAAAACACGGTTCATCTGCTCGTGACCTATATGGAAATGCTCGAACGTCCGGCGGGCGACGCGTTTCCGGCACCGATCGCGCAAGCGGTGGTCGCGTCCGAACGTCCGGATGCCGCTGCGTTTCTTTCGCTCTATCGCGCCGTCGGCGAACCGTTGCGCTGGGATCAGCGGCTGCGCATGCCGACGGCCGATCTCGACGACTTTCTCAGAAGCGCCTCCACGATCCTCTACATCCTCCGGCTGGATGGCCGCGCAGTCGGGCTCTGTGAATTCGACCGCGCCGATACCGAGGATGTCGAGCTCACCCATTTCGGCCTGATCCCGGATGTTTACGGCCAAAGGCTGGGGCCATTTCTGCTCGATAGCGCGCTGCGCGCCGTCTGGGACCGAGGTGCAAACCGGATCTGGCTACATACGGACGAATGGGATCACCCGAAGGCGCAGGCTACCTATCGCCGCGCCGGCTTCAGCGCCTTTGCGCAGAAGCTCGAGGAGATCGTGCCCTAACGCACGCTCACCGAAGCGGCTGCCACGCCGGGCCGCGCCAGGCTTTGAGTTCCTGCAGAAACACCTGCAGCCGCGATGGCAGGAAGCGCCGCGTCGGATAGACCGCATGCACAAAGACATCCGGCGCGGACCATCCCGGAAGCACGCGCAGAAGCTTGCCGCTCGCAAGTAGGCTGTCGCAGAAGATCGGCGGGAGCCGGCCGATGCCGTGGCCGCGCTCGGTCATGGCACTCGCCGACTGGATATCGTGGACCGACACCGCCCCGGTCACACGCAGGCTGGCCGCTTCGCCACCCTTGACCAGATGCCATTCGGCCTCGTTGCCCCGGGCATTGACCAGGACACAGCGGTGGCCACTCAGGTCTTCGGGTCGCGATGGGGTGCCATGTTTGTCGAGATAGCCGGGTGCGGCCACCAGGAAATGGGTGCTTCGACCCAAACGCTGCGCGACAAGCGACGAATCGCGCAATTCGCCGAACCGCACTGCGACGTCGATGTTTTCGGCAACGAGGTCCATGAACATATTGGTGACGAGCAGATCGACCTCGATCTCGGGATACGTCTTCAGAAATGCGGACAGGAAATCAAAGAAGGGCGGCTGCCCGAGGGTCATGGGAACGGTGACCCGCAGCAACCCCTCCGGTCTTCTCTGCGCCTCGCTCAGCACCCGCTCCGCGTCGCGAAGCTGCTTCAGCGGTTCGCCGCATTCCGCATAATAGGCGCGCCCCTGCGCCGTGAGACTGAGCTTGCGCGTCGTGCGCTGGATGAGCGTGACGCCCAGTTGCTCCTCGAGCGCCGTGACCTTGCGGCTGACGGTGGAGACCGGCATGCCGAGCGAACGTGCCGCCCGGCTGAAACTCTCGAATTGGGCAACGGCCGCAAAGACCGCGATATCGTTCAGATCGACCATGGGAAGATTTTTGCATCGCTAGAAAAGTAATTCCAGATATTTCCGCCTAATCGCACAATCTGGCAGCAGCCATATTGATCTCACCGAAACCGTCCATCCACGGAGAGAGATCAGATGACAAACAAAGTCGCCATCATCACCGGTGCATCCCAGGGCATCGGCGCGGGCCTCACAAACGCTTTTCTGGCAGAGGGCTACAGCGTCGTCGCAACCTCGCGCAATGTCAGCCAATCGCGCGAAATCACCGAATCGGACCGGCTGGCCCGGGTCGACGGCGATATCGCCGATCCGGAGACGGCGAAACGCGTGGTCGAAACCGCGATCGCCCGGTTCGGCTCGATCGACGCGCTCGTCAACAATGCCGGCATCTTCTTCACCAAGGCCTTCGTCGACTACACCGCCGAAGACTACCGGCAGCTGAGCGCCACCAACATCGAGGGATTCCTCCACACGACCCAGCTTGTGATCAAGCAGATGCTTTCGCAGAAAAGAGGCGGCAGCATCGTCAGCATCACGACACCCCTTGCCGACCGACCGATTGCAGGCATGAACGCTTCGGTCGCCATGCTGACCAAGGGCGGCATCAACGCGATCTCGAAGAACATCGCCATGGAATACGCAAGGGACGGAATCCGCGTCAACGTCGTGGCCCCCGGTGTCGTCGACACGCCGCTCCACAAGGACAACCCGCGGGATTTCCTGAACACGCTCTCGCCGATGCACAGCATTTCCAGCGTGGCCGAGATCGCGGATGCCGTCCTGTTCCTGACCAGGGCGCCGCGCATAACCGGGGAGGTGCTGAACGTGGACGGCGGCGCGCATCTGGGCAAATGGTAGAGTGGGAGCGCCCGTTGCTGGCGCAGGGCGGCGCAGGGGAAAAGAAACGCGCTGACGTCATGCGCCTGTCACGAACGACAGCTAAACAACACTCACATCTTCCTGATGACCACGGATGAACTGGCATCGACGGAAGGTGATGAGGAAGGTCGGGTTTGCCCCGGCCTTTTTTGTTGGGCCGGTCCCGTTCCTTCGATCACGATCGCAAGGTTGCCGCGCTGGGCGGCTGGCTTGACAGGAGATGCAGTCTGCCTGACGGTGCGCGCATGACGGGAGGACACCATGGGTAAGCTTCTGCAAATCATCGGCATCGTCATCATCCTGGCCGCTCTGGCCGCCGCGATCGCGCTGCTCGCTGCCGATCCGGCAACGGCGCAGCTTCGGGCGCTCGTCATACTGCCTTGGGCCTTGAGCGCGATCCTGAGCGGCATACTTCTCGCGGCTTTCGGCTCGATGCTGCGGCAGCTCAGCGCGATCCGCGCCGCGACCGAGCGTCAGGCCGCCCTGTTCCAGGCCATCCTTGACCGCAGAGCGCCGACGGCCGCGCAATAAGCGTTGCTATCCGCGTTCGGTCCACCAAAACCTGATGATTTCAATCATCGGGCCGGCACACGCGCAGCCGATGGCCATCCGGGTCAAGCGCGACGAAGGTGCGGCCGAAGACCGCCGTCTTCAGCTCCTGCTCGATCGTGATCCCTTTGCTGCGCCATTCCGCATAAAGGCGCTCGACCTCGGCATCGTCCTTCACCATGAAGGCGACTTCAGAGCGGTGACCGCTTCCAGACGAAACGAAATCCCGTGCACCGGTGGACCAGAGACTGAACGTCAGCCCGTTTTCGAGTTGGAAGGCGACATAAGTCGGGAAGGATGCGACGGGTTCGCGTCCAAGCAGGCCGGTATAGAAGGCAGCGCTTCCGGTTGGGTCTTCGACATAGAGCAGGATGAGGTTCGGTGACAGCATCGTCGGGTCTCCTTTTCGATGCCCGGACACTAGGCACTGCCGCTGTCAGATACTGTCAGCATCAACCGGACAGCCAAAGGCCGCCGGGCCTTGCGATCCGGCGGCCTTTGGCAGGAAGGCGACACGTCAGAAGACGGCGAGATATTTCAACAGAGAGATGATGCCGATGATGATGACGATGATCTGGACGATCTGCTTGGCGCGCGCGTCGAGCGGCAGACGCTGGACGAGATAGAGCACCAGCACGATGACGAGGAAGGTAATCAGAATTCCGATAAGCAGCCCCATGGAACACTCCCATTTTCACACAACAGCGCCGCGATGGCGTCGGGATTGTAACTAGGACGCGAAGGAAAAAGTTCCAATCGAGGCGACAACTTATGCCACTGGTTCACCCAGGCGCAGGCCGCGCCTGGTGTTTCCGCTCAGGCGAGAAGCCGGCTCAGGATGCCGGCTTGCAGGCGGTTCCCTGATCCTCGTCGCCTTTGGTGGCATCATACAGCGTTGCTTCCTCGCCCTTCGTCCACCAGACATATTGCCCGCCGGCATATTTGGCTCCGGACGCAGCTATCACGTTTGAGGCGACGACGAATGTGCCGTCGATGGTGAAGGTCACCAGCGAAACCGGGCCGGCATTGATGTATTCCGCCTCGATCGCCTTGCCGCCGCAGTCGTAGCGGACCGATTGCCGGTCCACCGCATCGGCGCGGGGAACGCGGATCGTCACGTCGGCGCCTCCAGACGCTGCCGTCATAGACGCCAGTTTCAGGGCGATGCCGCCGCCGGCCTTGCCAAGCACGAGCTTCGATCCTTCCACCGACCAGGAAAGCTCGTTGCTGAGCGCCTTGAGGAACTTCTGCTCCTGGTTCATCACCGCGGGCACGCACATCTTGCGTGTCGATGCCGCCGGGCCGAAGGTGATCTTCGAGCCGGAGAGACTGAAAGTACCGGTGAAATGGTTGCAGCCGGCCATGCCGCCATAGGTCCCGTCCTCGCGGATCTCCAGGGTCGACTGGAGATTGTCGATGACCCCACCCCCACCGATATCTTCGGCAAGCCAGGTGGCGACGAGCTGCGGCGGCACGTTTTCCGCCGCAACCGGCTGCATCGATGCCATTTCGATCGCGACACAGGCGCAGGAAACGGCGGTTATGATTTTCAGCATCGCGAACTCCTCCGGACCCCGACTCAAGGCACCCAATTCTTAGCCTGCGGACGAGACGGAATGAAGACCGCACCCTTGTTGCCGGCGGATTTCGCCTGTAGAGCCTAGCAAACAACATAAAAGACTCGGATCGATCTCGTGAAGATCATGCGCCCGCGGCGAAGGCTCAGCCGGGCATTCCGTCCGAAAAGAAGAACATGGGTATTGGCATGGCATCCCACGACAGTGCGAAGCGCCGACTGACGATCCTCGGCTCGACCGGTTCGATCGGCACCAACACGCTCGACGTTATCGAGCGCCTTGGCGGCCGTGAGCGCTTCGACGTCGTCGCCGTCACCGGCAACGGCAACATTCCCCTGCTCGCCGAGCAGGCCGTGAAAGTTCGCGCCGAACTCGCCGTCACCGCCAACGATAGCCAGTACGAAAACCTGAAGGCCGCGCTCGCCGGCACCGGCATTCAGGTTGCCGCCGGCAAGAGCGGCCTGATCGAAGCGGCCGAGCGCAACGCGGACTGGGTGATGGCGGCGATCGTCGGCAATGCCGGCTTGGCGCCGACGCTTGCCGCGGCCCGCCGCGGCGCCGACATCGCGCTTGCCAACAAGGAGTGCCTGGTTTCCGCCGGCAGTCTGTTCATCGACGCGGTGAAGAAAGGCGGCGGTCGGCTGCTTCCGGTCGACAGCGAACACAATGCCATCTTCCAGGTTCTGGAAGAACACCAGCGCCATGCGGTCGAGCGTATCATCCTGACCGCTTCCGGCGGCCCCTTCCGCACCAAGTCGCTGGAAGAAATGCGTCACGTGACGGCTGACGTCGCGCGCGCCCATCCGAACTGGTCGATGGGCCTGAAAATCTCGATCGACAGCGCCTCTATGTTCAACAAGGCGTTGGAGATGATCGAGGCGAGACATCTCTTCGCGCTTCAGCCCGAGCAGGTCGAGGTGATCGTGCACCCGCAGTCGGTGATCCACTCGATGGTCGGCTATACCGACGGATCGGTGCTCGCCCAGCTCGGCTGCCCGGACATGCGCACCGCCATCGGCTATGCGCTCTCCTATCCGAGCCGCTGCAGCCTGCCGATCGAGCGGCTCGATTTCGCCAAGCTGTCGCGCCTCGATTTCGAGGCGCCGGACGAAGTGCGCTTCCCGGCCATCCGCCTGGCGCGGCGCGCCATGGTCGAAGGCGGCGTGCAGGGTGCGGTCCTCAACGGCGCCAAGGAAACCGCGCTCGACGCGTTCATCGCCGGCCGCACCGGCTTTCTCGCCATGGCAGAGATCGTCGAAAAGGTCATGGACAAGCTTGCCGACCTGCCGGGGGCCGCAACGATGGACGACGTCTTTGCCGCCGACGAAAAAGCCCGGCACTTGGCGGCCGGGCTGCTTCGGTAATTCAGAGCTTTCTGACCGGCGCGCATGGCGCCGGCAAGATTGGCCTTACGCGACAGCGCGGGCCAGCGCACAGCGCGACCACAGCGAATGCAGCGCGCCGACGAGATGGTCGATGTCGGCATCCGAATGGAGCGGCGTCGGGGTGATGCGCAGGCGCTCGGTCTTCTTCGGCACCGTCGGATAGTTGATCGGCTGCACGTAGACGCCGAAATTGTCGAGCAGGAGATCCGAGATCCACTTGCACTTGGCAGCGTCGCCAACCATGACCGGCACGATATGGCTCGGGTTCGGCATGTGCGGAATGCCGCGCTGGTCGAGTAGCGAGCGCAGACGACGCACACGCTCCTGGTGCGCGAAACGTTCGACCTGGCTTTCCTTCAGGTGGCGAATCGAGGCGAGCGCACCGGCGGCAAGCGTCGGCGGCAGCGCCGTCGTGAAGATGAAGCCGGAGGCAAACGAGCGGATGAAGTCGCAGAGTGCGGCGGAGCCGGTGATGTAGCCGCCCATGACACCGAAAGCCTTGCCGAGCGTGCCTTCGATCACCGTCAGGCGGTGCATCAGGCCTTCGCGCTCGGCAATGCCGCCGCCACGCGGACCGTACATGCCGACCGCATGCACTTCGTCGAGATAGGTCATGGCGCCGTACTTGTCGGCGAGGTCGCAGAATTCCTTGATCGGCGCAATGTCGCCATCCATCGAATAGACGGACTCGAAAGCAATGAGCTTCGGCGCACGCGGATCGGCGGCAGCGAGCTTGGCCTCGAGGTCAGCGACCGAATTATGCTTGAAGATGACGCGTTCGCACTTGGAGTGACGGATCCCCTCGATCATCGAAGCGTGATTCCCGGCGTCCGAGAAGACGATAACACCGGGAATCTTGGAACAGAGCGTTCCGAGCGCGGCCCAGTTGGACACGTAGCCGGAAGTAAAGAGCAGTGCCGATTCCTTGCCATGCAGGTCCGCGAGCTCGCGCTCAAGCAGGACGTGGTAATGGTTGGTACCGGAAATGTTGCGGGTGCCGCCGGCGCCGGCGCCGCATTCGTCGATGGCGCGCTTCATCGCCTCGGTGACGACAGAATGCTGGCCCATGCCGAGATAGTCGTTCGAACACCAGACGGTGACTTCCTGAACGCCTTCAGCCGTATGGCGCGCGGCCTTCGGGAATTGGCCGCGATGACGGGCGAGGTCTGCGAAAACCCGGTAGCGGCCTTCCTGATGCAGCCCGTCCAGCTCGTTCTTAAAGAAATTCTCGAAATCCATCATTTTCTCCAGTGCCCGGCCGCTTTCTTCAATCAAAGCGACCTGGGGTCAACCTCGGAATGCCCGGCATCTGCCAACTGCGGCAAAAGGCCCTTGACGCGCTGCCTTCCCAGCGAGTGCATCCGAGATGATCTAGCATTTTTGAGCCTGAGCATCTTCGCTGCTTTCACTGAAACCGTTTCAACGGGAACAGCCCTAGTTTTGAAACATTCCAAAGAAAGCCTTAGTGCATGTTCATCACGTCAAGCTTGATCGAAGTCAAGCAAGGATGAAAAAAGGACGGCCGAAGCCGTCCTTTTTCAATGTTGGTGTGACGGCGAAGGCTGGTCATGCCGCCGCAACGGCGCGTTTGGCCATGACCTTCACCAGATTGGCGCGATAGGCCGCATCCGCGTGAATGTCGGAGAGCAGCTCCGAGGCATCGACGCTAATATTGCCAAGCGCATCCGGCGTCCAGTTGGCAGCAAGGGCTGCCTCCATCTCCGCCTGACGGAAAACGCCATTTGCGCCCGCACCCGTGACCGCGACCCGGATCTCGCCATTGTCGCGCTTGGCGACGAAGACACCGGTCATCGCGTAGCGCGAGGCCGGGTTGGCGAATTTCTGGTAGGCGGCCTTTGCCGGGGCGTCGAAGCTGACCGCGACGACGATCTCGCTGTCTTCCAGCGCCGTTTCGAACAGACCGGTGAAGAAATCGTCGGCCGCGATCTCCCGCCGGTTGGTCACGATCGTCGCGCCGAGCCCGAGCATCGCTGCCGGATAATCCGCCGCCGGATCGTTGTTGGCGATGGAGCCGCCGATCGTGCCCATGTGTCGCACATGCGGATCGCCGATATGGCTGGCAAGGCTGCAGATCGCCGGACACACAGCTTTGAGCGCCGCCGACGAGGCGACCTCATAATGTGTCGTGGCCGCGCCGATCCGCACGGATCGGCCGTTGACTGAGATGCCCTGCATCTCGGCGATGTGCCTAAGGTCGATCAGATCGCTCGGCGACGCCAGCCGCTGCTTCATCGTCGGAATGAGGGTCATGCCACCGGAGACGTACTTGCCTTCGCCGGCCGCATCCATTCGGCTGACGGCGTCCTGAACCGAGGACGCCCGGTGATATTGGGTCTCGTACATGGGGTGTCCTCCCGTTCACTTGGCCGCGTGCGCCGCCGCCCACACCTTCTGCGGTGTCGCCGGCATGGTAAGCGCGTTGTTGCCGATGGCATCTGTGATGGCGTTGATCAGCGCCGGTGGCGAGCCGATGGCGCCGGCCTCGCCGCAGCCCTTGATGCCCAGCGGATTGTTCGGGCAGGGCGTGTTCGAGGTCGAGACCTGGAACGACGGCAGGTCGTCGGCGCGCGGCATGGCGTAGTCCATGTAGCTCGCCGTCAAAAGCTGGCCGGAGGCATCGTAATGCACGCCTTCGAGCAGCGCCTGGCCGATGCCCTGGGCAATGCCGCCATGCACCTGTCCCTCGACGATCATCGGGTTGATGATGTTGCCGAAGTCGTCGGCCGCGACAAACTGGACGATCTTGGTCCGGCCGGTTTCCGGATCGACCTCCACCTCGCAGATGTAGCAGCCGGCCGGGAAGGTGAAGTTTGCAGGGTCGTAGAAGGCCCCTTCCTTCAACCCCGGCTCCATGCCGGCCGGCAGATTGTGGGCGGTGTAGGCGGCAAGCGCCATCTGGAACCACGGCACGGCCTTGTCGGTGCCGGCGACCTTCAGTTCGCCGTTTTCGATGACGATGTCGCTTTCGTCCGCTTCCATCAGGTGAGCGGCAATCTTCTTCGCCTTGGCTTCGACCTTGTCGAGCGCCTTGACGACGGCCGACATGCCGACGGCACCGGAGCGCGAGCCGTAGGTGCCCATGCCCATCTGCACCTTGTCGGTATCGCCATGCACGATGTTGACGCTGTCGAGCGGCACGCCGAAGCGGTCGGCGACAAGCTGGGCAAAGGTCGTCTCGTGGCCCTGGCCATGGCTGTGCGAGCCGGTCAGGACCTCGATCGTACCGACGGCGTTGACCCGCACTTCGGCCGATTCCCAAAGACCGACGCCAGCACCGAGCGAACCCACCGCTGCCGACGGTGCGATGCCGCAGGCCTCGATGTAACAGCTCATGCCGATGCCGCGCTTCATGCCGCGACCGGCGGCTTCCGTCTTGCGGCCGGCAAAGCCGTTCCAGTCGGCCGCCTTCATCGCCGCTTCGAGCGAAGCGTCGTAGTCGCCGGCGTCATAGTTCATGATGACAGGCGTCTGATGCGGGAAGGAGCGGATGAAATTGACCCGACGCAATTCGGCAGGCGAGACGCCGAGCTCGCGGGCCGCCGTCTCCATCGTGCGTTCCAAGAGATAGGTCGCCTCCGGCCGCCCGGCACCGCGATAGGCGTCGACGGGCGCGGTGTTGGTATAGACGGTGCGCACATTCGCATGGATCGCCGGGATGTCGTACTGCCCGGAGAGCAGCGTCGCATAGAGATAAGTCGGCACCGCCGAGGAGAACAGCGACATGTAAGCGCCGAGATTGGCGATCGTATCGACCTTGAGCCCGATGATGCGGTTGCTCGCATCGAACGCCATCTTCACCTTCGACACATGGTCGCGACCATGCGCATCGGTGAGGAACGCTTCGGTGCGGTCCGACGTCCATTTGACCGGCACGCCGGTGCGTTTCGACGCCCAGAGACAGACGATCTCCTCCGGATAGATGTAGATCTTCGAGCCGAAGCCGCCGCCGACATCGGGTGCGATCACCCGGAGCTTGTTTTCCGGCGCGACATTGTAGAAGGCGCTCATCACCAGTCGCGCGACGTGCGGATTCTGGCTGGTGGTGTAGCAGGTATAGTGCTCGTCGCCGGCATCGTAGATGCCGAGTGCGGCGCGCGGCTCCATCGGGTTGGGCGAAAGCCGGTTGTTATGGATGGTGATCTCGGTGACATGGGCTGCCGCTGCGATCGCCTTGTCGGTCGCCGTCTCGTCGCCGATCTGCCAGTCGAAGATCAGATTGTTGGGCGCTTCGGGATGCAGCTGCGGCTGTCCCGCCTCAAGCGCCTTTGAGGCGTCGATCACGACGGGAAGCTCCTGGTATTCGACGACCACGGCTTCGGCAGCATCACGCGCCTCGGCGACGCTGTCGGCAACGACGATCGCCACCGCATCGCCGACGTAACGCACGGTCTCGTGCGCGAGCGGCCGCCAGGCGCCCATCTTCATCGGCGATCCGTCCTTGGAATGGATCATCCAGCCGCAGATCAGATTGCCGATACCATCGGCGAGCAACTGCTTGCCGTCGAGCACGCCGATCACGCCTGGCATGCCGATCGCCGCCGACCCGTCGACTTTGAGGATCTTCGCATGCGCATGCGGGCTGCGCACGAACACCGCATATTTCATGCCCGGCACGGACATGTCGTCCGTATAGCGGCCCTTGCCGGTCAGGAACCGCTTGTCCTCCTTGCGCGCCACGCGCGCGCCAATGCCTTCAACGCCCATTGCCTATCTCCTCCCGAGATATCCAGCGACAGTCCCGACGGCCATGCATCGGTCCTGAGTGACATGCGTCAGGGGCGAGATCCCGCCCCCGTTCTGCCGCTATTCTGCGGCCACGCGGGCGCCGCTCATCTCGGCGGCGGCGGCAAGGATCGCCTTCACGATATTGTGGTAACCGGTGCAACGACAGATGTTGCCTTCGAGCTCGGCGCGCACCGTCGCCTCGTCCAGCTGACCCTGATGCCTTCGGATCATGTCGACGGCCGTCATTACCATGCCGGGCGTGCAGAAGCCGCATTGCAGGCCGTGATTGGCCTTGAAGGCCGCCTGCACCGGATGCAGCTCGCCATCAGCCGCCAGCCCTTCGATGGTGGTGATCGTAGAGCCTGCGGCTTGCGCGGCGAGGATGGAACAGCTCTTGACCGACTTTCCGTCCAAATGGATGACGCAGGCGCCGCACTGCGAGGTATCGCAGCCGACATGGGTGCCGGTCAGTCCGAGATTTTCGCGTATGAATTGCACCAGCAATGTGCGGTCGTCGCAATGACCGCTCACCTGACGGCCGTTGACCGTCATTGTTACTTTCGCCATTTCGCTCCTCCGGGGTCGGTCAATGCCAACACGAGCGCGGCCGGAAAGTCGGGTGAGATGGTTCACGCGACTAGGGTACGCGCCAACTGATATCAATGCCCGTCGCCCACGGATCCGCTCCTCCGGATTTTCGCAGGCTTGTTTGTATCATTTGTCTTTTTTTGGAATGCCGCAACCGCCCCTGCCCGCCGAACGACAAAATTTTTCCGCGCCGGTTGTGCCGAAGGGAACTGCCTTCATGTCCCGTTCAGGAACGATATCATTATCTTGCCGGCAGGAAGAAACCGCAGCGCTCCCGTAGACTTTCGATGGGGACCGCGTATTTTCCGAACCGCAAGTTCCGGTGGAGCGGGATGTTCCCGGCTTCGCCATCATCCACGGGACGGACTGAGCGATAGGCTTGAGATCCGTAGACATCGGAGAGAACAACATGAAGAAAGCCATCGCACTTGTGCTGGTCGCCCTGGCGGTCGCAAGCTGCACCCAGACGGAAAAGGGCGCCGGCATCGGTGCCGTTTCCGGCGCGATCATCGGCGGCGCTGTTACCGGCGACGTCCGTGGCGCTGCAGTCGGCGCGGCAATCGGCGGTGTTTCCGGCGCAGTCATCGGCAACGTCACCGAGCAGCCCGGCCAGTGCTACTATCGCGACCGCTACGGCCGCCGCTACATCGACTCCTGCCCGCGCTAAGGCGACAGGCAGCCTGCCGTCGGCTGCAGCTTGAGCCGCCCGACGGTCTGGTTTGATGTTTCCCCCTCACGGCTGACCGCCCTGAGGGGGTTTTTCGTTGCGGCAACCGCATCCTCTGCCGCACACAACACGCAGCGGCCAACGAAGGCGCCGAAATCGGGTGGCAACCGCCGAAGCAATCTCGTCTGCTGACCTCGACGTTTCATGATCGAGGTTCTTCCATGCCAAACCCACCACGCGACACCCTGCCACCGGCCTTCAAGCGCATCGGCTGGTCCAACCTGTTCGCACAGTTTTCCGAGCAGATGGCGCTGGCCGCCGCTCCGCTCGCCGCCGTGCTTCTGCTCGCCGCAGGCCCTGCGGAAACCGGATGGCTGCAGATGGCGCAGACGCTGCCATTCCTTCTGCTCTCCATTCCCGCCGGTCTCGTTGCCGACCGCGCATCGCGGCGCAGGCTGATGGTTTCCTCGGAAATGCTGCGCGCGCTGTCGCTGGTTGCCACGCTGTTGCTGATGCTCGGCGGCCTGCTGTCGCTGCCGCTGCTCGCCGTCATGGGCTTCGTCGGCGCCATCGGCACGGTCTGCTACAATGTCGCCGCCCCAGCCCTGGTGCCGGCGATCGTGCCCCGTCACCAACTCGCCGACGCCAATCGCTGGCTGGAGCTCGCCCGCAGTCTCGCCTATTCCGGCGGACCGGCGATCGGCGGCGCGATCGTCGCATGGACCGGCGCATCGCTCGCCTATGTCGCCGCCACATCCCTGTCCCTTCTCTCTGTCGTCCTGCTCGCCGGCCTTGGCGACCAGCAGCAACCGACCGCTCCCAGGCGCAACCTCCTTCAAGATCTCGCCGAAGGCGCCCGGTTCCTGGGCGGCCACCCGCTGCTCAGGCCCATTCTGGTGACCGCCATCGTCTTCAACACGGCCTGGTTCGTGCTGCAGGCGGTCTATGTCGCCTATGCCATTCAGACCCTCGGGCTGACGGCGACCGGCGTCGGCATCACGCTTGGCATCTATGGCGCCGGCATGATGATCGGCGCCTTCGCAGCCCCCGCCATTGCGCGCCGGATCCCCTTCGGCCTGATGATCGCCCTCGGCCCGCTCGGCGGGTTGACGGCTGCGGCCGTGATGCTCTCGACCATCTGGGTTCCCTCAGGCGCCCTTGCCGGTTTGAGCTTCTTCCTGTTCGGCGCCGGCCCGGTGCTCTGGTCGATCGCCACGCTCACGTTGCGGCAGGCCGTCACCCCCAATGCGATGCTCGGGCGCGTATCGGCCTTCATCACCACCGCCACCTTCGGCGCCCGGCCGATCGGTGCAGCGCTCGGCGCCGTCGTCGCCACACGCTTCGGCGTCGAGGCGTGCCTTGCCGTCGCAGCGGTCGGTTTCCTCATCCAGTTCCTCGTCATCATCGCTTCCGGCGTACCGCAATTGCGGGCGCTGCCCGAGGCGGCGTAGCGGCTCGATACAGCGGACAAGGCGGCATTTAAGCCTCCAAAAAGGCGCAGCGCCCTACTGGTTGTCGGCGGTGGTTGTGCTGCGCCGACAACATTTCCGCGCTTTTTCGACGGAATCGGCACCGAAATTCGGCATCAGGGGTGGATGCAGCGGATCGTCATCGTTAACAGATGGAAAACCTTAGGCATGCGATAGTGACCCAGCCGCATAAGCAGGCAGTTTGTATTGGGTCGCCTGAAGACGGGATGCGGAAGCGAATGTCCCCACCACGGTCGAGTATTGCGTACTGGAAGGCAGCGACTTCGCTTGCTGTTGCCTTTTCGTGCGCGCTCGGCCCGCTTTCCGCCGAGAAGGCCTATGCCTTCAAGCTCTTCGGCATGAAGTTTTTCGAGAGCGACGAGGAAGAGGCGCCGGTCATCGACCCGGTCAACTATACCCTCACCTTCGACGCCGGCACCGAAGACAAGGAACTGAAGGAAGCGCTGGAAAACAGCTCGCAGCTCGTGCAGGGCCAGGAAAAGCCTGTCTCCGGCGATCTTGGCCTGGCAATTCGGGCGCGTGACGACCGCGACCGGCTGCTTGCCGCACTCTACGAAAAGGCCCGCTACGGCGGCACCATCGCGATCCGCATCAACGGCCAGGATATCGACAGTCTGCCGCCGGATCCGTCTTTCCCGGATGGCAAGCCGATTCCGGTCACCGTCACCGTGACGCCGGGTCCGGTCTTCAACGTCGGTTCCGTCAAGTTCGAAGGCGATGCGGCCGGTTTCAGTCCCGCTGATTACGGCCTGCCCGCCGGCGCGCGTGCCGATTCCACCTTGATCATCAAGGCCGGTGAAAAGGTCGTGAACGATCTGCGCGAGCAGGGTCGCCCCCTGGCCAAGCTCACCGAACGCAGCGCTGTCGCCAACCACGCCAACTCGACCGTCGACATCGTCATCGGCGCCAGCGGAGGCCCCGTTGCCCCAGTCGGCGAAGTCAGCGTCGACGGAACGAAGACCGTCGACCCGGGTTTCGTGCGCGACTACTCACGCCTCAACGAAGGCCGTCCCTATTCGCCCGCGGACATCCGCAAAGCCTCCGAGCGCCTGCGCCAGCTCGGCGTCTTTTCGAGCGTCACCATCAAGGAAGCCAATGCGCTTTCGCCCGATGGATCTCTCCCGATGAAGATCGAGGTGTCCGAAGGCAAGCACAAGTATTTCGGCTTCGGCGCCCAGGTCTCGACCACCGACGGCCTCGGGCTTTCGGGCTACTGGGGACACCGCAACCTTTTCGGCCGCGCCGAATCACTGCGCATCGAAGGATCGGTCGACCGCATCGGCGAGACCAAGGAACTGGACAAGCTCGACTATTCGGTTGGCATCCTGTTTGCCAAACCCGGTGCCTTCGGCCCGGCTTCCACCTTTACCGCGAGCGTCAAGGCCAACATCCAGGACCCAGACGCCTACCGCGCCAAGATCCTGACGGCAGCGGCCGGCGCCACCTTCGAGCTCTCGGACACCGACACCGTCTCAGGCGGCGGCGAGCTCAGCTGGGCCAATATCGACGACGCCTTCGGCTCGAACTCTTATCTGACGGCCGCGATCCCGCTCGAATATGTGCGCGATACCCGCAACGACAAGCTGAACGCGACCGAAGGCTACCGGGCGATGATCAACGCCAAGCCGAGCTACGAAATCAAGGGGCAGACCTTCTTCTCGTCCTTCGAAGCCTCGGCATCCGGTTATCATGCGCTCGGCGACGAGAAGCGCTTCGTGCTTGCCGGCAAGATCGGCGCCGGCATGCTCGTCGGCGGCAGCGGACTCGAAGACATTCCTGCCAACCGCCGCTTCTACCTCGGCGGTGGCGGCTCGGTACGCGGCTATTCCTACCAGGAGATCGGCCCGCGCAATTCCGACAACGAGGAGACCGGCGGACGTTCCTATGTCAACGCCTCGCTCGAAGCCCGCATCGCCATCACCGACACGATCGGGGTTGTTCCCTTCATCGACGCCGGTACGGTGTCTGCGAAGACGACGCCGGATTTCTCCGACATCCGCGCCGGCGCCGGCATCGGCCTGCGTTACGCCACGCCCTTCGGCCCGATCCGCCTCGACTTTGCCGTTCCGCTTAACAAATATCCCGGCGGCACCAAGTACGGCATCTATGCCGGTATCGGCCAATCCTTCTGATCCGGGCCGTTTCTTCCACCAGAACCGGCAAATCGCCGCCATTGCCGGATAGTTTCTGCCGGCGGCGATTCCGCTTGGGAGCAACTTGCGTTATGGGTAGATCATGAATCAGGTCGTCCGCTTCCTTCGCGCGACGCTGCGCTATGGCCTTCGTGTGCTTGGCGTGATTGCGGTCGCTGCCCTTCTTCTCGTCGCCTTCGTGGGCTTCACCACACCCGGCGCAAGGCTCGTCGCCTGGGCAATCGAGAAGTATGCGGCAACCCCTGACCAGATCGTGCGGATCGCCGATCCGAGCGCGCTGTTGACCGGCAAGTTCACGGCCGGAAGCATCACGCTGTTCGATGGCGAGGGCGTCTATGCCGAAGTGCGCGACCTCGATCTCACCTGGTCGCCCGCCGCCCTTCTCTCCTTCCGCTTCGAAGCCGCGGCGCTCTCGGCCGGCTCGGTGCGCGTCGAGCGCCTGCCGATCCCCTCCACCGAGACCAAGGAAGTCCGCTCGACCTTTGCGCTTCCCGTGGACGTCAAGATCGACGCGATCGATCTCAAGGAGATCATCATCGGCAAGGCAATCGCCGGCGAGGACCAGTTCCTGACCGCCAGCGGCAAGGTGAACGCGACCAACGAGAGCATCGCCCTTCAGCTTGCGGCCGCCCAGCGCGACCGGCCGGAAGCGCGCGCGGTCGCCGATATCGTCTTCAATCCGGCGGGCAACGAGCTGAAGCTCGAGGCGACCGTGGACGAGCCGAACAACGGCGTGCTGGCAAAGCTGCTTCGCCTGCCCAACGAGCCCGCAGTCAACATCAAGCTGACCGGCGAAGGCCCGCTTTCCGACTGGGCCGGCAGCGCCACGGCCGCACTCGACGGCAGCGAAATTCTCAAGCTCGACGGTCGCCACGTCCAGACGCCCGACGGAATGCACCGGCTGACCGTTAACGGCGGCGGCGGTTTCGGCTCGCTGATGCCGCCGGCGCTACGCCCGATGTTCGAGGGTGACACCAGTCTCGACATCGCCGCCGCGTTCAACGACCAGGGGCTGGTTCAGGTCGACAAGGCTCATGTGACGACGGGCGCGCTCTCCTTTGCCGCTTTCGGTACTTACGACAGCAAGGGCGAGAACAACCTCAAGGCCAGGCTTGCCGGCACCAACGGCCCTGTCGACTTCCGCTGGCCGCTGCAGAAGGGTGAAGCGCAGGCCAAGATCAATGCCGTCGATTTCTCGCTGATCGGCGACGCGCAAGCCGCGATCCTCGATCTCACCGCAGACGTCACCTCCCTGGCGGTGCCCGACGTGGCGCTTGGCGCAGTCAAGCTTTCGGCACGCAGCGACGGCTTCAATCTCCAGGCGCAATCCGGTCCGGTGAAGGCGGCAATCGAGGTGGGCGAAGCCGGCTTCAACGACCCCAACCTCGCCCGCCTGGTCCAGGTGCCGCTGAAGGTGGACGCAATCCTCTCCGTGACGAAGGAAAACATCGCCTTCAACCCGGTGACGATCGAAAGCCCCGGTATCGGCGGTTCGCTCACCGGCGCCTTTTATCGCGACGAGAACACGGTTTCCGCGGCCTTCAAGCTCTTTGCCGTTCCGGACGCGTTGCCGCCGGCGGCCGCCGCGAAATTCGATGGCACGATCGCACTCTCGGGCGAAGTGAAGACGGCAACCGACGGCGGCGTCACCGTGGAGGGCCTCGAGCTCAAGTCGGGCACGATCGAGGCCGCCGGCACCGTTGCGCTCGCGCAGAGCAACCTGACGGCCGACCTTAGGGGTACCCTGCCTGATCTCGGCAAGCTGCTTGCCGATGCCAAGGGCCAGGCCGACTTTACCGCCGCCGTGACCGGCCCACTTTCGGAACTCGGCATCAAGGCCGAGTTGACGTCGAGCGGCGCGACACTGGCCGGACGCACGCTCAGCGACCTCAACGTCAAGGCCGACGCCAAGGCCAACCCTTCGAGCCCGCAGGCAAGCCTGACCGCGACCGGTGCACTCGACGGCCAGGCCATCGACGTCAAGGCCGACGTCGTCTCGAAGGATGGCCAGACCGCAATCCCGGTGCTCGAAGCCAGGATCGGCGAGAACAAGCTGACCGGGGCAATCAGCTTCACCCCCGATTTCAAGCCGGACGGCACGGTCAGCTTCGACCTGCCCGATCTCGGCCTCTTGGCCGCCATGGCCGGGCAGAAGGCCTCCGGCGACCTCAACGGCTCGGCGGCCATCAAGACCCAAAACGGCATCACCTCCGTCGTCGTCAAGGCCGGCGGCAGCGGCATCAAACGTGACGCACTGACGATCTCCAGGCCGACCGCCGACATCACCATCGCCGACCTCGCGGCCCTGGCGATCAAGGGCAGCATCCGCGCCGAAACGGTGGCGCAGGGCGAAAACCGTGTTTCCGGACTTGCCGTCGATTTCGAGCAACAGGCCGGCCGCACCGGTTTTGCCATCGACGGCAAATATGACGGCGGACCGCTGACGGTGAAGGGCGACCTCGCGGGCGCCAAGGGCCGCACGGAAATCCGCCTCGCATCCTTTGGCGCAACGCCGAAGGGCATTGCCCTGAAACTGGCGCAGCCGACGGTGATCGCCATCGAAAACGGCACCGTCCGTCTCAACGCGCTGACGATCCAGGCATCGAAAGGCACGATCGCAGTCAACGGCACGGCTGGCGAAAAGCTCGACATCACTGCGAAGCTCAACGCCCTGCCCGCAGCACTGGTCAACGCCTTCGCACCGGACCTCGGCGCCGAGGGCACGATCGCCGGCACCGTCGATGTCGAGGGCGCAGCGTCTGCCCCGGTCGTCGCCTACGACCTCAAATGGTCGGGCGCCTCGCTCGCGGCAGCCCGCACCGCGGGCGTTGCGGCCTTCGATGTGACGGCGGACGGCAAGTTTGCCAACAACAAAGTGACGCTCGATACGACGCTTTCGGGCGCCGGCGGACTTTCCTTCAAGGGCGGCGGCAATGTCGACATCGGCGGCAACATGCCGATCGCGATGAAGTTCAGTGGCAACGTCCCCTTCGCCCTCATCGCCAACCTGATGGCGGAGAAAGGCTTCACGCTGACGGGCCAGGCAAATGTCGATGTGGCAATCTCCGGTTCCGCGAAGGCGCCGCAGATCGCCGGCACGATCACCACGTCAGGCGGGCGCCTCGTCGACGTGCGTCGCAACCTGGCGCTCAACGACCTGACCGCCAATGTCGCGCTCGATGGCAAGCAGGCGACGATCTCCAGGCTCTCGGCCAATCTCGCGACCGGCGGCTCGGTCGAAGCCAGCGGTACCGTCGGCACCGTACCCGGTTCCGGCTTCCCGGCCAACCTGACGATCAAGCTGAACAACGCGACCTACGTCGATGGCACCCTGTTCAACGCCAACGTTGCCGGCGAGATGACCTTGACCGGTCCCCTGGTCGCGACCCCGACGCTCGGCGGCAAGGTGACGATCCGCAAGGCATCGATCACCATTCCGGAGAAGTTGCCGACGTCGCTTTCGGCCATCGACATCAAGCACAAGAATGCGCCGCCCAAGGTGCGGAAGATGGTCAAGGACCTACGCAAGGACGAAGTGCCGGCCGCAGGTGCCAATGCCAGCGGCGTGATTGCCTTCGATCTCGGCGTCAACGCCCACCAGATCTTCGTGCGCGGCCGCGGCATCGACGCGGAGCTTGGCGGCGACCTGACGATCCGTGGCACCGCCGTGCAGCCAATTGTTTCCGGCGGCTTTGAGATGCGCCGCGGACGGCTCGAAATCCTCGGCAAGCGCCTGACCTTCACCGACGGCAATATCGGCTTTGGCGGTGACCTGATCCCGACGCTCGACCTCAAGGCGACCTCCAGCGTCGGCGCGACCACCATCACCGTCGCGGTCGCGGGCCTCGCCAACAATCCGCAGATCGCCTTCTCTTCCTCCCCGGCGCTGCCGCAGGACGAAATCCTGGCGCAGCTCATCTTCAACCGATCGCTGTCGAACCTCTCGGCCTTCCAGATCGCCCAGCTCGCCTCCGCCGTCAGCCAGCTGGCCGGCGGCGGATCGACCTCGCTGCTCGACGGCCTGCGCAACAAGCTCGGCGTCGACGATCTCGACGTCACCACCGACGAGAATGGCGGCGCGTCCGTGCGCGCCGGCAAGTATCTCAACGACCGCACCTATATCGAGCTGCAGCAGGGCTCCGATTCCGCCTCCAGCAAGGCGGTCATCAATCTCGATGTCGGCAAGGGCGTGAAGCTCAAGGGCTCAGCCGCCGGCGACGGTTCGGCCTCGGGCGGCGTCTTCTTCGAAAAGGAATATTGAGCGGCGGCGGGCGTAAACACGCCTGTCCCGCCCGCATGACAAGGAAGCCGGTGGGTCGATCGCGATCCACCGGCGCCAGAGCCCCTGTGTTGCCCGCTCGACAGCAAGCTCACTATGGTCTTTTGGATGCACCGGCGGCGCCTGAAGCCGTGATCGGTCGAATGTCGTCGGCGCGGAGCGCGCTGCCCTTCTTGCGCCTGTTTCAGGCCCAGCCATTCTCGGGGACGAAGGAGACCTCGCGGCGTGGGCGCGTCTGCTCGTAGCGGTTCCATGCGACGGCGTCAGGTGACAGGCCGGTCATCTCGGTTTTTCGGGCGAGCATGGCGAGTTCGTCGATCGACAGGGCATCGCCGCGCTCGATCTTCTGGAGCGCCGCATCGATCAAGGACAGGCCGTGTTCGACACGGTCGCGCAGGTCCAAGAACGCCGATTGCTGGACGGCTAGCGTTTGTCCGAGGGCCGGCGCAGTACCGGCGAGCATTTCGGTAATCCGGGTGAGGCTAAGGCCAAGCCGCCTCAAAGCCATGATTTCGGTCAGCCGCGCGATTTCGACCGCACCATAGAGCCGCCACTTCTTCTGCGTCCGCCGGGGCGTGATCAGGCCGCGGTCCTCATAGACGTTGAGAGCGCGGATGGTAATGCCGAGACGGTCGGCGCATTCGGCCGCCGACAGCAGTTCATTGTGGTTCACGACCATGAGCACCTCTTCGAAACACTTTCAATAAGGTGACTTTGCGGTCGACCCGAGCGGGCTTTGCGAAGCTTTGATGGAGATTTGGCGAAGACGCACCGTGAAAGGCGATTTGCCGGCACGCGCCGTCAAAACTTGCGGGACCGCTCCGTGGAAATGCCACTTTGCCAAACCTACATCGGCATCCAGGCGCGACCGCGCGCCCCGTTGTTTCATTCCTTTTTTCAGGTGATTGCCTTGCCCTCTTCTTTTCCGCGTCCCGAACTGCCCGAACCATTCCGCCCTCTTGTCGCTGGCTATCAGTGGAACCGTGATCTGCTCGGGCAATCCGGCTCGAGCATCTTTCTCCTGAAAGCGCCCGATCGACCCATGCTGGTGCTGAAACTCGAGGAAGCCGGCCTGTTCAGCGAGTTCGTCGACGAGGCGGCGCGGCTTGATTGGCTGGCATCAAAGGACGTGCCCTGCCCGCGGGTGATCGCTCGTGCCTTCGGCGCGGAGACGAACTGGCTGCTGCTGCAAGCAGTGCAAGGGACGGACCTCGCCTCCTCGACGCTCTCGCCCAAGGACCAAATCGTCATCCTCGCGGACGCGCTGAAGCAACTGCATGCGCTGGATATCGCCAACTGCCCCTTCGATCACCGGATCGAAGAGCGCATCGCCATCGCGAAGGCGCGCACCCAGGCAGGCGTGATCGACGAAAGCGACTTTGACGAGACGCGGCTCGGCCGAACGGCGGCGGATCTCTTTGCCGAACTTCAGGCGCGCGTGCCCCAACCCGGCGAACTCGTCGTCACCCATGGCGACGCCTGCCTGCCGAACATCATCGAGAAGAACGGCCGGTTTTCCGGCTTCATCGATTGCAGCCGGCTGGGCGTCGCCGACCCCTACCAGGACATCGCTCTTGCCTGCCGCAGCATCGTCCACAATCTCGGCGAGGAATGGGTTCAGCCGTTTCTGACCCGCTATGGCCTCGACAAGGACGATTCGGAGAAACGTGACTTCTACTGCCTGCTCGACGAGTTCTTCTGATCGTCAGGCAGCAGGCATGAAATCCACCCAGAGCACATGCCCGGGCAGCGAAAGGGCCCGCAACGCCTCAGGCGGCGTTGCGGGCCTCGATGCTCAGATCGACGACGTCGGCATCTTCCATAGCGTTGAACAACGCCCAGATGTGGCCGAAGGGGTCGATGAAGGCGCCGACGCGATCGCCCGTCGACAAGGTTTCGGCCGCATTGCGAAGGCTTGCGCCTGCGCCGATCGCTCGGCCGATGACGCGATCGACGTCGCGCACATGCAGCTCCAGGATCACCGCCGTGGTGCCGAGCGCATGCGGCGAGCGCGGCCCGCCAAGCTTGGGTTCCGCATCGCGGCGCGGATTGGCCCCGGCAATACGGAACACCGATTCCCCGATCCTCAGATCCGCACTCGTCAGAATGCCGCTCGGCCATTCATGCCTTTGCAGCAGTTCGGCGCCGAGTGCTTCGCGATAGAAGGCGATGGCGCGATCCTCGTCGCCATGCCTGACGAACAGCTTCACACAGATCTGCCGATCGGCAAGCCTGCCGCCATTGGCAACCATGACATCCTCCATCTTGGGTGAGGCGGCCATCATAGCGAAACACGAGAACAAAGCAAGAACAATTCGACTCTGAGAGGCAATTTCCTCACCGCTTCGGGCGGCCAGAAATGCTCAGAACGCGCCGGTCATCTTGCTGGTTTTCAACAGGATATTCGTCTCCGTAACGGTGATGCCGTCGATCAGGCGGATGCGCCGCAGCGTTTCGTCGAAAGAGACGAGATCGCGGTCCTGAAGCTCGGCGATGAAGTCCCAGCGGCCATTGGTGCTGTGCAGCGCCCGCACCTGCGGCAGTCCGCGCAATTGCTCGGCGACACGATCGGCCATCTTGCCGTGCACCTCGATCATGACCACGGCGCGCACCCCGGAGGCCGGGATTTCGGCACCGGTGCGGATGGTGAAGGCGGCGATCGTACCATTGGCGACCAGCCTGTCGATACGGGCCGCCACCGTCGCCCGCGACACGCCCGTCATTTCCGATAGCGTCGAAACGGGAATGCGCGCATTCTGGCGCAGAGCGCTTATCAGCGCCTGGTCGAGATCATCCATAGCCTGCCACTTTGTAAAATCGGACTTAGCAATCTGTCGAAACTAGCTCACTAATCGGCAGTTTTCCATCTTTTTGCTGACGCCCATTTTGGCCATAATCCACACATCCCGGACTGGGTCACATGGGAATTATCTTGAGAAGGAATCGGGCGGACATGACGACTATCACGCTGATCGGCGCACCCATCGAGGAAGGTTCTGGACGACGCGGCGCGGCCATGGGTCCGACGGCCCTGCGCATCGCCGGCATCGACACAGTGCTGCGCGATCTCGGCCATACGGTTCACGACGAAGGCGACGTCAAGCCGCTGCCGGCGCGCGATCTCGCCAACCATCCCGGCGCCAACAACCTGCAGATCGTCGCAGCCTTCGCCCGCGCCCTGCATGATTCCGTGCACGACACCGTGCGCAAGGGCCATTTCCCGATCATTCTGGGGGGCGACCATGCGCTTTCGATGGGCAGCGTCTCCGGCATGGCGCGCTATGCCGCAGACGTCGGCCGGCCGCTGTTCGTGCTCTGGCTCGACGCCCATGCCGACTTCAACTCGCCGTCGACCTCGCCCTCCGGCAACATGCACGGAATGCCGGTCGCCTTCTTCTGCGGCCAGGCCGAATTCGCCCCGATCCTGCCGTCCGACCGTCCGCTCGTCGATCCGAAGAAGGTCTTCCAGGTCGGTATCCGCTCGGTCGACGACCGCGAGCGCGAAGAGATCACAGAACATGGCGTGCGCGTCTTCGACATGCGCGCCGTCGACGAACTCGGCATGGCTCACATCATGCGCCAGATCCTCGAAGAGGTCCGCGCCGCCAATGGCCTGCTGCATGTCAGCCTCGATGTCGATTTCATGGATCCTGAACTGGCGCCCGGCGTCGGCACCACCGTTCCGGGCGGCGCCACCTTCCGCGAGGCGCACCTGATCATGGAAGTGCTCTGGGAAAGTGGGCTCGTTTCCTCGCTCGACGTCGTCGAGCTCAACCCCTTCCTCGACGATCGCGGCAAGAGCGCGCGCATCCTGGTCGAACTGACGGCGAGCCTCTTCGGCCGCCGTGTTCTCGACCGGCCGACCCGCAGCGCCTAGATCACGGAGATCTTGGGTCGACTGGATCCAAGATCATAGGCGTGAACGGCTCTCATAAGTCTAAGCGGGATGCGGGCGGAAAACCGCGCACACTTTTCCTCATCCCGCTCAGACAAAGAAACACCGGAGGACGATATATGAACACGACGGCTGCCCTGATCGAAACCGAATACCGGCTCGGCGCCCATAACTACAAGCCGCTCGACGTGGTGCTTTCGCGCGGCGAAGGTGTCTATGTCTGGGATATGGAAGGCAACCGCTACCTCGACTGTCTCTCGGCCTATTCTGCCGTGAACCAGGGCCATTGCCACCCGAAGATCCTGAAGGCGATGATGGAGCAGGCGCAGAAGCTGACGCTGACCTCCCGCGCCTTCCGCAACGATCAGCTGGCGCATTTCTACGAAGAAATCGCTGCGCTGACCGGCTCGCACAAGGTGCTGCCGATGAACTCCGGCGCCGAAGCCGTCGAGACCGCCGTCAAGGCCGTGCGCAAGTGGGGCTACGAGGTCAAGGGCGTGGCCGAGAACAAGGCCGAGATCATCGTCTGCTCCAACAACTTCCACGGCCGCACCATGGGTATCGTCGGTTTCTCGACCGATCCGGACGCCCGCACCGGCTTCGGCCCGTTTGCGCCGGGCTTCAAGGTCGTACCCTTCGGTGACATCGACGCCTTCCGTGCGGCGATCAACGAAAACACGGTCGCCTTCCTGGTCGAGCCGATCCAGGGCGAAGCCGGCGTCATCGTCCCGCCGGTCGGCTACTTCACGACGGTGCGCGAGCTCTGCACCAAGCACGGCATCACGCTGATCCTCGACGAGATCCAGACCGGGCTTGGCCGCACCGGCAAGCTGCTTGCCGAAGAGCATGAGGCGATCGAAGCCGACGTGACGCTGATTGGCAAGGCTCTGTCGGGCGGCTTTTATCCGGTCTCGGCGGTGCTTTCGAATTCCGAAGTGCTCGGCGTCTTGAAGCCCGGCCAGCACGGCTCGACCTTCGGCGGCAATCCGCTCGCCTGCGCCATTGCCCGCGCGGCGCTGAAGGCGCTGACCGAGGAAGGCATGATCGAGAACTCGGCAAAGATGGGCGAGCGCTTCCAGAAGGGCCTCACCGACATCCGTTCCAACATCATCAAGGACGTGCGCGGTCGCGGCCTGATGCTGGCGGTGGAACTGGTGCCGGAAGCCGGCGGCGCGCGCAAGTATTGCGAAGCGCTGAAGCAGCTCGGCATCCTTGCCAAGGACACCCACGGCGACACGATCCGCATCGCGCCGCCGCTCGTCATCACCGCCGAGCAGGTGGATTGGGCGGTCGAACAATTTGCCAAGGTTCTCGCCTCCGCTTGATCGCAAATCGCTTCCGCCCCGGGGTCACGCCCGGGGCGAGATCTTCGTAAGCACTTGCAAAAGCAAGTCTTAACGAATCCCGGCCTATAGTCCTTTCCCAAAGCGCAAAGCGGTTCCTCCGCGCATGATGCAGCTGCGCCCTGCCGGATGTGATCGGCGGACTGGAAGGATCTCTCCTTTACGGATCATTGACCGCGCCTGATGCGCCGTCAGCCATGCGGAGAGATCTGGAGTTTGGCGGTGTCGCGCCCCAGAGGCGTCGACCGGAAAGCTGGAAGGACCTTCGATGACAAGCACACTCAGGACGGCCGGGTTCGACGGCGAGACGCTGGAAATCATTGCGTTCCGCCTCCACGATCAGGAATTCTGCGTCAAGACGACGACGATCCGTGAAATCCGCGGCTGGGCGCCCTCGACGCCTATCCCGCATTCGCCGCCGGAAGTGATCGGCGTCATGAACCTGCGCGGCACGGTGATCCCGATCATCGACCTCGCCCACAAGCTCGGCATGAAATCGACCACCGCCAACGAGCGCAGCGCCATCGTCGTCGCCGAAGTGCACAACATGGTCATCGGCCTCGTCGTCGACCGCGTGTCGGATATCCTCACGGTCCAGGGCAGCCAGGTGCAGCCGGTGCCGGAAGTGACGGCCTCCTTCGACAAGAGCTTCGCCGAAGGCATCATCGCCAACGAAACCGGCATGATCTGCTTCCTGAACCTTGCCCGCATGTTCAAGGAACGCGAGGTCGAGGAACTGGCCGCCTAAAGCAACAGCTCAGCGATATTCAAGGCCGTCCGACGTCTCGTCGGGCGGCTTTTTTGTTGGTTATTTGCTCAGCCAGAGGGCGATACTTTAGAAAAACAGGAGAAACTAATTCAACTAAAATTGGGATCTACGAGTTCTTACAACTGAAATTTGATAGTTGCTATTTTAACACCTGCTTAATAGTCCTATCACTAACCTAGATTGCATAAACACGGCGCCTGGGCATGAAGCCCGCCAGTTCGAACTCCCCTCACGAAGCACTAAATCGCTGACCCGGTGGGCCGGCGCGGGACGACCAGACATGTTTCGGCAGGCCGGCATTTGTCTTAGTCCGGGAGTTTGCGCCGCTTCGGCTCCGCAAACCCTGTCAAAGAAGGCACGAAGCCCCCGGCTTGAGCCAACAAACGAGAAGAGGGTTACAATGTTCGCTCTCGGAAAAATTGCAGACGCGAACCAGATCATCGCCGCGCTATCGAAGTCGCAGGCTATCATCCAGTTCGACCTGACCGGCAAGATCCTGACCGCCAATGAGAATTTCTGCCAGGCACTCGGTTACAACCTCAGCGAAATCGTCGGGCAGCACCACCGCATGTTCTGCCCCGCCGACTACGCCCAGACGCAGGAATACCGCGACTTCTGGGCCCGGCTCGGCCGCGGCGAATTCGACGCCAATGCCTACAAGCGTGTCGCCAAGGGCGGCCGCGAAATCTGGATCCAGGCGACCTACAACCCGGTGCTTCGGGGCGGCAAACCCTACAAGGTGGTCAAGTTCGCAAGCGACATCACTGCCGCCAAGGCAAGGGCCACGGAAGATGCCGGCAAGCTCGACGCGATCTCCCGCTCCCAGGCCGTGATCGAGTTCACGCCATCGGGCGAGATCCTGACCGCCAACGAAAACTTCTGCGCCGCGCTCGGCTACAGCCTCCAGGAAATCCAGGGCAAGCACCACAGCATGTTCTGCGAGCCCAACTATGCTCGCACCGCCGAATATGCCGACTTCTGGAAGCGGCTCGCCGCCGGCGAGTTCTTTTCCAACGAGTTCGTGCGCTACGGCAAGGGCGGCAAGGAGATCTGGATCCAGGCGGCCTATAACCCGATCCGCGACTTCAGCGGCAAGGTCTACAAGGTCGTCAAGTTCGCGACCGATGTCAGCGAGCGCATGAGCGCCATCAACAGCCTCGGCGCGGGCCTGCGGGCGCTCGCCGAAGGCGATCTGACGCGCAACCTCGACACGCCCTTCGTACCAAGCATGGAAGCGGTGCGGATCGACTTCAACGATGCCACCGCAAAGCTGCGCGGGGCGATGCGAACCGTCGGCGACAATGCCAGCGCGATCGCCTCCGGCGCCCGCGAGATCCGGGCCGCCGCCGACGACCTGTCGAAGCGCACCGAGCAACAGGCCGCTTCCGTGGAAGAGACCGCCGCAGCGCTCGACGAGATCACCACGACCGTCTCGGACTCCAGCCGCCGCGCCGAGGAGGCCGGAGGCCTGGTCGCCAAGACCAAGGCCGGTGCCGAACGCTCCGGCAATGTGGTCAAGAGTGCGATCGGCGCCATGGACCAGATCGAACAGTCGTCACGCGAAATCTCCAACATCATCGGCGTGATCGACGACATCGCCTTCCAGACGAACCTTTTGGCGCTGAACGCCGGCGTCGAGGCGGCGCGCGCCGGTGAAGCCGGCAAGGGCTTCGCCGTCGTCGCCCAGGAAGTGCGTGAGCTGGCCCAACGCTCCGCCAGTGCCGCCAAGGACATCAAGTCGCTGATCGGCACCTCGACCGAACACGTCAAGAACGGCGTGTCGCTGGTCGGCCAGACCGGGGCGGCGCTTGAGGAAATCCTCGTCCAGGTCCAGGAGATCAACGCCAACGTCTCGGCGATCGTCGAGGCGGCACGCGAACAGTCGACCGGCCTCAAGGAGATCAACCAGGCGGTCAACTCGATGGACCAGGCGACCCAGCAGAACGCCGCGATGGTCGAGGAAAGCACGGCCGCAAGCCACGCCATGGCCCGCGAGGCCGAAGCCCTGCACGAACTGCTCCGGCAGTTCCGCTACGGCGAGCAGGCCCAGGTCGTCGACGCGAACCGCCACCTCGAAGATCGCGCGCAGCCATCACGCCTGCATGCCACCGCCCGCGCCATGCGCGGCGGACAACGAACAAGCCTGGCCGCGGCACCGGCTGCGGATGGCTGGCAGAATTTCTGAGCGCACATCCCTGCACCCCGCGCTCGGGAATGGGGAAGGCGGCGACCGGTAGCCGCCTTCCCTTAAATCCTTTCAGGAGAGTGCCCGCTTAGGAAAACGCGCCCTCGATGAGCGTGCAGAAAGCGCTGGCGGGTAAAGAATGCAGGCTAGGCCGCTTCCGGACGTTTGATCTTTGCGGCCGCCTCCAGCACCAGCGGCGTCAGCCCCTCGCCGCCATTGTCGATATGCTCGAACAATTTGCGCCGCATGCGCGGCTCCCAGTACTTGTTGATATGGGTGGCAACGCCCTGCGCCGCCTCGCTCTCGGGCTGGCTCTTGAAGAACGTGGCGATCTGGTTCGCCATATAGATCAGCTTGGCGTTGGTATTGTCATGCGACATCGACGGCAGCTCCGGACTTGATGCGTTCGGCATGGGTGAAAATCTCGAATTCGTCGCCGCGCACGAGCGCAATCAGCGTCATGCCCGCAGCTTCCGCCGTGCGAATGGCAAGCGCCGTCGGCGCCGAAATGGCGATGATCACAGGGCTGCCGACGACTGCCGTCTTCTGCACCATCTCGACGGACACGCGGCTGGTGACGACCACGGCGCCCTCGCTGCCCTTGAAGCCGGCGCGTGCGGCGGCACCGGCCAGCTTGTCGAGCGCATTGTGGCGGCCGACATCCTCACGCACAGCGATCAGCCCGCGGCCCGGCACATAGAAGGCGGCACCGTGCACGGCGCGCGTTTCGAAATGCAGCGGCTGCTGGCCATTGAGCAGCGCTACGGCCGAAACCACGTCCTCCTGCGACAACGTCAGTCTCGAACGGGAAACGTCCGGCGTCGGCCGTACCGCCTGCTCGATCGATTCGATGCCGCAAAGACCGCAACCGACCGGCCCCGCCATGTGCCGTCGGCGTTGACGCAGCATGTCGTTCTCTTCGTCCTGAAGCACGATCTGCAAGTCGATGCCGAGATTGCCGGCGACCGTCTCGGAGACGACCTCGACCGTTTCGATCTGGCCGGGATCGGTAATGATGCCTTCGGTCAGGCTGAAGCCGACGGCGAAATCCTCGAGATCGCCGGGCGTCGCCATCATCACCGCATGGGTCGAACCACCATAGCTGAAGGCGACCGGCGTCTCCTCCGGCACGGCGCGCGCACCGTCCCGAAGCGCGCCGTTGCGGCGAGCGGCCTCGGGAACGGTCTTGGATGTCCTAAACGTCGCCATGATCGGTCGCAGCGAAAGGCATTACTCCGCCGCCTCCAGCTTTCCGGAAATCCGGCGCGACTGGCGGGCCTGCTCGTCATAGTCGACCTGCCAGTCCGACGGGCCGTTCGACGGCATCACCTGCACCGCCGTCACCTTGTATTCCGGGCAGTTGGTGGCCCAGTCGGAGAAGTCGGTGGTGATGACGTTTGCCTGCGTCGTCGGGTGGTGGAAGGTGGTGTAGACGACGCCGGGCGCGACGCGATCGGTGATCAGCGAACGCAGGGTCGTCTCCCCGGCGCGGCTTGCGAGCCGGATCCAGTCGCCATCACGGATGCCGCGCTGCTCGGCGTCGTGCGGGTGGATCTCCAGCCGGTCTTCCGCATGCCAGACGACGTTGTCGGTGCGTCGCGTCTGGGCGCCGACATTGTACTGGCTAAGGATGCGGCCGGTCGTCAAAAGCAGCGGGAAGCGCGGGCCGGTGCGTTCATCCGTCGCCACATATTCGGTGCGGATGAACTTGCCTTTGCCACGCACGAAACCGTCGATATGCATGATCGGCGAACCCTCGGGATGCGCCTCGTTGCAGGGCCACTGCACCGAGCCCATCTTTTCGAGATAATCGTAGGAAACCAGCGCGAAGCTCGGCGTCGTCGCGGCGATCTCGTCCATGATCTCGGACGGATGGCGGTAGTTCCAGTTGAGGCCCATGGCCTGGGCGAGCTTCTGCGTGACCTCCCAGTCGGCATAACCGTTCTTCGGCGTCATCACCTTGCGCACGCGGTTAATGCGGCGCTCGGCATTGGTGAAGGTGCCGTCTTTTTCGAGGAAGGTCGAACCGGGCAGGAAGACGTGCGCGTAGTTGGCCGTTTCGTTCAGGAACAGGTCGTGCACGACGACGCATTCCATCGCGGCGAGGCCGGCTGCCACATGCTTGGTGTCCGGGTCGGACTGCAGGATGTCCTCGCCCTGGATGTAGAGCGCCTTGAAGGTGCCGTCGACCGCGGCATCGAGCATGTTGGGGATGCGCAGGCCCGGCTCGTTGGAGATCTCGACGCCCCAGAGCTTCTCGAAGGTCTCGCGGGTGGCATCGTCGGAGATGTGACGGTAGCCCGGCAGCTCGTGCGGGAACGAACCCATGTCGCAGGAACCCTGCACGTTGTTCTGGCCGCGCAACGGGTTCACGCCGACGCCCGGCCGGCCGATATTGCCGGTGACCATGGCGAGGTTGGCGATCGCCATGACCGTCGTCGATCCCTGGCTGTGCTCGGTGACGCCGAGACCGTAATAGATCGCGCCGTTGCCGCCGGTGGCATAGAGCCTGGCCGCGCCCCGCACGAGATCGGCCGGCACGCCGGTATAGGCTTCGGTCGCCTCCGGGCTATGGTAGGGTTCGGCGACGAAGGCGGCCCAATCCTCGTACTCCGACCAGTCGCAGCGCTCGCGGATGAACTGTTCGTTGGCGAGGCCTTCGGTGACGATCACATGGGCGATCGACGTCAAGATCGCGACGTTGGTGCCGGGCTGGAGCGGCAGGTGATAGGCGGCCTCCACATGCGGCGAGCGCACGATGTCGGTGCGGCGCGGATCGATGACGATCAACTGGGCGCCTTCGCGCAGCCGCTTCTTCAGTCGCGAGCCGAAGACCGGATGGCCGTCGGTCGGGTTGGCGCCGATGATGACGGCGACGTCGGTGAACTCGACACTGTCGAAGTTCTGCGTACCGGCCGAGGTCCCGAAGGCCTGGCCGAGGCCGTAGCCGGTCGGCGAATGGCAGACGCGGGCGCAGGTATCGACATTGTTGTTGCCGAAGCCGGCGCGCACCAGCTTCTGCACCAGATAGGTCTCTTCATTGGTGCAGCGCGACGAGGTGATGCCGCCGACGGAATCGCGGCCGTACTGATACTGGATCCGCCGGAACTCGGAGGCCACATGCGCGTAAGCCTCCTCCCAGGTGACCTCGCGCCAGGGATCGGAGATCTTCTCGCGGATCATCGGGTTGAGGATGCGGTCCTTGTGGTTGGAATAGCCGTAAGCGAAGCGGCCCTTGACGCAGGAATGGCCGCGGTTGGCCTGGCCATCCTTCCACGGCACCATACGCACCAGTTCCTCGCCGCGCATTTCCGCCTTGAACGAGCAGCCGACGCCGCAATAGGCGCAGGTCGTCACTTCGGAATGTTCGGGCTGGCCGATCTCGATCACCGACTTTTCGATGAGCGTCGCCGTCGGGCAGGCCTGGACGCAGGCGCCGCAGGAGACGCATTCCGACGACATGAAGTCTTCCGCCATCCCGGCCGAAACGCGGCTGTCGAAACCGCGGCCGCCGATCGTCAGCGCGAAGGTGCCCTGCACTTCCTCGCAGGCGCGCACACAGCGCGAGCAGACGATGCATTTGGCCGGATCGTAGGTGAAATAGGGATTGGACTCGTCCTTCGGCATCCACTTGGCGTTGATCTCGCCATTGTTGCGCGCCGTGACGTGGTTCTCGCCCTCATAGCCGTAGCGCACGTCGCGCAGGCCGACTGCGCCGGCCATGTCCTGCAGCTCGCAATCGCCATTGGCAGCACAGGTCAGACAGTCGAGAGGGTGGTCGGAAATGTAGAGCTCCATCACCCCGCGGCGCACGTCCTTCAGCCGAGGCGTCTGGGTGGAGACCTCGATACCGGCTGCAACCGGCGTCGTGCAGGAGGCCGGCATGCCGGCGCGTCCCTTGATCTCGACGAGACAGAGCCGGCAGGAGCCGAAGGCATCCATCATGTCGGAAGCGCAGAGCTTCGGCACTTCTATGCCGGCATCCATCGCCGCGCGCATGATCGAAGTGCCCTCGGGCACGGTGACCTCGCGTCCGTCGATCGTCAGCGTCACCAGTTTTTCGGACTTGGAGGCCGGAGTGCCGTAGTCGATTTCATGAATGAGAGACATGGTCTTTTCCTCACTCCGCCGCTTGAACGCGCGGTGCCGGCTGAAAATCATCCGGGAAATGGGTCATGGCGCTCATGACCGGATAGGGCGTGAAGCCGCCAAGGGCGCAGAGCGAACCGAACTTCATCGTGTTGCAAAGATCGGCGAGCAGTTCGCGGTTCTTCTCCGGCTCGATGCCGGCGGCGATCCTGTCGGCCACCTCGACACCGCGCGTCGAACCGATGCGGCAGGGCGTGCACTTGCCGCAGCTTTCTACCGCGCAGAATTCCATCGCAAAGCGCGCCTGGTGCAGCATGTCGACGGTGTCGTCGAACACAACGATGCCGGCATGGCCGATGAGGCCGTCACGCGCGGCGAAGGCTTCGTAGTCGAACGGCGTGTCGAACAGCGCCCGCGGGAAGTAGGCGCCGAGCGGACCGCCGACCTGCACGGCCTTGACCGGCCGGCCACTCGCCGTGCCGCCGCCGATGTGATCGATGATCTCGCCGAGCGCCAGGCCGAAGGCGGTTTCGTAGAGACCGGCATGCTTGACGTTGCCGGCGATCTGGATCGGGATCGTGCCGCGCGACCGGCCCATGCCGAAGTCGCGGTAATAGGCGGCGCCCTTGTCCATGATGATGGGGACGGAGGCGAGCGAGATCACGTTGTTGATCACGGTCGGACAGTCGAAGAGGCCTTTGTGCGCGGGAAGCGGCGGCTTGGCCCGCACGATGCCGCGTTTGCCTTCGAGGCTATTGAGCAGCGCCGTTTCCTCGCCGCAGACATAGGCACCTGCGCCCTCGCGCACTTCCATATCGAAGGCCCGACCGGAACCGAGCACCGAGGTGCCGAGCACGCCGGCCTTGCGGGCGATCTCGATCGCCTCAGCCATCGCCGCGATCGCATGCGGGTATTCGGAGCGGGTGTAAATGAAGCCCTTGGTCGCGCCGGTCGCGATGCCGGCGATCGCCATGCCCTCGATCAGCACGAAGGGATCGCCTTCCATGATCATCCGGTCGGCAAAGGTGCCGCTATCGCCCTCGTCGGCGTTGCAGACGATGTACTTCCGATCGCCCGCCGCATCGAGAACGGTCTTCCACTTGATGCCGGTCGGAAAGCCTGCGCCGCCACGGCCGCGAAGGCCGCTTTCGGTCACCTGCGCGACAATGTCCTGCGGCGCCATGGCAATGGCATTGCGCAGACCGGCGAGTCCGCCATGGGCCTGGTAATCGTCGAGCGAAAGCGGATCGATGATGCCGCAGCGGGCAAAGGTCAGCCGCGTCTGCTGCTTCAGGAAGGGGATCTCCTCGGTCTTCCCGAGACAGAGGGCATGATCGCCGCCGTCGAGCAGGGCGGCATCGAGCAGCGAGGAAACGTCACGTGCCTTGACCGGGCCATAGGCAACACGGCCGTCAGCCGTTTCCACCTCGATCAGCGGCTCCAGCCAATGCATGCCGCGCGAACCGTTGCGCACGATCGTGGCGTCGAGGCCGCGTGCGCCGATCGCCTCGGCCATGGCCTTGGCTACCTTGTCGGCGCCGAGCGCCACGGCCGCGGCGTCCCGCGGAATGTAGATCTTTGCGGTCATCGACGCGCCTCCTGAACGAGCGCTTCGAGATCGGCGGCATCGACCCGGGCATGCACCTCTCCGTCCAGCATGGCGGAGGGTGCGCAGGAACAGAGCCCGAGACAGTAGACCGGCTCCAGCGTCACCGCGCCATCCGGGGTCGTCTGGTGAAAATCGATACCGAGCAGCCGCTTCGCGCGCTCAGCCAGCTGGTCGCCGCCCATCGACTGACAGGCTTCGGCGCGACAGAGCTTCAGCACGTGGCGCCCGGCGGGGTGCTCGCGGAAATCATGATAGAAGCTCATCACCCCATAGACTTCGGCGCGCGAGAGGTTGAGTTCGCGGGCAATCACCGGAAGACATTCCTGCGGCACATAGCCGAACTCTTCCTGCAGCTCGTGCAGGATTGGCAGCAAGGGCCCTTCCAGCCGCTTCAGCTCCTCGACGATGGCGAGCGTGGTTTCCGCGATATCGGCGCGCGGCTGATGGATGTTCAACGGGAGCCCTCCCGGCTCATGGGCGAGGCGGCAGCACCCGAAACGGACGACCGGCCCAGCCGACATTTCACTTCTGGCGAAGGCCGTTCCTCGGCGGTCTCCGGCCATGATCAAAAAGCTTCGCGCTTATGGCCGCATGGGTCAATAAGGCTGTTCCGTCGATCGATAGAAAAAATCTATTGAGCCTGATTCCGCTCGCCGAGAATGCGTGCTTCGTGCAGCAAGGCCGACACCAGCGGCGTAAACGGCTCACGATGCGTCGCAACCAGGCCGACCGTGTGACGGGCGTCCGGATCGACGATCGGGATCATCCGGATATCTTCGTGAAAACCGAATGATTTCGCGACGTTGAATGGCATGATGCTGGCCCAGCGGCCGGTGCGCACATGCGAAAAAAGCACGATCATCGAGTTCGATTCGAGCGTCGGTTTGGCGACGGCACCGGCCTCCGAAAAATGCTGGTTGATGATGCGGCGGTTCTGCATATCGGCCGTCAATAGACAAAGCCGAACGTCGCTAACCTCTTTCCACGTCACGCTTTCCCGCTCCGAAAGCGGTGTTCCGGCGGCGGTGACGAGGTGATAGCGCTCGACCTGGAGCGGAACGCTCGTCACCCGGCCGAGCGGCTCGTTCTCCAGATAGGTGAGCCCCGCATCGATCTCGAGATTTTCGAGCAGCGCCAGGATCTGCACCGATGTCGTCGAGAGCACGGAAAAGGTGACATCAGGGTGCTTTTCCTGGAATGGCGCGGTGATCATCGGCACCATGGCAAGTGTCGTCGGCACCGCGGCCAGCCGGATATGGCCGGAAAGACCCTTGCGCGCCGCCCGCATCTCCTCACGCATGGTGCGGGTATCGCCGACGATGCGCCGCGCCCATTCGAGTACGCGCTGGCCCTCGGGCGTTAGGCCCTGAAAGCGCGACCCACGGCTGACGAGCATGACGCCGAGCTGATCCTCAAGTTGGCGGATGGCCGCCGACAGCGTCGGTTGCGTCACCCCACACTCCTCCGCCGCGCGACCAAAATGCCTTTCGCGGGCGAGAACGAGGAACATTTCCAGCTTGTCGATCATGTCCGGCCTTCAGTTATTGTGGCTCTGCCCCTCACCCTCTCCCGCTTGCGGGACGTGGCGCTTCGCGAGGTCGCCCCTTCATGATGCGGGCCCCGAATGGAGTGGGGGACGCGAGCGGGCGCCGCAGCCTTCCTTCTCCCCGCAAGCGAGGAGAAGGTGCCGGTAGGCGGATGAGGGGTAGCCGACTTCATCTACCGCTCAAACGATCAGCTGCCCGCCATTCACCTCCAGCACCTGCCCGGTGATGTAGCCCGACAGCGCATGCGAGGCGAGGAAGAGATAGGCGGGCGCGCAGTCTTCCGCCGTCCCGAGCCGACCAAGCGGAATAGTCTTGCGGGTCGCCTCCAGCTTCTCCGGCGATGAGTAGCGCTCGTGGAATTCGGTGGTGATCGTCCCCGGCGAAACGCAGTTGACACGGATGCCATCGGGCGCGAGTTCCCGCGCCAAGGCCTTGGAATAGGTGGAAACGAACGCCTTCGTCGCCGAATAGATCGACGATCCGGCGCTGCCGCCGGTAACCGCAGAGATCGAGACGGTGTTGACGATCGCCGGATGCGTACCCTTGCGCAACAGCGGCAGCATCGCCCGCGTCATCTCGACGACCGCGGTCTGGTTGAGCTGGACGACGGTCTGGTACTGCTCGTCGGACAGCTCTGCCGCCGGGAAGCGGCCGACCATCGTGCCGGCATTGTTGATGAGGATATCGATGCTCTCGAAGCGGCTGCGCACCACGTCGGCCAGCCCCTCGACACCATCCGGCGCGAGAAAATCCGCCGTCGCCACATAGGCCCGGCCTTCCGTCGCCGCAGATTCGAGAAAATCGGGCAGGTCGCCGATCGACCGGCCGGCATGGACGAGTACATGCGCGCCACAATCCAGGAACTGCCGGGCAACCTCGAGCCCGATGCCGCGCCCGGCACCGGTGATCACGACGGTCATGCCCTTGAACAAGGCCGGATGAAACATGTCTTTCCCCTCTTCACTCCTAAGGCAGGGTCGCTTATCGCCGTAGCGAATGCAACGCGCGCCGACACCCTGGACCCGCTGCGAAAGCGATTTCGCCGCAAACGCCGATTCTGAAATTGCGCGGCTTTCGTTTTTGCATATTATGAAACAAAACGAAAATGGGGAGGATGGAATGTATTTGACCGGTCGGCAGGAGGAGATCCTGGAACTGGCAAAAAGCGAGGGCCGGGTACTGGTCGAGGAGCTGGCGCAGCGCTTTTCCGTCACGCCGCAAACCATCCGAAAGGACCTGAACGACCTCTGCGACGCCAAGATCCTGAACCGCATTCATGGCGGCGCGATCTTCCCGAGCGGCAAGGAAAACGTCAAATACGACGCCCGCCGCCAGATCGCGGCACCGGAGAAACAGGCGATCGGCAAGGCCGCCGCCGAACTCATCCCCGACAACGCGTCGCTGTTCATCAATATCGGCACCACCACCGAAGCTGTGGGCGAGGCCCTGCTCGACCACAAGGAACTGATGGTCATCACCAACAACATCAATGTCGCCAATCGCTTACGCGTTTTCCCCTCGATCGAGGTGGTGATCACCGGCGGCGTCGTGCGCGGCTCGGACGGCGGCATCGTCGGCGAGGCCGCCGTCGATTTCATCAAGCAGTTCAAGGTCGACTTCGCCGTCATCGGCGCCTCGGCGATCGACCATGACGGCGCGCTGCTGGATTTCGATTTTCGCGAAGTGAAAGTCGCCCAGGCGATCATCGCCAATGCGCGCCATGTCATTCTGGTTTCCGACTCGACCAAATTCGAAAGAACCGCGCCTGTTCGCATCGGCCATATATCGCAGGTTCAGACCTTCATCACCGACCGCTGTACGCTCGAAAACGTCAGGAAAATCTGTGTTGAACAGGACGTTCGCCTGATCGAAACCGACGCCTGAAACGGGAGATTTAGCCACCCCTAAAGATTCGGGGAGCATTCGTTTGACATTCGATATGTTTTCGTTTTAACTGATTTCACTTTCGCTGATGCATCAATTTGTGCATCGCGAAATGTGGAGGGGAAACAGCAGTGTCAGAGCAGGCAATCTACGACGTCTTCGTCATCGGCGGCGGCATCAACGGATGCGGCATCGCGCGCGACGCGGTCGGCCGTGGGTACTCGGTCGCCTTGGCCGAAATGAACGATTTCGCTTCCGGCACGTCCTCCGGCTCCACCAAGCTCATTCACGGCGGCCTGCGCTACCTCGAACATTACGAATTTCGCCTCGTGCGCGAAGCGCTGATGGAGCGCGAGGTGCTGTGGGCGATGGCGCCGCACGTCATCTGGCCGATGCGCTTCGTGCTGCCCTATCACAAGGGCGGCCTGCGCCCGGCCTGGCTCATCCGCCTCGGCCTCTTCCTTTACGACCATATCGGCGGCCGCAAGCTGTTGCCGGCAACGGCGACGCTGGACATGAACCGCGATCCCGCCGGCAAACCGCTGAAGCGCCTGTTCAACAAGGCCTTCGAATATTCCGACGGCTGGGTCAACGACGCCCGCCTCGTGGTCTTGAATGCCCGCGACGCTGCCGACCGCGGCGCCGTCATCATGGCCCGTACCCGCGTCGTCGCCGCACGTCGCGACGGTGGGCTCTGGACCATCGAAACCGAGAACCAGGCAACCGGCGAACGCAAGACGCTCAAGGCCCGCATGCTCATCAATGCCGCCGGCCCCTGGGTCGACGCGGTTCTCTCGGGCGCGCTCGGCAAGAACGACGTGCACAATGTCCGCCTCGTTCAGGGCAGCCACATCGTCGTGAAGAAGAAGTTCGACGATCCGCGCGCCTATTTCTTCCAGAACCCGGATGGCCGCATCATGTTCGCCATCCCTTACGAAGAAGACTTCACGCTGATCGGTACCACCGACCGCGACTACACCGGTAATCCGGGCGAGGTGCGCATCAGCGACGCGGAGGTCGACTATCTCTGCCGGGCAGCAAGCGAGTATTTCCTTGAGCCGGTGGAAAAGGACGACATCGTCTGGACCTATTCGGCCGTTCGCCCGCTTTACGACGACGGCGCCAGCAAGGCGCAGGAAGCGACGCGCGACTACGTGCTGCGGGTCGAGGGTGACAAGGGTGCGGCACCACTGCTCAACGTCTTCGGCGGCAAGCTCACGACCTATCGCCGCCTCGGCGAATCCGCGCTGGAAAAGATCGGCGAGGCGATCGGCGTCAAGGGTTCGAAATGGACCGCCGGCTCCAGGCTTCCGGGCGGCGATTTTCCCGCCCAGGGTTATGCCGACGAAGTCGCAAGACTGCGGAAGCAATATCCCTTCCTTGCGCCCCAGCATGCGCGTCGCCTCGTGCGCCTCTATGGCACGCGCGCCGCAGCACTTCTGGGTTCGGCGTCGAACGAGGCCGGTCTCGGCCACCATTTCGGCGCCGATCTCTACGAGGCCGAGGTCAAGTGGCTGATGACGCAGGAATGGGCGCGGCACGCCGAGGACGTGCTGTGGCGGCGCACGAAACTGGGATTGAAGCTGACGCCGGGCGAGGCGGCAGCGCTGGAGGAATACATGCGAGGCGCGGCCAACGCAGCCGCCTGACAACGCTCGCATTCAATGCATTTCCAACACGGGCGCGCGCGCCCGGAAATGCAGAAAACCGATGAGATAGAGCGTTTCCGCGCTAGGGTGGAAAACGCTCGGACTGCCGACAGGCTGGGTGGAGAATTCAATGCTTGAAATGAAGAAGATATCCAAGGTCGTAGGCGGGGAGACGCATATCTACCCGACCGACCTGGTGCTGGAGAGGGGGTCGCTGAACGTTCTGCTCGGCCCGACCCTTTCCGGCAAGACGTCGCTGATGCGGCTGATGGCCGGTCTCGACAAGCCCGCCTCCGGTTCGCTCCTTTTCGACGGCGCCGACGTCACCGGCCTGCCGGTGCAGAAGCGTTCGGTCGCCATGGTCTACCAGCAGTTCATCAACTATCCGGCGATGACCGTTTACGAAAACATCGCCTCACCGATGCGCATCAGCGGCGCCGACACCGCCACCATCGACCGCGAGGTGCGCAAGGCGGCCGATCTGCTGAAGCTGACGCCTTATCTCGACCGCACGCCCTTGAACCTCTCAGGTGGCCAGCAGCAGCGCACGGCACTTGCCCGCGCCATCGTCAAGAACGCCGATCTGGTGCTGCTCGACGAGCCACTCGCCAACCTCGACTACAAGCTGCGCGAGGAACTGCGCGAGGAACTGCCGAAGATCTTCGCCGCCTCCGGCGCCATCTTCGTCTATGCGACGACCGAGCCTTCGGAAGCGCTGCTGCTCGGCGGCAACACCGCAGCCCTCAGCCAGGGCCGCATCACCCAGTTCGACAAGACAATCGACGTCTATCGCCGCCCGGTCGACCTGATCACCGCCCGCACCTTCGCCGATCCGCCGCTGAACTGCATCGAGCTGGTCAAATCAGGCTCGGCCTTCACGCTCGACGGCAAGTCTGTGCTCACCGTCCCGGCACATCTGGCTGGCATTGGCGACGGTCCCTGCACCGTCGCCTTCCAGCCGCATCACCTGTCGTTTGACCGCCCGCAGGGCGGCGGCGATGCGCTGACGGTGAAGACGGCGATCTCCGAAATTGCCGGCTCCGAAAGCTTCATTCACGTCGGTTTTGCCAATGCGCGCTGGGTGATGCTGGCGCCGGGCATTCACGACATCGAACCCGACGCAACCCTCGAGGTCTTCGTCGATACCCGCCATCTCATGGCCTTCGGGCCGGACGGACGCGCCATCGGCGGCACGGCCTAAAGGAGGCGCTGGGAGGAAAACATGGCACGCATCAATCTCAACCATATCCGCCACGCCTATGGCGCCAAGCCGAAGTCGGAAAACGACTACGCGCTGAAGGAAGTGCACCACGAGTGGAACGACGGCGGCGCCTATGCGCTGCTCGGGCCCTCCGGCTGCGGCAAGACCACGCTGCTCAACATTATCTCTGGCCTGATCAACCCGTCCGAAGGCGAGATCCTCTTCGACGGCAAGGACGTGACGCATCTGTCGACCCAGGAACGCAACATCGCCCAGGTGTTCCAGTTCCCGGTCATCTACGACACGATGACGGTTTACGATAATCTGGCCTTCCCCTTGCGCAACCGGCATGTGCCGGAGGCCGAGGTCGACCGCCGCGTCAAGGAAACGATCGAGATGATCGGCCTTGGCGGCTGGGCGAAGAAGACGGCTCGGGGCCTCACCGCCGACCAGAAGCAGAAGATCTCGCTCGGCCGCGGCCTCGTGCGCAACGACGTCAGCGCGATCCTCTTCGACGAACCGCTGACGGTCATCGATCCGGAAATGAAGTGGGTGCTGCGCTCACAGATCAAGCGCCTGCACAAGCAGTTCGGCTTCACCATGGTCTACGTCACCCACGACCAGACCGAGGCGCTGACCTTCGCCGACAAGGTCGTCGTCATGTATGACGGCCAGATCGTGCAGATCGGCACGCCGGCGGAACTCTTCGAGCGCCCGCGCCACACCTTTGTCGGCTACTTCATCGGCTCGCCGGGCATGAACGTGCTGCCGGTCAAGCTCGACGGCGGCACCGCGACGATCGGCGGCGAGCAGTTGGGCCTCACCTTCCAGCCCAAGGTCAAGGCCGGCGCCAAGACCGAGCTCGGCATCCGCCCGGAATTCGTCTCGCTCGGTCGCGAAGGCATGCCGGTCGCGATCACCAAGGTCGAGGATATCGGCCGCCACAAGATCGTGCGCGCCCGTTTTGCCGACCAGCCGATCTCGATCATCGTCGACGAGGACGGCGAGATCCCCGCCGAGCCGCGCGTCACCTTCGATCCGAAAGCCATCAACATCTACGCCGATTCCTGGCGCGTCGGCGAGGAGGCCTGACCATGGAGAAAACCTGGAACAACAAGGCCTGGTTCATGGTGCTGCCGGTCCTCGTGCTGGTCGCCTTCTCGGCCGTCATCCCGCTGATGACCGTCGTCAACTATTCGGTCCAGGACACCTTCGGCAACAACCAGTTTTTCTGGGCCGGCACCGACTGGTACGTGCAGGTGCTGACGTCGGACCGCTTCTGGGACGCGCTCAGCCGCAACCTGATCTTTTCGGCGATCATCCTGGCAATCGAAATCCCGCTCGGCATCATCATCGCGCTCAACATGCCGAAGAAGGGTCTCGGCGTGCCGGTCTGCCTCGTCCTGATGGCGCTGCCGCTCTTGATCCCGTGGAACGTCGTCGGCACCATCTGGCAGGTCTTCGGCCGCGTCGACATCGGCCTGCTCGGCCGCACGCTCGAAGCGATCGGCATCAACTACAATTACGTGCAGAACCCCGTTGCCGCCTGGGTCACGCTGATCGTCATGGACGTCTGGCACTGGACGAGCCTCGTCGTCCTGCTCTGCTATGCCGGCCTCGTCTCGATCCCCGACGCCTATTACCAGGCGGCCAAGATCGACGGCGCCTCGCGCTGGTCGGTGTTCCGCTACATCCAGCTGCCGAAGATGAAGCGCGTGCTTTTGATCGCCTTCCTGCTGCGGTTCATGGATAGCTTCATGATCTATACCGAGCCCTTCGTCGTTACCGGCGGCGGTCCCGGCAACTCGACAACCTTCCTGTCCATCGACCTCGTCAAGACGGCCATCGGCCAGTTCGACCTCGGTCCGGCGGCAGCGCTATCGATCATCTACTTCCTCATCATCCTGCTGCTCTCGTGGATCTTCTACACCGTGATGACCACGAGCGACGCGCAGGGCTGACAAAGGCGGGAGGAGAAACAAAATGCAAAAACAACCACTTACCGAACGCCTCTCCTGGCTGGTGCCGACGGTCTACATCGTCTTCCTGCTCCTGCCGATCTATTGGCTCGTCAACATGAGCTTCAAGGAAACGAGCGAGATCCTGAGCACCTTCTCGCTCTGGCCGGTCAATCCGACGCTCCGGAACTACCAGGTGATCTTCACCGATCCCTCCTGGTACAACGGCTACATCAACTCGATCATCTACGTCGTGATGAACACGGTGATCTCGGTGACGGCAGCGCTGCCGGCGGCCTACGCCTTCTCGCGCTACCGCTTCCTCGGCGACAAGCACCTGTTCTTCTGGCTCTTGACCAACCGCATGGCGCCGCCGGCCGTCTTCGCGCTGCCCTTCTTCCAGCTCTATTCGGCCTTCGGCCTGATCGACACGCACATCGCGGTTGCCCTTGCGCACTGCCTGTTCAACGTGCCGCTCGCGGTCTGGATCCTGGAAGGCTTCATGTCGGGCGTGCCGAAGGAAATCGACGAGACCGCCTATATCGACGGTTACTCGTTCCCGCGCTTCTTCGTGAAGATCTTCATGCCGCTGATCGCCTCCGGCATCGGTGTCGCTGCGTTCTTCTGCTTCATGTTCTCCTGGGTCGAACTGCTGCTTGCCCGCACGCTGACGACCACGGACGCCAAGCCGATCGCCGCCACCATGACCCGCACGGTCTCCGCCTCCGGTCTCGACTGGGGCGTGCTCGCCGCTGCCGGCGTGCTCACCATCATTCCGGGCGCACTCGTGATCTATTTCGTTCGCAACTACATCGCCAAGGGCTTTGCCCTGGGGAGGGTATGATGACCGCTCAACCCGTTCGCAACGCCCGCTGGCAACTGCCGTTTGCCGCCGTTCTCGTCGTCTACGCCGCCGTTGCCGGGCTGCTCTTCAGCATGCTGCCCATCAAGGACGGCGCGCGCGACTGGTTCGCGCCGCTCATCCCCGGTGGCTGGATGGCCTGGTCGTTTCCGTCGGCCATGTTCTTCCTCACCATCTTCGCGCTGCTGTCGATGATGGCGGTCTGGGAATATGCCTCGCCCGGTGGCAACCCGCGCGTCGGCATCCTGCGCTTCGAGACGACACGGGGCGATCGCCTCTTCGTGTCACTGCTCGGCAGCGCCTTCATTCACCTCGCATGGCTCGGCTTCGTCGGCGGGCAGAACCTGTGGTGGGCGCTCGCGCTCTCCCTGGTCTATGCCGTCGGCGTCTTCCGCTACGTCTGAGGCGAACCGATTTGAGGGGCCGCCAGACGGGCGGCCCCTCGAAAGATAAAGAACCGCATTCGCAAACCTAAGGGAGGGAATTATGCGACGGCATCTTTTGACTACGACGGCAGCTATGCTGCTGGCTTTCACCGGCAGCGCTTTTGCCGGCATGGACGAAGCCAAGAAATTCCTCGACAGCGAGATCGGCGACATGTCCTCGCTCGACCGCGCCGGCCAGGAAGCCGAAATGCAATGGTTCGTCGATGCGGCGAAGCCCTTTGCCGGCATGGAAATCAAGGTCGTTTCCGAAACGATCACCACCCATGAATACGAATCGAAGACCCTGGCCAAGGCCTTCTCCGACATCACCGGCATCAAGATCACCCACGACCTGATCGGCGAAGGCGACGTCGTCGAAAAGCTGCAGACTCAGATGCAGTCGGGCGAAAACGTTTATGACGCCTACATCAACGACTCGGATCTGATCGGTACCCATTGGCGCTACCAGCAGGCCCGCAGCCTGACCGACTTCATGGCCAATGAAGGCAAGGACGTCACCAACCCGAACCTCGACATCGACGACTTCATCGGCAAGTCCTTCACGACAGCACCGGACGGCAAGCTCTACCAGCTTCCCGACCAGCAGTTCGCGAACCTCTACTGGTTCCGCTACGACTGGTTCAACGACGAGAAGAACAAGGCGGACTTCAAGGCGAAGTACGGCTACGACCTCGGCGTTCCGGTCAACTGGTCGGCCTATGAGGATATCGCCGAGTTCTTCACCGGTCGCGAAGTCGATGGCAAGAAAGTCTATGGCCACATGGACTACGGCAAGAAGGACCCGTCGCTCGGCTGGCGCTTCACCGACGCCTGGCTGTCGATGGCCGGCAACGGCGACAAGGGCATCCCGAACGGCAAGCCGGTCGACGAGTGGGGCATCAAGGTCGACGAAAACTCGCGCCCGGTCGGCTCCTGCGTTGCCCGCGGTGGCGACACCAACGGCCCGGCCGCTGTCTACTCCATCCAGAAGTATCTCGACTGGATGAAGGCCTACGCACCGGCAGCTGCGCAGGGCATGACCTTCTCGGAATCCGGCCCGGTTCCGTCGCAGGGCGAAGTCGCCCAGCAGATGTTCACCTACACGGCGTTCACCGCCGACTTCGTCAAGCCGGGCCTGCCCGTCGTCAACGAGGACGGCACGCCGAAGTGGCGTTTTGCTCCGAGCCCGCATGGCGTCTACTGGAAGGACGGCATGAAGCTCGGTTACCAGGACGCCGGTTCCTGGACGCTTTTGAAGTCCACGCCTGACGACCGCGCCAAGGCCGCCTGGCTCTATGCGCAGTTCGTCACCTCGAAGACCGTCGACGTGAAGAAGAGCCATGTCGGCCTCACCTTCATCCGCCAGTCGACGCTCGACCACAAGAGCTTCACGGACCGCGCTCCGAAGCTCGGCGGTCTGATCGAGTTCTACCGTTCGCCGGCCCGCCTGCAGTGGTCGCCGACCGGCACGAACGTTCCTGACTATCCGAAGCTGGCTCAGCTTTGGTGGCAGGCGATCGGCGATGCATCCTCGGGTGCCAAGACCGCTCAGGAAGCCATGGACTCGCTGTGCGCCGAGCAGGAGAAGGTTCTCTCCCGTCTCGAACGCTCGGGCGTTCAGGGCGACATCGGTCCGAAGCTCGCCGAAGAGCACGATCTCGAGTACTGGAACAAGGATGCCGTTTCCAAGGGCAACCTCGCTCCGCAGCTGAAGATCGAGAACGAGAAGGAAAAGCCGCAGACCGTCAACTACGACGATCTGGTCAAGAGCTGGCAGAAGTAAGAAACCAACGGCCGCCTGCAAAACGGGCGGCCCTCATCTCCTCGGGAGATGCGGCACCGGGGTCGGCAACGGCCCCGGTATTTCTTTGCCCATAGGCGTGAAAGGACCTTTCGCGCCTACATGTGGGCAAGCCGCAAGCGTCCGGATTTCTCGGATCGTTGCTTGTCGAAGATGGCCCTGACCGCCTGCGTCGAGCCATCATCCATCCGCACGCTCATATCCATGTGGAGATGCTCATCGACGATCGTGATGCGGATGTCGAACGGCTTGCCGCGATAGCGGCCGGCGCCGTCCTCGTTCCAGCGCCCGATGCCCGCGGCACTCGAACCGCCGCCGACGCGCCCGAGATGGGTCACCGCGAACCATCCATCCCTCCCCGTCACCTTCAGCACGGGGCCGTTCCGCCGGATCTCGACCGAGCAGCTCTCGCAGTCACCGGCGCCGGACGTGACCTGCTGCCATTGCCCCTGGAAGTTGACGCCGCTCGCCCCGGCGATCGCCGGCCAGAGAACGATCAGCAGCACGAAAAGTGCACGGCAGGGAGACGAAAAGGCCACTCTGCAAGATTTCATCGACATGATCCCCAACGAACCGCGGCGGAGCCTTCGCACCCGGCGCGACGAACCATCGTCGCTTCGCATTGCAGCAACGTTGCATCGTTGCTAGGATCAAGCTGTTCTTTGGCGCGCCTTGAGGCTTTCTTCGGCAATACCTGCCCGGTCGGAGCCGTTCGACGGGCAAATCCGAACCTTTCCCGCCCCGATCACCCCTCGACAATTTCCCCCGAAATCCGGAAAGTGTTTTCGTTCCGGCGATACTTGCGACATTCTGTCTCGACAACCGAAGATAGCGGTTCCCCTGTTGGAGGACGGGGGGCCGGACTGGTCGATGTAATGGGAGGAGGAACCATGAGCGACGTTTCCAGCATACACCCGGTGGACGAGAGGCTGCCCGTGGGCAGACTTGCGACCCTCGGGTTGCAGCATGTCCTTGTCATGTATGGCGGCGCCGTCGCGGTGCCCCTGATCGTCGGCCGCGCCTTGCAGCTCAGCCCCCAGGACGTCGCTTTCCTGATTTCCGCCGATCTTTTCGTTTGCGGCCTCGTCACCATCATCCAGTCGCTTGGCCTCGGCCGCAGCATCGGCATCCGGCTTCCGGTCATGATGGGCGTTACTTTCGCCTCGGTCGGCCCGATGGTCTCGATGGCGGCGATGACACCCGGGCAAGAGGGTGCCCGGATGATCTTCGGCGCCATCATCGGCGCCGGCCTCGTCGCGCTCCTGCTCGCGCCGGTCATGGGCCGGCTTCTGAGGTTCTTTCCCCCTGTCGTCACCGGCACGATCATTCTCGTCATCGGCGTTTCGCTGATGCGCGTCGGCGTGAACTGGATCTTCGGCAATCCCTTCGGTCCGACTGCACCCAAGATCGTCGATCCGAGCCATGCGGAATGGCTGGCGGAGCTCAAGAAGGCCGCGGCCACCGGAGGCCCGGCGGTACCGGACGGCCTGGTGCTTGGCGCCAGCGTGCCGAACCCGCTCTACGCCGAGCCGAGCCACATCGCGCTGGCCGGCTTCGTGCTTCTCTCCATTCTCGTGATCGCCCGCTTCGGCCGCGGACTGATCAGCAACATCGCGGTGCTGACCGGCGTCGTCGTCGGCTGCGTCGTCGCCGCAGCACTCGGCATGATGCATTTCGACCGGGTGGCCGATGCCGGCTGGTTTGCCGTGGTCACGCCGCTGCGCTTCGGCATGCCGATCTTCGATCCGGTGCTGATCGCCACCATGTCGCTGGTGATGATCGTCGTGATGATCGAATCGACCGGCATGTTCCTGGCACTCGGCGAAATCACCAATCGCGAAGTCTCGCGGCAGCAGTTGACGGCGGGGCTCAGGGTCGATGGCCTCGGCACCATGATCGGCGGCCTGTTCAACACCTTCCCCTACACGAGCTTCTCGCAGAATGTCGGGCTTGTCGGCGTCACCGGCGTCAAGAGCCGCTACGTCTGCGTGATGGGGGGCGTCATCATGATCGCGCTCGGCCTCATCCCGAAGATGGGCGCACTGGTCGAAGCGGTTCCGACCTTCGTGCTCGGCGGCGCCGGCCTTGTGATGTTCGGCATGGTCGCTGCGACCGGCGTGCGCATCCTGTCGACCGTCGATTTCAAGTCTTCGCGCAACAACCTGTTCGTGGTCGCCGTCTCGATCGGCTTCGGCTTGATTCCGCTGATCGCGCCGAACTTCCTGATCTGGCTGCCGCATGCGATCCACCCGATCATCGAGTCCGGCATCGTGCTTGCCTCGATCTCGGCCGTCGTGCTCAACGCCTTCTTCAATGGCCTCAGCTTCGAAAGCACAGCCAGCGTCAACGCGGCCAAACTCGCCGACAGCCATTGAGCCACCCGCAATCACGGAACCCCGGCTTTCCCACGAAAGCCGGGGTTTCGCCTTTTCACATCTCGGAGGATCCCGATACTTCGATCGCCAACGAAGCATCAGCCGTAAGCGTCGCGCTAGAACGATGGCAACAATGACGACACAAGGATGCGATCCCGATGGCGAAGACCAACCTTTCTCTCGAACTCCTGCTGCTTCTTGCGCTCGCAACGCTCTGGGGCGCCTCCTACACCTTCATCAAGATCGGCATCGAGACCATTCCGCCGGTCACGCTGACTGCCGCCCGCACCCTGATTGCTGGCGCGCTTCTTCTTGCCGTTCTGCGCTGGCGTGGTCTCAGCCTGCCGCGTGACGCGGCGACCTGGCGGCGCTTCCTGTTCCAGGCCTGCCTCAACAGCGTTGTGCCCTTCACGCTGATCGCCTGGGCCGAGCAGACGATCGATGCCGGCATCGCCTCGATCCTCAATGCGACGACGCCGATCTTCGCCTTCCTGATGACGGCGCTGATCACCCGCCACGAAGCGGTCACGGCCCGCAAGCTCGTTGGCATCGTCGCCGGCATGACCGGCATCAGCCTGATCATCGGCATGGAGGCCTTCGGCGGCCTCGGGGAACAGTTGCTGCCACAGTTGGCCGTGGTGCTCGCCACCATCTGCTACGCGGGCGCCGCCATCTTCGGTCGCGGCTTCAAGGGACTCGACCCGATGATGCCCGCCGCCGGCTCGTTGATCGCAGGTGCTGCCCTGCTGATCCCGGTAAGCCTCGTCGTCGACAGGCCCTGGACGCTTGCGCCGTCGACGGAGTCGCTGCTGGCACTGCTCGGCCTCGCCGTCTTCTCGACCGCCCTTGCCTTTGCCATCTACTTCCGGCTGATCCAGACACTGGGCTCGGTCGGCGCCACGGCACAGGCCTATCTGCGCGTGCCGATCGGCGTTGCCATCGGCGCGCTCTTCCTCGGCGAACGGCTGTCGGACACCGCCTGGATCGGCCTTGGCTGCGTCATCGTCGGGGTCGCGGCCATGACCATTCCGGCGCGGCGACGCGTCGCCGCGATCGCCGACCGCGGCTGAGGCCACTTACGGATAAAGAGAAGAGATTGCGCGCGCCGTCTGGCGCGCCATTGCCGACGCCTCAGTCCTTGCGCTTGCGGCAGTAGAGTTCCAGCCGGTGACGTACGAGGTCATAGCCGAGTTCGGCGGCGATTTCCGCCTGAAGCTGCTCGATCTTGTCGGAGCGGAACTCGATCACCGCACCGGTGTCGATGTCGATCAGATGATCGTGATGCGGCGCGTCGGCGGTCTCGAAGCGAGCGGTCGCACTCTCAAAGGCATGGCGCTGCACCACGCCCTGTTGCTCAAGCGCAGACAACGTCCGGTAGACGGTCGATAGCGAGACGGTGGCGTCAATTTCCTTCGCCCGGCGATGCAGTTCGTTTGCATCCGGATGGTCTTCGGCGGTGGCGAGGATCTTCAGAATAGCGGCACGCTGGCGCGTCACGCGCACGCCGCCATCCCTCAACACGCCTTCCAGTTCTTCGACACGATTCTTGTTCTGTTTCATGGTCGTACACTAGCCAAGGGCACGGCCTTTGAAAATAGCCAGTTGCGAATGCTTCTCATTTGCATTGACTTATGCAAATCATTCCCCTACTCCTGTGAGCATCAACATCTGGGAGTAAAGAATGATCGATCAGACGAGGCGCGCGATCCTGGCGGCAATGACGGCCGTCGCAGCCATTGCGCTCGTTCCAGGCGCCGCTTACGCGCAGGAGAAATTCAAGGCAGTGACGACTTTTACGGTCATTGCCGACATGGCAAAGAACGTCGCGGGCGACGCGGCCATCGTCGAATCGATCACCAAGCCGGGCGCCGAGATCCACAACTACCAGCCGACGCCGCGCGATATCCTGAAGGCGCATGACGCCAAGCTGATCCTCTGGAATGGCCTGAACCTGGAGCGCTGGTTCGAGAAATTCTTCCAGAACTTCGACGATGTTCCCGGTGTCGTCGTCTCGACCGGCATCGACCCCATGGGCATTGCCGAGGGCCCCTATACCGGCAAGCCCAATCCGCATGCCTGGATGTCGCCATCGGCCGCGTTGATCTATGTCGACAACATCCGCGACGCCTTCGTGAAGTATGACCCTGATAATGCCGAGACCTACAAGGCCAATGCCGAGGCCTATAAGCAGAAGATCGAGGCGACCATTGCACCGATCCGCGCCGAGATCGCCAAGATCCCCGAGGACAAGCGCTGGCTGGTCTCGAGCGAAGGCGCCTTCAGCTACCTGATCCGCGATTTCGGAATGAAGGAACTCTATCTCTGGCCGATCAACGCCGACCAGCAGGGTACCCCGCAGCAGGTCCGCAAGGTGATCGACGCCGTCCGGGCGAACCATATCCCTGTGGTCTTCTCCGAAAGCACGATTTCGCCGGACCCGGCAGAACAAGTGGCGCGCGAGACCGGTGCAAAATACGGCGGTGTGCTCTACGTTGATTCCTTGAGCGAAGCGGACGGCCCGGTTCCGACCTATGTCGACCTGCTGCGCGTCACATCGGAAACCATCGCCAAGGGTCTTGCACAATGAACCTTCAGGTGAAGACGCGCTCCGGGCCAGCACCTTCTTCCGGTGAGCAAGGAAGCGGCATCCGCGTCGCGGGTGCCACCGTCACCTACCGCAACGGCCTGCGGGCGCTGCGTGACGCCAGCTTCGAGATCCCGACCGGCACGATCACTGCGCTCGTCGGCGTCAACGGCAGCGGCAAGTCGACGCTGTTCAAGGCGATCATGGGCTTTGCCCGCCTGTCGCGCGGCGAGATCGCGATCCTCGGTCTTTCCGTGCCGGACGCGCTGAAGAAAAACCTCGTCGCCTATGTGCCGCAGGCCGAAGAAGTCGACTGGAACTTCCCGGTGCTGGTCGAGGATGTGGTCATGATGGGCCGTTACGGCCACATGAACATGTTGCGCATCCCGAAGAAAGTCGATCACGAAGCGGTCGAGGCAGCCCTTGCCCGCGTCGGCATGAGCGACTACCGCAAGCGCCAGATCGGCGAACTCTCCGGCGGCCAGAAGAAGCGCGTCTTCCTCGCACGCGCCCTTGCCCAGGACGGCAAGGTCATCCTGCTCGACGAACCCTTCACCGGCGTCGACGTCAAAACCGAGGACGCGATCATTCGGCTTTTGATCGGCCTTCGCGACGAGGGCCGGGTCATGCTGGTCTCGACCCACAATCTCGGCAGCGTACCGGAATTCTGCGACCGCACCGTGCTTCTGAAGAACACCGTGCTCGCCTATGGCCCGACCGAGACGACCTTCACCCGCGAGAACCTCGAGCTCGCCTTCGGTGGCGTGCTGCGGCACTTCGTGCTCGGCGGCGATAGCCTGCACGACGACGCCGATCCCCGCCAGCTTGCCGTCATCACCGACGACGAGCGTCCGCTCGTCATGTATGGCGACAAGGACCGCATGGTGGCGCAACCGGCAAAGCCCGAGACCAACGGGGAACAGAACGGCAAATGATCGCCACGCTCTCCGAACCCTTCACCTACGGCTACATGCTCAACGCCATGTGGGTGAGCGCACTGGTCGGCGGCGTCTGCGCCTTCCTGTCCTCCTATCTGATGCTTAAGGGCTGGTCGCTGATCGGCGACGCGCTCTCGCACTCGATTGTGCCCGGCGTTGCCGGCGCCTACATGCTCGGCCTGCCCTTCTTGCTCGGCGCCTTCTTCTCCGGCGCCCTTGCCGCCGGCGCCATGCTGTTTCTCAATCAGCGCACAAGGCTCAAGGAAGACACGATCATCGGGCTGATCTTCACCTCCTTCTTCGGCCTCGGCCTCTTCATGGTCTCGCTGTCGCCGACCTCGGTGAACATCCAGACGATCGTGCTCGGCAACATCCTGGCGATCACGCCCGCCGACACGCTGCAACTGGCGATCATCGGCATCGTCTCGCTCATCATCCTGACGGCCAAGTGGAAGGACCTGATGGTGACCTTCTTCGACGAGAGCCACGCCCGCTCGATCGGCATCCCGACGACCTTCCTCAAGGTCTTGTTCTTCACGCTGCTTTCGGCCTGCACGGTCGCGGCCCTCCAGACCGTCGGCGCCTTTCTCGTCATCGCCATGGTCGTAACACCGGGCGCCACCGCCTATTTGCTGACGGATCGTTTTCCGCGGCTGATCCTTATCAGCGTCGCCATCGGCACGCTGACGAGCTTCTTCGGCGCCTATTTCAGCTATTTCCTCGATGGCGCCACCGGCGGCATCATCATCGTGCTGCAGACGCTGATCTTCCTGACGGCCTTCGTCTTTGCCCCGAAGCACGGGCTTCTGGCCGCGCGCCGGCGCGGCGCCGAACCGGTGGAGGCCGGCCGATGATCTCGCTCGACATGATGCTTGCCGTGTTCGAATTCGAGTTCATGCGCAACGCGCTTTTGATCTCGGTTTTGGTGGCGATCCCGACCGCGATGCTCTCCTGCTTCCTGGTGCTGAAGGGCTGGTCGCTGATGGGCGATGCGATCTCACATGCCGTCTTTCCCGGCGTGGTGATCTCCTACATCGTCGGCCTGCCGCTCGCCGTCGGTGCCTTTGCCGCCGGCATGTCCTGCGCGCTGCTCACCGGCTATCTCAAGGAAAACAGCCGCATCAAGCAGGATACCGTCATGGGCGTGGTCTTCTCCGGCATGTTCGGTTTCGGCCTGGTGCTCTACACCAAGATCCAGAGCGACGTGCACCTCGATCACATCCTCTTCGGCGACATGCTCGGCATCGGCTGGCCGGACATTGTCGAGACCGGCGCGATCGCGCTCGTCGCCGCCGGCATCCTCGCGGTCAAGTGGCGGGATTTCCTGCTGCATGCCTTCGACCCGGCCCAGGCCAAGGCGGTCGGCCTGCCGGTCAACTGGCTGCACTATGGGCTGCTGGCGATCCTGTCGCTGACGATTGTCGGTGCGCTGAAGGCGGTGGGGCTGATCCTCGCCATCGCCATGCTGATCGCGCCCGGCGCCATCGCCTTCCTGATCACCCGGACAATGGGCATGATGCTCATCGTCGCCGTGCTGATCGCGATGACGGCGTCCTTCACCGGCGTCTATCTGTCCTTCTTCATCGACAGCGCGCCGGCGCCGACCATCGTGCTCCTGATGACCGCAATGTTCCTGATGGCCTTCGCCTGGTCGTCCTGGCGGACCTACCGAAACGAAGCCCGGCGCGTGGCGGCCGAATGAAAAAGAGGCTCCCCTTGGCGGGGAGCCTCTTTGCCTTATTTCAGTGGCTCGGATGCAGCGCGTCGTTGAGATACATGCAGGTCAGCATGGTGAAGATATAGGCCTGGATCAGGGCCATCAGCAGCTCCAGCCCCGTCAGCGCCACCGTCATCAGCAGGGGCATGATCGCCGCCAGAATGCCAAGCGCGCCGAAACCGCTCAAGCCCACGACGAAGCCGGCGAAAACCTTGAGCGTGATATGACCGGCGAGCATGACCGCGAACAGACGGACCGAGTGGCTGACCGGGCGCGACAGGTAGGAGACCACCTCGATCGGGATGATGATCGGTGCCAGGATCAACGGCACGCCTGAGGGCATGAACAGCCTGAGAAAGCCGAGGCCGTGCCGGTAGAGGCCGTAGAGCGTGACCGTCAGGAACACCAGCATCGCCAGCGCGAAGGTGACGGCGATATGGCTCGTTACAGTGAAGGCATAGGGAAACATGCCGATCAGGTTGGCGGTCAGGATGAACATGAACAGCGAGAACACCAGCGGGAAGAAGCGCATGCCCTTTTCGCCGGCGTTGTCGCGCAAAGTCTTTGCCGCAAACTCATAGAGGATTTCGGCAGCCGACTGCGCCCGGTTCGGCACGAGGCCGCCTCTCCTGGTCGACAGGATCAGGAAGAGGCTGGCGATCGCGATCGTCAGCACCATGTAGGCGGCCGAGTTGGTAAAGCTGATCTGGTGGCCGCCGACTTCGGCGATCGGGAAGAGCGACTTGATCTCAAATTGTTCGATGGGTCCGGCCATCATCAACCTCGTGCGTTGGTGATGAAACGGCGGCGGCGCGCGCAGGCGGCCACCTGCGCGCTTCAATATGTTGGGAAAGCGATCGGCGGCCGAGATCGTTCCACGAAACGATGGCTTCCGGCGGGGCAATCGGGCTGCTCGATGAAGGAATTGGTCACGCGGACGTGCCGCGGGCTACGGGGCTGCATGGTACGATCGTCTCCAATATCTCGGTCGAGATAATGGGGCCGTCCCCAGGCGAAACACCGACGCGGGTCGTCCCGCGTGCGCCTGACCTAGAGGCAATTTGCGCCGGGGTCAAGTCGGCGCTTGGCCGCCGCCCAACCGGTCTCAGCCGTAGCGACGGTGATCCGCAAGCACCTCGTCGATCACCACGCGCTGCTTTGCCTTTTCGCTCGCGGGCGCGCCAGTCATGTCGGCAAGGACGATCAGCGCCTTCCACAGGGTCCAGCCGCGGCCGCGCGCCCAAGCGCCGCGATCGAGAGCCATGCCGTCGCGGAAAACCTCGCGGCTCTCGCCGTCGAAAAACGTCCAGGCGATCGCCAGATCGCAGGCCGGATCCCCGACGCCGGAGGTGCCGAAGTCGATGACGCCGCTCAAGCTGTCGTTCTCGACCAGCAGGTTGCCCCAGGCGATATCGCCGTGAAACCAGACAGGCGCTCCTTCGAAAGACGCGGCAAGTGCGGCCTCCCACACCTCTGCTGCCACTGTCGTATCGACATTGTCCGCAAGCAGCGTGAGCGCTTGACGCGTCTGCGCGTCATAGAAGGCGGGCGGCCCGCCGCGATGGAAATTGTGATCGCCGGGCAAGGGTGCCCCGATGGCATCCGCTTGCATCAGCGCGCGCAGGAACCGCGCCAGGTCCTTCGCCACCTGACTGACATCGTCGACCCGCTCGACAGCCAGTGTTTGCCCGGGGAGATAACGATAGACCGACCAGGGCCAGGGAAAACCTTCTCCCGGCACGCCCTTGCCGAGAGGCACCGGAATGGGCAGCGGCAGTTGCGACGCCAGCAGCGGCAGCCAGCGATGTTCCTTTTCCACCTGCAAAACGTAGTGCTCGGCGCTCGGCAACCGGACGGTCATCCGGTCGCCGAGGCGAAACGTCCTGTTATCCCAGCCGCCCGGTTCGATCGGCCGTACGTCGAGTTCCGACCATTGCGGAAACTGCGCCGCGAGCAGCCGGCGCACCAGTGGTACGTCGATCGAGGGAGTTGCGGATGTCGGTTCTGTCATGACGAACGTACGCCCCGTTTGAATGTCTGCGGACGCAAGCTATGCAATCGCTTCCGGATTTCAACTTTTTAGTTCACGCCGACAACCATTCACCGGCGCGTTGTGCCGGGATGCAAAAGTCGCCGCGCGGTTATCGGCGGTTGCATATTGCCGCCGCGACGGATTTCGAGGATGAAGAAAGCTTGGACATCTTGCTAGCCTGAGATCATGGAAACCCGGCAGACCGATCGCCCTTCGCTGGAGGCTCCGCAGCTCATCGCCCATCATCGGGCGGGCGAGGCTGCATGAGCACGGCCAAAGGCAAGACGCCCGCCGGCAAGCCGGCCCGCAGCACCGGTCTGCGCTTCTTCATCGTGGCCCTGCTGCTGATCGTCACCGCCATCGTCGCGACGGCCCTGCTCGCCAACGAGCAGCGCAATCTGAAAAGGGTTCTGCTCGCATTCGGCCTGCCGACGACCTTCCTCGAACGGGGGAAACCGGACGAGACGACGGGCACGAAGCGCGCGAGGCGCGTGCCACCGCGCATCGCCCTGCCCGCCTGGACCTTCCAGGATCTGCAGACGCCAGAGCAGCCGTTCCTGCGCGCCATCCGCAGCGACCCCAAGGCGCTTTGCGACGAGTTGCGCGACGCCGGGTTTCGGGAACTCGAATGGAAATCGAGCGCCGGCGAACAGGCCCAATGGGAATGCTCCTCGCTCATTTCCTTCCCCCGGCCGGGCGAGGACAAACCCTCCTCGATCTTCATCTTCGTCAAGGGCAGCGGCGAGGAAGAGATCTCATCGTTCCGGGTCAAGCTCAACATCGAGCGCCAGGAGGACAGCCAGGCGGTGACGACGGCGGCGGCGCGCGCGGCATCCGTGTTCCTCGACCACGTGCGCTGGGCGGATGCCGCCAGCGTCACCTTGCAGATCCAGGCGCTGAGGGAGTTCGACCTCAAGCGCTTCGGCAGCCGCATCCAGCTCAAGCGTGAATCCGACGAGGAGACGCAGCGCTACAATTTCCTCGCCAATCAACCCGCCCGCGCCCGCCCGAAGAACATTGCCGAACAATATTTCGACCGCAGCAAGTGGCTCGCCTATGGCGATGGCAGCCCGCGCAGTTTCGTTCGGGGACCGAGCGCCTGGAACGCTCCAGCCAAGGTGCCCGACGGAACGGGTAGCAACAAAGAGGAATCTGCGCCGTCCGCTAGCCCACCCTGACGGCCGCGTCGCTTGTCGCTTGAGCCGAAGGACGGCCTAGCGGTCGATCCGCGTCGAGAGGATGATCGACGACAGCGTCCGGTCGACACCGTCGATTTCGCCGATCCGATCGATCAGCAGATCGAGTTCGCTGATCGACATCGCGGCGACCACGGCGATCAGGTCGAAGCTGCCGCTGACCGAATGCAGCGTCTGGATTTCCCGGATGGCGCTCAATTCCGGGGTCACGCGCGAGAGCGCCCGCGGCGCAATGGTGATCAGCACATGCGCCTTGACCAGCCCCTTCTCGTAGCTTTCCGAGAGGCGCACGCCATAGCCGGCGATGATGCCTTCGCGCTCCAAGCGCTCGATACGGGCCTGCACCGTCGTGCGCGACAGGCCAAGCCTTCGGGCAATCGTCGCCGTCGGCATGCGGGCGTTCTCGCTCAAGATGGCGAGAAGCTCGCGATCCTTGTCGGTGATCTGCATTTCGTCGATCCTGTTGGGCAATCTGCCGAATTTAGATAGGCGATTTAGTCATATCAGCGCTTCAAATCAACAGACCCTCCCTCGACAATAGAGACACAAACAGTTCTCATACCCCGGGGGAAAGAATGAAGAATATCGTCGTCATCGGAGCAGGCAAGATCGGCTCCACCATCGCTCGCATGCTGGCCCACACCGGCGACTACAGCGTCTGCGTCGCCGACCGCGCCGCCGAGCAGCTGGAACAGGTCGAAAAGCATGCCGCGATCACGACGGCAACCGTCGACATCGGCGACAAGAAGGCGCTCGTCGCCCTTCTCTCCGGCAAGTTCGCCGTGCTCAGCGCCGCTCCGTTCCACCTGACGGTGGCAATCGCCGAAGCCGCTGCCGAAGCCGGCATCCACTACCTGGATCTTACCGAAGACGTCGAATCCACCCGCCAGGTCAAGGCGATCGCCGCCAAGGCGAACACCGCCTTCATCCCCCAGTGCGGCCTCGCACCGGGCTTCATCTCGATCGTCGCCAACGATCTCGCCAGCCGCTTCCAGACGCTGGAAAGCGTGCGCATGCGCGTCGGCGCCCTGCCGCAGTACCCGTCGAACGCTCTGAACTACAACCTCACCTGGAGCACCGACGGCGTCATCAACGAATACATCGAGCCCTGCGAGGCGATCGTTGAGAGCAACCTGATCGAAGTTCCGGCCATGGAAGAGCGCGAAGAATTCTCGCTTGATGGCGTCACCTACGAAGCCTTCAACACCTCAGGCGGCCTCGGCACGCTCTGCGAAACGCTGAAGGGCAAGGTCCGCACGCTGAACTACAAGACGATCCGCTACCCGGGTCACGCCGCCATCATGAAGGCGCTGCTGAACGACCTCGGCCTGCGTCACCGCCGCGAAGTCCTCAAGGACATCTTCGAAAATTCGCTGCCGACCACCACCCAGGACGTCGTCGTGATCTTCGTCACCGTTTCGGGCTTCCGCGACGGTCGCCTGATCCAGGAAACCTACGCCAACAAGGTCTATAGCGGCGTCGTTGCCGGTCGCATGCAGAGCGGCATCCAGATCACCACGGCCGGCAGCATCTGCGCCGTGCTCGATCTGCTCGCCGAAGGCAAGATCGCCCAGAAGGGTTTCGTTCGTCAGGAAGACATCGGCCTCGACACCTTCCTCGCCAACCGCTTCGGTCACTACTACGCCCAGAAGGGCGAGAGCGCGCGCGTCGCCGGCTGAGCCAATCAGTCCTGATGCGCCGACTTCAATGCCCGGGTTCAGCCCGGGCATTTTTCGTTTCACGGTCCGGCAACGATGCGATGCGCTTAGTTGCGGCCGAATTCGTCTTCAATGCGAACGGTGTCGTCGTCGCCGAGATAGGAGCCGGTCTGCACCTCGATCAGCTCGAGCGGAATCTTGCCCGGGTTGTGCAGCCGGTGCACCGTGCCCTGCGGAATGAACACGGACTCGTTCTCGTGCAGGAGCCGCGTCTCGCCGCCCATGGTGATCTCCGCCGTGCCGCGCACGACGATCCAGTGCTCGGCGCGGTGATGGTGCTTCTGCAGGGAGATCTTCTTGCCGGGCGTCACACGCAGCCGCTTCACCGAGAAGCGCTCGCCGTCGGAAAGCGCGGCCACCGCGCCCCAGGGACGGTAGGCGGTGGGGTGCACTTCCGTCAGCGCTGCGGTTTTGGGAGAACGCGCGAGCGCCTTGACGATATGGCCGACGCTCTGGCTGTCGTCTAGCCGCCCGACATAGACGGCGTCCTCGCCGGCGATGACGGCCACGTCTTCCAACCCCTGCACCGCCAGGTGAATGTCGCGTGACAGAACCAGCGAGTTGCGGGTGTTCGACACCGTCGCCCGGTCCGTGACGACATTGCCGTCGTCGTCCTTGCGCCCGGTCTTCCACACCGCATCCCAGCTTCCGAGATCCGACCAGGGGAAGGACGACGGCACAACGGCTGCATGGTCGGTCTTTTCGAAAACGGCGTAGTCGACGGAAATATCCGGAGCGGCTGCAAAGCTATCGCCGTGCAGCCGGGTGAAATCGAGATCCTTGTAGGCACCTTCGACGGCAGCCTTCGCTGCGTCGAAGACTTCGGGCGTAAAGCGCTTCAACTCGTCGAGAAAGAGCGTTACCGGCAGCATGAACAGGCCGGAGTTCCAGAGATAGCGCCCGGTCGCGATCATCGCCTCGGCTTTCGCCCGATCCGGCTTCTCGACGAAACGCACCACCCGGTTCGTACCTTCGGCCAGCTCTTCGCCGCACTCGATATAGCCGTAACCGGTGGCCGGCTCGGTCGGCGTGATGCCGAAGGTCACCAGCTCTCCCCGCCCGGCGGCCGCCTGCGCTCTCAGGATGCAGTCCTCGTAGAGGACGCCGGCATCGATCTCGTGATCGGAGGCAAGCACCTGCATGATCGCCCCTTCGCCGTAGCGGCCAAGGACTGCAAAGGCGGCGGCCGCAAGGGCCGGTGCGGTGTTGCGCGCCACCGGCTCCAAGAGGATGTCGCCGAGCTCAGCCTCGATCGTACGGGCCTGCTCGGCGACGATGAAGCGAAAGTCGCTGTTGGTGACGACGATGGCCGGCTCGTATCGCGTGCGGTCGCCCACGCGTTCGAGCGTCTGCTGGAACAGCGATCGCTCGGAAAGAATCTGCAGGAACTGCTTGGGCGCGGCTGAGCGCGAGAGCGGCCACAGTCGGGTGCCCTTTCCGCCGGCCATGATGACAGGAACAATCTTCGACGTCATGCCAACGGTCTCTCTTCCTAGGCTGAACGATGCCGGCTCAGTACAGCAGCTCTAATGAAGAATGGCTAAAGCGGCCGGTCCGGCTGCTATTGGTTACAAGATCGGGCAAAACAGGCAACAAAAAACCCCGCTCGAGGGCGGGGCTTTCTCATTCGCTTCACCCTTCCGGGTGTCCCTTTCAGGCCGGGATCACAATCTCGCCAAGCTTCGTCAGTTCGGCGACGAACTGCTCCAGACGGGTCTTCTTTTCGTCACCGGCGCCTTCCAGCTCGGCACGAACCGCGTCGATACGGCTTTCGAGAGCCGTGCGGTCGAGTTCATCGACATGAACGGCGGATTCGGCGAGCAGCGTGCAGCCGGTCGGCAGGATGTCGGCAAAGCCGCCAAACACCGCAAAGCGCTCCGTCTTGCCGTCGGCCAGCTTCACCGTGACCACGCCGGGCTTCACCGTCGTCATCGTCGGCGCGTGATTGGCCATCACGGTCATCTCGCCCTCGGTCGCCGGAATGACGACTTCCGTCACCTTTTCGGAGACGAGCAGGCGCTCGGGGGAAACAAGCTCAAAGTTGAAATCGGCCATGACCATTCACTTCTTGTGGGCGCGCCACCTGAGAGGCGGCTGTGCATGTCTTCCCTATCCTTGCGAAAGGACAGGATGAAAGCCTCGGCGCTTGTGCAGCGCCGAGGCTTAACAGTGCTATCAAGCGGCTTCGGCAGCCAGCTTCTTGGCCTTTTCAATCGCTTCTTCGATCGAGCCAACCATGTAGAAGGCAGCTTCCGGCAGGTGGTCGTACTCGCCGTTGACCAGGCCCTTGAAGCCCTTGATCGTGTCTTCGAGAGCGACGAGCTTGCCCGGCGAACCGGTGAAGACTTCGGCGACGAAGAACGGCTGCGACAGGAAGCGTTCGATCTTACGAGCGCGGGCAACGGCCAGCTTGTCTTCTTCAGACAGTTCGTCCATGCCCAGGATGGCGATGATGTCCTGGAGCGCCTTGTAGCGCTGCAGGGTCGTCTGCACCTTACGCGACACTTCGTAGTGCTCTTCGCCGACGATCATCGGGTCGAGCATGCGCGAGGTCGAGTCGAGCGGGTCAACGGCCGGGTAGATACCCTTTTCGGCGATCGAGCGCGACAGAACGGTCGTTGCGTCCAGGTGGGCGAACGAGGTTGCCGGTGCCGGGTCGGTCAAGTCGTCGGCCGGAACGTAGATGGCCTGAACCGAGGTGATCGAGCCCTTGGTCGTCGTGGTGATGCGTTCCTGCATCTGACCCATGTCGGTCGCCAGCGTCGGCTGGTAACCCACGGCCGACGGAATACGGCCGAGCAGAGCCGACACTTCGGAACCTGCCTGGGTGAAGCGGAAGATGTTGTCGACGAAGAACAGAACGTCCTGCCCCTTGTCGCGGAAGTCTTCAGCGATCGTCAGACCCGTCAAAGCGACACGAGCGCGCGCGCCCGGCGGTTCGTTCATCTGGCCGTACACGAGGGCAGCCTTGGAGCCTGCGCCACCGCCGTGCTTGTTAACGCCGGACTCGATCATTTCGTGGTAAAGGTCGTTGCCTTCGCGGGTACGTTCACCCACGCCTGCGAACACCGAGTAACCACCGTGCGCCTTGGCGACGTTGTTGATCAGTTCCATGATGAGTACGGTCTTGCCGACGCCTGCGCCGCCGAAGAGGCCGATCTTGCCGCCCTTTGCGTAAGGAGCGAGAAGGTCGACGACCTTGATGCCGGTGACGAGGATCTGCGCTTCCGTCGACTGCTCGACGTAGGACGGCGCTTCCTGGTGGATGGCGCGCTTGCCCGAGGTGACGAGCGGGCCTGCTTCGTCAACCGGCTCGCCGATCACGTTCATGATACGGCCGAGCGTTTCGTCGCCAACCGGAACCGTGATCGGTGCGCCGGTGTCGGTGACCGACTGGCCGCGGACGAGACCTTCGGTCGAGTCCATGGCGATCGTACGGACGGCGTTTTCGCCGAGGTGCTGTGCGACTTCGAGAACGAGGCGGTTACCGTTGTTGTCGGTTTCCAGCGCGTTCAGGATCTGCGGAAGCTGGCCTTCATCGAACGCGACGTCGACGACGGCGCCGATGACCTGCGTTACGCGACCGACAGCGCCGGTTGCGGCTGCTGCTGCGGTCTTGGCGGAAGCTGCCTTCCTCGGTGCAGCGGGCTTCTTCTCCGCTGCGGTTTCTTTCGGGGTAGCTGCCTTAGCCATAATCCTTACCCTCTTCTCGTGACCTTAGAGCGCTTCCGCGCCCGAGATGATTTCAATGAGTTCCTTGGTGATCTGAGCCTGGCGCTGACGGTTGTAGTTCAGCGTCAGCTTGTTGATCATCTCACCAGCATTGCGCGTCGCGTTATCCATCGCGCTCATCTTGGCGCCCATTTCGCCGGCGACGTTCTCGAGCAAGGCCCGGAAGATCTGCACCGAAATGTTGCGCGGAATAAGATCGCTGAGGATCGCGCCCGCGTCCGGCTCATATTCGTAGACGGCCGAAGCATCCGATGCTTCCGCTGCGACCGGGCCGGCCGAAGCGGGGATCAGCTGCTGAGCCGTCGGAATCTGGGCGATAACGGACTTGAACTCAGAATAGAACAGCGTGCAGACATCGAACTCGCCCTTTTCGAAGAGCGCGATGATCTTGTGGCCAATCTGGTCGGCGTTTTCAAAGCCGATCTTTTTGACCTCACGCAGGTCGACACGATCGATGATCAGCGACGCGTATTCGCGGCGCAGAATATCGAAGCCCTTCTTGCCGACGCAGATGATCTTGACCGTCTTGCCGGCTGCAAGCAGCTTGCGAACGTGGTCGCGGGCATGACGGGCGATCTGCGAGTTGAAGCCGCCGCAAAGGCCGCGTTCAGCCGTGCAGACGACCAGAAGGTGCGTATCGTCCTTGCCGGTTCCGGTCATCAGCGCAGGCGCGCTGTCGTCCGCGCCAACCGCCTGGGCGATGTTGGCGAGAACGGCAGCCATACGCTGCGAGTAAGGCCGGGCGGCCTCGGCCGCCTCCTGCGCGCGCCGAAGCTTCGCCGCGGCGACCATTTTCATCGCCTTGGTGATCTTCTGCGTCGCCTTGACGGAGGCGATCCGGTTCTTCAGATCCTTAAGTGAAGGCATCCGTTATCCGTCCTAAATGAAATCCGCTCAGGCGAAAGACTTGGCGAAGCTGTCGATTGCAGCCTTCAGCTTGCCCTTGACGTCGTCGGAGATCGCCTTGTCCTTGCGGATGGTTTCCAGGATGTCCTTGCCTTCCGAACGCATGTACGAAAGCAGGCCCTGCTCGAACTTGCCGACCTGGTTGACCGGCAGCTTGTCGAGGTAACCGTTGACGCCTGCGAAGATGACAGCGACCTGTTCTTCCGTCTTCAGCGGCGAGAACTGCGGCTGCTTCAGGAGTTCGGTCAAGCGGGCACCGCGGTTCAGCAGGCGCTGCGTAGCGGCGTCGAGGTCCGAGCCGAACTGCGCAAAGGCGGCCATTTCGCGATACTGGGCGAGTTCGCCCTTGATCGAGCCGGCAACCTGCTTCATCGCCTTGATCTGCGCGGCCGAGCCGACGCGCGAAACCGACAGACCGACGTTAACGGCCGGACGGATGCCCTGGTAGAACAGGTCGGTTTCGAGGAAGATCTGGCCGTCGGTGATCGAGATCACGTTGGTCGGGATGAACGCCGAAACGTCGTTACCCTGCGTTTCGATGACCGGCAGAGCCGTCAGCGAGCCAGCGCCCATGTCGTCGTTCAGCTTTGCAGCGCGCTCGAGCAGACGGGAGTGCAGGTAGAAAACGTCGCCCGGGTAAGCTTCGCGGCCCGGCGGGCGGCGCAGCAGGAGCGACATCTGGCGGTAGGAAACAGCCTGCTTCGACAGGTCGTCGTAGCCAATCAGGGCATGCTTGCCGTTGTCACGGAAGTATTCGCCCATCGCGCAACCGGCGAACGGTGCGAGGTACTGCATCGGAGCCGGGTCGGAAGCGGTCGCAGCAACGATGATCGAGTACTGCAGAGCGCCACGCTCTTCCAGAACCTTCACGAACTGGGCAACGGTCGAACGCTTCTGGCCGATTGCGACGTAGACGCAATACAGCTTGTCACCTTCCGGACCATTGTCGTGAATGGCCTTCTGGTTGAGGATCGTGTCGAGGATGATCGCGGTCTTGCCGGTCTGGCGGTCGCCGATGACGAGCTCGCGCTGGCCACGGCCAACCGGGATGAGGGCGTCGATGGCCTTGAGGCCGGTCGACATCGGCTCATGCACCGACTTGCGCGGAATGATGCCCGGAGCCTTGACGTCAACGCGCGAGCGCTGCTTGGCGTTGATCGGGCCCTTGCCGTCGATCGGGTTGCCGAGCGCGTCGACGACGCGGCCGAGCAGTTCCGGACCAACCGGAACGTCCACGATGGCGCCAGTCCGCTTGACGGTGTCGCCTTCCTTGATGTCGCGGTCCGAACCGAAGATAACGACACCGACGTTGTCGGCTTCGAGGTTCAGCGCCATGCCGCGAATTCCACCCGGGAATTCGACCATTTCGCCTGCCTGGACATTGTCGAGGCCGTAGACGCGGGCAATACCGTCACCGACGGAAAGCACCTGACCGACTTCGGAGACTTCTGCTTCCTGGCCGAAATTTTTGATCTGATCTTTGAGAATTGCGGAAATTTCCGCGGCGCGGATATCCATCAGCCGACCTCTTTCAGTGCAAGCTTAAGGGTAGAGAGTTTGGTGCGAAGGGAAGTGTCAATCTGGCGGGACCCAACCTTGACGATCAGACCTCCAAGAATAGACGGGTCGACGGTGACGTTGACCGCCACGTCTTTGCCGGTGACGCTCTTCAGCGTCGCCTTCAATTCAGTTTCCTGCGCCGCGGAGAGCGCATGGGCCGACGTGACGTCGGCGGAAATTTCGCCACGATGGCGCGCGGCGATCAGGCGGAACGCCTTGATCATGCCCGGCAGCGCGAAGAGGCGGCGATTGCGGGCAACGACCTTGAGGAAGTTACCGACGAGCCCGGAGATGCCAGCCTTCGCGGCAACTGCCGAAATGGCCTTGAACTGGTCGTCTGCAGAAAAGACCGGGCTGGCGATCAGCCGCTTCAGATCGTCGCTGCCGTCGATCAGGGCCTGGACGCGGGTAAGATCCGCACCGACTGCCTCGACCGAACCGGCGCTGAGCGCGAGTTCAAAAAGCGAGGACGCATATCTTTCTGCAACACCGGAAATAAGCTGGGATGTGTCTGCCACGGGCACAAGCTTCTCTCAATTTCATCCAAGAACTGCGCTGGCGGTGGGCCGTCAACTTAAGGTCTTGAATTTGCTGCAATAATTTGCAGGATATCGAGGCCTGGCGACCCACTTCCCCCGCAATTCGCGGTTCGTCTAGCATAGGATGTTTGGACTCGCAACACGCGAAGGGCAGGAATGCGGCATAAGTCGGCCACCTTTGGCCGAATTTTGCCGTAAAATCGGTCCTGCGCTGTGAATCGCGGGGAAGCCCGCAATCGCAATCAGATCATGCCGAAGACATAGGCGAGCGGAAGGATGGCGAGTGCCGCCTGAACGATGAGCGCCGCCCAGTTGTAGAGCGTGCTGCCGTTGTCGCTCATCATCGAGAGGATTCGGCCGAAGGCGGCGAGCGCAAAGGCCGCGCCGACAGCGAGATAAACCATCGGCTGGGCGAGCAGAATGGCGGCAAGACCGAGCCCCACATGCATGCCGCCCATGGTCGAGCGCGCCTCGGCAAGGCCGCCGCGCCGCCCCTCGGCAATACCGATGCCGGCTGCGCGAAAGGTCAGCCGCGGAGCAAACAGCATGACGACGCCGATCAACGCTGCGACCGCCGCCGCGCAGAAGGCGAGGAACTCGCCGGTTTCCGTCGGAATATAAAACTCCATGCCCGTTCCCGCAGATGAGCCCGTTGTCATGCTGCCCCGTCGTCGGCCGGAGCAATGCGTCCCTGACCTCTAGCGCATGTCGCCCCGGTTGTGAATCGCCCACGGGCTTCAGAATGCGGCGATCACAGGAAACTTGAACTACAGGAAGCTCTGCGGATCGATGTCGAGCTGGACGCTGATCGAGCCGCGCTCCTTGGGACCGGCGGCGATCATCGCCTTGACGAAGGCCTGCATGTCGCTGTTGCGCCGGCCATGCACCAGCAGCCGGAAGCGATGCCGTCCGCGCACCAGCGCCAGCGGCGCCTCGGCCGGACCGAGAATACTGATACCCTCGGTGCGGGGGGCGGCCATCCGCAAGCCGCGCGCGTGGCCCTCGGCATCCTGGCGCGTGTCGGCCGAAACGATCAGCGAGGCAAGCCGGCCAAAAGGCGGCAGCAGCGCTTTCTCGCGCTCGGCGATCTCGCGGTCGTAGAAAGCGTCGGCATCGCCGGAAACGATCGCCTGCATCACCGGATGCTGCGGCTGATAGGTCTGCAGCAAGCCGAGGCTTTTGAGACCCGTTCGGCCCGCACGACCCGTCACCTGCGAGAGCAGCTGGAAGGTCCGCTCCGCCGCACGCGGATCGCCGTTCGCAAGACCCAGATCCGCATCGACAATGCCGACCAGTGTCATCAGGGGGAAGTTATGTCCCTTGGCGACGAGTTGCGTGCCGATGACGATATCGGCTTCGCCACGCGTGATGGCTTCAAGCTCCAGCCTCAACCGTTTGACGCCCATCAGGTCGGAAGAAAGCACGATGGTGCGCGCCTCGGGGAAATGCCGCTCCACCTCTTCGGCGATGCGCTCGACCCCCGGCCCGCAGGCCACCAGATGATCGAGCGTGCCGCATTCCGGGCAGGCTTCCGGCGTGCGCTCGGAATAGCCGCACTGGTGGCACTGGATCTGCCCGCGGAAGCGATGCTCGACAAGCCAGCTCGAACAATCCGGGCACTGGAAGCGATGGCCGCAGACGCGGCAGAGCGTCAGCGGTGCGTAGCCGCGACGATTGAGGAAGAGCAACGCCTGTTCGCCACGCTCGACCGCCTTGCCGACCTGGTTCAAGAGCACCGGCGACAGAAAGCCGCCGCGTGCCGGCGGATGCTGACGCATGTCGACGACGCCGAGCCGCGGCAGCGCCGCATCGCCGAAACGGGTCGGCAGGTGGATCGGCTTGTAACGGCCGACATCGCCATTGACCCGGCTTTCGAGCGACGGCGTCGCCGAGACGAGCACGACGGGAAAGCCGGTGATGCGACCACGAACGACCGCCATGTCGCGCGCATTGTAGAAGACGCGATCTTCCTGCTTGTAGGCAGGGTCGTGCTCTTCGTCGACGATGATGAGGCCCAGTTCCTCGAAGGGCAGGAACAGCGCCGAGCGGGCGCCGGCCACGACGCGGACGGTGCCTGTCGTCACCTGACGCCAGACCTTTTCGCGGGTGCGGGGAGCCAAGTCCGAATGCCACTCGGCGGGCTTGGCGCCAAAACGATCCTGAAAGCGCTCGAGGAAGCTCGACGTCAGCGCGATTTCGGGAAGCAGGATCAGCACCTGCTTGCCGGCGCGAAGGGTCGCAGCGATCGCCTCGAAATAGACCTCGGTCTTGCCGGACCCGGTGATGCCGTCGATCAGCGACACCGAGAAGCCGCCCTCCTCTACCGCTGCCAGCAGATCGGCGGCCGCATCCTTCTGCGGGCCTTCGAGCCGGGGCGCGGTGAAATCGGGATCTGGCAAGGCGACGACAGGCGGCGGCGCCATGAAGACGGTCTCGAAGACGCCTTGCTGGGTTAGCCCTTCGATCACACTCGACGACGTGCCGGCGGCATGCGCCAGCCCCGAGCGAGTCCAGGAAAAACCGTCACTGGCGGCAGCGATTACGCGCTCGCGCGCAGCCGTCATGCGCTCCGGCCGCATCTCGGTGAGACGCAGTGCCTCCACCATCGGTTCGGGATCGAACGCCGCCGGTGCGCGGAGCGCCATACGTGCCACCAGCCCCGGCGGCGTGACGGTATAGGCGGCCACCCAATCGAGAAAGGTCCGCATGTCGCGCGTCAACGGCGGGCAGTCGAAAGCCTTCTCGATCGTCTTGAGTTTCTTGGCATCGACGCTCCCGTCATCATCGCCATCCCAGACCACGCCGACGACGAGACGGGGGCCCAGAGGCACCTGCACGATCGAGCCCGCTTCGACCGCCATGCCGTCGGGAACCGCATAGGAATAGGCTTTCGGCGCCGGCATGGGCACCAGGACCGGCACGACGCGACGGGCCGAAACGGGCCCGAGCAAATCGCCGAATAAATCGGTTGAATCGCGAGTCATTTTGCCGTGACCTTGCCACGTGTTTCGGTTAAAGAAAACTGCGCTGCGAACCGCAGCCTTGCAGGCCGCAGGGTTTGTCACGGTTCCACCAGAGTTTCAACGCGCGCGATCTCTGCCAACGGAATTCCTCCCCGGTAGATATGCGCCGAACGGCAATCGTGCCCCAAGGGAGTGACCCCATGAAATTTTTCGTTGATACCGCCGACGTCAAGGAAATCCGTGAGCTGAACGATCTCGGCCTCCTCGATGGCGTCACCACCAACCCGTCGCTGATCCTGAAGTCGGGCCGTGACATCACGGAAGTCACCAAGGAAATCTGCGGCATCGTCGAAGGCCCGGTTTCGGCTGAAGTGACCGCAACCGAATACGCCGAGATGATGAAGGAAGCCGCCGTTCTCTCGAAGATCGCCGACAACATCTGCATCAAGCTGCCGCTGACGCTCGACGGCCTCAAGGCCTGCAAGGCGCTGACGTCTGACGGTCACCAGACCAACGTGACGCTGTGCTTCTCTGCCAACCAGGCCCTGCTCGCCGCCAAGGCCGGCGCGACCTTCGTCTCGCCTTTCGTCGGCCGCCTCGACGACATCGCGTTTGACGGCATGGACCTGATCCGCGAGATCCGCCACATCTACGACAACTACGGCTACGAGACCGAAATCCTTGCAGCTTCGATCCGCACCGTGAACCACGTCAAGGAAGCCGCCCTCATCGGCGCGGACGTCGTCACCGCACCGCCGGCAACGCTGAAGGCGCTGGTCAAGCACCCGCTGACCGACAAGGGCCTCGAAACCTTCCTGGCCGACTGGGCCAAGACCGGCCAGAAGATCGCCTGATACTTTCAGGAAAGTTCAGAAAGAGCCCGGCCACCGCGCCGGGCTTTTTTGTTGCCTACTCGTCATCGTCCATCAGCCCTGTCAGCCGCATGCCGTCGATCCAGGTGGCGCTGTCCTTGCGGATCACTCGCCGCGGACGAATGCCCGAGCGTTGACGCACTTCCTGCGCCAGCCGCTCCGAATGGGTGACGATCCAGATCTGGCTTTCGCGCGACGCGCTGGCGATCATGTCGGCAAGCGCCGGCAGCATGTCCGGGTGCAGGCTCGTCTCCGGCTCGTTGAGCGCGATGAAGCGCGGCCGGCGATAGGAAAGCAGTGCGGCCGCCAGCGCCAGAAAACGCATCTGCCCGTCGGAAAGCTCGCGCGGCGAAAACGGCCGGCTGGGAAAATCCGGAAAGACCAGCGAAAACTCGGCGAACTGGCCAGGCTCGGGAACATCGAGGTAAGCGCCGCCGAACGCGTCGGCGATCGCTCGGTCGAGATCGACCGTGTCCTCGCGCGTATGGCGGAGCGTTGCAAAGACGGCCGCCATATTGACGCCGGTCTCGTCGAGCATCGGCGCGGTCACTGCAAGGCAGGGCAGCCGCAACGGCGAATCGCGGTCGGTGCGGAAGCCGTGAAAGAAGCGCCACTGCTCGACCGCTCGGCGGAAGGTGCCGACCTCCGGATAATGGCCGGCATCGCCGAGCAGCGAGATCGCCGTTTCGGACGTCAGCGCCTGCTCCGGATAATCCTCCATCCGCCCGCGTTCGCCGCGCACGAAGATGCCGGGGCCCACGCGTTTCATCATCGTCACCGGGCGGCGGCCGGTTTCGACCGTCAGTTCCTCTTCCTTGACCTGTGGCTCATAGGCGAACCCGGCCGCAGCCTTCGGCGGACGCAGCCCGGCCTCGATGCGGTAGCGGAAGGTGATGGCCCGCTCCTCGTCCAGAAGCTCGGCTTCGAGCCTTATGCGCGCCGGCTTGTCGGCACGCCGGCGGCCGCTCCAGAGCGCCGACGACATTCCGCCCTCTTCGGCAATCTCGCGCGCCAAAGTGCCCCGCGTGGCGGCTTGCACGAGTTGAAGCGCCCGGTAGAGATTGGACTTGCCGACGCCGTTTTCGCCGATGAACAGGTTGACCCCGGTCAGATCCATGCGGATCGACTTCAGTGAACGGTAGTTTTCGGCAAACATGGATTGAAGCTGCATGGCTCAGACCTAGCCGATCCGCCGCGCGGGGTGAAGCCCGCCAGCGTTTCCGTAAGCCACGACAGTCGCTAGCGCGCGGCCGCCGTTTGCAGCCGGGGCTTGAAGGCCGCGTCGGCATCCAGCGCCAGATCGAAGACCGTGTGTCGTTCGAGCGCCTTCGTCACCTCGCCCGTTTCACCTTCCAGCGCCTCCGGCGGGATGAGGTTGCCGATGCGAAAGTCGAAAAGATCGCCCTTCTTGTTCAGCAATTCGTGGAACACGGTCATGTCGCGCAGCTCGGTCGACCATTTGGCGAACCAGTAGAACAGGCCGGAATTGCGGGCGCTCATATGCACCGGCAGGATCGGCAGGTCGTATTTGCGCGCAAAGCCCACGGCCGATGTCTTCCATGGCCGCTCGTTGAGACATCCTTCGGCCCAGTAGGCGATGCGTCCCGAGGGGAAGAGCACGGTCGCCTTACCCTCGCCGATCGCGCGGTTGGTCACCTGCAGCGTCTCACGCGCCTTCAGCTTGCTCTTGTGTTCCTCGCGCCATTCGACCGGGATGACCATTTCGACGAAGCGCGGATTGACGCGGATGGCGTCGCGATTGGCGAAGAACATCATGTCCGGCCGCCGGCTCTTCAAGAGGTCGAAAACGGCGATCCCATCGGCAATGCCGGTCGGGTGGTTGCTGACGAGCAGGAAGCCGCCCTTGGCGGGAATGCGCTCGGCCCGGTCGACCCGCACCTCCAGCGAAAGCAGCGAGCTCAGGTGCTCGAAGGCCTGGAATCCCGGCATATTGGCGACGGCATCGGCGAACTCGTGCGCCTTGCGATAGTTCAGCAACGTGTAGAGAAAAGGCCGCATCAGCGGCCATAGCGGGCTCTTGACGATCCGCTGGCCACGCTCCGCGATCAGCGTGTCGACGATGTGGCCAGGCTGCCCCTGGGAGACCAGGGTGATTACTTCTGCAAAATGCGCGAATCCGTTCACCGAATCCCGTCCCGCCATAGTCCGATCCGTTTGTTTGCGGCTGACCATCGCAATTCTATATGATCGAAGGATGACAGATTCCAAGGGTGCATTAGCAAAAACCTAAGATGCGTCAGGGCATTGTCGCGGACCGACAAACTCAGGAAAACGACAATGAACGAGTTCCTCGTCATCGGCCATCCCGAGCTACTTGCCGAGCGTCAGCGCTGGCTGGACGGCCTCATGCGGGAGCGCCGCCTCTCCGACAATACCGTCGAGGCCTATGAGCGCGACACCCGACAATTCCTGACATTTCTCACCGGCCATCTCGCCGGGCCGCCACGGCTTTCCGATATCCGCACGCTGAGGCCGGCTGACCTTCGCGGCTTCCTCGCCCAGCGTCGCAAGGGCGGCGCCGGCGCCCGCACGCTCGGCCGCGGGCTGGCCGGGCTTCGCTCCTTCCTGCGCTATCTCGAACGCAACGGCCTTGCCAACGCGGCCGGTGCGGCTGCGGTGCGTTCGCCCAAACAGCCCAAATCCCTGCCGAAGCCGCTCACCGATCGCGAAGCGCTGAATGTCGTGACGTCCGAGGCGCAGCTTGCCGAGGAACCCTGGATCGCGGCGCGCAACGCAGCGGTGCTGACCCTGCTCTACGGCTGCGGCCTGCGCATTTCCGAGGCACTCGGCCTCACGCCGTCAGCATTTGCCGGCGCGCCCTCGTCGCTGCGCATCGTCGGCAAGGGCGACAAGACCCGCATCGTGCCGCTGATCGAAGCGGCGCGCGAGGCCGTCGCCACCTACTTGAAGCTCTGCCCCTATCCGATCGCGGCCGATGCGCCGCTGTTCCTGGGCGCGCGCGGCGCCAAGCTGCAGCCGGCGATCATCCAGCGCGAAATGCAGAAGCTGCGCGGGGCGCTCGGCCTGCCCGAGACGGCAACGCCGCATGCGCTGCGCCACTCCTTCGCCACCCATCTGCTGGCCGGCGGCGGCGATCTCAGGACCATTCAGGAACTGCTCGGCCATGCCAGCCTGTCGACCACCCAGGTCTATACCGGCGTCGATTCGGCTCGGCTTCTGGAAATCTACGACCGCGCCCACCCGCGCGCCTGATTTTCGGCGAAAGGGCGGATTAACCATGCCCGTTAAGGAAGCCGTGACCGGCCCGGGCCTAGGGTCGACTATCGACCATGCGACTGTCAGGGAAGAACGATGACCGCCTTTGCGAGACCTCAGCAAAACCTGCCGCGGCACCTGCTTGCGCGGCTCGCCGATGGCGCACTTTGGCTGACCGCCCTGCTCCATGTCATGCTCGCCGCCTGCCTCCTCGTCGCTCTCGTCTTCGTCGCTGAGGCTGATGCCACGGAGGTCGAATGTGGCGGCGCGAATGTTCTGACCGCGCTTGCAAAATCCGACCCGACGAAACTGGCCGCACTCGAAGCGGAAGCTGCCGCCATCCCGAACAGCAAGGGCATCTTCTGGAAAATCGAGAAGGACGGTGTCGCGCCGTCCTGGCTGCTTGGCACGATGCATGTCACCGATCCGCGCGTGCTGGCCCTGCCGACTGAGGCGCCCGCCGCCTTTGAGGCAGCCTCTACCGTCATCGTCGAATCGGACGAGATCATCGACGAGAAGAAGTCGGCCGCCGCGATCCTGATGCGACCCGATCTTACCATGCTTCCGGACAACAAGACGATCGCCGACTTCCTGAAGCCCGACGACCGCGAACAGCTCGAAACAGGCCTCAAGGCACGCGGCATTCCGCTGACCCTGGTTTCCCGCATGAAGCCCTGGATGATCGCGAGCTTCGTTGCGCTGCCCGCCTGCGAAATGAGCCGCAAGGCTGCAGGCGCCTCCTTCCTCGACAAGAAGATCGCCGAGGATGCCGTCAGTCAGGGCAAGACGCTGAAGGGGCTGGAAACGCTGGTCGAGCAGCTCGCCGCCATGGACTCGCTGCCGACCGAACTGCATCTGCGCGCCCTCATCGAGACGCTCGCGCTCGGCAAGACCATCGACGACGTCTTCGCGACGATGACCGATCTCTATCTCGCAGGCGACACCGGCATGATCATGCCGATGATGAAAGCCGTGTCGGACAAGAGCGCCGAGGATTTCGGCTATGCCGATTTCGAGCAGCGCATCATCGTCGACCGCAACAAAACCATGGCGACGCGCGCCGAACCGATCCTCAAGGACGGCGGCGCCTTCATGGCGGTCGGCGCACTGCACCTGCCGGGCAAGGAAGGTCTGGTCGAACTGCTGCGCGCCCAGGGTTTTACGGTCACGCGCGCCAACTGACGGGCCGGCCGTCAGCGAGCGCCCGCCGGCACGACGCTCCCTTCTCAGCCTTGCGCACCGGCACGGGAAACGACCTCGGACGCGCTTGCGGTGGCAGAATCACTCTCGATCCACGACAGACGGCGATAGCCCCAGAACGCTGCGGCAAGGATCAAGGCCCCGGCGGCGAGCGCAATGGTGAAGCCGGCCTGAACGCCGAAGCGCGCGACCACGCCGCCTGACACCGCCGCACCCGACGCAACACCGATGCCGAGACCGGTGGTCAACCAGGTCAGTCCTTCCGTCAACTTCGACGGCGGCACGGCGGTTTCGCCGATGCTCAAGGCGACGATCATCGTCGGCGCAAAGAACACGCCCGAAATGAACATCATCGTCGCAAGGCTGCCGATCCCGTCGGCAAAGAGCAGCGGCAATGTGCTGGCGGCGGTCATGCCCGCACCGATCAGGAACAGCTTCGCCAAAGGCAGGCCGATCCGGACCGCACCGAACGCCAGACCGGCGATGCAGGAACCGAGGGCATAGAGGGAGAGCACGAGGCTCGCCGCCGCTGGTCGCCCTTCGGCCTCGGCAAAGGCGACGCTGACCACGTCGATCGTGCCGACAATGATGCCCATGCCGGCCAGCGCGACAATCAGCACGCGCAGCGCCGGGTAACGAAGGACCGAACCGGGCGCCATCGTCTCGGCCGGCTTGACCGGTGGCTCGGTGCCTTTCTGCAGCACGAAGGCGGTGACCCCGATGGCCAGGCATGCCGCAGCCGCCAGCGGTCCGGCCTCGGGAAACAGGCCGACGCTTAAGCCCACGGCGATCGGCGGCCCGACGATGAAGCAGATCTCGTCGAAGACCGATTCGAGCGAAAAGGCGGTCTTCAGCTCCGGACGGCCGCGATAGAGCTCGGTCCATCGCGCCCGGGTCATCGCTGACATGCTGGGCGTGCACCCGGCAAGAATGGCAAAGACGAAGAGTGTCCAGTCCGGCGCCCGCCAATGGGTGAAGACGAGGAGAGCCGAGCTGCCGAGAAGGCTGAGTGCCGCGGCGACCGGCAGGACGTGGCTCTGGCCGAAGCGATCGACGAGCCGGGAAACCTGCGGCGCCAGCAGTGCGGAGGCCAGCGTGAAGGCGGCGGCCACACCGCCAGCCAGCCCGTAGCTGCCGCGGGACTGGGCCAGCATGGTGATGATGCCGATGCCCATCATCGACAACGGCAACCGTGACACCAATCCCGCCAAGGTAAAGCCCACCGTGCCTTTGGCAGCAAAGATCTGTGCATAGGGATTGGCCATGAAAACTCCTGCAATACATGTCTGAACGTGGCGTCATTAACATACGCCGCGTATGGCAGTAATATTGACATACGCTTCGCATGTCAATTAATATACGAACCGTATGCAAAAGGAGGAGCTGCAAATGACAAGGCGCGCGCGCAGCGACATGATCGCGGAAACGAAGGCAAAGCTGATCGCCGCCGCCCGGGAAGCGTTCAGGCAACGCGGATATGCGGAGACTTCGATGGACGATTTCACCGCCTTGGCCGGGCTCACGCGTGGCGCGCTCTATCATCATTTCGGCGACAAGAAGGGCCTGCTGCGTGCGGTCGTGGAGACTCTGGACGGCGAGATGGACGCACGGCTCGACGCAGCCTCCGCGACCCCGGTCCCGTGGGACGGTTTCGTGCGCCGCTGCAGGCTGTATCTGGAAATGGCGCTCGAACCGGAAATCCGACAGATCGTGTTGAAGGATGCGCCGGCCGTACTCGGCGCAAGCGTGCTGGAACCGAGCCGGCGCCAATGCCTCGCGTCGCTTGCCACCAGGCTTTCGGCGATGATCGCCGCGGGCGTCGTACGTCCGGGAAATGCCGAGACATTGGCGCGGCTGATCAATGGCGCACTCTCCGATGCGGCGCTCTGGATTGCCGAGGCGGACGATCCGGCCATGCGCCTCACCAGCGCACGCGACAATCTCGACCTGCTTTTGTCCGGACTGAAAATTGAACCCCGGACTTAACCGCCGGGACCTACCACCCGCGCCAGAAGTGTCGGCACGATCGCCTTGTGAAACGGCGTGACGGCCATGAGGTAAACCCGCCCGAGCGTGTTGTGCCTGCGCACAAGCGTGGTGACGCCGACGATCTGATTGACCGCCGACCCCGCCCGGACGTCGACGACGATGCGGAAATCGAGATGCTTGTCATCGAAGCCGAGCACCACTTCGTCATCACTCTTCGAAACGACAGGAAACGCCCCGATCAGTCCCAGACGGCTGGACGGCGCCGCCGACTTCAGGCCGATGATCGAGACGATGCGGTTGCGCAGGCGCAGCAACACGCGGACCCATCGCGGCGACCGGCCAAGCGAACGTTCGGCGGCTTCCGCCGCGGTCACGCCCTTGCCATCAAGGGCAAGCTCGAAGCGGTCGGCCCAATCGGCATTCGGTAGATGCCGGCTCGGCAACGATATGGCCACGGCTCTCGGTTTCATCTTTCCTCCTGACGCGCGCGTCGTCTGTCCTTGCAGACATGATCGCGCCCTCCCCCGTGCCTGGACAGAAGACCGCTTGTCGCAGCCCTCGGGCCAATCGTCACATCCCCTCTTCCAGATCCTCCCCCTTCCCTTCGCTCCGGCAAGCTGCATAACTCAGGCGGGACGCTGCAAAATCTGGAGATGGACAATGGAAACCAGCTACGACACACGCGAACTCGAGATGGTCGTACTGATGACGCCGGATATGGCGAACTTCAGCGGTAAGGTCCATGGCGGTGCGCTGCTCAATCTCCTCGATCGCGTGGCCTTCTCCTGTGCCTCGCGCTATTCTCAGCAGTATGCCGTGACGCTCTCGGTCGACCAGGTCACCTTCCGTCAGCCGATCCATGTCGGTGAGCTCGTCACCTTCCGTGCAGCCGTCAACAATGCCGGCCGCACCTCGATGGAAATCGGCATCCGGGTCGAGGCCGAGAACATCAGGAGCGGCGAGCGCCGCCACACCAATTCCTGCTATTTTACCATGGTCGCCGTCGATGCCGACGGCAGCCCGACCCCGGTTCCGACCCTTGTCACCGACACGGCCGACCGCAAGCGCCGGCAGCGCGCTGCCGAGGCACGGCGCAGCCTGAGGCGCGAGTTCGAGGAGCGTTTCCACGCCCTCAGGTCTGCTTCAGAAGAATGATACGGTCGCTTGGCGACCGGAAACGCCGATAGCGGCAATGCGGGCGCTGACGCCGATAAGGTAAGCAATGGCCACAAGGGCCAGCCGGCACGCAGAAACGCGGCCGGAAACAGGGGGCCGCGTGATCGCAGCCCCCTGCATGATCCTTACATGTGGATCGGCTTGAAGAAGGTCGAAAGTGCCGCTTCCTTGACCGCTTCCGACATGGTCGGGTGCGCGTGGCAGGTGCGGCCGAGGTCTTCCGACGAACCGCCGAATTCCATCAGAACCGCGATCTCGTGGATCATCTCGCCGGCGCCGAAGCCGACGATATGGCCGCCGAGCACCTTGTCGGTTTCCTTGTCAGCAAGTATCTTCACGAAGCCGTCGGTGGCGAGCATTGCGCGCGCACGGCCGTTGGCGGTGAATGGGAACTTGCCGACCTTGTAGGCGACACCAGCCGCCTTCAGCTCTTCCTCGGTCTTGCCGACGGAGGCGACTTCCGGCTGGGTGTAGACGACACCAGGGATGACGTCATAGTTCACGTGACCGGCCTGGCCAGCGAGGATCTCGGCAACCGCCACACCTTCGTCTTCCGCCTTGTGGGCGAGCATCGGGCCGCGCACGACGTCGCCGATCGCGTAGACGCCGGCGACGCTCGTCTGGAAGTGATTGTCGATCTCGACGCGGCCGCGCTGGTCCATGACGACGCCCGCTTCCGCAAGGCCAAGACCGTCGGTGTAGGGCTTGCGGCCGGTGGCGATCAGCACGACATCGGCATCGAGCGTCTGGGCGTCACCGCCCTTGACCGGCTCGAACGTCACCTTGGCGCCCTTGCCGTCCTTGACGACGCCGGTCACCTTGGCGCCGAGCTTGAAGTCCATGCCCTGCTTGGCGAGCATGCGCTGGAACTGCTTGGCAACCTCGCCATCCATGCCGCCGAGAAGCGTGTCGAGATACTCGACAACGGTGACCTTGGCGCCGAGGCGGGCCCAGACCGAGCCGAGTTCGAGGCCGATGACGCCGCCACCGACGACGATCATGTTGGCCGGAACCTTCTCGAGCGCGATGCCGCCCGTCGACGAGATGATCACCTTCTCGTCGATATCGACCTTGACGCCCGGGATGCCAGCGACGTCGGAGCCGGTGGCGATCACGATGTTCTTGGTTTCGAGGATCTGTTCCTCGCCCTTGTCGTTGGTGACGGAGACCTTGCCCTGGCCGAGCACCTTGCCGGTGCCCTGGATGCCGTCGATCTTGTTCTTTTTGAACAGGAACGAGACGCCGTCGACATTGGCCTTAACGGTCGCGTCCTTGTGGGCCATCATCTTTTCGAGGTTCAGCTTCGGTGCCGCGACTTCGACGCCGAGCGCGTCGACGCCGTGGGCAACCTGATGGAACATCTCGGAAGCATGCAGCAACGCCTTCGACGGGATGCAGCCGATGTTGAGGCAGGTACCGCCGTAGGTGGCGCGCTTTTCGACGACGCCGACCTTCAGGCCGAGCTGGGCCGCCTTGATCGCGCAGACATAGCCGCCGGGGCCGCTGCCGATAACGATGAGATCATAAGCCATTAGAATATCCTTCTTTCAGGACGGTTACCGTCCGCCGCTGACATTGAGAATTGCCCCCGTCACATAAGTCGCCTTATCCGACAGGAGGTAGAGAACCGCGTCAGCGACTTCCTCGGCCGTGCCGGGTCGCTGAACGGGAATGGTGAAGGCGAGATCACGCGCCCGGTCCGGCAAGCCGCCGGAGGCGTGGATCTCGGTATCGATGATGCCGGGCCGTATCGCGTTGACGCGAATGCCTTCGGTCGCGACCTCGCGCGAAAGCCCTGTCGTGAAGGTGTCGATCGCACCTTTCGAGGCGGCGTAATCGACATACTGCGCCGGCGAGCCAAGCGTGGCGGCAACCGAGGAGATGTTGACGATGACACCGCCCTGGTGCCCGTATCGTGTCGACATGCGCCGGACGGCTTCCGCTGCACAGCGCATGGAGCCGGTGACGTTGATGCGGAACATGCGCTCAAGCCGCTCGGGCGACATCTCGTCGACACGTGCCGTCTGTCCGACGATGCCGGCATTGTTGACGAGCCCGTCCAGCCGGCCGAAAACCGAATCGATGGCAGCAAAGATCGCTTGGACATCCGCCTCGGAGCCGACATCGCCCTGAACTGCGATCGCCGTGCCGCCGGCCCGCTCGATCGCGCCGACAACCGCATCGGCCGCATCGCGGTTCGACGCATAGTTGACGGCGACCCGCCAGCCGGCTTTTGCAGCGCCAAGGCAGATTGCAGCACCGATGCCGCGACTGCCGCCGGTCACGAGAAGAACAGGGCTCGCACTCATGCGGCGCATCCCTTGAACGTGAAGGCATCCCAACTGTCGGCCTCGGCCTTGCCCTTGCCCCAGGCGGTCGACGCACGAAGCGACGGACCGAAGTCGGGAAGCAGCAGTTGCTCGGCCGCCGTCTCGGTCTCTTGCGGGATCTCGCTGATCGCGCCGGCCTTGTCGAGCGCGTAGACGACACCCTGCCACACAGTACAGGCGCGCAGTTCCTCACCGGTCGCATCCCCCTCGGGGCAATTGTGCATGATCAGCCCGGTCGCCCGTTCCGGCTCGCCCGCGGGCATGACGACGCCATCGAGCAGCAGGCCGGGCTTGAGAACCGCCACCTTGAAGTGGTTGCTGGTCGCGGCGCTTGCCGAGCCGACCGGTTCGAAACGCAGCTCGTAGGCTCCGTCGCGGTCGCCGTAGATCGCGTGCGACTGCTTGCAGTCGGCGGCAATCGCCGGCGCGGCAAAGGCAAGACCGAACAGGGCTGAAAGGAGTCGACCGGAGCGCATGATCAGGCTGCCTTCTCCGTCGCGAGCTTGAGGCCGAGCGCGATGAAGACCACGCCGCTGGCGCGGTCGATCCACTTGCTGGCGCGCGTAAACGCAGCACGCATGCGCGGCGTCGTCATGAACAGGCTGACGCCGACGAACCACGCGATCAGGCAGGTCGCCATGACAAGGCCGTAGCCGAACTTGATCATCATCGGCGTATGGGCGTGAACGACCGTCGAGAAGATCGACAGGAAGAAGAACACCGGCTTGGGGTTGAGCGCGTTGGCGGCAAAGCCGAGGCCGAAGGCCTTGGCCGCCGACTGGCCCTTGACCGGCCCGCTGCCTTCCGTGTGGTCGACCTGGATCTCCGTCTGGCCGGCGCGAAGCGCCTTGATGCCGATATAGATCAGGTAAGCGACGCCGCACCATTTGACGATGTTGAACAGATAGATCGACTGCGAAATGATCAGTCCGAGGCCGAGGATCGTGTAAGTCACATGGAACATCAGCGACGTGCCGATGCCGAAGGACGTGATGATCGCCGGACGGCGGCCATGCACGATCGACTGGCGCATGACCATCGCGAGGTCTGCGCCGGGCGAGACGATGGCGAAGGCGAAGATCGCCATCAGCGATGCGAGTTCGAAGAAATACTGGCTCATGGGTTTGCGACCGGTGCGTTGAAGGCCCAGACGTGGCCGAAGGGATCCTGGATGCGCGCGTAGCGTGCGTGCCAGAAGGTATCCTGCGGCTCCAGAACTGTCGATGCCCCGGCGGCCACCGCCTTGTCGTAGGCTGCGTCGACATCGGCAGGCTTCGCCAGGTTGATGCTGATCGCAACGCCGGTACCGCCGATCGTGTTCGGCGAAAGCACGCTGCCGCCGAATTCGGGGAATTCGTCGTGCAGCATCACCTCGCCGCCGTAGATCGCCAGATTGGCGTGCATGACGCGTTTGCCGTCCTCGGCCATCGCGTGGAATGTATTCACCGCACCGAGCGCCTTCTCGTAAAAGGCGATGGCGGCAAGCCCGTCCTTGACGCAGATATGCGCCTGGATCGGCGGAACGTCGGGTCCGAATGCCATGCCAGTCTCCTCTTGCCTTGTCGCCAGGATGCTATGCCATGAGCCGGACGACCATCAGCAACAGCGCAATGATCGACACGAACCAGACGAGGGTGCGCAGCACGGGAACGCCGGCCGCGTAGAGAACGGTGTAAGCCAGCCGTGCCAGAAGCCAGGTCACTGCGCCGATGGCGCCGAGACCGCCGGTCTTGCCGGTCACCGCCAGGGCGAGCGCAAGCCCAACGAAGGCCGGATAGGTTTCCAGCATGTTGCGAAGCGACCGCAGCAAACGTCCTGCCACGATGCTCTTCGAAACGCGCTGTTCGTCGCGGGGGCCGAGCAGATATTTGAAACCGAGATCGCCGGCGAGATCGAGCGACAGCGCCTGCACCAGGATGTGCACGATCAGGAACACCACGCTCCAGCCAAGCACCCAGATTTCAGTCGACGCTGCGGCGGCTTCCATCATCCCTCGCAATCGCAGGAGCGGTTCGGATCGACATCATCGGCCCTGACGGCCAGTCTCTCCGGCCAGGCCGCAGAGACGGTTTTCGCCGCGCGTGATCGCGGACGGCGAACGGCGGGGGCATGAAGGACGCCCCCGCTGTTTCCGGATATCAGAGATCGAGAACCAGGCGTTCCGGATCTTCCAGGCTTTCCTTGACGCGCACGAGGAAGGTCACGGCTTCCTTGCCGTCGACGATGCGGTGATCGTAGGAGAGCGCGAGGTACATCATCGGGCGGATGACGACCTGGCCGCCGATGGCGACCGGACGCTCCTGGATCTTGTGCATGCCGAGGATGCCCGACTGAGGCGCGTTGAGGATCGGCGAAGACATCAGCGAACCGTAGACGCCACCGTTGGAGATGGTGAAGGTGCCGCCCTGCATGTCGGCCATCGACAGCGCGCCGTCACGGGCAGCCTTGCCGAGGCGACCGATGTCCTTTTCGATCTCGGCGATCGACATCTGGTCGGCATCGCGAACGATCGGAACCACAAGACCCTTGTCCGTGCCGACGGCGACGCCGATGTGGCAGTAGTTCTTGTAGATGATGTCGGTGCCGTCGATCTCGGCGTTGACGGCCGGGATTTCCTTCAGCGCGTGGGTGACGGCCTTGGTGAAGAAGCCCATGAAGCCGAGCTTCACGCCGTGCTTCTTCTCGAAGATGTCCTTGTACTTGTTGCGCAGCGACATGACGGCGCTCATGTCCACCTCGTTGTAGGTGGTGAGCATGGCGGCAGTGTTCTGCGCATCCTTGAGGCGACGGGCAATCGTCTGGCGCAGGCGGGTCATCTTGACGCGCTCTTCGCGAACGACGTCTTCAGCCGTCGACGGCGCACGGGCCTGGATCTTGGCTGGCTCGGAAGCGGCCGGCGTCGAGATGCCCTTGGCGACGGCTGCAAGGACGTCGCCCTTCAGCACCTGGCCACGCTTGCCGGAGCCGTCGACCTGATCGGCCGAGAGGTTGTTTTCGGCAAGCAGCTTGCCAGCCGACGGTGCCGGCGGCATCGACGAAGCAGCCGGTGCTGCAGCAGCGGCCGGGGCAGCCGGAGCGGCAGCAGCCGGCTCGGCCTTCTTTTCGGCGGCAGCAGCCGGAGCGGCCGCTGCGGCGCCAGCGGCACCTGCAGCGATCTGGCCGAGCAGCGCGCCGAGACCGACGGTCTCGCCGGCCTGGGCGACGATTTCAGAGAGCGTGCCTGCGGCCGGAGCCGGAACTTCGATCGTCACCTTGTCGGTTTCGAGTTCGAGCAGGGGTTCATCGGCCTTGATGGCGTCGCCGACCTTCTTGAACCAGGTGCCGACGGTCGCTTCGCTGACGGATTCGCCAAGGGTGGGAACGCGGATTTCTGTTGCCATGATTTTTGTTCCGTTGATCAGATATCTGTTTCTATTGGCTCAGAGCGTGGGGAGCATCAGCCCCCCAGCGCGTCCTCGAGGAAGGCGGCAAGCTGCGCCAGGTGCTTCGACATCAGGCCGGTCGCCGGCGATGCGGCAGCCGGACGGCCGGTGTAGCGCACGCGCTGATACTTGGCGTCGATATGGGCGAGAACCCATTCGAGGTACGGGTCGATGAACGACCAAGCGCCCATGTTCTTCGGCTCTTCCTGGCACCAGACCATCTCCGCGTTGCGGAAGCGGCTGAGCTCGTTGATGAGCGCCTTGGCCGGGAACGGATAGAGCTGTTCGACGCGCAGCAGGTAGATGTCGTCGATGCCGCGCTTTTCGCGTTCTTCGAGCAGGTCGTAGTAGACCTTGCCCGAGCAGAGCACGACGCGACGGATCTTCGAGTCCTTCTGCAGCTTGATCGGGCCGTCCTTGATCACCTCGGCATCGTCCCACAGCAGGCGGTGGAACGAGCTCTCGCCGGCCATTTCCGACAGGCTGGAGATCGCACGCTTGTGACGCAGCAGCGACTTCGGCGTCATCAGGATCAGCGGCTTGCGGAAGTCGCGCTTCACCTGGCGGCGCAGGATGTGGAAGTAGTTCGCCGGCGTCGTGACGTTGGCGACCTGCATGTTGTCTTCCGCGCAAAGCTGCAGGAAGCGTTCCAGGCGAGCAGACGAGTGCTCCGGACCCTGGCCTTCATAGCCGTGCGGCAGCAGGCAGACGAGACCCGACATGCGCAGCCACTTGCGTTCGCCCGACGAGATGAACTGGTCGAAGACGACCTGCGCACCGTTGGCGAAGTCGCCGAACTGAGCTTCCCAGAGGGTGAGCGCGTTCGGACGGGCGAGCGAGTAGCCGTACTCGAAGCCGAGAACTGCCTCTTCCGAAAGCATCGAGTTGATGACTTCGTAGCGCGCCTGGGTCGGCGACAGGTTTGCGAGCGGGATGTAGCGCTCTTCCGACTGCTGATCGTAGAGCACCGAGTGGCGCTGCGAGAAGGTGCCGCGTTCGCAGTCCTGACCCGACAGGCGGATCTTGGTGCCTTCCGTGACCAGCGTGCCGAAAGCGAGCGCCTCAGCCATGGCCCAGTCGACACCCTCGCCGGTCTGGATCATGTTGGCGCGGTTTTCCATGAAGCGCTGGATCGTGCGGTGCGCGCTGAAACCAGCCGGGATCTCGGAGATTTTGCGGCCGACTTCCTTCAACTGCTTCATCGGCACCGAGGTCTTGCCGCGGCGCTGTTCGTCCTGGTTGTCGGCCGAGCGCAGGCCCGACCAGACACCGTCAAGCCAGTCGGCCTTGTTCGGCTTGTAGGACTGGCCGGCCTCGAACTCCTGTTCGAGATGCGCACGCCAGTCGGCCTTCATCTTCTCGACTTCGCCTTCGGAAATCAGGCCTTCGGCGATCAGGCGGTCGGAGTAGACCTGGACGACGGTCCTGTGGGCGCGGATGACCTTGTACATCTTCGGCTGCGTGAACGCCGGCTCGTCGCCTTCGTTGTGGCCGAAGCGGCGATAGCAGAACATGTCGATGACGACAGGCTTGTGGAACTTCATCCGGAATTCGGTGGCGATCTTGGCCGCGTAGACAACCGCTTCCGGATCGTCGCCGTTAACGTGGAAGATCGGCGCTTCGATCATCTTGGCGACGTCGGACGGATAGGGCGACGAGCGCGAGAAGGCCGGATTGGTGGTGAAGCCGATCTGGTTGTTGATGATGAAGTGGACCGTACCGGCAACGCGGTGACCGCGCAGGCCGGAAAGCCCGAGGATTTCAGCAATCACGCCCTGGCCGGCAAAAGCGGCGTCACCATGCAGCAGCAGCGGCATGACCTTGGAGCGTTCGCGCAGCGGAATGATGTCGCCTTCAAAGACGGTCGCCATCTGGTCCTGCTTGGCGCGTGCCTTGCCCATGACCACAGGGTTGACGATTTCCAGGTGCGACGGGTTTGCCGTCAGCGACAGGTGAACCTTGTTGCCGTCGAATTCGCGGTCGGAAGACGCACCGAGGTGGTACTTCACGTCGCCCGAACCTTCGACGTCGTCAGGCGCGTAGGAGCCGCCCTTGAACTCGTGGAAGATGGCGCGGTGCGGCTTTGCCATGACCTGGGAAAGCACGTTCAGACGGCCGCGATGGGCCATGCCGAGCACGATTTCCTTGAGGCCTTCCTGGCCGCCGCGCTTGATGATCTGCTCGAGCGCCGGAATGAGCGACTCACCGCCGTCGAGACCGAAGCGCTTGGTGCCCTTGTACTTGACGTCGATGAACTGCTCGAAGCCTTCGGCCTCGATCAGCTTCTGCAGGATCGCCTTCTTGCCTTCAGGCGTGAAGTCGACGCCCTTGTCCGGACCTTCGATGCGCTCCTGGATCCAGCCCTTCTCTTCCGGGTTGGACATGTGCATGAACTCGACGCCGATCGTCGAGCAGTAGGTGCGCTCGAGGATTTCGACCATCTCACGGAGGGTCGCGTATTCAAGACCGAGCACGTTGTCGATGAAGATCTTGCGGTCGAGATCCTTGTCCTCGAAACCGTAGTTCGAGGGCGAAAGCTCGTTGTAGTCTTCAACCGGGGCAGCCAGGCCGAGCGGGTCGAGCTTGGCATGCAGGTGGCCGCGGGCGCGATAGGCGCGGATCATCATGATGGCGCGGACGGAATCGCGCGTCGCCTGGTGGATGTCGGCAGCGCTGGCGACGGTGCCGGTGGCGGCCGCCGCTTCCTCGGCCTTCGCCTTGACCTTCTTCTCGATGACCTTCTCGACCGTGCCCCAGTCGCCATCGAGCGCCGAGACCAGTTCGCCATTGGCCGGGATCGGCCAGTTGTTCTTTTTCCAGGAGGCGCCCTTGGCTGCCTTCACCACATCTTCCGGCCGGTCGGCGAGCGCCTTGAAGAAGGCCTGCCATTCAGCCGACACGGACGCCGGGTCCGCCTCGTAGCGTGCATGGAGCTGCTCGATATAGGCGGCGTTGGCGCCGTCCAGAAACGAAGTGAGCTGGAATTGCTCGTTGGCCTCTTGCCTTGTCATGGTCTCACGCGGACTGATCTGTCCGCCTCCTGACTGAAGTTGGGTTGCCGGGTATCCCGGTCGTTCATGTTCGTTCGGCGCGTCCGGGCGCCGGGCCTTTTTCCTACGGCGCCGCGCATCGTCAGGACGCGCTGGGTCACCGTGGCAGTCATTGCCGCATGTCCTGATCTTCAATCAGCCAAGGAAACAGGCGGCAGGCACGTTGTCCGGGCCGGATCGACCGGCCCGGACAAATGGTTTGAGATCAGCCCTTGAGGACTTCGACCAGCGTCTTGCCGAGACGAGCCGGCGAAGGCGATACGCGGATGCCTGCCTGCTCCATCGCAGCGATCTTGGATTCCGCATCGCCCTTGCCGCCGGAAACGACAGCGCCGGCGTGACCCATGGTACGGCCCTTCGGAGCGGTACGGCCCGCGATGAAACCGGCCATCGGCTTCTTGCGGCCCTTCTTGGCTTCGTCGATGAGGAACTGTGCAGCATCCTCTTCGGCCGAGCCGCCGATTTCGCCGATCATGATGATCGAGGTCGTGGCTTCGTCCGCCAGGAACATCTCGAGCACGTCGATGAACTCGGTGCCCTTCACCGGGTCGCCGCCGATGCCGACGGCCGTCGTCTGGCCGAGGCCTTCGTTGGAGGTCTGGAACACGGCTTCATAGGTCAGCGTGCCGGAGCGCGAGACGATGCCGACCGAACCCTTGCGGAAGATCGAGCCCGGCATGATGCCGATCTTGCATTCTTCCGGCGTCAGGATACCGGGGCAGTTCGGGCCGAGCAGACGCGACTTGGAGCGGTCGAGGCGAGCCTTGACGCGTACCATGTCGGCAACCGGGATGCCTTCGGTGATGCAGGTGATGAACGGGATTTCCGCATCGATCGCCTCGATGATCGCGTCCGCGGCACCTGCCGGCGGAACGTAGATCACGGATGCGTCCGCGCCGGTCTTTTCACGGCCTTCGGCAACCGAGGCGAAGATCGGCAGACTTTCGCCCTTGGAGCCGGTCCAGGTTTCGCCGCCCTTCTTCGGGTGAATGCCGCCGACCATCTGCGTGCCGTAATAGGCAAGCGCCTGTTCGGTATGGAAGGTGCCGGTCTTGCCGGTCAGGCCCTGAACGAGGACCTTGGTGTTCTTGTTGACGAGAATCGACATGTGGTCTGGTCCTTCAGTTAGCCGTTGATCGCGGCGACGATCTTCTTGGCAGCATCGTCCAGATCGTCGGCGGCGGTGATCGCCAGGCCGGATTCGTTCAGGATCTTCTTGCCAAGCTCGACATTCGTGCCTTCGAGACGAACGACCAGCGGAACCTTGAGGCCGACTTCCTGCACGGCGGCAACGACGCCTTCAGCGATGACGTCGCACTTCATGATGCCGCCGAAGATGTTGACGAGGATGCCCTCGACCTTCGGGTCGGCCGTAATGATCTTGAAGGCTGCCGCAACCTTCTCCTTGCCGGCGCCGCCGCCGACGTCACAGAAGTTCGCCGGCTCCTTGCCGTAGAGCTTGATGATGTCCATCGTCGCCATGGCAAGGCCGGCGCCGTTGACCATGCAGCCGATGTTGCCGTCGAGCGCGACATAGGCGAGATCCCACTTCGAGGCCTCGATTTCCTTGGCGTCTTCTTCGGTCTCGTCGCGCAGAGCCTTGATGTCGTCGTGGCGGAAGAGCGCGTTGCCGTCGAACGAGACCTTGGCGTCGAGAACGCGCATGCGGCCGTTCTTCATGACGATCAGCGGGTTGATCTCGAGCAGGCTCATGTCCTTCTCGACAAAGGCCTTGTAGAGGATCGGGAAGAGCTTTTCAGCGTCAGCCTTGGCTTCGCCTTCAAGCTTCAGGGCCGCGGTGAGCTTGGCAAGATCAGCGGCGGTGACGCCGGCTTCCGGGTTGATCGCTACGTTGACGATCTTTTCCGGCGTGTCGTGCGCAACAGCCTCGATGTCCATGCCGCCTTCCGTCGAAACGACGAAGGCAACCTGGCCGACCGAGCGGTCGACGAGCAGCGATAGATACAGTTCGCGGTCGATGTCGGCGCCGTCCTCGATGTAGAGGCGGTTCACCTGCTTGCCGGCCGGGCCGGTCTGGGCAGTAACGAGCGTGTTGCCGAGCATTTCCTTGGCATGGGCCTTGGCTTCGTCGATCGAGAAGGCAAGACGAACGCCGCCCTTGGCGTCGGCGGACAGTTCCTTGAACTTGCCCTTGCCGCGGCCGCCCGCATGGATCTGGCTCTTGACCACGTAGAGCGGGCCCGGGAGCGACTTGGCAGCAGCTTCAGCTTCGTCAGCCGAGAAGATCGCGACACCTTCCGCGACCGGTGCGCCATAGCTCTTCAGGAGAGCCTTGGCCTGATATTCATGAATGTTCATGGTGTTTTTCCTGTCTGAGCATTGTGCGGGCAGGTGGGGCACCTACCCGCACCAATGCGGCAAAAACAATGAGGTCGAGCGGATCAGCGTCCGCCCGACGGGAGGCGATTACTGCTTGAGGCTCGGCGCAATGCCGATGCAGGCTTCGCAAAGACCGGCGACCGAAGCAACGGACTTGTCGAACGCTTCCTTCTCGGCCTTGTTGAGATCGATCTCGATGATGCGCTCGACGCCGCCGGCGCCGATAACGGTCGGAACGCCGACATACATGTCCTTGACGCCGTACTGGCCGGTCAGGTGTGCCGCGCAGGGCAGAACGCGCTTCTTGTCCTTGAGGTAAGCTTCAGCCATTTCGATCGCCGAGGCGGCCGGTGCGTAGTAGGCCGAACCGGTCTTGAGCAGGCCGACGATTTCGGCGCCGCCGTCACGGGTGCGCTGGATGATTTCTTCGAGGCGTTCCTTGGTGACCCAGCCCATCTGCACGAGGTCGGTCAGCGGGATGCCGGCAACGGTCGAGTAACGGGCGAGCGGCACCATGGTGTCGCCGTGGCCGCCGAGAACGAAGGCGGTGACGTCCTGGACCGAGACGTTGAATTCCTGCGAGAGGAACAGGCGGAAGCGCGAACTATCGAGAACGCCGGCCATGCCGACGACCTTGTTCTTCGGCAGGCCCGAGAACTTCTGCAGCGCCCACACCATGGCGTCGAGCGGGTTGGTGATGCAGATGACGAAGGCGTTCGGGGCATACTTCTTGATGCCGGCGCCGACCTGTTCCATGACCTTGAGGTTGATGCCGAGCAGGTCGTCGCGGCTCATGCCCGGCTTGCGAGCGACGCCGGCGGTGACGATGCAGACATCAGCGCCTTCGATGGCGGAATAGTCGCTCGCACCCGTCAGGTTCACGTCGAAGCCTTCGACCGGGGAGGACTGGCCGATGTCGAGACCCTTGCCCTGCGGAATGCCGTCGGCGATGTCGAAGAGGACGATGTCGCCCAGTTCCTTCAGGCCGGCGAGATGCGCCAGCGTGCCACCAATCATCCCTGAACCGATAAGTGCGATCTTGTTGCGAGCCATGAAAGTGCTTCCTTTGTGATCCCAATATGATCAAGGCCTGAAACGCGGCAAACGCCAAACCTTCGCCGGAAGCCATTAAACGGCAATCGGTAAAATATCAATCGATACTTTTTGGTGGAACAATTTCAATCGGTTAGATCATAAAATTCTTACGTAAACGTAAGAGTTTGCGCCACATCTGCGTCACGAAACAGCAACATTTGCGGGATGCGCAGCGGCATATTCCTCGCTTTGCATCTCGATCAGACGTGAAACCGTGCGGTCGAACTCGAAGCCTTCCGTGCCCTTTTTCTGGGTCAAAAGATCCTGCGGCTCTGCCGCCGCCGAGGCAAAGAGCCGGGCGCCGTTGTCGTAGAGCGTATCGACCAGCAGGATGAAGCGCTTGGTCTCGTTGCGCATATGCGGACCGAGATGCGGTACGTGGTCGACGAAGATCGTCGAATAGCGCTCGAGGATGGCGAGATAATCGGCAGCCCCAAGCGGTTGCTGGCAGAGGTCGGCGAAATTGAAGCGGGCACTCTTTCCGGACGCGGCCGGTACGGGGATCTTGCGCCCCTTACGCGGCACGTCCGCCGGAGCGGCCGGCGCATTGCGGGTCTCATGGGCCCAGGCGCGCGCCATCGCCGCATCCGCCTCAGGCCCGAGCGGCGAGAGCCACACCGGGCTGCCATCGGTCTTTGTCAGCCGGTAGTCGGTGTCCGTGTCCAGCGAGATAACCTCGGCATTTGCCTTAAGGAGTTCGATGAACGGCAAAAAAAGGCCGCGGTTGAGGCCATCGCGATAGAGATCGTCGGGCGCCACGTTCGAGGTGGCAACCAGCACGCAGCCCTTGGCGAAGAGTTCGCCGAACAGGCGGCCGAGGATCATCGCATCGGCGATGTCGGTCACGGAGAATTCGTCGAAGCAGAGCAGCCGCGCTTCACCGAAGAGCTCGGAGGCGACGGGCGGGATCGGATCGGCCTGCTTGGTCTCGCCGTTCTTCAGCTTCTGCCGGTGCTTGTAGATGCGCTCGTGCACATCGGCCATGAACTCGTGGAAATGCGCCCGGCGCTTGCGCTGGATCGGCACCGCCTCGAAGAACATGTCCATCAGCATGGTCTTGCCGCGCCCCACGCCGCCGTGGATGTAGAGGCCCTTGACCGGCGGGTGGTCCTTCTTGCGCGAGGCAAACAGCCAGCCGAGCGCATTGGTCTTGCGCGACGGGCGGCTGGCGAGCAGCTCGGCCGAGAGATGATCGAACCGCCGCGCGATCGTAAACTGCGCCGGGTCACGCTTGCGCTCGCCGTTCGCGACGAGCGCTTCGAGCTTGCGGTAAATGCTGTCGTCAGGATTGAGCACGTCTCACCCGAGATGGGACGGAAAACAAAAGCCCGGCACGAGACCGGGCTGGAGAAGCGTCAGCGGCTGAGGCTGACTGGCTGGCCGCCATTGGTCGAGCCGTCGAAACGCGCGTCGGCCGTCTTGTAGAGGCGGGCGATGGCATTGCCGCTGCGGTCCTTGAGGACCACCTGCTTGCCGGCCACTTCCCAGGAGCCCATGGTCGTCAGCTCGCCGGCGCAACCGCGGGTGCCGCCGCGCGAACCGGAGCCAAGATTGGTGAGCGTCAGGAACATGTCGCAGGAGCTGCCGGCGCTGGAGACGCGCCAGTTGCCGACCATCGCTTCCTTGGTGACGTCGAGCCCGCCACCTGCAGCCGCGGCGACCTGCGTGCCGGGCTGCTGGACAGCGCCGCCGGCAACCGCCGTGCCGCTCGCCGGTGCAGCCGGGAATTGCGACGTGTTTCCGGTCGGTGCCGGAAGCTGGTTCGACGAAACCGAAGGGACCGGTGCGGCCTGGATGGGAGCGGGCGAGGCGTCCTGGGAGCTGAAACCGCCCATCGACGTCCGTTGGCATCCGGCCAGCGCAAGCACAACCGCCAGCCCCGCCGCCGCATGAATTACCCGCATATCCCTACTCCTGTTCGTGTCCGCGAACCATGATGCAACGCGATAATATAGGCCGAAATACAGCAAATCCACCTGACAAATCAAGGGACGACGATTCCTGGCGACCTGTTGCAGGATTGAAACGTCCGCAGGGGCGGATCGCGCGCCACGTCCTCGCTGCGTATCATCGCCTCCTGCCGTCGGCCCGCCTCTCCCGCATCGGCACAATCACGAATTGTCCGCCGCCCTGGAGAGGCGCAAAACAGAAAACGGCGAGCCAGGGCCCGCCGTTTCCAAAACTTCATGTCCGGTCCGGCCGATTACACACGGCGCTCGACCAGCATCTTCTTGATCTCGCCGATCGCCTTGGCCGGGTTCAGGCCCTTCGGACAGGCCTGGGCGCAGTTCATGATCGTGTGGCAACGATAGAGGCGGAAGGGATCCTCGAGGTTGTCGAGGCGCTCGCCGGTCGCTTCGTCGCGGCTATCGATCAGCCAGCGGTAGGCCTGCAGCAGAACCGCCGGACCGAGGTAACGGTCGCCGTTCCACCAATAGCTCGGACAGGAGGTCGAGCAGCAGGCGCACAGGATGCACTCGTAGAGGCCGTCGAGCTTGAGGCGGTCCTCGTGGCTCTGCTTCCATTCCTTGGCCGGCGTCGGCGATACCGTCTTCAGCCAGGGCTCGATCGAGCGGTGCTGGGCGTAGAAGTTGGTGAGGTCAGGAACCAGGTCCTTCACGACCGGCATGTGCGGCAGCGGATAGACCTTTACCGCACCCTTCACCTCGTCCATGCCCTTGGTGCAGGCAAGCGTGTTGGTGCCGTCGATGTTCATGGCGCACGACCCGCAGATACCTTCGCGGCAGGAGCGGCGCAGCGTCAGCGTCGGGTCGATCTTGTTCTTGATGTAGAGCAGACCGTCGAGCACCATCGGGCCACAATCGTCGACATCGATGTAGAAGGTATCGATGCGCGGATTTGCACCGTCATCCGGGTTCCAGCGATAGATGCGGTATTCGCGAACGTTGGTCGCGCCGGCAGGCTTCGGCCAGACCTTGCCTTCCGTCATCTGCGAATTCTTGGGGAGAGCGAGTTCAACCATGTGGCTTGTTCCTCAAGATCAATAGACGCGGGCCTTCGGCTCGATCTTCTTGGGATCGATGCCGTCGGCGATCAGGTCGGTATGGACGGGGCGGTAGTCGAGCTTGACGTCGCCGGCCTCGTTGACCCAGGCGAGCGTGTGCTTGCGCCAGTTGACGTCGTCGCGGCCGCCGAGCGGACCCTCGGTGTAGTCCTCGCGGGCGTGCGAACCACGGCTCTCCTTGCGCGCTTCGGCACCGTAGATCGTCGTGATGGCGTTGGCCATGAGGTTTTCGAGTTCCAGCGTCTCGACGAGGTCCGAGTTCCAGATCATCGAGCGGTCGGTGACCTTGATGTCGGGCATCTCCTTCCAGATCGCCGAGATGCGCTTGCAGCCCGATTCCAGCGATTCCTGGGTGCGGAACACGGCCGCGTCTTCCTGCATGGCGCGCTGCATCTTTTCGCGCAGCACGGCGGTCGGCGTGGAGCCATTGGCGTTACGCAGGCGGTCGAAGCGGTCCATGATCCGGTCGCAGGCGGCCCTGTTGAGTTCCGGCACGGGCTCGTTGCGGTCGATGACCTGGCCGGCGCGGATGGCGGCGGCACGGCCGAAGACCACGAGATCGATCAGCGAGTTGGAGCCGAGGCGATTGGCGCCGTGCACCGAGGCGCAGCCGGCTTCGCCGACGGCCATCAGGCCGGGCGCAATGCGCTCCGGGTTCTGGCTGTCGGCATTCAGGACTTCGCCCCAGTAGTTGGTCGGCACGCCGCCCATGTTGTAGTGCACCGTCGGCAGAACCGGGATCGGCTCCCGGGTCACGTCGACACCGGCAAAGATCTTCGCCGATTCCGAGATGCCCGGCAGGCGCTCGTGCAGGACGGCCGGATCGAGGTGATCCAGGTGCAGGAAGATGTGGTCCTTGTTCTTGCCGACCCCGCGGCCCTCGCGGATTTCCATCGTCATGCAGCGCGAGACGACGTCACGCGAGGCAAGGTCCTTGGCGGACGGCGCATAGCGCTCCATGAAGCGCTCGCCTTCGGAGTTGACGAGGTAGCCGCCTTCGCCGCGTGCGCCTTCGGTGATCAGGCAGCCCGCACCGTAGATGCCGGTCGGATGGAACTGAACGAATTCCATGTCCTGCAGCGGCAGGCCGGCGCGTGCAATCATGCCGCCGCCGTCGCCCGTGCAGGTGTGCGCCGAGGTCGCCGAGAAATAGGCGCGGCCGTAACCGCCGGTCGCCAGCACCACCATCTTGGCGGAGAAGCGATGGATCGTGCCGTCGTCGAGGTTCCAGGCGACGACGCCGGTGCAGCGGCCGTCATCCGACATGATCAGGTCGAGCGCGAAATACTCGATGAAGAACTCGGCGTTGTTGCGCAGAGACTGACCATAGAGCGTGTGCAGGATCGCGTGGCCGGTACGGTCGGCAGCAGCACAGGTGCGCTGGACCGGCGGGCCTTCGCCGTAGTTCTGCATGTGGCCGCCGAACGGTCGCTGATAGATCTTGCCTTCGGCGTTACGCGAGAACGGCACGCCATAGTGCTCGAGCTCATAGACCGCCTTCGGCGCTTCCATGGCGAGATACTGCATGGCGTCGACGTCGCCGAGCCAGTCGGAACCCTTGACGGTGTCGTAGAGGTGCCACTGCCAGCTGTCCGGCGTCATGTTCTGCAGCGAGGCGGCAATGCCGCCCTGGGCGGCAACCGTGTGCGAGCGGGTCGGGAAGACCTTGGTGATGCAGGCGGTCTTCAGACCCTGCTCGGCCATGCCGAGCGTCGCGCGCAAGCCCGCACCGCCGGCGCCGACGACGACGACGTCGAAGGCGTGGTCGACATATTGATAGGCCTTACCGTTTGCAGCGGGTGAACTGTTCGATGCCATGGCGAAATTACCCTGCAAAAGCGATCTTCAGGATGGCGAAGAGACAGAGCCCGCCAACCGCGATCGTGAAAAATGTATTGAGCATGAGAAGCACGATCTTCATGCCTTCGCCATGCACGTAGTCTTCGATGATCACCTGCATGCCGAGCCGCATGTGAACGAGGCCCGAGAGCACGACGAGCGCCATGACGACGGCGACGAAGGGGTTCGCGAGCGCGGCGACGACATCCGCATAGGGCGCGCCTGCGTAGCGAACGAGAAAGATGACGAAGAAGATCAACAGCGGAACGTTGGCGACGGCCGTCAGGCGCTGGCGCCAGAAATGATCCGTGCCTTCCTTGGCCGAGCCAAGACCGCGAACCTTGCCGAGAGGAGTGCGCATATCCATGAGTATTCTCCCTCAGTCAGCGAACGAGATAGCCGACCACCCAGATCAGCAGCGTCAGCGCCACCGAACCGATGATCGTTGCCTTGGCCATCCTGGTGGCGAAGTGCTTCTCGTAGCCGTAGCCGAGATCCCAGGCAAAGTGGCGCAAGCCGCCGAGCATGTGGTGCACCAGGGCCCAGGTATAGCCGAACAGCACCAGCTTGCCGATCAGCGTACCGAACAGCCAGCTGACCCAGTCGTAATAGGCAGCACCCGACGCAGCGGCGATCAGCCACCAGGCGACGAGGATGGTCCCGAAGTAGAGCGCACCACCGGTGATGCGGTGCACAATGGACATGACCATCGTCGGGATAGGTTTATAGATTTGAAGATGCGGCGAGAGTGGCCGGCTTCTTGTGACATTCGTCATCGGAACCTCACGGAATGCCCGGATTTCCGCCCAAAAAACTGGACGATTTTAGTCCGGTATCGCACCTGATTGTGCGCAATTCAGTCATTCGGACCTTTAATCACCATAAAGCTTAACGACAAGTGTGTTTGCGGTGCAAAATCAATTTAATCGATTAGACGAATTGCGCCATTTTCCTGCCAGCCGGAGACATGGGCCGGCGTTAACGATAGCGACAAAAAGCCAAGCAATTCCGTGACTTTCCCGACGATGTGGCCCAGAGTGCTCTTAACGATTTGTTAAGCGTCACCCGGAGGGCGGGCAGAATGATTCTGTTCAGGGCAATCCATGCGACCAAAGTGCTAGCGCTTGCCGGCCTGGTCATCGCCACCAGCTACATTCCGATGGAAGCTCGAGACCGGGGCGGACTGCCGGAGGCGCAGACGCGAACACGCCATGTCAGAATGAATGCCGATCGTTTCTATCCTCGTCACGATTTCGATCGCATGGGTTATCGCAACAACTGGGACCGCCATCGCGGACCGCGCCGCGACTGGGCGTCCAACGGTGGCCCGCCGGAAGTGAACACGCGCACCCGGCACGTTCGCCTGCCGCGCTACCGCCCCTACCCCGGCGCTTATGCCGGACGGTCGGAGCAGCGTGGCGGATGGGTGCGCGACGGAGCCGGTCGCGACTACTGGACATCCGACGCCCGCAGGCACGACGGTCGCCCAGGCATCTATGACGTGCCGCCGCAGGTCTCGACCCGCACCCGCCATGTCCGCCTGCCGCAATATCGGGCCTATCCCGAGCGGTGGGGCAATGGCGGCGGATGGGGGCGCGATCAGGCCGGGCGCGAGATCTGGACATCGAGCAACCAAGGCCGAGACTATCGCCCGAGCTATTATGGCGGTGATGAATATCCGGACATCATTCCTGGTATCGGCACCTATGTCGGCGGCATTTCGGCCTATGTCGACGTCGGCAATGGCATCTATTTCAGCCAGGAAGGCGACTACGGCTATGCGGATGAGGCAGATACTGCGCCGCCGCCCGAGGCGAAACGCGGCAAGATCATCAACGTCACGCCACAGACCATGAACGGTTCCTGCGCCTACGAACACGGCGTCTGCGTCATCCGCCGGTAATCGCGGCTACAGCGATATCAGCCCGTCAGGCCAACGGCTTCGATGATCGGGCGCATCGTCGGAAGTGCAGGCATCGTCAATTGCAGGAAGTGGTGCCGAAGCGCCAGACGGTGGTGCGCTTGACCTCGCTGTCCTCCAGCGCCCGGGTGACGGGAACCTCGTAGGTGGCAAGCGCCGTCATCATCTCGCGCGGGCAATAGGAACGTCCGGGATCGCCGACGATCACCGAGGCGCCGTTCGCGGCAAGTCCCGAAAACCACGGTTTCAACCGGTCGGCAAAAGCCTTGTCGTAGAAGACGTCGCCGGCGAGATAGACCTCGGCTTCAAGATCGCGGCCAGTGATGTCCTCGCCGGTATAGGAAAGCGTGACCCCGTTAAGTGCGGCATTGAGCCGGACGGCCGTTTCCGCCCAGGGGTCGATATCGGCGGCCAGCACCGATACTGCACCCGCCTTCATCGCCGCGATCGCCACCAGACCCGAACCGGAGGCAAAGTCGACGACACGGCGGCCGCGCACAGCTTCGGGGTGATCGAGGATGTAGCGGGCGAGCCCCTGCCCGCCGGCCCAGGCGAAGGCCCAGAACGGCGGCGGCAGGCCGATCTCCTGCAACTCTTCCTCGGTCTTCAGCCAGAGCTCATGCGCTTCGGTCGCCAGATGCAGACGGATCTCCGGCACATGCGGCGGCGTGAGCACATCGGTGTTTTCGAGGATGAAGCTTTCCGGATCGGTCTTCACAAAACTCTCCGCGCCTGCCCGAGCGTCCCGGACAGGCGGAAAACAAGACTAGCGCGGCGGATTGTCGAGCCCGCCCATGCGGCAGACCTCGAGCCATTCGTCCTCGGTCACCGGCTGCACCGACAGGCGCATGGAGGTGACGAGCGACATCTTGGCGAGCTTCGGATTGTCCTTGATCTCCTTCAGCGTCACCGGCCGCGGCATGTCGGCAACCGCGCGGATATCGACGCAGTCCCAGCGGGCGTCACCTTCGGCGGTCGAATCCGGATGCGACAGCGCGCAGACCTCGGCGATGCCGACGATCTCAAGCCCTTCGTTCGAGTGGTAGAAGAAGCCCTTGTCGCCGATCTGCATCGCCCGCATGTTGTTGCGCGCCTGATAGTTGCGCACGCCGGTCCATTCGGTGCCCTTGGCGCCGGCATCCTTCTGCATCTGCCAGGACCATTTGAACGGTTCGGATTTGTAGAGCCAATGCGCCATCTTGGTCTCAAGCCTCCGGATTGTTGAAGACCCAGTTGAAGGCCTTGATCTCGACATTGGAAAAGAGCCCGGCCTTGGCATAGGGATCGGCTTCGGCGATCGCACGCGCCTCGTCGATCGTCTCCGCCTTGACGAGCACCAGGCTACCGGTCGGCTTGCCGTCGTCGCCGAGGAACGGACCGGCCATCTTCAAAATGCCCTTGGCGTTAAGATCGTTGAGATAGGCGACGTGATCAGGGCGGGTATCGAGCCGAAGCTGCAGCGCGCCTGGCTTGTCGGTACAATGAAGTGCGAAGAGCATGCTTCCTCCTAGAGTTTTCGTTGGCGCGGGATGCGGGCGGAAGATCGCCGCTCCCTTCATTCCTGGGTGATCGGGCGGGTCATCAACTGTTCGAGCGCGGTGCGGACATCGAGCTTGCCGTCGATGATCGCCGCCACCGCTTCGGTGATCGGCATTTCGACGCCGAGATCATGGGCGACGCGGGCAGCAACCGATGCGGCGAACGCGCCTTCGACCAGTTCTCCCTTGCGTCCGCTGGCGCGACCATCCTTGCCGAGCGCGATGCCGAAACGCAGGTTGCGCGACTGGTGACTGGTCGCCGTCAACACCAGATCGCCGAGACCGGAGAGACCGCGCACCGTATCCGCCTCGCCGCCTTCGGCGGCAATGAAACGCGACATCTCGGCAAGGCCGCGCGAGATCAGCGCGGCACGGGCGCTGTCGCCAAGGCCTGCGCCCTCGACGATGCCACAGGCGATCGCCAGCACATTCTTCAGCGCGCCGCCGAGCTGCACGCCGATGCGATCCTGCGAGGGATAGAGCCGGAAGGTCGGACCCGAGAGCACCTCGGCCAGCATCGTCGCCGTCGCAGCATCGGCCGCGGCAATCACCATCGCGGTCGGCAGGCCCTTGGCGATGTCGGCAGCGAAACCGGGACCCGAGAGCACGCCGATCGAACGTCCGGGCAATTCCTCCGCCAGCACGTCGGTCAGCAATCGGCCAGTCGCCTGCTCCATGCCCTTGGCACAGGTGACGATCGTGGCTGCAGCGTTGATCTGAGGACCATACTGGCGCGCCGCATCCCGGTGTGCCTGCGACGGCATGACGAAGAGCACGACTTCGGCGTCCGCCAGGACGGAGACGTCGGCCGTATGCTTCAGCGCCGCCGGCAGGTCGATACCCGGCAGGGCATCCTCATTGCGGCCGGTGTCGCGGCAGGCTTCGGCAATTTCCGCACGACGGGCAAGCAGCGTCACGTCGCTGCCTTCGGTCGAGGCGGCAACCGCGGCGAGCGCGGTGCCAAAGGCGCCTGCGCCGACCACGACGATCTTCGGCCCGTTCTTGGAAATGTCGTTCATGCTCTATCCGTATGCTTTAGATCTTGTCACGCCTTGGCGCCGCGTTTGCCGGAACCGAGCAGCGCCTGCGCCTGGGCGTCGAGCGGCCAGCGCGAGCGCGGCGCGACATCAAGGCCGTCGGCCGCCATGCCTGCCGCCAGCCGCTCGGCACCGGCCCAGGCGATCATTGCCGCGTTGTCCGTGCAGAGCGAAAGCGGCGGCGCGATGAAGTCGAAACCCGACTGCGCGCACAAGGTCTGCAGCGTCGAGCGCAGCACCTGGTTGGCGGCGACACCACCGGCAACCACCAGCGCCGGGCGCGCCACACTGCCATGTTCCGCCTTGAAGCGCTTCAGACCGCGCCCGACCCGATCCTTCAGTGTGCGCGAGATCGCCCGCTGGAACGAGGCGCAGATATCGGCGATATCCTGCTCCGTTACCGGCTCCAGCGATTGCGCCGTCTGGCGCACCGCCGTCTTCAATCCTGAAAAGGAAAAATCGAGCCTGGCGTCACCGACGAGCGGTCGCGGAAAATCGAAACGCCGCGGATCGCCGGCAAGTGCTGCCCGCTCGACCGCCGGACCACCCGGATAGGGGAGGCCGAGCAGCTTGGCCGTTTTGTCGAAGGCTTCGCCGAGCGCATCGTCGATCGTCGTGCCCCAGCGTTCGTATTCGCCGACGCCCTTGACGAGGATCAGTTGCGTGTGACCGCCGGAAACGAGCAGCATCAGATAGGGAAAGGAGAGCCCATCGGTCAGCCGCGCGGTCAGCGCGTGGCCTTCGAGGTGATTGACGGCATAGAGTGGCTTGCCGGTTGCGCGCGCGATCGCCTTGCCGGTCATCAGCCCGACGATCAGGCCGCCGATCAGACCGGGACCACTTGTCGCAGCAATGGCGTCGATGTCGGAAAGCGTGACGCCGGCCCTGAGCAGCGCTTCCTCGATCAGCGTGTCGAGCGCCTCCACATGGGCGCGCGCCGCGATCTCCGGAACCACGCCGCCATAGGCGCTGTGCTCTTCCAGCTGGCTTAAGACCACGTCGCCGAGGATGTGGCCCTTACCGTCGGAATCGCGCAAAATGACGGAAGCGGCGGTTTCGTCGCAGCTTGTTTCTATGCCGAGGATGCGCAGGGGCGGAGACATCGGGAACTACTCAAAGATTGCGGTCGCACCGAAAGGTGGGTACACGGAACTCCGGTAACAATGGATAGCCTTTGATGCAAACAAAACCTTTCCGGATCGGCACGCGCGGCAGCCCGCTGGCGCTCGCTCAAGCCCATGAAACGCGCGATCGCCTCGCAGCGGCGCATGGTCTGGCGCCGGAAATGTTCGAGGTCGTCATCCTCTCGACCAAGGGCGACCGGATCACCGACCGCTCGCTCGCCGAGATCGGCGGCAAGGGCCTGTTCACCGAAGAGATCGAGCAACAATTGCTGTCGGGCGAACTCGATTTCGCTGTGCATTCGTCCAAGGACATGCCGACGAAACTGCCTGACGGCCTCTGTCTTTCCGCCTTCCTGCCGCGTGAGGACATTCGAGATGCCTTCATCGGTCGGACGGCAAAAAAACTGATGGAACTGCCGCAAGGCGTGACCGTCGGCTCGTCGTCGCTGCGCCGCCAGGCGCTGATCCGCCGGCTGCGTCCGGATATCAATGTCATCACCTATCGCGGCCAGGTGGAAACGCGGCTGAGAAAGCTCGCCGAGGGCCAGGTCGATGCGACACTGCTTGCCTATGCGGGCCTCAAGCGTCTCGGCATGACCGACGTTCCGACCGAACTGCTCGACCCCCAGGAATTCCCGCCGGCGCCGGCCCAAGGCGCGATCTGCATCGAGAGCCGCATCGGCGACAGCCGCATCAACGACCTGCTCGCAGCCATCGACGATCCCCGCACCCATGAGGCAGTCGCCTGCGAGCGTGGCTTCCTCGCGACGCTCGACGGCTCGTGCCGCACGCCGATCGCCGGTCTCGCCACCTCGGACGGCACCCATATCAGCTTTTCCGGCATGATCCTCACGCCCGACGGCCAGACCCATCACCGGGTTACGATCGAGGGCAAGGCCACCGACGCCGAAGCGCTTGGGCAAAAGGCCGGAGAAGAGATCCGCGCCAAGGCAGGCCCCGGCTTCTTTGCAAGCTGGACTTAAAGCCATGCGCGTGCTCGTCACCCGGCCGCTTCCCGCCGCCGAGGCGACGGTACGCCGGCTGGAAGCCGCCGGCCACCGGCCGATCCTGCTGCCGCTGATGCAGGCGACCCATCTTGCTGCCGTCTCCGTTGCCGCGCTTGAAGTGCCGCATGCGGCGATCGTGCTCACCAGCGCCGAAGCCATTCGGATGCTCGTATCGTCAGATGCAGACCTGTCACAGCATCTGGCGACCCCGTGCTTCTGCGTGGGCGCCGCCACGGCGCAAGCAGCAGCCGGGCTCGGTTTCTCCGATCTGCGCATAGCGGAGGGTACCGGCCAGTCCCTGGCGGAACTAATCGGCGCGACCATCGACACGCTGCCGCCACTTCCCCTGCTCTATCTGGCAGGAACGCCGCGCTCCGAAGGGCTGGAAAAGGGGCTGAGACAACGCGGCATAGAGCACCGGACGGTCGAGTGCTACCGCATGGAGCCGATCGCTCATTCGCGCGCCGCGATCGAAGATCTGCGGCGAAGCAGCCGTCCCGACGCCGTGCTTTTATACTCGCGGGAGACCGCGCGACAGTTCGTTCGCCTGCTTTCCGAAGCCGGTGTCGATGCTGCTTCCTTTGCGCCGCGCTACCTCTGCCTCAGCCCCGTGGTGGCCGAGGCGCTGCCGGGTAACGTCGTGGCGGAGACCGCCGCAAGGCCCGATGAAGACAGCCTTTTCAGTCTTCTCTAACATCGAATTCATCCAAAAACGGAACGGAGGGGCTTTCCCTCACCGTTCCGGCTGACTAGGTTTGAAGGAAGAGCCGACAGGCACTAACGGTAAGAGGTCACCATGGTATCGGAAAACCCGCCGCGCCGCTCGAAGTCCGAGAAGGAACCGCTGACGATCGACCTCGAAGCGGAGAAAACCGTTGCGGAACCGGCCGGCCCGGAAGCAACCGGCGAGATGCTGGCAGACGCTGCGGCCGAGAACACAGCGCACAAAGCCGAGACGGATGAGCCGATAAGGGACACCAGCGACGACAGCGCCGCCGGATCCCGCCTGGACGAAGAAATCGAGGAGCAGCGCGCCGATGCCGCCGCCGACGCGGCCGCGGCCGTCTTCGCCGAAGAGCCGCCGCATGTGGCCCGCGAGCCGGAACCGGCACCGCCGCAGAAGCCGGTATCGAACTCCGGGGCGCTCGCGGCCGGCATCGTCGGCGGTCTCGTGACGCTGCTCGGCTTCGGCGGCCTGCAATATGCCGGCATCGTGCCTGGACTTGGGCCGACCCGCGGCGTCGAGCAGAACATTTCCGGCGAACTGCAGGCCCTGCGCGACCAGATCGCGGCGCTGCCCACCCCCGCAGCCGTCGTCGACAACACCGCACTCGAAGGTCGTATCGCCTCGCTCGAACAGTCCGCCTCCCAACCGGCCGCAAACGGCGCACCGAGCGCCGAGGTCGAGACGCTGAAGGCGGAAGTCGACAATCTCACCAAGGAGCTTGCAGGTCTGAAGACAGCGCTCGCCGATGCGCAGCAGGCGGCAACCGCCGAGAAGGCGGAACTGACGAGCCGCATCGAGACCGCCGAGCAGAAGCTCAACGAGCCGGTCAACGATATCCAGATGGCGAAAGCCGTTGCGGTCACTGCACTGAAGTCGGCCATCGATCGCGGCGGGCCTTTCCTCGCCGAACTCGACGCGCTGCGCAGCATCGCGCCGGACGAACAAGCCGTCGCCGCGCTCGCCCAGGATGCCCAGGTCGGCGTGCCGACCCGCACGGATCTGCGCCGCGAGTTTCCGAAAACCGCCGACGCCATGCTCGACGCTGTCAACCAGCCCGACCCGAACGAAGGCATCTTCGACCGGTTGGTGTCCAGCGCCATGTCCGGCATCCGCGTGCGTCCCGTCGGCAGCGTCGAGGGTGAAACGCCCGAAGCCGTCATCGCCCGGATCGAGGACAAGCTGAACAATGGCGACCTCAAGGGCGCCGCTCTGGAATGGAATGGTCTGCCCGACACCGCCAAGCCGGCGGGCGAGGCTTTCAAGGCCAAGCTCGACCAGCGTTTGCGGGTCGAAGCCGCGATCGATGCCGCCGTCGCTGCGACGATGGCAAAACCAGGCACGGAAGGCTGAGGGAACCAGATATGATCCGCATTCTGATTTTCATCCTGATCGTGCTTGGTCTCGGCCTCGGCTTCGCCTGGCTCGCCGACCGGCCGGGCGAACTTTCGGTCGTCTGGCAGGGCCAGTTGATCGAGATGAGCCTGATGCGCGCGGCATCGCTGCTGATCTCGCTGATTGCCGCGGTGCTGATCGTCGTCTGGCTGGTGCGCACCATCTGGCTTTCGCCGCACACGGTCACCCGCTATTTCCGCGCCCGCAAGCGCGACCGCGGCTACCAGGCGCTGTCGACCGGCCTGATCGCCGCCGGCGCCGGTGACGCCAATCTTGCCCGCAAGATGACCGCCCGCACCCGCGGCCTGATCAGCGCCGACCAGGAACCGCTGATCCACCTGCTCGAAGCCCAGACCGCACTGATCGAAGGCAAGTACGACGACGCCCGCCGCAAGTTCGAGCTGATGGCCGACGATCCGGAGACGCGCGAACTCGGGCTTCGCGGCCTTTATCTCGAGGCCAAGCGGCTCGGCGCCCACGAGGCCGCGCGGCAATATGCCGAGCGCGCCGCCGAAAAGGCGCCGAACCTGCCCTGGGCAGCGCTTGCAACCCTCGACAGCCAAAGCCAGGCGGGACAGTGGGACGATGCCCTGCGTCTGCTCGACCAGAGCCGTGTCGCCCATGTGGTCGATCGCAAGGAGGCCGATCGCAAGAAGGCAGTGCTGCTGACGGCGCGCGCAATGACGAAGCTCGAGGGCGACGTGAAAGGTGCGCGGGACGATGCGCTTGCCGCGCTGAAGCTCGACGAACATCTGGTGCCGGCGGCGCTGACGGCCGCCAAGGCGCTGTTTCGCGAGGACAACCTGCGCAAGGGCACCTCGATCCTGGAGAAGAACTGGAAGCACGAGCCGCATCCGGACGTGGCCCGGCTCTACGTGCGCGCCCGCGGCGGCGACACTGCGGTCGACCGGTTGAAACGGGCGCGCAAGCTCGAAGCCTTGAAGCCCAACAATGCCGTGGCGATGGCTGCCGTCGCCGAAGCCGCGCTCGAAGCGCGCGAACTGCTTCTGGCGCGCACCAAGGCGGAAGCCGCCGCCCGGCTCGACCCGACCGAGAGCATCTTCCTGCTGCTTGCCGACATCGAAGAGGCCGACACCGGCGACGAGGGCCGCATCCGTCACTGGATGGCGCAGGCGCTGAAGAGCCCGCGCGATCCGGCCTGGACCGCCGACGGCGTGACCTCGCCGACCTGGCTGCCGGTCTCGCCGGTGAGCGGCCGGCTCGATGCCTTCGAATGGAAAGCGCCACCGCATACGCTTTCGGCCACCGTCGACCACGACCAGTCGAACGCCGACGAGGCGATCCGCAGCCTGCCCGCCGTGGTGGAGGCGCATGTGCACCAGCCCGCACCCGCAGCCCGGCGCAGCGAGACGCCGGTGATCCTGGAGGCCGAGCGCGAGGAGCCGCGTCCGGCACCGCAGCCGATCAAGGTCGCCGAGCGCAAGGCGCCGGAACCGGTTGCCGACAAGCCTCCGGTCAAGGCGGAGAAGGAAGAGGGTGCGAATGGCGAGCACAGGCCCGATCCCTTCTTCGGCCGCCCGCCGGATGACCCCGGCGTGCGCGATCCGGCCGCTGGCGAGAAGGCGCCGGAAAAGACGACTTTCCGATTGTTCTGAGTTCTCAAGGGGCTGTGGCAAAATACATGTTTGAACGCTTACGGACGTTTCTCGATGGTCTGACCGGCCCGGCGAAGCGCATAGAGCATGGCGATCCGCGCGTGGCGGTCATCGCTCTCTGTTTCCAGGTGATGGAGGCCGACGGCCGGATCCTCGCGTCCGAGCGGCGCAAGATGCGCAAGGTCATCAAGGAGCATTACAAGCTCGACGATGCCTCGCTCTCCGCTTTGATCGAAGCCGGCGAGACTGCCGAGAGCGAGGCGATCGACTTCTACCAATTCACCGCCGAGCTCAAGCGTCACCTCTCCGAGGAGCAACGCGTCGAACTCGTCGGCATGCTCTGGGACGTCGTCTATGCCGATGGCGAGCGCAGTGAGATGGAAGATCACGTGATCTGGCGTATTGCCGATCTGCTCGGCGTTTCCGGTCGCGACCGGGTGTTGCAGCGCCAGGAGGCGGCGGCCAGAAGCGACACGGTCGAGAAAGCCGAGTCACAACAGGATAACTGAAATGCCGATGCCCGACGACAGCGCCCGAAAACCCGTCCTGATCATCCTGCATCAGGAGCGATCGAGCGCCGGCCGCGTCGGCCAGATACTCGAGCAGAAGGGTTTTGGGCTCGACATCCGTCGTCCGGCGCTCGGCGACGATCTGCCGGAAACGCTGGAACGGCACAGCGGCACGATCGTGTTCGGCGGCCCGATGAGCGCCAATGACGAGGAAGAGTTCGTCCGCCGAGAGATCGACTGGCTTTCCGTGCCGCTCAAGGAAAACAAGCCCTATCTCGGCATCTGCCTCGGCGCGCAGATGCTCGCGCGCAACCTCGGCGGCTCGGTGGCACCCCATCACGAGGGCATGACCGAAATCGGCTGGTATCCGCTGGTTGCGACCGAGGCCGGCAAGGCGCTGATGGACTGGCCGGCCATGGTCTACCATTTCCACCGCGAGGGCTTCGACCTGCCTTCCGGCGCCGAGCTGCTCGCAACTGGCGACACCTACCCCAACCAGGCCTTCCGCTACGGTGACAATGCCTGGGGCATCCAGTTCCACGGCGAACTCACCCGCGCGATGATGCATCGCTGGGTGGTGCACGGCGCCCATCGCTTCGAGATGCCCGGTGCCCAGGTGGGCAAGGCCCATCTCGACGGCCGCATGCAGCACGACGGACCGCTGCGCACCTGGATGGAGAACTTCCTGGAACTGATCTTCCTGCGCGATGAACGGCGGGGAGAAAAGGCGGAAAGCGCGTAACGTGCTGTCCGCTCGCACCGCTTACTTGTGGTGATCGGGCACGTCGAGCGTATCGATCTTGCGCAATTGCGGAAAGCCAAGCGCCCAAAGCCCTGAGACGAGCAGCGTGCCCATGCCACCGAAGACGACGGCAAAGACCCCGCCGAAGCCGGACGCCATCATGCCGGCGCGGAATTCGCCAAGCTCGTTCGACGCGCCGATGAAGACCATGTTGACGGCGTTGACCCGGCCGCGCAGTTCGTCCGGCGTCCAGAGCGTGATCAGCGTCTCGCGCACATAGACCGATACCATGTCGGCAGCACCCATGACGACGAGGGCCGCGATCGAGACCCAGGGGGTCGCTGAAAGGCCGAAGATAACGGTGCCGAGACCGAAAAGCGCCACGCCGATGAACATGTAGAAACCGGCGCGATGGCGGATCGGGTGCGCCGCCAGCCAGACCGCCATGGCAACGGCGCCGACACCCGGGGCCGCGCGCAACAGGCCGAGCCCCCAGGGGCCGAGGTCGAGGATATCGCGGGCAAAGACCGGCATCAGCGCCACGGCGCCGCCGAGCAGCACTGCAAAAAGGTCGAGCGATATGGCGCCGAGCACCACCTTCTCCGCCTTGATGTAGCGGAAGCCGGCGGTGACCGTCTGCCAGCTTTGCGCCGAGGCCTGGGTGCGCGTCGCCGGCTTCGGAATGGCAAAGACCATGAATGCGGAGGCGAGGAAGAAGCAGAAGCCGATGGCATAAGGAAAGACCGCGCCGAGCGCGTAGATGAGACCACCCGCGACCGGGCCGACGATCATCGCGGTCTGCCAGGAGGTGGAGTTCCAGGCGATCGCGTTGGGCAGATCTTCCGGCGGCACCAGGTTTGGCGCCAGCGATTGCGACGCGGGCGCAAGGAACGCACGCTCGATGCCGAAGACCACGAGAACCGCATAAACCGGCCACGGCGAAAACAGCCCGGTGACTGTCAGCGCGAGCAGCGCCGCTGCGCAAAGCGTGCTGACCACCATGCAGACGCCCATGATCATGCGCCGGTTGTAGCGGTCGGCCACGGATCCTGTGACGAGGATCAGCACCAGCGATGGCAGGAACTGGAAAAGGCCGATCAAGCCGAGATCGAAGGGATCGCGCGTCAGATCGTAGATCTGCCAGCCGACCGCGACAGAGATGATCTGGATCGCGAAATAGGCGAGGAAGCGCGAGAAGAAGTAGCGACGATAGCCGACATGCCGAAACGCGGCAAAACGATGCGAGGCATGGACGGCGGACATGAGGAAGTCGCTCCTGAAGCGGGTTGCGCAAAACTGGGTCGCGGCTTTGCGATAACGACAAGTGAAACGTCAATATTCAGAAGGCAGGCAGCGCATCTGAAGGATCGCGACACGCTTTCGTCGGCACCGACTGTCGAGCGGCCACACGTTAAACATGATCGCGCCCGATAAACCGGCGTACTTGCTCGTTTAGGTCTCAATGTCTACATGTCTGTCAATAACGATTTGGAGACCGGCATGCTTGCTGTTATCGGCACCTTGAACTTCATCATCAACATCGCGTGGTTTCTGGTCATCGCGTCGGCCATCTTTTCCTGGCTCTACGCGTTCAATGTCATCAACGTGAACAACCAGGCGATCAACATGATCGGCCGCTCGCTTTACCAGTTGACCGAGCCGCTCTACCGCCCGATCCGCCGCATCCTGCCCGACATGGGCGGCGTCGACCTTTCGCCGCTAGTCGTTCTGGTAATCCTCTATTTTATCCAGCTTTTCCTGAACACGACGATCGCGCCGGCCTTGCTGGGCTGACGACGGCCGGCCAGGTGCAGGGTGAGTAGCACGGCCTTCACCGCGCATGGCGACCATGTTCGACTGACGGTGCGCCTGACGCCGAACGGCGGCCGTGATGCCATCGACGGGCTGGAAACCGCTGCTGATGGCGAAGAATATCTGAAAGTGCGCGTCCGCGCGGTCCCGGAGAAAGGCAAGGCCAATCAGGCACTGCTTGCCTTTCTTGCCAAGACGCTCGGGCTTGCCAAGAGCAAGCTCTCCCTCATCTCAGGCGAAACGCAGCGCAAAAAAATCCTCCGGATCGAGAGCGACCCGGAGGAGCTGATGAAACGCCTTGCCGAACTGGCCGGCAGATAAAGCTTACTTGGCGCCCTTGGCGCGCTCGACGGCTTCCTTGATCAGCTGGCGGGCGGTGGAAGCATCCTTCCAGCCGTAGATCTTCACCCACTTGCCGGGCTCCAGATCCTTGTAGTGCTCGAAGAAGTGCTCGATCTGCTTCAGCGTGATTTCCGGCAGGTCGGTGTATTCGTGAACCTTGTCGTAGCGCTGCGTCAGGTGACCCGACGGAACGGCGATGATCTTCTCGTCCTGACCGGAATTGTCTTCCATCATCATCACGCCGATCGGGCGCACATTGATGACGCAACCCGGAACCAGCGGACGGGTGTTGCAGATCAGAACGTCGATCGGATCGCCATCGTCCGAGAGCGTATGCGGCACGAAGCCGTAGTTGCCCGGATAGGTCATCGGCGTATAGAGGAAGCGGTCGACGACCAGCGTGCCGGCTTCCTTGTCCATCTCGTACTTGATCGGATGGCCGCCGACGGGAACCTCAACGATCACGTTGACATCTTCTGGTGGATTCTTTCCGATGGAAATCGCGTCGATGCGCATGGATCTACTCCAGGGTCGGTTTGAGAAGTTTGCCCGTCGGATAAAGGGAAACATGCCGCGATGCAACATAACTTTCGTCCGTAGCGCAGATTCAACCGGTCGTTTTGCGCCTGCCCATCGACCTCTACAGGTCTGCCAATCGCGTTTGAGGGAGTTTCGTATGAACGGAAGGGTTGCATGCCTGGCGCTGGTGCTTTTGTCCGCCGGCCCCGTCTTGGCCAATGAGAGCGTCTATACCGACATCGGCCGCGACAAGTGCAAGACGATCGCCGAAGAAGAGGGCATGTACGCGTTGATGACTTGCCCTGGTCATGCGGACTATCCCGTTCGCTTCAAGGAAGCCGACATCCGCCAGAGTGTCTCGTTCGGTCACCTGAACCAGCGCTATGCCGACGACGCTTTCGAGAGTTTCATTCCATTCAACCACGCCGGCACGACCGTGGAGTGGCGGGTTGCCAAGGATGGCAAGGCCGTAGCGACGATCCTGCGCTGGTTCATCGAGAACACGGACGCGTCCGGCGCTTCGGTTCCTGCACTTCAGGGGCAGGTGCTCGTCATTTCCAAGGTGGCCGAGAAAGATGACGGCAAGGGCTGCGTCGCCGGCTATGTCGATGCGCTTGCCAATCCCGATCCGAATGCGCTCGCCCGCAAGATCGCCGACGAGGTGGCACCGACCTTCCGCTGCGGCGTCGACAAGCCCGCCTATCACGGCGCGCGGGGCGACAAGGCGGCCGATCCCAACAACGAACTGCCTGAGTAAGTCTTTGATTTCAGTGTCGCGGAGGCGTCGGGCCTAGTTCCAGGCGAAGCCGACCTTCTTCAGGTGCTTGTCGCCGAAATCTTCCATGCCTTCGGCGATATCGGTGCCGCCGGCACCCTGGAAGAACTGGTAGGCATGCTCGCTGTCTTCGAGGCACCAGACGACGAGGCCACGGCAGCCGAGCGAACGCAGCAGGCTCTTGGCCTCGCCGAAGAGAATGCGCCCGAGGCCGATGCCCTGGTATTCCGGCCTCAGGTAGATCTCGTAGATCTCGCCTTCCTGCGGCAGGGCCTTGGCGCGGCTGAGGCCGAGCGTTGCGTAGCCGGCGATGGTTCCGGCGACGTCGACGACGAGCAGCGTGGCAGGACCGCGGGTCGCCTTGCGCCACCAGGTCTCGTCACGGCGATTGACCATCTGAACGAGCGGACGATGGGGAATGAGACCGCCATAGGTCTGCAGCCACGAAACGCGGTGCACATCGGCAATTGCCGACGCTTCCTGCGGCTCTCCGGGCCGAATCTCTATCGAAACAGTCTTCATGACTCGCGACTCTAAACACACACAAGGCGAACAGGAATCCCGCCCGGTTGCCAGCCTGCGTTAACCCACAGGCAACTTTAACGGCACCCAATGGAAGGTTAACGCCTTTTTAACTTTATCCGCAAGTCGCCCATCGGTGGCACACACAGCAAAAAACCCCGGATCGCTCCGGGGTTTTTCTGAAAGTCGTAGGATCGATCAGGATCGATCAGGCAGCGCCAGCCGTGCGGGCCTTTTCGAAGCGCTTGCGATCGTTCGGGTCGAGGTGCAGCTTGCGAAGACGGATCGACTTCGGCGTCACTTCGACCAGCTCGTCGTCCTGGATCCAGGAGAGCGCGCGCTCCAGCGTCATGCGGATCGGCGGCGTCAGGCGAACAGCTTCGTCCTTGCCGGCGGCGCGCATGTTGGTGAGCTTCTTGCCCTTGAGCACGTTCACTTCGAGATCGTTGTCGCGGGTGTGGATGCCGATGATCATGCCGGCATAGACCTTCTCGCCGGCGTCGATGATCATCGGGCCGCGGTCTTCCAGGTTGAACATCGCGTAGGCAACCGATTCACCGGCGTCGTTCGAAAGCAGAACGCCGTTGACGCGACCACCGATCTCGCCCTTGTAGGGCTGGTAGGCGTGGAACAGGCGGTTCATGATCGCCGTGCCGCGGGTATCGGTCAAAAGTTCCGACTGGTAGCCGATGAGGCCGCGGGTCGGAGCGAAGAACACCAGACGGACGCGATTGCCGCCAGACGGACGCAGTTCGACCATCTCGGCCTTGCGCTCGGACATCTTCTGCACGACGACGCCCGAATGCTCTTCGTCGACGTCGATCACGACTTCTTCGATCGGCTCGAGCATCTGGCCGTTGTCATCCTTGTGCATGACGACGCGCGGACGCGAAACGGCAAGCTCGAAGCCTTCACGACGCATGGTTTCGATGAGAACCGCAAGCTGCAGTTCGCCGCGGCCCGATACGAAGAAGGAGTCCTTTTCCGAGGATTCTTCGATCTTCAGCGCAACGTTGCCTTCGGCTTCCTTGAACAGGCGGTCGCGGATGACGCGGCTCGTGACCTTGTCGCCTTCGGTGCCGGCAAGCGGGCTGTCGTTGACGATGAAGGACATGGTGACGGTCGGCGGGTCGATCGGCTGCGCGGTCAGCGCTTCGGCGACCGACGGATCGCAGAAGGTGTCGGCGACGGTGCCCTTGGTAAGGCCGGCGATCGCAACGATGTCGCCTGCCTGCGCTTCTTCGATCGGCTGACGCTCGATGCCGCGGAAGGCGAGGATCTTCGAGATACGGCCGGTTTCAAGCAGCTTGCCATCCTGGCCGAGAACCTTGACGGCCTGGTTCGGCTTGACGGTGCCCGAGTGAACGCGACCGGTGATGATGCGGCCGAGGAAGGGGTTGGCTTCGAGGATCGTGCCGATCATACGGAACGGGCCTTCGGCAACCGTCGGCTCCGGCACGTGCTGCAGCACCAGGTCGAGCAGCGGCGCCATGCCCTGGTCCTTCGGACCTTCCGGGTTGACGTTCATCCAGCCATCGCGGCCCGAACCGTAGAGGATCGGGAAGTCGAGCTGCTCGTCAGAGGCGTCGAGGTTGGCGAAGAGGTCGAAGACTTCGTTGATGACTTCTTCGTGGCGGCCGTCCGGGCGGTCGATCTTGTTGATCGCGACGATCGGCTTCAAGCCGACCTTCAGCGCCTTGCCGACGACGAACTTCGTCTGCGGCATCGGGCCCTCGGAAGCGTCGACGAGAACGATGGCGCCGTCCACCATCGACAGGATGCGCTCGACTTCACCGCCGAAGTCGGCGTGGCCGGGGGTGTCGACGATGTTGATGCGCACGCCCTTCCATTCGACCGAAGTCGCCTTGGCGAGGATGGTGATGCCGCGTTCTTTTTCGATGTCGTTGGAGTCCATGACGCGTTCGGCAACGCGCTGGTTTTCGCGGAACGAGCCCGACTGCTTCAGGAGCTCGTCAACAAGGGTCGTTTTCCCATGGTCGACGTGCGCGATAATCGCGATGTTACGAATGCTCATTTTTCGTCTCGGAAGGTTCAGGGCAAGCCCCGATGGGCCACGCCGCTTTTTCAATGGTCGCGCTCATACAGGTTTTTTTGCGATTGCGAAAGGGGGGCGCGCGCATGAGCGTCGTGTTCAAATGCCGGTAGGCCATGGGTTTGCACTCGTCAGGGGTCTCGCGAACGCCGTTTGCAAAGCTGTTGGCCGCGACCGAATTCCTCATGCAATTGCGGCCGGATCGAGCGTCACGCGCCAGAGTTCCTGGTCCTGCCGGTCCATCAGCCGCACCGTCATCTGCTGCGTCTGGCCGTTGATATCGACGATGCCGAAAAACTGCAGACCAGCCGATGGCGGCAGGTTCTGGTCGATGCCGCCGCCGGATGCCTTGATGAAGCGAACCTCCGGCCCGAAGGTCATGTCGAGGTCCTTCGGCCCATAGGTGCCGGAATGCAGTGGACCGGACACGAACTCCCAGAACGGCGTGAAATCCTTGAATGCGCCGCGCCCCGGATCGTAGTGATGCGCGGCGGTGTAGTGCACGTCCGCCGTCAGCCAGACGAGGTTGTCGATGCCGTTGTCGCGGACGAAGCGCAGGAGATCGGCAAATTCGCGTTCGCGCCCCGCGGGCGGACCGTTGTCGCCGTTGGCGATCGCGTCCGAGCCGCGCCGGTTGGTGTAATCGTCCCAGACGACGAGACCGATCGGCATGTCGCAGGCGATCACCTTCCAGGTGGCCCGCGAGGCAGCAAGTTCGCGCTTAAGCCAGTCGACCTGCCGCCAGCCGAACAGGGCGCCGCCGCCGTCTTCTCCCTGGTTGGCGCCGCGATAGGATCTGAGGTCAACGAAGAACACGTCGAGCAACGGACCATAGCCGATCTTGCGGAAGATGCGGCCGGGCTGCGTTGCCGGCATGCGGATCGGCGTCATCTCGTGGAACGCCCGCGCCGCCCGCTCGGCATAGACGGCAACATCCTTTTCCGGATAGCGCGCGTCGTCGCGCAGGTCGGTCGAGGCCGACCAGTTGTTCAGCACCTCGTGGTCGTCCCATTGATAGAAAGTGGGGCACACGGCGTTGAGTTGCCGCACATGCTCGTCGAGCAGATTGTATTTCCATTGCCCGCGATATTCTTCCAGCGTCCGCGCCACGTCACGCTTCTCATGCGTCACCACGCGGTTCTTCCAGACACCGCCATCACGTAGCGCTATCTCGTCAGGGATCGGGTTATCGGCATAGATCGTGTCACCGGAATGAATGAAGAAGTCCGGCTCGTGCTGGCGCATGGTCGAATAGGTCTTCATGCCGACATCATCAATGCCCCAGCCCTGCCCGGCCGTGTCGCCAGACCAGACGAAGCGGATCGAGCGCTTGCGCAAGGGGGCGGTGCGAAACCGGCCGGTGACCGGCGCGGAGACGCGGTTGACGTCGTAGAGATCCGTGGCGGTGAAGCGGTAGAAGATATCCTGGTCCGGCAGCAGCCCGTCGAGCGAACATTTGATCGCGCAATCCGTCTGCGGCGTCGCCGTCAGATCGGCAAGGCGAAGGGGGTTAGAGAAGCTCTCGGTGGTCGAGTATTCGACCGACACCTTCGACGGGCGATCCACCCGTGTCCAGATCATGCCGGAGGACGTATCGACATCGCCCGATTGCACGCCGTGAATGAATTCCGGCCGGCCGTAGCCGCGTGCATAAAAGGGTGTCGCAAGACCGGATGAGGCCACGAAGCCCGCGGCACCGGCGGAAAGCAGGAAAGAACGCCTCGAAAGCGTCTTGAGGATATCGGCCAAACAGACCTCCGATTCGGCAGCGCCACCGCGCGTGCCGGACCTTTGGTCATCTGGGTGTCAGCGACGTAACAGCCGCATGAAACTATTTGAACGGTTTGGCGACAGTTCGGTGAAGGCCGGAGTGGCCGCGGCGACAATGGGACGATGGCAAACGCCGCCAATGCTGTTATCAAAGGCGATCAGCGTTAGCCTTGGTGAATCCGGGCAACGAACCCGCCTCCTGCCCCCGTTCGGTGGCCACACAAATCGACAGGTGATCATCGTGTCCCATGCCGCCAACGTCTCCGTCCGCGACCGCCTGGAACAGATCATGAGCCGGCTCAACAATCGTCGGCGCGAGGAAAAGGCTTTTGTCCGTCTCTACCAAGAGAGCGCGCGGAGCGAGGCAGACGCGGCCGACCGCCGCCGGCAGGCGGGGGACGGCCTTGGGCCGCTCGACGGCAAGATCGTTTCAATCAAGGACCTGTTGGATATCGCCGGCGAACCGACGCTTGCCGGCTCCATCATCCGCCGCGACGCGCCGCCGGCCCAAAAAGACGCGCTCGTTGTCCAGCGGCTGCGTGCTGCCGGTGCGGTCATTATCGGCAAGACGCATATGACCGAATTCGCCTTCACGGCGGTCGGGCTCAATCCGCACTACCCGGTACCCGGCAACGCCACCGACGAAAGCCTGATCCCCGGCGGTTCATCCTCGGGCGCTGGCGTGTCGGCAGCAGAAGGCACCTGTGATATTGCCATCGGTTCAGATACCGGTGGCTCGATCCGCATCCCCGCGGCGCTGAACGGCATCGTCGGCTTCAAGCCGACGGCGAACCGCATCCCGCTCGATGGCGCCTTTCCGCTCTCGCCGGTTCTGGATTCGCTCGGGCCGCTCGCCCGGACCGTTGCCGATTGTGCGACGACCGATGCTGTGATGGCCGGCGAGCAGCCAAGGCCGCTTGTCGCCCGTCCTGTCGCAGGCCTTCGTATCGGCATCCCCCGTGGCAGGCTGTTTGAAGACCTCTCCCCCGAAGTCGCCGACGCCTTTGCGGCAAGCCTCGACCGACTGGCCCAAGCGGGTGCCAAGATCGTCGACTGCACCATCGATGACTTGATCGAGAAGCTCGGCCAAGCGACGCGGATCGGCTCGATTGCGGGCCTGGAGGCAAGCCGCGTCCACGCCGGATGGCTGGGTGATGCAGCCGCCCCAGTCGACGAAAGGGTCAAGTTCTCGCTTCGCCGCCGGCTTTTGGTGCCCGACGCGGCGATCTCGGCCCTGCTGCAAACCCGGCATGGGCTCGCCGCCGCCATGGACGAGCGGCTCTCGCCCTACGATCTCATCGCACTGCCGACGACGCCGATTGCGGCCGTGTCCATCGCAAGCGTCGACACCGACGCGGCGGAATACGACCGCGTGGAGAGCCTGCTGCTGCGCAACTGCCAGGTCGCCAACCAGTTCGATCTCACCGCTATCACCCTGCCGATGCCGGGCCTTGTGCGGCCGGCCGGACTGATGCTGGTTGGGAGAAACGGAACCGATGCGACCGTACTGGCGGCAGCCCTTTCAGCCGAGGCGCTGCTTCAGGAAGCTTGAACGGCGCGCCCGATGGTCATCGAATGAATCACCGGCCTGCAAGCAGGCCGGTTCGGCAGTCGTCGTCGATGAGGACATCAAGCGGGCATGGATCCCGTTGAAATCGGAACCCCGCAACGCCTTGTTCTCTACGGCCAATCGCTCGCGCCTTGATGCGCCAAGCATGCCGAGCGATGTGCGCGCCGATTTTGCGACAGCGATATGCGATGAAGCAGACTTGATCTGCGACGCGCTTTAGCGTGAGCGCTTCGAGGCCCGAAGGATCAGCCAGACCGGTGCGCCGATAATCAGCAGCGCTATGACCGTATGCCAGATAGAAAATGTCATGCTTGTGCGTCTCCCCTAGCGCAAGCGATACGTGGCCGCGAACTCTCCCGACATCCGACGCGTCGCCGATTGGAACCCGGTCAGAACAGGACATCCCTGATTCGATTCGCAACCGATGGTGGATTACGTTCGAAAAATAGTTCGTGGAGGAGACGCGCTCCGCTCAATGCATCGTTTCGCCGGAGATCTCGTCACGGAGGATGCGGAAGGCATCTTCAAGCGCGGCGACCAAGACATCGGTCAGTTCGTCGCCGTCATTGTTCGCGAGATAGAGGGCAACCATCTTGTCGGATGGGTCGCGGTAATGCTCGATATCGTTTGACATATCATTGTCCTTCATTCGCCGTGTCACATCCCGGCCATTGAGGTGACTATAGGCGAAGGGACTTGCGTAAAGCTGGATGCATGACATCAGGCGAAGGGCACAGCACGCAGCGTCGCGTTATTCTCCATGCGCTCCCTAACGGGGTCGACTGACAAAGGATAGAGGATAGCGACCTATTTCGCTCGCGCCGGGCGTACGAGCACGCTAGAGCATGTCGCCGACGAACGACGCGGGAATGAGCATGTCGAAGAAAACCAAGAGCGACGAAACCGCGGACGTGCAGCGCCTGAAACTCGATTTTCCCGACATCCATGCGGATCTGATCGCCGGCCGCATCCCGTCGCTGCGCAAGGCGCTTATCGCGGCAGGGCTTAAGGACGAGCGCACGCGCCTCGACAAGCTCAAGAATTCCTGGACCAAGGCAAGCCCCACCGAGCGTGAAACGTTCCTCAAGTGGCTGAGCAGCAATGGCGGCCCGGACGGGCTTGCCCCACACGCTCATATCGATCCGCCGCTCGTAGCGCCCCCCGCGATTGCCAGCGGTCGCTACCTGCTCCCCGAAACGATCGCCGAAATCCGCACGATCATGAATCGCCGCCGGATGCGGGCGAACGACATCATGGCCGAGATGGGATTTGCCGGCGACGACCTGTCCCTCACCCGCGCGCTGTCCAAGGGCGCAAGCCTGCGGCTCTCGGTGATTGCCGCGCTGGAAACCTGGTTGCGCAACAACGCGGCGGAGTGAACCCGCCGGACAATCGTCCGCTTTCAACGCGCCCCTCTTCCGCCCGCTGCAACCCGCATTGCCGGCGCACGACCGTTGCGCGCGTTCAGCAGAAGAAAATTGCAACTTAAACCTGAGCCAATCCTTGAAAGCACGAAAGTGGTGCTTTATGTTATTGCTCATGGCTCAGGGCAACCACACGTCGATCTTGTACTACGATCTCGCGCCGGACGCGGAGGCCAGACGTGCGCTGGAAGAAACCTTCGTTGCCTACGGCGACATGCTGGCGATGCTCGATGAACTCGCCGGCGAAAAGGCGGGCGCCAATCTCGTAACGTTGCATGAACTTGCCTACGAAACGGTCCGGGAGCGCACCGGGCTTCCGGCGCGCATGGTCACGCTTGGACTGCGTGACTTCGCGGCAAACCGCGGACAGCAGGCCAATGCCGAAAGGCTGCCGCTGGACGACAAGCTTTTCGCAATCAAGGGACCGTCGGACCTGACCGTCGCCACCGTGCGTGGTCGCGTCGCGATCCCATACGACGTCGCCGGCTATTCGCCGGGCACTCTGAATATCTTCGCCGCCCAGCTCGTTGCACAGCACGGCGGCTATCAGATCCACATTGGCGTCACCACGCATTCCGACCGAACGGAGAAGAAAATGATGACGAATGAAGGCATCCTATCCCGTATGGGCCGCTTGATCGCCGGTCTCGCCAATGCCGCCGTCGACAAGGCGGAAGGCAGCAACAAGATCGTGATCGTCGAACAGGCGCTCCGCGAAATCGACGCGGCCGCCGAAGAGGCCCGGGTCGATATCGGCCAGGCACGCGCCGAGGAGTATCGCATCCTCAGCCGCCGCGACGAAATCGGGGCCGATCTCGAAAAGCTGGACGAAAAGATCAGCACCGCCATCTCTGCCGCCCGGGAAGACCTTGCCAAGGCCGGCGTCGCCCGCCAGATCGACCTGGAATCGCAGCTGGCCGCGCTGGACAAGGCGCTCGCCGGCGCCCGCACCGATCTCGAAGAGGGCCAGCAGGCGCTGCAGGCGGTGCTTGCCACCCGCCGCGAGGCCGAGGCGCGGCTCGCCGATCTCAAGCGCAGCATCGCCCAGTTCCCCGAGAGCAAGGTTTCGGGCCTGGCGAAGCCCAGTCCGGTGGACGGTGCCGCCCGCGCCGCTGCCGCCGTCTCCCGCGCCACGGGCGTACCGGGCGGAGAACACGGCAGCAGCGCCGAGCTGGACGAACTCGACCGCCTGCATCGCGACCGGGCAATCGAGGCGAGACTGGCCTCACTCAAGGCAAAGCAGCACTGACGCCGATGCTGTTCTTCCTCGCCCCGGAATCCCTACCCTTCGCGGTTGCGGCGGTGATGTTGGCCGCCTTCACCGGCATCGAGCTCCTCTGCCTGCTGCTCGGCTTCTCACTGGGCGAGGCGATCGACAAGGCCTGGCTGGACGACCACAACGCATTGGGCGGGCTGATGTCCTGGTTCAATGTCGGCGGCGTACCGCTGCTCGTGCTGCTGATGCTTTTCCTCGGCCTCTTCGCGATGATCGGTTTTGTCATCCAGGCGGTGGCTGGGGCCCTGTGGGCGCCGCTGCCTGCCCTTGTCGCGGCGCTACCGGCACTCGCCGTCTCGCTGCCCGCAGTTCGGATGTCGAGCCGATGGGTGGCAAAGATCGTGCCGCGTGACGAAAGCTATGCCGTCGATCTCGGCGATTTCGTCGGCCGCAGCGGCGAAGTCACCGTCGGCCCACTGGACCAGGGCCTGCCGGGACGCATCCGCCTCAAGGATCGCCACGGCAACTGGCATGTGCTGCGCGCGCGCGCCGCCCGCAACGAGCAACCGATCGCCATCGGCGCGCAGGTGCTCGTCGTCGACCGCGTTTCCAACATTTTCATTGCGATATCGGCGCCGGCAGACCTGCTGACGCCGCCCAATCCTTAAAATTCCCACGTCTTAAAGTCTCACGGAGCAACCATGTTTTATGAACTCTTGGTGCCGGCCGGCATCGGCATCGTCCTGATCCTCGGCATCGGCTTTGTTCTTGCATCGCTCTATACCCGCTCGAGCCGCGACGAAGCCTATGTGCGCACGGGCCTTGGCGGCCAGAAGGTGGTCCTCGACGGCGGCTCCATCGTGCTGCCGATCTTCCACTCGATCGCCCGCGTCAACCTGAAGACGCTGCGCCTTGAAGTCCGTCGTGGCGAAGGCGACGCGCTGATCACCAAGGACCGCATGCGCGTCGATATCGGCGCGGAATTCTATGTCCGCGTGAAGCCCGATGCCTCCTCGATCGCGCTTGCAGCCCAGACACTCGGCGACCGTACCAACGATGCCGAGCAGCTGCGCGTACTGATCGAGGCCAAGTTCGTCGACGGTCTGCGCTCGGTCGCCGCCACCATGAGCCTCGACGCGCTGCAGGAACAGCGCATGGATTTCGTCAAGGCGGTGCAAGAAGCGGTCGGCGCCGACCTGCAGTCGAACGGTCTCGAACTCGAATCCGTTTCGCTGACCCGTCTCGACCAGACGGATATCAAGCACTTCAACGCCAACAACTTCTTCGACGCGCATGGTCTTGCGGCGCTGACCCGCATTACCGAGGGCCGCAAGAAGGAGCGCAACGAGATCGTGCGCGATACCGAAGTCGCGATCGCCCAGAAGGATCTGGAAGCCCGCCAGCAATCGCTGACGATCGAGCGCACCAAGCGCGAGGCGGAGCTGAACCAGGAACGCGACATCGCCAACAAGTCGGCCGCCACCCGCGCCGAAACCGCGCAGCAGGAACAGGCGGCCAAGCGCGCCGAGGAAGAAGCTCGCATCGCCGCCGAACAGGCAATCGCCGAACGCGAGGCACTTGCCAAGCAGGCGCGTGAAAGCGCCAACATCGACGCCACCCGCGCCGTGCAGCAGCGCGACACGGAAGCCCGCCGTGACCTGCAGATCGTTTCGCAGGAAAGCGCCATCGCGGTTGCCAACAAGAGCCGGGAAGAGTCCGAGGCGAAGGCCCAGGCTGAAACCGCCCGCGCGCTCGCCATCGCCGCGGAAGAAAAGGTGGAGACGGCAAAGGCCGTGGAAATCGCCGAACGCGAACGCCAGATCGCCGTTATCGACGCCCGCAAGAACGCCGAAACCGAAGCGACCGCCGTGACCGTCGGCGCCGAAGCCGAAAAGCAGGCGGCCCTCGACCAGGCCGATGCGATCAAGACGCTGGCCACTGCCGAGGCCGACGCCGCGATCATCAAGGCGAAGGGCGTGCTCGAAACCGGCAAGGCCGCAGCCGAGAGCGAGGCGCTGCTCAACGAAGCCCGCAACAAGCTGAGCTCCGCCATCATCGAGTTCGAGATCCTGCGCGAACGCATCCGCATCATTCCCGAAGCACTCGCCGAAGCGGTCAAGCCGATCGAGAAGATCTCCGACATCCGCATCTTCGACACCGGCGGCATGCTCGGCCGCAACGGCGGCCGCGACGGTGCTGCCAACGGCATCGGCCTTGGCGACGGGTTGGCGGGCCAGCTCCTGTCCTACCAGGCCAACAAGCCGATCGTCGACCAACTGCTGAAGGAAGCCGGCTTCAACGGTGAAAATGCCATCTCACCGCTGCTCGGCAACCTGCAGGCGGCACCGCCGCCGGCGGAGAAATCGCCGAAGAAGTAATGCGAAACCGACGGGATCCCTGGCCTCGCGGCCGGGGATCAGACTATGGGTGCGGGCATCAGGTCAGGCCGGCCCGCGCGTGACCGCAAGCACCCTGCGGCGCTGTCGTCGCGACCCTTAAACCGGCCCTGCGGCCGACGGTCCGCCTTCTTCCGTCCTGCCTCGGCTGCCGGGTCACGGGCCGCTCAACATGCTGGCGCACTAGCGCGCGTGTTCAATGCACCGCGTTCTGCCGTTTCCGCAAGTTGCCGAGAACTGGCCATTTACATCCACAAGTGCTAATATTTTTGGGCCGAAGGTTCCAGAGGAACCCGCCTCGCGGCCGACAATCAGATAAACGCGAATTGCTTGCAGCCAATTGCCGCGCCGTCGGACGACCGCTCCATGAGCGCCGTCGATGTCCGACGACATCAACGTGGAGGAAAAGCCAATGGCCAGCAATCTTGTTTCGTATATCGCGCAGATGCTTACCCCTGACATGATCGCACGCATCGCTTCGGCGCTCGGGCTCGACAGCAGCAAGGTGCAGGGCGCCGTCAGCGCCGCCATTCCCGCGGTGCTGGCGGGACTGACGGGTGTCGCCGCGCAACCGGGCGGGGCGCAGAAGATCGCCGATACCGCCAGTCAACAGGGCGGATCGCTCGACAGTCTCATCGGGATGCTTCAGGGAGGCGATCAGGCGACGCTTAGCCAGAACGGGTCACAGATCATTTCGTCAATCTTCGGGGCGAAGGACGGCAGTGCGCTTGCTAACGCCATCGGCGGGATCTCCGGCATGGACACGCGGGCGAGCGGTTCGTTGCTGGCGACGCTTGCTCCCCTCGTGCTGGGTGGCCTTGCCCGGCAGAGCGGCGGCGATCTCAGCGCCAATGGCATCGCCGGACTGCTCGCGAGCCAGAAGGACAACATCGCGGCCGCCCTGCCCTCCGGCGCAAGAGAACTGCTTGGCGGAACAGGCTTGCTCGGCGGGTTCGGCGCTTCGGCACAGTCTGCCGCGGCCTCGGCGAGCCAGGTCGCCCGCAGCGCCGCGACAGCGGCTTCGTCCGTCGGTGGAGCCGGTCAGCGCGCAGCCGAGGCGGCGACGCCGTCCGGGTCGCGCAACTGGCTCTACTGGGTGATTGCCGTACTCGCGCTTGCAGCCGTGCTCTTCTATCTGTTCGGCAGACCGAGCGGAGAGGTCGCGCCACAGGCTGGCACGGCGGGGCAAAGCTTGACGGTCGCCGGGGTCGACATCGGCCGGCAGGTCCAGGACAGCATGGCGAGCTTGCAGACAACGCTGACCGGTGTCACGGACGCCGCCTCGGCCACGGCCGCCCTGCCGAAACTGGAGGAGATTTCAGCCGGGCTCGACAAAGTCACGGGCGCCACCGGGCAACTGTCTGCCGAACAGAAGGCAGCCCTTTCCGCGCTCGTCGGGCCGATGATGCCAACGCTCAACGGGCTTTTCGACAAGGTGCTGGCGATACCCGGCGCTTCCGACATCGTGAAACCCGCAATCGATGCATTGAAGACCAAGCTCGCCTCACTGGCGACCTGAAGAACCAGCCCAAGCATGAGCTGCCGGCCCTGCATTCCGCACGGACCGTTGGCGATTGTCATCGACGAAACCGGATAGGAAGGAAGACGGCCATGGCCGACAAATCGACATTCACCCCGGAAGAATGGACGCTGCTCCTGGAGAGCGTGATGATGGCCGGCATTGCCGTGACGGCCGCGGAGCCGAGCGGCCTCTGGGGGATGATGAAGGAAGGCATCGCCAACAGCAGCGCACTTCTGCAGGCAAAAGCCGATGCCGCAGCAAGCCCGCTCGTCAAGGCGCTGGTCGCCGACTTCGAAACCTCGGAGGGCCGGACCGCCGCTCGCGATGGGCTGCAGACGAAACTCAAGGGTGCCAAGCCGGAGGACATGAAGGCCAGATGCATTGAAACGCTGAATCAGGCCCGGACACTCGTCGAGACCAAGGCGCAGGGTGATGTCGCAGCCTTCAGCACATGGCTATACCAGATCAGCCAGAAGGTGGCGGAAGCCGCCAAGGAAGGCGGCTTCCTGGGCTTCGGCGGCGTCGCTGTCAGCGATGCGGAGAAGGCCACCTTGTCGGAAATTTCCGCGGCGCTGAAAGTCGCCTAGGCAGCTGCGTTTCGCCGCGGAAGCACGAACGTGCCGTCAGCCCGGCCGCCGACGCCCTTGCCCGGTTCGCAAGGGCATCGATGGCTATAGTTCGGCAAACCGCAATCGCTGGCGACAACGCCGCGACATCGTTGTCAGATGGGTCACCCTTTGACGCGGCGCACGACCCGCGATCGCCATATCAGGGTGGGCTATCGGAAGCGCCGGATGACCGCTGGCAAGGAGAACGATCGATCGCCCCGCCTCCGACACAACAGGAACGTGCCCGCCCCCATCCTGAAACAGATATCGAGCCTGCTGGCGATTTTGTTTCCTGGACGCCGAAGTCGAGTTGATAGAGACGCGCGTTTAAACAACGAACCCCGGAAGCTTCCGTGAACCGCCCTGAAGTCGGGCTGCTTCGCATAGCACATGGTGGTGAGATAGATTATGGCGGAGAGGGTGGGATTCGAACCCACGGTACGGTTGCCCGTACGCCGCATTTCGAGTGCGGTGCTTTCGACCACTCAGCCACCTCTCCGCTTTGCTGGTCGGCGCTTGTTCGGCGCGGTCGGGTTCATAGCGGCAGATTCGGGTGCTGGCAAGGGCCTTGTTTGAAGAATATGTAACGGCCTCGTTGCTTTCGCCTTGACACGCCTGTGCAAATCCTTGTAATCCGCGCAATGAAGTGGTGTGGCCTAGCTTCACCGCAGCGGGTGCGATTTGCGCCCATTCACCGGTGGATATCCGAAAAGGAGATCCACTCAACTGTCGACTGAGAAAAAGACGGCCTTGTCTTCGGGCAGAGAGCCGGATCGAACATGAAAGGATAAAAAATGTTCGCAGTCATCAAGACCGGCGGTAAGCAGTACCGCGTGGCCGCCAACGACGTCCTCACCATCGAAAAGCTGGAAGGCGTTGCAGGCGACAAGATCGAATTCACCGAGATCCTGATGGTCGGCGTTGGCGCCGATGCAACCATCGGTGCTCCGTTTGTCGAAGGCGCCGTTGTCAGCGCTGAAGTTGTTGAGCAGGGTCGCGCCAAGAAGGTCATCGCCTTCAAGAAGCGTCGCCGCCAGAACTCCAAGCGCTCGCGCGGTCACCGCCAGCACCAGACGACCGTCCGCATCCTGGACATCGCTGCTGCCGGTGGCAAGGCAAAGAAGGCTTCGAAGAAGTCTGAAGCTGCCGCTGAAGCCGCTGCAAACTGAGTTCAGGGATCTAAGGTTTAAAGGAGAACACCAATGGCACACAAAAAAGCTGGCGGTTCGTCGCGTAACGGTCGCGATTCTGAGTCCAAGCGCCTTGGCGTGAAGAAGTTCGGCGGCGAGAACGTCATCGCAGGCAACATTATCGTGCGCCAGCGCGGTACGAAGTGGCATCCGGGCGCCAATGTCGGCCTCGGTAAGGACCACACGATTTTTGCACTTACGGCCGGCAACGTGGACTTCCGTACGAAGGCCAATGGCCGCGTGTACGTGTCTGTAATGCCGAAAGCCGAAGCAGCGGAATAAGCCGGTAGCGCTCTAAAACAGCCGGCGTCTCATCGACCCGGCTGACGCACCTGATGGTTCCAAGCCAGACTTCAAAGGGGAGATGGGGCAATACCCAACTCCCCTTTTTCGTTTCTGGAGGAAACCATGCAAACCGAGTTGTTGAGGGAAGACCAATCCCGGTCTCCCGAGCAGAGGCTGAGGCCCCAACGGTCAAGGACCGATTGCCCGATATTGTTGTCACCCCGGCTCGTTCTGCGCGCGCCCCATGAAGACGATATCGACGCCCTTGCCCATCTTGCCAACAATGCCAATGTCGCGACCATGGTTTCGCGCATGCCGCACCCGTATACGACGGCCGATGCCGCCGACTTCGTGCGACGCGCGAAAGCCGGCACGATTGGCAAGTGCGTCTACGCGATTACCAAAGCGGACAATGGCGCATTTCTCGGTTGTTGCGGTATCGAGCCGCATCCCGATGGCAAGACGGCGGAGCTCGGCTATTGGCTGGGCGAGCCCTATTGGAACCAGGGCTATGCCACCGAGGCCGCCCAGGTCTTGACCGACATGGCCTTCCGCACCCGCGACATCGACCAGATCGATGCGCGCTGCAGGGTCATGAACTTGGCATCGCGCCGGGTCATCCAGAAGTGCGGTTTCCAGTTCCAGGGCAGCGGCATGGTCGGCAGCCTGGCGCTCGGCGGCTCGATCGCCGTCGAATGGTACCGACTCGACCGCAAGACCTGGGTCTCCTTGAGAAGCTGGGGAGGCATGCGATGAACGCGCTCGCTTCCGAACGCCAGCGGATCGTTGCCCGCCCCGGTCCCGGCCCCTGCCCGGTCATCGAGACCAAGCGCCTGGTTCTACGCCCGCATCGGCGAAACGACGCCGAGGCGATCGCCCAGTCGCTCGGCGATTTCCAAGTGGCGCGCATGCTGGCGCGCGTTCCCGCGCCCTACGATCAGCAGGACGCGCTCGACTGGCTGACGGCGCAGACTTCAGGTTTGACGCCAGACTGGACCTTCGCCGTCACCACCGGTGACGACGTGCACATCGGCTGCGTCGGCATCGAGCTCCGCCACGGCCAATGGCATGTCGGCTACTGGCTGAACCGCTTCTACTGGGGCAAGGGCTTTGCCTCGGAGGCTGCCTATGCGGCGGTCGAGCGCTTCTTCCGCCGCATGCCCGAAACGACCCTGCATTCCGGCGTCTTTGCCGACAATCCGGGATCGCTGAAGGTGCAGGAGAAGATCGGCTTCCAGATCACCGGCTGCGCCCAGGTCTATGCGCTCGCGCGCAACGCCATGGTCGCCCATATCGAGACGCGGCTGACCGCCGCCGATCTGCGCCGACCGCACTAGAGAACATCCCCGCGAAGCTCGGGCTTCGCGGGGACTTTTTTGTCATGCGAGCGTGAAACCGACAGGCAGGTGGTCGGAACCCTTGGCTTCATAGTCGGTCCAGGCATCGCTGAGACGAGACGCAAGGCCGGCGCTCAAGAAACAATAGTCGAGATGCATGCGTTTTTCGGGGTTTTCGGGATGGATCCAGCTATAGCTTTCAGGCGTCAGGCGGCCGAGATGGGCAAGCGCATCAACCGGATTCTCAAGTCGCAGCGAACGGCCGTAGAAGGCGTCACGCGAGCCGGTCATCGCGCAGTATTCCGGCGTCTCCGGCTCCATGTTGAAATCGCCCATGACGACGAAGTCCTCCGGATGCGGCGGCTCGGCCATGCCGAAATCGGCCGCCCCGGTGATCGCGCCGCCTTCGAGCGGATAACCGAGCAGCCGGTCCTTGAGATAACGGATCTGGGCAATACGCTCGGCCGGCAGCACATGATCGAGATGCACGGAATAGACCCGAAGCGGACCGTCGGGCGTCGCGATCAGCGCTTCCGTCGCCCCGCGCTGCAGGTTCATCGGGCTGATCGTGCGGGTGCGCGGCAAGGGGATCAGCCGGGTGGCAAGGATCGGCCAGCGCGACAGGATCATGTTGCCGAACTGGAAGCGGCGGCTGACGGCGCGTCCATCCTCGATCGCCGAACCGATGTCGATGTCGCAAGGCGCGTGGAAGGCGGAGAAATGGCCGGGAAACAGCTTTTCGAAGCGGGTGACGAGATCGACATGGCCGTTGCGGTGAAAGCCGCGCGTCACTTCCTGAAGCGCGATGATGTCGGCGTCCCCGATCGAAGCGGCGATACGCTCGAGATCGAAGCGACCGTCGAGGCCGATGCCGTATTGGATGTTGTAGCTAACGAACCGCACGATATTCTTTGACCTCCGAATAAACCGCCTATATCGATGGCGGCAAATTACAGCGCCGCGCATCCTTTAGGACCTGCAAAGGTCGCTGTAACACTTTCTAAGACCGCGCACTTACACCGAACAGATGGCAGCCCAATGAAATTTCTCGACGAAACGAAAGTCTATATCCGCTCCGGCGACGGTGGCGCAGGCGCCGTCTCGTTCCGGCGCGAGAAGTTCATCGAGTTCGGCGGACCGGACGGCGGCGACGGCGGCCGTGGCGGAGACGTCTGGGTTGAGGCCGTCAACGGTCTGAACACGCTCATCGACTTCCGTTACCAACAGCACTTCAAGGCCAAGACCGGCCAGCACGGCATGGGCCGCAACCGCACCGGCGCCGGCGGCGACGACGTGACGCTGAAGGTCCCGGTCGGCACCCAGATCTTCGAGGAAGACAACGAGACGCTGATCGTCGACATGGTCGCCGAGGGCCAGCGCTATCGGCTGGCCGCCGGTGGCAATGGCGGCTTCGGCAACGCCCGCTTCAAGTCCGCGACCAACCAGGCGCCGAACTGGGCCAACCCCGGTCTCGAGGGCGACGAGAAGACGCTCTGGCTGCGGCTGAAGCTGATCGCCGATGCCGGTCTCGTCGGTCTGCCGAATGCCGGCAAGTCGACCTTCCTTGCCGCCTGCACGCGCGCTCGCCCGAAGATCGCCAACTATCCGTTCACGACGCTGCATCCCAATCTCGGCGTCGCCACCATCGACGGCAACGAGTTCATTATCGCCGACATTCCCGGCCTGATCGAAGGTGCGCATGAAGGTGTGGGCATCGGCGACCGCTTCCTCGGCCATGTCGAGCGCACGCGTGTGCTGCTGCACCTCGTCTCCGCCCAGGAGGAAGATGTCGCCAAGGCCTATAAGACGGTCAAGCACGAGCTCGAAGCCTATGGCGGCGGGCTGGAAGACAAGCCGCAGATCATCGCACTGTCGCAGATCGACGTGCTCGACGAGGACGAGCTGAAGATAAAAGCCAAGGCGCTGGCCAAGGCCTGCGGCGAGCAGCCCCTGCTGCTCTCTGCCGCCGTCGGCAAGGGCATGACCGAAGCGTTGCGAGCGTTGCGCAGCGTCATCGTCGCCGCCAAGGCCGGTGAAGGCTATGGCGAGGAGAACCTCTGAGATGACCAAGACCCGCAAGCCGCTTTTGAAGTATCGTCGGGTCGTCATCAAGATCGGGTCGGCATTGCTGGTCGACCGCGCCACCGGGCTGAAGAAGGCCTGGCTTGACGCCATGTGCGCCGACATCGCTGGCCTCAAGGCCAAGGGCGTCGAAGTGCTGGTCGTCTCCTCGGGCGCGATCGCGCTCGGCCGTACCGTGCTCAACCTGCCGGCAGGTGCCCTGAAGCTCGAAGAGAGCCAGGCGGCCGCCGCCGTCGGCCAGATTGCGCTCGCGCGCGCCTGGTCGGAGAGCCTTTCGACCGATGCCATCGTCGCCGGCCAGGTGCTGCTGACACTCGGCGACACGGAAGAGCGCCGCCGCTACTTGAACGCCCGCGCCACCATCAACCAGCTGCTGAAGCTCGGCGCCGTGCCGATCATCAACGAGAACGATACGGTCGCGACCACAGAAATCCGCTATGGCGACAACGATCGCCTCGCCGCCCGCGTCGCCACCATGGTCGGCGCCGATTTGCTGGTGCTGCTCTCCGATATCGATGGGCTCTACACGGCCCCGCCGCATCTCGACCCGAACGCCCGCTTCCTCGAAACGATCGCCGAGATCACCCCTGAGATCGAGGCCATGGCCGGGGGTGCGGCATCCGAGCTTTCGCGCGGCGGCATGCGCACCAAGATCGATGCCGGCAAGATCGCCACGACCGCCGGCTGCGCCATGATCATCGCCTCAGGCAAGCCGAACCATCCGCTGGCGGCGATCGAGGACGGCGCCCGTTCGTCCTGGTTCGCACCATCAGGCTCGCCGGTGACTGCGCGCAAGACCTGGATTGCCGGTCAATTGCTACCAGCCGGAACGCTTGCCGTCGATGCCGGTGCCGAAGAGGCGCTGCGCTCGGGCAAGAGCCTGCTGCCGGCCGGCGTCCGTGACGTGACGGGCAGCTTCAGCCGCGGTGACACCATCGCCATTCTCGGCACCTCCGGCCGGGAGATCGCCCGTGGTCTTGCCGGCTACGATGCCGACGAAGCCCGCCAGATCGCCGGCAAGAAATCGGCCGAGATCGCCGCGATCCTCGGCTATGCCGGCCGCGCCGCCATGGTGCACCGCGACGATATGGTGATGACCGGAAAACGCGCTGAGGCCGAGGGCAGCCGGAAGGATGAAGTCCATGCTTGACGAGGTGAAAAACAAGGGCGACGTCGAGACCGTCATGCTGGAGATCGGCCGCAACGCCAAGGCCGCCAGCCGACCGCTTGCCATCGCCAGCGCCGAACGCAAGCACGCCGCCCTGATCGCCATGGCCGATGCGATCGTCGCCCGCACGGACGAGATCCTGGCGGCCAATGCGATCGACCTTGAAAACGCCCGAGAAAGCGGCGTCGCCGCCTCTTTCATCGACCGCCTGACGCTGAGCGAAGGCCGCATCCGCGACATGGCAAACGGCATTCGCGCGATTGCCGAGTTCAAGGATCCGGTCGGTGACATCATTGCCGAATGGGACCGGCCGAACGGCCTGCACATCGAGCGCGTGCGCACGCCGCTCGGCGTCATTGGCGTCATTTATGAAAGCCGGCCGAACGTGACGGCTGATGCCGGCGCGCTGTGCCTCAAGGCCGGCAACGCCGTGATCCTGCGCGGCGGCTCCGACAGCTTCCATTCCTCCAGCGCGATCCATGCCTGCCTCGTCGAAGGCCTCAAAGCCGCCGGCCTGCCGGAACATGCGATCCAGATGGTGCCGGTCTCTGACCGCGCGGCCGTCGGCGCCATGCTCTCGGGTCTTGGCGGCACGATTGATGTGATTGTACCGCGTGGGGGCAAGAGCCTCGTTGCCCGGGTGCAGAACGAAGCGCGCGTGCCGGTCTTTGCCCATCTCGAAGGCCTCTGCCACATCTATGTCGATGCCTCTGCCGATCTCGCCATGGCGGAAAAGATCGTCGTCAATGCCAAGATGCGCCGCACCGGTATCTGCGGTGCTGCCGAAACACTGCTGATCGACCGCAACGACGCCGACCGACTGGTCAAGCCGCTGCTGAACGCCCTGCTGTCAGCGGGCTGCGAAGTACGCGTCTCCGACGAACTCTCAGGCGCGGTCGACGGCCTGAAGGAAGCGATCGACGAGGATTGGGCAACGGAATATCTCGACGCCATCATCTCGGTGAAGCTGGTCGACGGGATCGCCGGTGCGATCGAGCACATCGGGACCTGGTCGTCGGCCCACACGGAGGCCGTCATCGCCGAGGATCCCGGGGTCGTCGAGCGCTTCTTCTCGGAGATCGATTCCGCGATCTTGCTGCATAACGCCTCGACCCAGTTTGCCGATGGCGGCGAATTCGGCATGGGCGGTGAAATCGGCATCGCCACGGGCAAGATGCATGCGCGCGGACCGGTCGGCGTCGAACAGCTGACCTCTTTCAAGTATCGGGTGCGTGGTGCTGGACAGGTCAGGCCCTGAGGTGACGGCAGGCAGGGTGAACGCCCGCTACCTGCGCATGCCCCATGTCGAAGCCGGCATGGTGGTGGGCCTCTTCGGCGGGTCCTTCAACCCGCCGCATGAAGGCCATGTGCTCGTTGCCGACACGGCGATCCAACGGCTCGGGCTCGACCAGCTCTGGTGGATGGTGACCCCCGGCAATCCGCTGAAGGACCACAACAATCTGGCGCCGCTTGCCGACCGCATCGCCATGAGCGAAGCGATCGCGCACAACCCGCGCATCAAGGTGACGGCGTTCGAGAGGGCTCTGGGGCAGAGCTATACCGCCCGCACGCTCGAAATCGTGCAGGCGCGAAACCGCGACATTCGCTTCGTCTGGATCATGGGCGCCGACAACCTGAAGAGCTTTCATCGCTGGCAGAACTGGCAGAAGATCGCCCGCACTTTCCCGATCGCCGTCATCGATCGGCCGGGCTCGACGCTCGCCTATCTCTCCTCACGCATGGCGAAAACCTTCGACTATGCTCGCATCGACGAGGACGACGCGCGGCGCCTCCCCTTCCACCGCGCGCCAGCCTGGACCTTCATCCATGGACCTCGCTCATCGATGAGTTCGACGGCGCTTCGCGCCGCCGGTGGAGTATGATTTCCAGGGATTCAGTTCTGCTGTCTTGAAACAGCTACGGTTTGATGCCTACATTCATGGACGGTTCGATCTTTGTTCGAATCGGAAGTGCCTGTTCTGTTCATGTGGAAAGGAAAGACCCTGACAACAGCACACGCCAAGGGATATGCGGTTACCGCATTCCCGCGCAGCACGGGATCTAGCGACGAAGCCGCTGTCCGTGCGCTTCAACTGGTCCTCGAGAGCCTAGAGGACTCGAAGGCAGAAGACATCGTCAGCATCAACATTGCCGGAAAGTCGGCGCTGGGAGACTTCATGGTCGTTGTCTCCGGGCGATCGAACAGGCATGTGATGGCCATTGCAGATCACCTGACGACCGACCTGAAAGACGGGGGCTTTGGCAATGCCCGTGTCGAAGGTCTGGAAGGCGGTGACTGGGTGCTGATCGACACCGGTGATGTGATCGTTCACATCTTCCGGCCGGAAATCCGGGAGTTCTACAACATCGAGAAGATGTGGGCGGCTCCCGAGATCGAGGACGGCACCTTGCATTGAGACCGACCGGGTCGCCGCGCAGCTGAATGCCGGACGAGCCGAGTTGCGGTCATGCATGAATGTGAAGGGCTGGCGCCGCCTTGGGCGGCGTTGTCAGCCGGATATTTGTTGCGACTGATCGTAACCTACAGGCCCGTCAACCGGACAAGGCGCGCAACGACGCTGCAAGGCTCCAGGAACGCGGTATAAGATTCTCCTTGAATCGACCCGATTTCAGGAACTATGCAGTGCGCGTTGCAGCGCAAGCGAGGACGGACAAGGTCATGCGTATCGGACTTTTCGCAGTCGGCCGCCTCAAGGCGGGGCCGGAAAAGGATCTTGCGGCCCGTTATCTCGATCGCTTCTCCAAGGCCGGTCCGGCGATCGGGCTTGAGCTTTCCCGCGTCGTCGAAGTCAACGAAAGCCGTGCTTCGAACGCCGAGACGCGCAAGCGCGAGGAAGCCGCACAGCTCGAAAAGGCACTGGCCGAAGGCAGTCTGCTCGTGCTCTTGGACGAACGCGGCAAGGCGCTGGATTCGGAAGGCTTCTCATCGCTTCTCGGCACGTTCCGCGACAGCGGCAAGCGTGACCTGATGATCGCGATCGGTGGCGCCGATGGTCTCGATCCGAGCCTTCATGCCCGCGCCGATGCGGTGCTGAACCTTGGAAAGATGACCTGGCCGCACCAGCTCGTGCGCATCCTGATCGCCGAACAGCTCTACCGGGCCGTCACCATTCTCTCCGGCCACCCCTATCATCGGGTCTGAAGCGGCGGGGCTGCTTTTCGGGCAACCTCTCCCGGTACACGCGGCGATAACGAGAATATGCTTGGTCGTGCGCGCCAAATCAGATTAGGTTTTTTCCTCATATTTTCGGATGGACGCACGCAACGGATGACGCCCCGAGGCAGGACCAGCGTTTTCGGCATGGGAAGAGACGGCACAGGACGGCTTGCCCGTACTGCGGCGGCCTTTGCGCTTGCGCTTGCGATCGGCCTGCCGGCGAGCGCCCAGGAGGCCACGCCGCCCGCCGCCGCGACCGGTCAGGAGCAGGGCCCGCCCGACCCCGCCGCCGACCTCACGCTTCGCCGCAACAGTACGCGCAGCGAACTGGATGCGCTCTCCAAGACGATCACGCTTTCCCAGGAGCGCGCCAATGCGCTGACGGAAACCATTGCCGAAATCGACAAGACCAACGAGACGCTGCGCGCCGCAATCGTCGAGTCCGCAAAGAAACGCCAGGATCTCGAACAGCAGATCGTCGATGGCGAGAAGAAGCTGAGCGACCTTAGAACCAAGGAAGACACGGTCCGTCGCTCGCTGCGCTCACGCCGGGGCGTGCTTGCCGAGGTGCTCGCCGCCCTGCAGCGGATGGGGCGCAACCCGCCGCCGGCGATCCTGGTGACCCCTGAGGATGCGCTCGGCTCCGTGCGCAGCGCCATTCTGCTTGGCGCCGTCGTGCCCGGCCTGCGCAAGGAAACCGAAAACCTGGTGGCCGACCTCAAGGCGCTCGCCGACATCCGCATCGGCATCGACCGGCAGCGCGAGGACCTGACTGCGGCAATGACCGCCAATGTCGAGGAAGAGCGCCGCATGTCGATGCTGGTTGCCGAAAAGGAAAAGCTGCGCCAGACGAGCGCCAGCGAACTTGCGGCCGAGCAGCGCAAGGCGCAGGAACTGGCCTCGCAGGCGACCAATCTCCAGGGCCTGATCGGCTCACTCGAGGACCAGATCTCCTCCGTTCGCGAGGCTGCCGAAGCGGCGCGCGCGCAGGAGGAAGAACGCCGTCGTATGAGCGAGGCAGAGCGCGAGGCGGCGCGGGAACTCGCCCGCAATGCGGTGCCTGACAAAAACCGCATTGCGCCCGCATATGTGTTTTCGGAGCTGAGGAACAAGCTTGCCTATCCGGCCGCGGGATCGCTGTTGCGCAAATTCGGCGATGCAGACGGGACGGGGCATTCCCTGCAAGGGATCATGTTGGAAACCAATCCCGGCGCGCTGGTGACTGCGCCGTCAGATGGCTGGATCGTCTATGCAGGCAATTTCCGCAGTTATGGGCAGATGATCATTCTCAACCCGGGCGACGGCTACCACGTCGTGCTTTCGGGGATGGAGAAGGTGAGCGTTCAGACTGGGCAGTTCGTCGTCGCCGGAGAACCGCTGGCGACGATGGGCGCAAAAAGAGTGGCGAGCGCTGCGGCCTTGGCGCTGGAAACGGACCGGCCGACGCTTTACATTGAATTCCGAAAAGACGGAAAACCGGTTGATTCCCGACCATGGTGGACCGCAGCAGAGGTTGGAAAGGCGCGAAATGATACGTAGGGCTTCACTTGTTCTGGTCGGGGCGCTGATGGGCGCGACCGCGATGGGCGTGGTTTATTCGGCTGTCGTTCCGGCCGTCGCTGCCAACACCTCGACCTATCGCGAACTGGCAATCTTCGGCGACGTGTTCGAACGCGTGCGGGCGCAATACGTGACGCCGCCGCAGGACGACAAGCTGATCGAGAACGCGATCAACGGCATGCTTTCCTCGCTCGACCCGCATTCGAGCTACATGAACTCGACCGATGCCGAGGACATGCGCACCCAGACGCGCGGTGAATTCGGCGGCCTCGGCATCGAAGTGACGATGGAAGACGACCTCGTCAAGGTCACGAGCCCGATCGACGACACACCTGCGGCCCGCGCCGGCGTGCTTGCCGGCGACTTCATTTCCAAGATCGACGGTGCGGATGTTCGCGGACTGAAGCTCGAAGACGCCGTCGAAAAGATGCGCGGCGCCATCGGCACCCCGATCAAGCTGACGATCCTGCGCAAGGGCGCGGACAAGCCGATCGAACTGACGATCGTCCGCGACGTCATCGCCGTTCGTGCGGTCAAGTTCCGCACCGAAGGCGACGTCGGCTACCTGCGTGTCATATCCTTCACTGAAAAGACCTATGACGACCTGAAGAAGGGCATCGAGAAGATCAAGGCGGAAGTGCCGGCCGATAAGCTGAAGGGCTACGTGCTCGACCTGCGCCTCAACCCGGGCGGTCTGCTCGACCAGGCGATCAACGTCTCCGACGCCTTCCTGGAACGTGGCGAAGTCGTTTCGACCCGCGGCCGCAACCCGGACGAGACCCGTCGCTTCAACGCCACGCCGGGCGATCTGACCGATGGTAAGCCGGTAGTCGTGCTGGTCAACGGCGGCTCGGCCTCCGCTTCGGAAATCGTCGCCGGCGCCCTGCAGGATCTGAAGCGCGCGACCGTGCTCGGCACGCGCTCCTTCGGCAAGGGTTCGGTCCAGACGATCATCCCCCTCGGCGAAGCCGGTGCGCTGCGTCTGACGACCGCGCTCTACTACACGCCGTCGGGCAAATCGATCCAGGGCACGGGCATCACGCCTGACATCAAGGTCGAACAGCCTCTGCCGCCGGAACTGCTCGGCAAGGTCGAGGCTCAGGGCGAGTCCGATCTGCGCGGCCACATCCAGGGCCAGAGCGAGACCGACGAAGGCTCCGGCTCGGTCGCCTATGTGCCGCCGGAAGCCAAGGACGACCTGCAGCTGAACTACGCGCTCGACCTTCTGCGCGGCAAGAAGACGGACCCGTCTTTCCCGGCGAGCCCCGAGCAGGCTCAGCTGAAGAAGTAAGCCTCACAGACACGAAACGAAGCGCCGCATGTTCACCCGAACATGCGGCGCTTCGCATTTGGCCCCATGACTGGGCCGGCCGATGCACTGGTCAAGCCTTCGCCACTAAATTATAGGGTTAGCAAGCGCTGCCGCGGCCACTGATTCTTCGAAGGCATACGGCGTGCGACGGGAGAGGATCGGCACGCGTCCTGGCGCCGGCCTCGCTCTAGCGGCAACATCCCACAGCTCGACCGAGGCTCCGTTTGGGAACTGATCTCAATGCTCCGCTCGGCCAGAACCGGCGGGCCAAGCCAGTGTCGAAGCGCAATCCCCAGCGAACGCTCGGGTTTTCTCTTGCCGGCCTTTGCATCGCCGCGGTGATTGGCATTTCCGCCTGGAACACGCTTTCGCCGGACGGTTTGCGGCGTGATTCCGCATCGCCGGTCGTAACGGCCGAGAAAGCGAAGAGCCCAGGCGAAAAGGCATCCAACCCGGCCAGCGGCCAGACGGGCGTCGGCTCCGGAACGATGGCACCGGGAACGGCCTATTCCGGCGCCGATGTCGAGCGCACGCTCACCGACGACGGCTCCACCGTCACCACGTTTTCGCCGCGCAGCCGCGACGGCAAGGGACCGGCCCTCATCAATGTCGGTCCGATCCGCGGCCAGGATCCGCGCATGGCGGCGATGCCCAATGACGACCTGCTGGAAGAAAGCCCCGCCGGACGCCTGCCGATCATCGGTCCCGACGGGCTGCGCCCGCTCGATCAATATGCGCGCCCTTGGTCGGGCGCGCGCGGCACACGCATCGCACTTGTCGTCGGCGGGCTCGGCCTCAGCCAGACGGGAACCCAGAAGGCGATCCGCGACCTGCCGGGCGAGGTGACGCTCGGCTTTGCCACGGCTGGAAACAGCCTGCAGCGCTGGATGCAGGAAGCGCGCCGCAGCGGCCACGAGATCCTGTTGCAGCTTCCGATGGAGCCGTTCGACTATCCGGCCAACGATCCGGGCCCCAATGCGCTGCGCGTCGGCCTCGGCGAAAAGAAGAACCTCGCGGAACTGCACCGCAACCTCGCCGAGATCACCAATTATACCGGCGTCATGAATTATCTTGGCGGCCGCTTCCTGTCCGATGCCGATGCGCTGGAGCCGGTCATGCGCGATCTCGGCAAGCGCGGCCTGCTGTTCCTCGACGATGGCACCTCGGCGCAGTCCCTGTCCGGCAAGCTTGCCGGCGCCTTCGACGTGCCGCACGGCTTTGCCGACCTGACGCTCGACAGCGAACTCAGCCGCAACGCGATCCTGAAGAAGCTTGATGAACTCGAACGCATCGCGCGCCGCAACGGTACCGCCATTGGCGTCGCTTCTGCCTTCGACGAGAGCGTCGGCGCGATCGCCTCCTGGATCGGTGAAGCGCAGGGGCGCGGCATCGAGATCGTCGGCGTTTCCGCGCTCGTCAAGGATCCGCAACAGAACTAGCTTAAAGCCGTCCCCACGGGACCAATGAACGTTTGCACAGAAGAGGCAGCCGATGAGCAAGGACAAGAAACTGAAGGCGGATGACCTTCCCTATCGCCCCTGTGTCGGGGTGATGGTGCTGAACCGGGCGGGCCTCGTCTGGGCCGGTCATCGTATCGCCGTCGGCAATTCCGAATATGACGGCTCGCCGCAGCAATGGCAGATGCCGCAGGGCGGCATTGACAAGGGAGAGGATCCGCTGAAGGCCGCCTATCGCGAGCTTTACGAAGAGACCGGCATGAGCACCGTCTCGCTGCTGGCCGAAGCGCCCGGCTGGATCAACTACGACCTGCCCGAACATCTGATCGGTATCGGCCTCAAGGGCAAGTATCGCGGCCAGACGCAGCGCTGGTATGCCTTCCGCTTTGAAGGCGAGGAAAACGAGATCGCCATCAACCCGCCGCCGGGCGGACATGAGCCGGAGTTCGACGCCTGGGAATGGAAGCCGATGCGCGACCTGCCGGAGCTGATCGTGCCGTTCAAGCGCAAGGTCTACGAGGAAGTGGTTGCGGCTTTCGCGCATCTGGCGCCGTGAACCGGACCTGCCCGTTCCTGAAACGACAAAGGCCGGCGATATCGCCGGCCTTTATGTTTGCAAGCTTTTACCAGGCTCAGTCGGCTTCGGCCTCGTTGGCCGGAGCGGCATTGAGCTGGCCGTATTTCTCTTCGCCGATCTTGTCGAGCAGCTCGAGCTGGGTTTCGAGGAAGTCGATATGGCCTTCCTCGTCGGCGAGCAGCTCTTCGAAGAGCTTCATGGAGACGTAGTCTCCGGCGGCATGACAGATGTCGCGGGATTTCTTGTAGGCGGTGCGGGCGTCGTATTCGCCGGCGAGATCTGCCTTCAGCACTTCCTTGACGTTCTGGCCGATGCGCAGCGGCGCGACCGTCTGCAGGTTGGGATGGCCTTCAAGGAAGATGATGCGCGCGACGAGCTTGTCGGCATGTTGCATCTCCTCGATGGATTCGGCCCGCTCCTTCTTGGCGAGAAGCGTATAGCCCCAGTCTTCGAGGAGGCGGTAGTGCAGCCAATACTGGTTGACGGCACCGAGTTCGAGATAGAGCGCTTCGTTAAGCTGCTCGATGACTTTTTTGTCGCCTTTCAAGATCCGCCCTCCGGTTGTCGTCGTGGAATTGTCTGAGGCGGGTCATGAAATCAAATATCTCTGCGTCCGTCGAGTCGCGGTGCGCGTGATATTGCTCGGTGGTGCGGATGATGATGTCGACGACATTGGGGAAACAGCCGCAGCAACGGCCGCGTTTTTCCATCGCGTGGTAGACTTTCGCCGGCACGATCAGCTGCCAACAGTCCTCATCGAGGAGACCAATGATCGTGTCCTCGATCTCTTTTTCCGTGATGAAATTGCAGCTGCAAACCAGCATGTCGTCTCGCCTGTCGTACGCAACGCCCTGTATCAGCGCATAAAGCAAAACAGGACATTTAGTGTCAACTAAAAACTCCGCGAGCGGAAGTTGCGGGTGGATTAGAACGACTCTAAACTTGACAGAAAACTTCGCCTTTTCAGAATTTTAGAGATTCCTGAGCGACTGCGCCTGCAAACACTGAATGGGTCATGAGGCGCACAGCCTGCGACATTTTTACACACCTCCGGTCGCGACGGCGGGAAACCCTGCCCATGACCTGCGCCGGAAGCATTCTATGGAATCCCTCCGACGTATCTGGCAGTCCCTTCGCCAAACCGCCCCACACAATCGGGAGACAGCAAAGCCGGGTCGGGCTTTCAATGGAAATTGCGCCCCTTCGGCATCACGTCGGCCACCTCGGCTGTCGCTCGATCCGGGTTGCTGGAACTGCTGCCGGAATGGCGGGGGATCGGTAGGCGCTGGTCGCCTTGCGCCCGCTTCATGCGCGCGTCGCCGGTTGGCCTCAGTGCCTCATCGGCACGCTCGCTCGCGCCAAAACGGCGCGCCTCCTTGCGCAACAGCCCCAGCATCGGCGTGATGTCTTCGATATGTTCGGCGACCACGTGGATGACACTGCTTTCGCGCTGAAGCCGGCCGCGGATCTTGACGAGACGCGCGCCCATGACCACCGGACGATAGGTCGCAAACACCTTCGGCCAGACGATCGCATTGGCGACACCGGTCTCGTCCTCGATGGTCATGAAGATCACGCCCTTGGCCGAGCCCGGACGCTGGCGAACGAGCACCAGCCCGGCAACCGTGACCCGCCGCCCGACCGGGGCGGTCGCAAGCATGCGGCTCTGGACGATCCCTTGCGCGGCAAGCGTGTCTCTGAGGAAGGAGACCGGATGCGCCTTCAGCGAGAAGGAGAGATAACGATAGTCGTTGATCACCTGCTCGCCTGCCAGCATCTCCGGCAGGATCATCGCGGGCTCCGGCCGCAACTCCTCTCTCGCAGCCCCCTCAAAAAGCGGCAGCCGCTCGGCCGCACTTTTTTCGTCGAGCGCCTTCACCGCCCAGAGCGCCTTGCGCCGATCGAACCCGATCGAGCGGAAGGCATCCGCATCCGCAAGCCTTTCGAGCGCGGAACGGGAGAGGCCGGAGCGCAGCCAGAGATCGCGAACCGATCCGTAACCGGCCCCCCTATTGGCGACGAGCTTGTCCTCGAGTTCCCTTTGGTTCAGCCCCTTGATCGAATTGAAGCCGAGGCGCATCGCCTTCGTCGTCCTGATCACAGTCTCCATCTCGCGGTGGCGCGGCTCGATGGCCCTCTTGTCGAGCCCCCCCTCTTCGAGATCCGCATCCCAGACCGAGTGGTTGATATCGACAGGCAGCACCCGGACCCCATGCTCGCGCGCATCGCGCACCAACTGACCGGGCGCGTAAAACCCCATCGGCTGCGAGTTCAACAACGCGGCGCAGAAGACGTCGGGATAATAGGTCTTGAGCCAGGAGGAAACATAGACGAGCAGCGCAAAGGACGCCGCATGGCTTTCGGGAAAGCCGTACTCGCCGAAACCTTCGATCTGCTTGAAGCAACGCTCGGCAAAATCGCGCGGATAGTCGTTCCTGACCATGCCTTCGATCATCTTTTCGTGGAAGGTATGGATGGTGCCGGTGCGCTTGAAGGTCGCCATGGCCCGGCGCAACTGGTCAGCCTCGCCGGGCGAGAAGCCTGCGGCAGTAATCGCGATCTGCATCGCCTGCTCCTGGAACAACGGCACGCCCAGCGTTCGCTTCAGCACGGCCTCCAGTTCAGGACTTGGATATTCGATGGGAATTTTTTTATCCCGCTGCTCCCGCCGCTTCAGATAGGGATGCACCATGTTACCCTGGATCGGCCCGGGCCGGACGATCGCCACCTCGATGACGAGATCGTAGAAGATGCGCGGCTTCAGCCTTGGCAGCATGCTCATCTGCGCCCGGCTCTCGATCTGGAAGACGCCGATCGTATCGGCGCGACAGATCATGTCGTAGACGTCCTTCTGGTCATCCTTGAAGAGCTGATGCAGCGTTTTCTGCTCGTTGTAATGCCGGTCGAGAAGCTTGAAGGCACGGGCGATGCAGGTCAGCATGCCGAGCGCCAGTACATCGATCTTCAGGATCTTCAGCGTGTCGAGGTCGTCCTTGTCCCACTCGATCATGTAGCGGTCGGGCATCGCCGTATTCATGATCGGCACCACCTCGTCGAGCCGGTCGCGGGTCATCACGAAGCCGCCGACATGCTGGGAAAGATGGCGCGGGAAACTCATCAGCTCGGTGGCGTAATCGAGCACCTTCACCGTCGTCGGATCCTTCGTATCGAGCCCGGCCGCCTGCGCCTCGCGCTCCGAGAGATCGGCGACCGACCAGCCCCAGACGGAACCGGCAAGCGCCGATTGCACGTCTTCTGAGAACCCGAAGGCCTTGGCGGTCTCTCGGCCGGCCGAGCGCGCCCGGTAGCTGATGACAGCCGCCGTCAGTCCCGCATGCTCCTTGCCGTAGGTGCGGTAGATATGCTGGATCACCTCTTCCCGCTTCTCATGCTCGAAATCGACGTCGATATCCGGCGGCTCGTCCCGTTCGGTCGAAAGGAAGCGATCGAAGAGCAGGGTGGTCTTAAGTGGATTTACCTCAGTGATGCCAAGGCAATAGCAGACGGTGGAATTCGCCGCCGACCCGCGGCCCTGGCACAGGATGTCGGCGCCGCGCGCGAACTGCATGATGTTGCGCACTGTCAGGAAGTAGGGCTCGTAGCGTTTCTCTGCGATCAGGCCGAGTTCGTATTCGATCTGCCTGGAAACCTGTTCGGAAATTCCTTCGGGATACCGTTCGCGCGCGCCCTCCATCGTCAGCCGACGCAGCGTCTGCGTCGGCGTTTCGCCCGGAATGCTCTCATCCGGATATTGATATTCGAGATCCGACAGCGAGAACTTCAGACGCCCAAAGAAATGCCCGGTATTGGCGATCGCTTCCGGATAGTCGCGGAAGATGCGGACCATTTCGGCGGGCGTCTTCAGATGCCGCTCGGCATTGGCATGGAGCCGATAGCCTGCGGTCGCGATCGTCACATGCTCGCGGATGGCGGTGACGACATCGGCAAGCGGCCGCCGGCCGGCGGCGTGGAACAGCGGACTGTTGGTGGCGACGAGCTTGACTGCCGCGTGGCGGGCGATGGTCGCAAGCCCGGCAAAGGCAAGCTGGTCGAAGCCGTCATAACGCGGCACCAGCGCCAGATAGAGCCGATCGGCGAAATGCGGCTTCAGCCGCTTGAGGAAATCGGCAAGCAGGGTTGCCTCCGGTGCGCCGATCACCGGGCCGGGCAGCACGGCGAGAAGCAGATCCTCGCCCCATTCGATGAGATCGGTCTCGTAGAGCGTGCAGGTGCCCTTCCTGGCACGCAGGTTTCCGGCACTCAGCATCCGGCAGAGGTTGCCCCAGCCGCGGCGGTTTAAGGGATAGGCGAGCACGTCGGGCAAGTCCTCGGCAAAGGAGAGCCGCGCGCCGGGCTGGAAGGCCGACTTCTCCACCTTGGCCTGCGCATGGGCGCGCACCACGCCGGCCACCGTGTTGCGATCAGCAATGCCGAGGCCTGATATCTTGAGACGGCTCGCCGCAACGACCATCTCACCCGGATGGGAAGCGCCTTCGAGGAAGGAGAAATTCGACCAGGCACCGATCTCGAAATAGGGGGTAGCGTCGCTCATGCGAAGACTCCATGCATGAACCAGCGCGGCGGGGCGCTCGCGCCATAATGACCCTCGCGAAACAGCCAGAACCGCCGGCCGCTATCGTCCTCCACCCGGAAATAATCACGCTCCAGCGCCGGCTCGCCATCGAGCCACCATTCGCCGGCGATCCGCTCCGGCCCCTCAGCGCGCGCGATACGGTGCAATGTGCGCCGCCAGCGAAAGCTTCTCGGCGGCCCCTCCGGCACTTCGGCCACCGCCTCCACCGGCTCGGGACTTGGAAAGAGCCGCTGCGGCCGGGCGGCGGCAGCAAGCAGGGGCGCCGGGATGTTGTTACCCGGTTCCTCAGCCTTGCCGATCAGCGCCAGGTCCGTGAGCGGCCGGAAGCTTGCCGCCCGCTCCGGCACATGGCTTTCCGAGAGCGCCGGCACCATGAGGCTTTCTGCGCCGAAGCGCGCCATGACCCGGTCGGCAAAGGCGGCAAGCGGACGCTCGCGATCCGGCGTGCCGGAGAAATCCTCCTGCATCACCTCGTATTTTTCGCTCTTCGGCACGGAAAGCCTGAGGATTTCGAAGCCGAAGCCGGCATCGAGATCTTCGTGCACCGCCTGCAGGCGTTCGCGGAAGAGACCCGCGACGCGACGCGGCTCGTTGAGCGGCGAGGACGTGCCGGCGGCGATGCGAAAGACCGCACCGTCGACGCGGAAAAGCAGCAGTTCGAACAGGCGCCCGCCCTCGCCGCGCTTCTCCAGTTCCGGTTTCAGCCGCAACGCCAGTTCTTCCGTCAGGCCCAAAATATCGTCTTCACCCTGGACCGGCTCGCCGAGCCGCCGCTCTGCCGAAAGGGCAGCGACGGGCAACCGTGGCGACAGCGGCTCGTCCTCGCGCCCGAGCGCCTGGTCGAGACGCAGAAGCAGGGTTGCGCCGAACCGGCGGGCGAGCGGTGCGCGCGGCGCCTCGATCAGGTCGCCGATCTGCTTGAGCCCGACCCGGCCGAGTGTTTCGATCGTTTCCTGCGGCAGCCGCAGCGCCGCCATCGGCAAGGGTGCCAGCGCTCGCACCGCCTCGTCCTCGGCAAGGATAGCGTCGGAGCCGAAACGCGCCACCGCCCAGGAGAGCCCGGCGGACGAAGAGATCGCCGCCCGGGCCTCGACCCCCAGATGAAAGAGGCGAGCGAGCAGATCGTCGAGCAGCGCTTTTTCCCCGCCGAGAAGATGGGCGCAGCCGGTGATGTCGAGAAAGAGGCCGCTGTCGCCATCGAGCGCGACGAGCGGCGTGTAGCGGCAACACCAGTCCGCCAGCCCTGCAAGCAGCGCCCGGTCGGCGGCGGGATCGGCCGGCAGCACGTCGATCTCGGGACACATGGCCCGCGCTTCGGCGACACCCTGGCCGATATGAAACCCACGCTTTTCAGCGAAACCATCGAGCGCAACGAGACGCATCGCGCTCTTCACCTTGTCGGCGAAGACGACGGGCGGATGCTCAGGACGCCCGCGGGAAAGCCACGAGTTCCCCCAGCGCTTGCGCGCGACCCGATCGGCCGGAAGATGCGGAAAGGCGAGCGACAGAATGCGCTGGTTCTGGATCTGCCGCAGCAGCGGCTGGTAGGGGCTCGACGGGGTAAAGGCGGCGGTCATGGGGGTTCCACTCCAGGAAGAAGCCGAGCGGCGCAGGAGCCCTGCTCTTCTCGGCAATGACGTGAAAGACGGGATGGCCGATGCTGCCGCGAAGCATCGATCCATCCGGTAGCGGTCGCTCACGCGCCGGTGCCGGCTCGACGAGGAAGCGGAAGAAGGCGCTGCTCGCCTCCTCGTGTCCGGATTGGCGCAGAAGCAGAAGGGGGACGTGGCCAGCGCGCGAGCGCACATGCAGGCGTCGGCTCTCGCTGAGCGCGAGGGCAGCCGGGTTGCCGCGAATTTCAAGGATGACGGCACAGAAGCTCGGCACGGAAAGCGCGGCCTCGGCGATCCAGAGCGCATCCTTTATCGTGCGTGGCAGGCTGAAGACGAGGCCGCGGACATCGAGACCAAAGGCCTTCAGACCCAGCCCATAGGGCATGCCCGCCTCGGTGCAAGCCATCGACTGGCTGATCCAGAGAACGGGGGCGGCCGGCTCGCCCTTTTCAAGCCGCGCCCGTTGACAGAGCACGCTGAGTGCTGCGGCAAAACCGGCGGCCGCACCGGCATCGCGCGTCTCGGCATTGCGGATTTCCGTCATGCCTTCGAGCGGCAGGCCGCCTTCGAGAAGATCGTCCAGATCGGGAACGCCGAGCGCCAGCGCCTTGCGGCCAGGCTCGTCTTCTTCCCGTTGACGGAAGCCGCCGGGATCGGCCGCCTTGGCGGCGCGCACGACGCCCGGAAGCCGACGGTTTTCGATCCTGGCTATGGTTTCTCGGAGCGAAAGTACCGTCTCCCGCTGCACGGCTGTGTCGGCCATGACGGTCAACTCCCATCAGAATGTTCATGTTATGTTCTATTAGATTCCAGAGCTTCCTAAATGAGTCAACAGCCAATTCTAAGAATTTATTCCTGTCTCTGTGGTCAAGGAATTCAACACTCGAAAAACAAAGGCAAAATCGCTATATGGAGGGCAACAAGGAGTGCCTATGGCCCGCATTGACCAGACCGATGATTGGCGGGAACGCCACGCACCGACGCTTACCACTTTCGAGCAGCTTGCGCTGGAGGCCTATGGCCACCTGCCGCAGGAATTCCGCCAGCTGACGACCGACCTTATCATCGAAGTTGCCGACTTCCCGAGCGACGACGTTTTCGAGGACATGGCGCTGGAAACGCCTTTCGACCTGCTCGGCCTCTTCGAAGGCCGCGGCATCAGCGAACGCTTCACCATGGAAACCGGCCAGTTTCCGAACCGCATCACCCTCTACCGCCGCCCGATCATCGACTATTGGGCGGAGAACGAGGAGACGCTGGGTGACATCATCACCCACGTGCTGATCCACGAGATCGGCCACCATTTCGGCCTCTCCGACGACGACATGGAACGGATCGAGGCCAGCGTCGAGCACGTCGGCGGCTGACACTTCATTTGCTATCATCGCGCGGTGAGGACCGCCCCTCATCCGCGCGGTGAGGAAGCCTCTCATCCGCCTGCCAGCACCTTCTCCCCGCAGGCGGGGCGAAGGAAACTCGCGATACCGTTTGCATCCCAATCGGAGCACGACCGATTCCAGAAAGCAGGCCTCACACGCCGATTGTGAGCATCAACCGCGTCCCCTCGCCCCGCCTGCAGGGAGAGGGTTAGTCCTCGGGCTAAACCCGAGGAGAGGGGCAAACCTGCGCGACGGCAAACAGCCTCGACTACTGCTCCGACAGCTTGATATCCGGGGTGTATTCCTTGCCTTCGACCTCCTTGACCACCGCCTGGCCGCACTGCATGTGCTGCGTGTCGGCATTGAAAGCATAGGTGGGCGAGCCATGCAGGCTCCAGCCCTGGTTTAGCGCCGCCGTCACCTTGTGGCAGAAGGAAGCGTCGTCAGGGCCGGTCAGGAAGCGGAAGAGTTTCAAGATCTTGTCTTTCGTTTTTCGATGAGGTCCGCCTTGGCGGCAAGCGTGACGGCCTGGTCGAGGTGCAGCCGCTCGACCATCCGCCCGCTGAGGTTGATGACGCCCTTGCCGACGTTTTCGGGCAGCGCAAAGGCGGCGATGATCGCGCGCGCCTCGTCGACGGCGATCTGATCGACGCCGAAGCGCTCGTTCGCCGGGCCAATCTGCGCTGGATGGATCAGCATTTTGCCGTCATAGCCCATGTCGCGGCCCTGCCGGCATTCCTCGTCGAAACCGGCACCATCGCGGAAATCGTTGAACACGGCGTCGATGACATCGAGCCCGCCGCCGCGCGCGGCAAGCAGGATCTGCATCAGCCAGGGGATGAGATAGGGCCGGCCCGGACGATCCGGAACGCCGGTCTCCTTGCGCAGGTCGTTGAGGCCGACGACGAAACAATCGAGCCTGCCACTGAAGGTACGGCCGGCCTCGGCGATTGCCGGCGCGTTGATCACCCCGCGTGGCGTCTCGATCATTGCCCAGAGGCGCAGCGTCTCCGGCGCATCGTTCTCGTCGAGCCAGTCGGCCGCCGCCTGGATATCCGCCGGGCTTTCGACCTTCGGCAACAGGATGGCGTCGGGATTGGCCGCAAGCGCCGCAGCAAGATCGCCCTGACCATAGTCGGAGCCGATCGCATTGATGCGAATGACAATCTCGCAATCCGGCCGGCTCGCCGTCAGATACTGCACCAGCGCCGCACGCGCTTCCACCTTGCGCTCGGGCGCTACCGCATCCTCGAGATCGAAGATCGCGGCATCCGTCGCGAGTTCCGCGACCTTGGCAAGCGCGCGGGCATTGTCGGCCGGCACGCAAAGCACCGAGCGGCGCAGGCGTACAGGGTGATGTTCGCTCGATTTGTTCATGCTTCAGTTGTGCCCGCCTTTGCCGCGTTCCGCAAGACGAGGCGAACCGCCGCACCCCTTTCGAGAGCCCACCTCTTGCAAGTCCGAAGGCGCGCCCCCACATCGCCATCAGAAAGGTGACGATTATGCAAAGCATTCGCTCTGTTCTCTTTACGGCCGCAGCCCTGACCATCACGTTCGCGGCCTTTGTGCTTACCGCCTCGCTGGCGCTGGCACTGGCCGGCATCGCCGCCGTCGTCGTGGTCGGCAGCGCCATTGCCACCCGGCTGAATTTCAGGCCTGCCCGCGCCACCGCGCGCCCGGCTGCCGCAGGTGCGGCCCAGGGCCAGCGCGAGATGCGCATCTGGAACGACGGCCGCGGCACGATCATCGACCTCTGATCCCTGGGTGTCGAAATCGATCCCCGGGCGTCGGAATCGATCCCCGGCGATCATTGCAATCGGGCCGATCCGTGATCGGCTCGAACCCTGTTGGCGGACTTCAAAAACCGTCATGCAGCCGGCTGCGATTTTTTTTCGACCCCATGTCGGATCGGAGATTCCATGTCCGTCCTTGAGGCAGGCCAGCACGGTCCTGGCTCTTCGAACAGGATGGAGAACGATATGGATACCCAGACGCAGCAGCCGGCACCGGTCCTCAACGGCCTTCTGCCCTATCTTCAGGTCGATGGCGCCGCCAAGGCGTCCGAATTCTACCAGAGCGCCTTCGGGGCCAAGGAAGTGGGCCGGCACCCGCTCGACGAGCAGGGCCGCACGATGCACATCCACCTCTATGTCAACGGCAGCTCGCTGATGCTCGCCGATGCCTATCCGGAATACGGCCATCCGCTGGAAAAGCCGCAGGCCTTCACCCTGACGCTCACCGTCGACGACATCGATGCCTGGTGGGACCGTGCGGTTGCCGCCGGCACCGAGGTCGTGATGCCGATCGAGGTGATGTTCTGGGGCGACCGCTACGGCCAGCTCCGCGATCCCTTCGGCGTTCTCTGGGCCATGAACAGCCCGGTGAAGGCAAGCTAAGTCCCTGCAGACAATCGAGATCCGGACGAAGCTCTCGCCGGGCGGGCATTTTCACCCGCCCGGCGAAGCGTATTTGAACAGATTTTCCTTCATTTCGGCGCAAAACTCATCTAAACGCTAGCGCAACATTCTTCTGAAATCGAAGGCCTGAAGTTATGGAAAAATTCGTCAAGCTCACCGGTGTCGCCGCCCCCCTCCCCGTCGTCAACATCGACACGGACATGATCATTCCGAAGGACTACCTGAAGACGATCAAGCGCACCGGCCTTGGCAAGGGCCTCTTCGCCGAGGCCCGCTACAATGAAGACGGCTCGGTCAACCCGGACTTCGTGCTCAACAAGCCGGCCTACCAGAACGCCAGCATTCTCGTTGCCGGCGATAACTTCGGCTGCGGCTCCTCGCGCGAGCATGCTCCGTGGGCGCTGCTCGACTTCGGCATCCGCTGCGTGATCTCCACGTCCTTTGCCGACATCTTCTACAACAACTGTTTCAAGAACGGCATCCTGCCGATCGTCGTCAGCCAGGCTGACCTCGACAAGCTGATGGACGACGCCTCGCGCGGCTCCAACGCCATCCTCTCGGTCGACCTGGAATCCCAGGAAATCACCGGTCCGGACGGCGGTTCGGTCAAGTTCGAGGTCGACGCCTTCAAGCGTCACTGCCTGCTGAACGGCCTCGACGACATCGGCCTGACGCTGGAAAAGGCAACCGCCATCGACAGCTTCGAAAAGACGGTCGGCGCCGCGCGCCCCTGGGCTTAAAACGAAGATATGGCGCGCAAGCTCATCTCCTCGGGCTCGCCCTTCGAAAAGACGGCAGGCTATTCGCGTGCCGTCGCGATGGGTGACTGGTGCTTCGTCTCCGGCACGACCGGCTATGACTACGCCACCATGACCATGCCCGAGACGGTGGAAGAGCAGGCGCGCAATTGCCTGAAGACGATCGAGGGCGCGCTGAAGGAAGCGGGCTTCTCGATGAAGGACGTGGTGCGCAACCACTATTACGTCACTGATGCCAGCTTCGCCGACCGGGTGTTCCCGATCTTCGGCGAAGTCTTCGGCGAAATCCGCCCGGCCGCAACGATGATCGTCTGCGACCTGATCCGCCCGGAAATGCTGATCGAGATCGAGGTCACCGCGCTTCGCGGCTGACCCCTTGATCGCGCCCACCCTCAAAACGATTCCGATTTAAGCCATTATGCGATAGTCCATAGGGCATGACTTCGCCTGACTTACGCTGAACCGGAAGACGCCCATGCAATTTCAAGGCACCGCCGACTATATCGCCGACAAGGACCTGATGATCGCCGTCAACGCCGCGATCCGGCTGGAGCGCCCACTGCTGGTCAAGGGCGAGCCCGGCACCGGCAAGACCGAGCTTGCCCGCCAGATCGCCGCCGCCCTTGGCCTCGAACTCATCGAATGGAGCGTCAAGTCGACGACCAAGGCACAGCAAGGCCTCTATGAATATGACGCCGTGTCGCGGCTGCGCGACAGCCAGCTCGGCGACGAGCGTGTCAACGAGGTCCGGAACTATATCCGCAAGGGCAAGCTCTGGCAGGCCTTCGAGGCCGATCGCCGCGTGGTGCTTCTGATCGACGAGATAGACAAGGCCGACATCGAGTTTCCGAACGACCTGTTGCAGGAGCTCGACCGCATGGAATTCCATGTCTACGAGACCGGCGAGATGATCGGCGCGCGTCACCGGCCGATCGTCATCATCACCTCCAACAACGAGAAGGAGCTGCCGGACGCGTTTCTGCGCCGCTGCTTCTTCCACTATATCCGCTTCCCCGATGCAGACACGCTCGCCCGCATCGTCGAGGTGCATTATCCCGGCATCCGCAAGACGCTGCTTTCGGCGGCGCTCGCCGCCTTCTACGACATCCGCCAGGTGCCGGGCCTGAAGAAGAAGCCCTCCACGTCAGAGGCGCTCGACTGGATCCGCCTGCTCGTCGCCGACGAGGTCGATCCGGCCGACCTCAGGGCCGATGCCAAGACCATGTTGCCGAAGCTGCACGGTGCGCTCCTGAAGAACGAACAAGACGTGCACCTCTTCGAGCGCCTCGCCTTCATGGCCCGCCGCGACGGATGAGGCCGCACGCGCACAAGGTCCTGATCTACGCCACCTGGCAGGACCGCCTGCTGGTCTTCGACGAGCCGGATTTCCCAGAGATCGAGCTGCAGGTGCCCGGCGGTACGATGGAACCAGGAGAAAGCCCGGAGACATCGGCTCAACGGGAATTCATCGAGGAAACCGGGCTGACGCCGCCGGAAGCGCTCACCCATCTCGTCACGCAGGACTACCACTACCCGAAGGACGGCAGGACGATCTGTCATCGGCGGCACTACTTCCACATCGCCCTTGCCGGCGAGCAGCGGCAGACCTGGATACATCAGGAAATGACGCCCTTTGGCGGCGGTGACCCGATCCGCTTTCGTTTCTTCTGGCTCGGTACCGATCAGGCTGACCGCCGGCTGGGTTACGGCATGCGGGATGCTCTAAGCCTGCTGCAGACCAGCCCCTCTCCCTGACCCTCTCCCCGCAGGCGGGGAGAGGGGACGAGGACGACGGCTGCCCCCAAGCCGAGACGTGCCGACAGCGAACCCGGCTACCAAGATGGGCCGAACGGCCGCTGAGCTTAATTCGTGGAACGATCGGGTGCGGCAAGGCCGCTTCTCCCCGCCAGCGGGGAGAAGGTCGCGGCAGCGGGATGAGGGGCAGCTGCCCCCTACGCGAATCGTTTTTCTTGACCCCCGCGGCCCACTCGCGCTATCAAATTCTCCGTGGTGATTTGGCCGGCCGGCTTGCAGCCACGTTAAACAAGTCGCTAAAGGGCCGAGGAAAGTTGGATTTCCGAGGACCGGTCGCGATCAATCGCCGCCGGTTTTTTTGTATTGATCGAGTGGAAGCCCATGCCCATCAAGATTCCCGATACGCTGCCCGCCTTCGAAACCCTCGCGCATGAGGGCGTGCGGGTGATGACCGAGACCGTGGCGATCCGTCAGGATATTCGCCCGCTCCAGATCGGGCTCCTGAACCTCATGCCGAACAAGATCAAGACAGAGATCCAGATGGCGCGCCTGATCGGCGCTTCGCCGCTGCAGGTGGAACTGTCGCTGGTGCGCATCGGCGCTCACCGCGCCAAGAACACCTCGGAAGATCACCTGCTCTCCTTCTACGAGACCTGGGAAGAAGTGCAGGGCCGCAAGTTCGACGGTTTCATCATCACCGGCGCCCCGGTCGAGACGCTCGAATACGAAGACGTCACCTATTGGGACGAGCTGAAGCGCATCCTCGACTGGACCGAGACCAACGTGCATTCGACGCTCAACGTCTGCTGGGGCGCGATGGCGGCGATCTATCACTTCCACGACGTGCCGAAGTATCCGCTGAAGGAAAAAGCCTTCGGCGTCTATCGTCACCAGAACCTCAACCGCTCCTCCGTCTATCTCAACGGCTTCTCCGACGATTTCGCCGTCCCCGTTTCGCGCTGGACCGAAGTGCGCCGCGCCGACATCGACAAGGTGCCGAGCCTCGAAATCCTGATGGAATCGAAGGAGATGGGCGTCTGCCTCGTGCACGAGAAAAAGGGCAACCGGCTCTACATGTTCAACCACGTGGAGTATGATTCGACCTCGCTGTCGGACGAATACTTCCGTGACGTGGATGCGGGCGTGCCGATCAAGATGCCGCACGACTACTTCCCGCACAACGATTCGACCCTGCCGCCGCAGAACCGCTGGCGCAGCCATGCACATCTCTTCTTCGGCAACTGGATCAACGAGATGTACCAGACGACGCCCTACGATCTCGCGGAGATCGGCACCGGGAAAAGCTGAGGTCAGATGTTCATTCCCTTCTTCCTCGAACTCAAGGCAGCGAAGGTCCCGGTCACGCTCCGGGAATTCCTGTCCTTGATCGAGGGGATGGAGGCGGGCATCGCCACCTTCGACGTCGAAGCCTTCTACTACCTGGCGCGCGCAGCACTGGTGAAGGACGAGCGCCATATCGACCGCTTCGACCGGGTGTTCCAGCACTGCTTTTCCGGTCTCGAAGCGGTCAATCCTCTGGAAGCGAGTGAAGAGGCCACCATCCCCGAGGACTGGCTGCGCAAGCTCGCAGAGAAGCATCTGAGCGAGGAAGAAAAACGCCTGATCGAGGCACTCGGCGGCTTCGACAAACTGATGGAGACCTTGCGCCAGCGGCTGCAGGAGCAAAAGGGCCGCCATCAGGGTGGCTCAAAATGGATCGGTACCGCCGGCACCTCGCCTTTCGGCGCCTATGGCTACAATCCCGAGGGTGTGCGGATCGGCCAGGACCAGTCGCGCCACCGCCGCGCCGTCAAGGTTTGGGACCGGCGCGAGTTCAAGGATTATGACGACACGATCGAGCTCGGCACGCGCAACATCAAAGTGGCCCTGAAGCGGCTCCGGCGCTGGGTGCGCCAGGGTGCCGCCGACGAACTCGACCTCTCCGGCACGATCCGCGCCACCGCCGAACACGGCTATCTCGACGTGGTGACGAGGCCGGAGCGCCGCAATGCGGTGAAGCTTCTGATGTTCTTCGATATCGGCGGATCGATGGACGATCATATCCGCATCGTCGAGGAGTTGTTTTCAGCGGCTCGCAGCGAGTTCCGCCATATGGAGCATTTCTACTTCCACAATTGCGTCTACGAGGGCCTGTGGAAGGACAATCGCCGCCGCCGTGTCGACATTACCCGTACGACGGAAGTGCTGCGCACCTACGGCGGCGACTATCGCGCCATCTTCGTCGGCGACGCTTCGATGAGCCCCTATGAAGTCAGCCACCCCGGTGGCTCGGTCGAGCACTGGAACGACGAGGCGGGCGCCCTCTGGCTCTCTCGTCTGACGGCACATTTTCCGCGCTCCATCTGGCTCAATCCCGTGCCCGAACAGCACTGGGGCTATACCCAGTCGATCACGATGGTGAAGAGCCTGTTCGAGGGACGAATGTTCCCCTTGACGCTCGCCGGCCTGCAGGAGGCCACCAAGCAGCTGTCGCGCTGACATGTCTGCCGAGAGGTCGCTATAGCACCTTGAATAGCTGGATGTTTTTGCTCTCAGGCCAGAGACGGCGCCAGGCCGCATTTAGTATGATTTTCCGGTTGCCGTGCCTTTGGAAATGACGCAGGTTGCTGCGATCGCACCGTTGCATGTTTCCCTGGATCCTAACCGAGCCAAGGACAAAACATGCAGCAATTCAAAAGTGTACGGCGACCTTTGTGCGTCTGGGGAGACGCGCAGCGCTGTAGTGGGAGCCAGCGGTGAATATGCATCAGAACACGGAAATCTTCGGCCACCTGCCATCCGGCGAGCCGGTCCATCGTGTGGTGCTCTCCGGTGGCGGCCTCACCGCCCATGTCTTGACCTGGGGCTCGGTGATCCAGGACCTTCGCCTGGAAGGCCATGAGCCGCCGCTTGTGCTCGGTTTCACCGATCTCGAAAGCTACCTCGCCCACTCGCCCTATCTCGGCGCCACGCCTGGACGCTGCGCCAATCGCATCGGCAACGGCCGCTTCACGCTCGATGGCGAGGCCTACCAGCTCGAACTGAACGAGAAGGGCGTCACGCATCTGCACGGCGGCAGCGACAATATCGGCAAGCGCAACTGGACGATCGTAAAGCAGACGCCCGACAGCATCACGCTCGCCATTACCGACCCGGATGGCCGCGCCGGTTATCCCGGCAACTGCAAGGTCACCTGCACCTACCAGCTGAAGCCCGGCGGCGTCTTGAGCGTCGTCTACGAGAGCGAAACCGACCGAGCGACGCTCGCCAATGTCTGCCAGCACAGCTATTTCAATCTCGACGGCAGCGCCGACGCCCTCGGCCACGACATCATGATCGCCGCCGACCACTATCTGCCCACCAGCGAACGCCAGGTGCCGACGGGCGAGATCCGCCCGGTCGAGGGCACTGCCTTCGATCTGCGGGAAATGACGCGGCTCAGCCGCCAGACCGAAGGCGAGCGCATCGCCTACGACCATAATTTCTGCCTTTCGAACGAACGCATGGCGAAACATTCGGTGGCGCTTGCTCGCAGCATCGATTCGGGTGTCACGATGGAAGTGCTGACGACCGAGCCCGGCGTGCAGCTCTATACCGGCGCAAAGCTGAACATCCCCGTCCCCGGCCTCGAGGGCCGCCGCTACGGCGCCTTTGCCGGCTTCTGTCTCGAAACCCAGATCTGGCCGGATGCGGCCAACCACGCCAGCTTCCCGAACGCGGTACTTCGCCCCGGCGAGATCCGCCGGCAGGAGACGGACTATGTGTTCATGAAGAGCTGAGCGCGGAAACGGCGACCGGCTTTACCAACAAAGGCAAAATGCAAAAGGAGCCGTCTCGGCGGTCCGAACCACATGGTGCGGACGGCACTATCGGCGCATGGAATGCCTGACGGCAAATGCCGTTTCATTCCAGAAATGACTGTGAAATGAAGTGGTTGGGAGAAATTGGAGCGGGTGAGGCGATTCGAACGCCCGACCCCAACCTTGGCAAGGTTGTGCTCTACCCCTGAGCTACACCCGCTCATCATCCAAGGTCCGGGGGTAGTCGGTGGACCGTGGCGTCGGCGCTGTCTTGCGGCGACGGGCGGTATATGGCCTAAGCGATTTTGGAATGCAACAGGGAAATGACGAGAAATCGAATATTTTTTTGGACACCCTTCGCAAAGCCCGGAAATGCCGCGTTTTCGGCCGGCTTCGCCGCCTGTGAGATTGCGTCCTGACGGCCTTCTCCCCTAAAGCAGAGACGAAACGAACGCCCTGGGGATGAGAATCATGCGTGAATCACAGCCGAAAACCGCCGAAGACCTCTTCAATTTTCTCGATGGACTTGGAATCGAGCATAAGACGAAGAACCACGCTCCGGTTTTCACCGTGGCCGAATCGGTGGCGCTTCGTGACGAGATGCCCGGTGGCCACACGAAAAACCTCTTCGTGAAGGACAAGAAGGACAACTATTTCCTGCTCACCGTCGAGGAGCACGCGACGGTGGACCTGAAGACCGTGCACCAGGTGATCGGCGCGGCAAGCAAAGTATCCTTCGGCAAGCCGGAGAAGCTGATGGAGTATCTCGGCGTCATTCCGGGGGCCGTAACCGCCTTCGGCGCGATCAACGACACCGGGGGCAACGTCAAGGTCATCCTCGACGAGGCGCTGATGACGTTCGATATCGTCAACTGCCACCCGCTTTCCAACGACGCAACGACCTCGATCGCTTCGAAGGATCTGTTGCGCTTCATGGAAGCGACCGGACACGAACCGCTTGTCTTGAAAGTCACGGCCTGACATACGATCTTTGGCGCGAATGCAGTAAGCTGGCGGACGAGCCGGCGAGGAGAGAAGAATGACGGGCAGCGACAATCCCTATGCAGGGTCTTTCGGCACTCAGATGACGGCTTCGGCCTCCTTCGGCCAGCCGGCGCCGGCGGCCGCGTCGGGCGGTGACCTGATCAAGGAAACCACCACTGCCAACTTCACCAAGGACGTGCTCGAAGCCTCCAGGCAGCAGCCCGTTCTCGTCGATTTCTGGGCGCCCTGGTGCGGTCCCTGCAAGCAGCTGACCCCTGTCATCGAAAAGGTGGTCACGGAAGCCGCAGGCCGCGTCAAGCTCGTCAAGATGAACATCGACGATCATCCCTCGATCGCCGGCCAGCTCGGCATCCAGTCGATCCCGGCCGTCATCGCCTTCGTCGGCGGACGCCCGGTCGACGGCTTCATGGGCGCAGTTCCGGAAAGCCAGATCAAGCAGTTCATCGAAAAGATCGCCGGCCCCGCCGTTGACGACAGCAAGGCCGAGATCGAGGCGGTTCTCGCCGACGCCAAGGCGCTCATCGATGCCGGCGATGCCGAGAACGCCGCCGGCCTCTATGGCGCCGTGCTGCAGGCCGACCCGGAAAATGTCTTGGCGATCGCCGGCATGGTCGATTGCATGATTGCGCTCGGCCAGCTTGCCGAGGCCCGCGAGGCGCTGTCCAGCCTGCCGGAAGATCTTGCCAAGGACGCCGGCATTGCCGCCATCGGCAAGAAGCTCGACCAGATCGAGGAAGCCCGCAAGCTCGGCGATCCCAACGAGTTCGAACGGCGCCTCGCCGCAAACCCCGATGATCACGAGGCGCGCGTGCTGCTCGCCAAGATCCGCAACGTCGAGGGCGACCGGATGGCTGCGGCCGACCATCTGCTCACGATCATGAAGCGCGACCGGGCTTACGACGACGACGGCGCGCGGCGCGAGCTGCTTTCGTTCTTCGAGGTCTGGGGCCCGAAGGATCCGGCAACCATCGCCGCGCGGCGCAAGCTCTCGTCGATCCTGTTCTCCTGAGCCGTCAGACATGTTTTTGAAAGGGGCGCTATCTGCGCCCCTTTTCGTAAGCGGATCCGATCACGATCCATCTTCACCTGTGAAGATCGACGGGCTCGTCCCTTGAGATTTTCAAGCAGCGCACCATCTTTTGATCTGGTTGACCACGCTTCCTTGGCGGGGCAAAGCGAATACCGGCAGGGTCTATCGGAAATGCACGTCGGAAATGCACGCTATCTCGGTCCGAAGGACTTGCCGGAGATCATTCCGGTGTTTCCGCTGACCGGTACATTGCTGCTTCCCGGCGCCCAGCTTCCCCTCAACATCTTCGAGCCGCGCTACCTCGCCATGCTCGATGACGCCCTTTCCGGCAACCGCCTGATCGGCATCGTACAGCCGTCCTTCTGCGAGGGTCGCAACGACACCGCCACCGGACCGATGCAGGCGCTCTGCGAGGTCGGCTGCATTGGTCGCATCACCTCCTTTGCCGAGACCGGCGACGGCCGCTACATCACCTCGCTCACAGGCGTCTGCCGCTACCGGCTGTTTTCGGAAGTCGGCGGTACGCGTGGCTACCGTCGCTTCCGCATCGGCCCCTTTGCGGCAGATCTCGAAAACCGCGACGACGAGACCCTCGTCGACCGGGCAGCGCTTCTGGCCGCCTTCAAGGCCTATCTCGAAGCCAACAAGCTGAAAGCCGACTGGGAAAGCGTCGAGCGGGCGAGCAACCGCACGCTCGTGAACTCCATGGCGATGATGTCGCCCTATGGCCCGGCGGAGAAACAGGCGCTGCTCGAGGCCCCCGATCTCAAGACCCGCGCCGAAACCCTGATCGCCATCACCGAAATCGTTCTTGCGCGCGACTTCGGCGATATGGACAGCATTTTGCAGTGAGCAACGGATAGATGGATATCAACGCCAGCAAGGTCGATCCGAAACTGCTCGAACTGCTCGTCTGCCCGCTGACCAAGGGACGCCTCAGCTATCACGCCGAAGCCAATGAACTGATCTCGGAAAAGGCGCGCCTCGCCTATCCCATCCGCGACGGCGTGCCGATCATGCTGATCTCGGAAGCACGCAAGATCGAGGATTGAGGGCCGCGTCGGCCCGTTACCCGTAGAGTTCTCGACTGCCCCTCATCCGGCCTGCCGGCCACCTTCTCCCCGCAAACACAGCGAGGCGTCCCCTCTCCCATCCTGCGGGGAGAGGGTTAGTCCTCGGGTTTAACCCGAGGAGAGGGGCAACCCCAGCCGTAAAGCCTCAGATCGGCTGACCCGACAACAACCGCGGATCGGTCTCCCCGGCAATACCGGCCGCCTGGCGGATAAAGAAGCTCTTGAGAGACGGCAGCCGGTCGACGAGGCCCAAGCCGAAATCCCGGGCGATCCGGACCGGGGTGATGTCGTTGGAAAACAGCCGGTTGAGCACGTCGGTCGTAACACCCATGCGGAACGTGTCGAAACGCCGCCAGCTCTGGTAGCGCTCAAGCACCGCGAGCGAACCGATGTCGAGCCCGAGACGATCCGCCTCGACGATGGTTTCGGCAAGTGCTGCCACATCCTTGAAGCCGAGATTGAGCCCTTGCCCCGAGATCGGGTGAATGCCATGGGCGGCGTCACCGGCAAGCGCGAAGCGTGGTTTGACGAAATCGCGGGCAAGCGTCAGGCCGAGCGGAAAGGCCCGCCGTCCGCCGACCACCTTCAGGTGACCAAGCTTGTGGCCGAAGCGGCGCTCCAGTTCTTCCTCGAACAGGAAATCGTCGCCCTTGACCAGGCGTTCGGCGTCCTCGGTGCGCTCGGTCCAGACCAGTGACGAGCGATTGTTCTTGAGCGGCAGGGTGGCGAAAGGCCCGGCCGGCAGGAAATGCTCCTCCGCCGTGCCCTCGTGCGGCCGCTCGTGCTCGACGGTGGTGACGATGCCGGACTGGCCATAGTCGAATTCGACGGTCTTGATGCCGGCGGCATCGCGCAGCTTGGAGCGCACGCCGTCACAGGCAACAAGCAACCGTGCTTCGAGTTCCTCGCCACCGGCGAGCGTCACGGCGACCGCGTGGTCGCCGCTCTTGAAGCTCTCGACCATGGTCGACTGGCGATTGACCACGCCGAGCGCCGCGCAGGCACCGCGCAGTGCGCCGACCATCGCCGTGTTAGGCACCATATGGGCAAACGGACGACCCTCGCCGCCGTCACCGTCGAAGGTCAGGAACACAGGCCGCACCGGATCGGCCGCCTTCGAATCGGTAATCACCATGCGGCGGATCGGCTCGGCCTCCGGCGCGATCTCATCCCAGACGCCAAGCACGTCGAGCATGCGCTCGGCCGCGGACGCAACGGCGGAAGCGCGCTGGTCCTTCTTCCAGGCGCCTTCCGGCGCGCCGTCGATCACCATCACGTCGAGATGAGGCGCCGCCTTCTTCAGCGAAACCGCGAGCGAAAGGCCGACATAGCCGCCACCGGCAATCAAGACATCGAGCATCGGCTTTCTCCGTCGCACTTGAGCATCGTTTTATGTCTATATAGATCAATGCCATCGACGTTCCTACCATCGGAGAAAGCCGAAATGTCGCGCCCCACCGAGACCGCCACCCCCATGGATGCGCTGCTGGCCATTCTCGATCTCGAAAAGCTCGAGGAAAACCTGTTCCGCGGCCGTAGCCCGCAGGTCGGCTGGCAGCGTGTCTTCGGCGGCCAGGTGATCGGCCAAGCGCTGGTCGCCGCGCAGCGAACCGTTGATGAGGGGCGTTACGTGCATTCGCTGCACGCCTATTTCATGCGGCCGGGCGATCCTTCCGTACCTATCATCTACGAGGTAGATCGCATCCGCGACGGTTCGAGCTTCGCCACCAGGCGGGTAGTCGCCATCCAGCATGGCAAGGCGATCTTCTCCATGTCCGCCTCGTTCCAGTACGACGAGGACGGTTTCGACCACCAGATCGACATGCCTGATCTCGCCATGCCCGAGACGCTTCCGGGCGAACAGGAGCTGAAGGAAAAGTTTCTCGTCCACGCGCCCGAAGCAATCCGGCGCTATTGGGAAAGGCCGCGGCCGATCGAGATCCGGCCGGCGTCGCTGCAGCACTATTTTACCCGCAACGACGGCAAGCCGATCCAGGATGTCTGGGTCAAGGCCGTCGGCACGGTTCCGGACGAGCGCCATATCCAGGCAGCGATCCTTGCCTATCTCTCCGACATGACCCTGCTCGACACCTCGCTCTATGCGCACGGCACTTCGGTCTTTGACCGGAACCTGCAGGTCGCGAGCCTCGATCATGCCATGTGGTTTCACCGCCCCTGCAAGATGGACGACTGGCTGCTCTATACCCAGGATAGCCCGAGTGCACATGGTGCCCGCGGGATGACCAGAGGCAGCCTTTTTACGCGTTCCGGTGTGCTGATCGCCTCCGTCGCCCAGGAAGGGTTGATCCGGAAAAAGGCATCTGAATAGGAAATAAGCAGAATCTTCGTTCTGCCTATTTTTTAATCTTCTAAAGTGACGATTTTTTGATGCGCCGCAGCAATCGTGCTGCGGCTTTCTTTTTTTCTATTTGTTTTCATTACCTTAAGTCGAGCGTCAGAATCTGGCACGCCCCTTGAATGTCATGGTTCGGTTGCACGGCGCTCTGGCGCTCCGCAGCAAGGAGAGACGGCCTCCGCCGGAGGCGAACAAGGATGAAACCAGATGAAAATTGTGATGGCCATTATCAAGCCGTTCAAGCTCGATGAGGTTCGCGAAGCCCTCACTGCTGTCGGCATCCAGGGCCTGACCGTGACCGAAGTCAAAGGCTACGGCCGCCAGAAGGGACATACCGAAATCTACCGCGGTACCGAATATGCCGTGAGCTTCCTGCCGAAACTGAAGGTCGAGATCGCCGTTCCTTCAGAACTCGTCGACAAGGCCGTTGAAGCGATCGCCGCAGCCGCCAAGACCGGCCAGATCGGCGACGGAAAGATCTTCGTCTACGCCATTGACCATGCGGTGCGCATCCGCACCGGCGAAACCGATTCAGAAGCGTTGTAAACCACGCCGTTCAGGGAGCACTACCTCGATGTCATCACTTAAGCTTTCCACCTCTCTTGGACGCCTGGGCGCAATGACTGCCGCCCTGCTTGCGCCGGCCGTAGCCTTCGCGCAGGAAGCGGCACCGGCGGCGGCCGCAGCTGTACCGGTGCCGGACAAGGCCGATACCGCCTTCATGTTCATCTCGACGCTTCTCGTCTTCTTCATGCTGATCCCGGGCCTCGCGCTGTTCTACGGCGGCCTAGTGCGCGCCAAGAACATGCTCTCGGTGCTGATGCAGTGCACCGTGATCGGCGCGACGATGATGATCGTCTGGGTCGTCTACGGTTACTCCTTCGCCTTCGGCGGCTCGACCAGCCCCTATTTCGGCGGCTTCGCCAAGATGTTCCTCGCCGGCGTCACCACTGAGAGCACGTCGGCCACCTTCTCGGAAGGCGTCGTCATTCCGGAATACATCTTCATGCTGTTCCAGATGACCTTCGCGGCACTGACCCCGGCGCTGATCGTCGGCGCCTTTGCCGAGCGCATCAAGTTCTCCGCAGCCGTGCTCTTCTCGGTGCTCTGGGCGACCTTCGTCTACTTCCCGATCGCCCACATGGTCTGGGACGGCAACGGCCTGCTCTTCGGCATGGGCGCGCTTGACTTCGCCGGCGGCACCGTCGTTCACATCAATGCCGGCGTGGCTGGCCTGATCGGCGCGATCATGGTCGGCAAGCGCACCGGCTACGGCCGCGACATGATGGCACCGCACTCGATGACGCTGACGCTGGTTGGTGCTGCCATGCTCTGGTTCGGCTGGTTCGGCTTCAACGCCGGCTCGAACCTCGAAGCCTCGGGCGGCGCCATGCTCGCGACCGTCAACACCTTCCTTGCAACCGCAGCCGCCATCCTTTCCTGGTCGGCCGTCGAAACCTTCACCCGCGGCAAGGCCTCGATGCTGGGCGCCGCCTCGGGCATGATCGCCGGTCTCGTCGCCATCACGCCCGCCGCCGGCATTGCCGGCCCGATGGGCGCGATCGTCATGGGCGTGCTCGTCTCGCCGCTCTGCTACTTCTTCGTCTCTGTCGTGAAGAACAAGTTCCACTATGATGACACGGCAGACGTCTTCGGCGTCCACGGCGTCGGCGGCTTCTTCGGTGCGCTTGCCACCGGCATCTTCGCCTCCTCGTCGCTCGGCGGCATCGGTTATGCCGACGGCGTCACCATGGGCGGCCAGTTCATGACCCAGCTGACCGCGGTTGCCATCACCATCGTCTGGTGCGGCGTCGTCTCCGTCATCCTCTACAAGCTGGTGGACTCGATCGTCGGCCTGCGCGTCTCCGTCGAAGCCGAACGCGAGGGCCTCGACCTCTCGTCGCACGGTGAAGCCGCCTACCACAGCTAAGCGGATCGCGGCGCCGGCAATTCGGCGCCGCCTACAGTCCCGTCGCGATCCGCCCCACGCGGATCGCCCTTGGCCCGGATCGGAAGCTCCGGGCCTTTTTTCGTGCCGATCGGTCCGGCTGCGACTGCTATTTTAGCGCCAACTACGCATGGTTAATGTCGCATTAACCGTACACCGCTTAGGTTGATTCCATGGCGCGCAATGCGCCGTGAAGATCGAGACGGGCAGCAGGCAACATGAGCAGAAGCAATCCGGCAGCGCTTGACAGCCGTTCCAACCGGTTCGTGCTAACCACCTTCGTTTGGCGACAGATCGCGTCGCTGGCGGGCTTTGCGCTGTTCGGCGCATTGGCGCTGGCCGTCGCAGCGCTCTCGACGTGGAACGTCGCCGATCCCAGCTTCTCCTACGCCACGTCACAAGCGCCGACCAACGTGCTCGGTTACACGGGTGCTGCCTTTGCCGACATCTTCATGCAGTTCTTCGGGCTGGCCAGCGTCGTCGCCCTCCTGCCGGCCGTCGCCTGGGCCCTGGTGCTGATCGGCGGCAAACGTTTCGACAAGGTCTTCAAGCGCCTCGGTCTCTGGTTCGTCGGCTCGGTGCTTGCCGGCGCAGCACTCAGCTGTGTTCCCGCCCCCATCACCTGGCCGCTGCCCAACGGCCTTGGAGGCGTCTTCGGCGACATGATCCTGCGCTTCCCCGCGCTCTTTACCGGCGCCTTCCCGACCGGCACGCTTGCGACCATTCTTGCCTGCATCTTCGCCGTCCCCGCCGCCTGGTGCCTGGTCTATAGCGCCGGCCTGATCGGCGTCAGCGACGAGGAGGAGGAAGAGGAAATTGCCGAGCCGACGCCGAGCAAGGCGCGCACCGTGCGCGACGAACTGGACGAGGACGACAGCGAAGGTCCCTTCACCCTGCTGATGGGCTCTTTTGCCCATATGCGCTACACCATGCACGCGCGCATGCGCCGCATTTTCGGCATGAGCGGCACCCGCGCCACGCCCAAGCGCCAGTACGACGAACCCTATGATTTCAACAACGACGAGTTCGGCACGCTGAACGAACCCGCCCGGCCGAAGCCGATGGCCGCCGGCGACCGCATCGAGCCCTCGCTCGACCGCTCCGAGCGCCGCATCCTCACCCCGCCGCCGATCATGGCCGACGACGAGGATGACGACCTGCCCTTCGACATCGACGAGCGCCGCCCCGCCGGCATTCTGCCTGACGACGAAGACTACGATGCAGCCGCCGACTGGGCGCCGAAGGCGGCACCGCCGAAGCAGGGCCTGCCCAAGGGCGGCGGCTCGCGCGTTTCGACGCCTGCTCCTCGCCCGAAGACGGGCCAGCGCGTCGAGCGCGAAGCCCAGCGCTCCTTCGTCGACGACAACGATGGCGACTTCACGCTGCCGCCGATGCATTTCCTTGCCGAGCCGAAAAACGTCGGCCGCGACGCCTCGCTCTCGCCCGATGCGCTGGAGCAGAACGCCCGCATGCTCGAAGGCGTGCTTGAAGATTTCGGTGTCAAGGGCGAGATCATCCATGTTCGCCCCGGCCCGGTCGTTACCCTCTACGAACTGGAACCGGCACCGGGCATCAAGTCCTCTCGCGTCATCGGCCTTGCCGACGATATCGCCCGCTCGATGAGCGCGATCGCGGCTCGCGTCGCCGTCGTTCCCGGCCGCAACGCCATCGGCATCGAACTGCCGAACCAGCGGCGCGAAACCGTCTATCTGCGCGAACTCATCGGCTCGCGCGATTTCGAGACCTCCAAGGCCCGCCTTGCCATGGCGCTCGGCAAGACGATCGGCGGCGAGCCCGTCGTCGCCGATCTCGCCAAGATGCCGCATCTGCTCGTCGCCGGCACCACCGGTTCGGGCAAATCGGTCGCGATCAATACCATGATCCTGTCGCTGCTCTATCGGCTGAGCCCCGATCAGTGCCGCCTGATCATGATCGACCCGAAGATGCTCGAACTTTCCGTCTATGACGGCATCCCGCACCTGCTTTCGCCTGTTGTGACCGACCCCAAGAAGGCGGTCGTCGCACTGAAGTGGACGGTGCGCGAGATGGAAGAGCGCTACAAGAAGATGTCGAAGATCGGCGTGCGCAACATCGACGGCTTCAACAGCCGCGTCGAGCAGGCGCTTGCCAAGGGCGAACAGATCACCCGCACGGTGCAGACCGGCTTCGACCGCCAGACCGGCGAAGCCATGTACGAGACGGAAGAATTCGATCTGGCGCCGATGCCCTACATCGTCGTCATCATCGACGAAATGGCCGACCTGATGATGGTCGCCGGCAAGGACATCGAGGGCGCAGTGCAGCGGCTCGCCCAGATGGCCCGCGCCGCCGGCATCCATGTCATCATGGCGACGCAGCGCCCCTCGGTCGACGTCATCACCGGCACGATCAAGGCCAACTTCCCGACGCGCATCTCGTTCCAGGTGACCTCGAAGATCGACAGCCGCACCATCCTTGGCGAACAGGGCGCCGAACAGCTGCTCGGCATGGGCGACATGCTCTACATGGCCGGCGGCGGCCGCATCCAGCGCGTCCACGGCCCCTTCGTTTCCGACACCGAGGTCGAAGAGGTCGTCGCCTACCTGAAGACGCAAGGCGTACCGCAATATCTCGATGCCATCACCGAGGATGACGACGAGGATGGCGAGGGCGGCGGCCCGGCCGGCACCTCCAATCTCGCCGATTCCGACGATCCTTACGACCAGGCGGTTGCGGTCGTCCTGCGCGACGGCAAGGCCTCGACTTCCTACGTGCAGCGACGCCTCGGGATCGGTTACAATCGTGCCGCATCGCTGATCGAGCGCATGGAGCAGGAAGGCATCATCGGGCCGGCGAACCACGCCGGCAAACGCGAGATCCTCGTTCCGACCGAAGAGTAAGTCACCGGACGACAGGGCAGTTCCCGCAGATTCGCGTGAGGCGAATGCATTGATAGAAAAGACGCCCGGCGGATGCGGGCAGAGGCCCTGGATAAAGGGCCAAACCGGTAACAGTCATGTGAGAGCGCGAGCGAAAAAGCTCGAAAATGGCGCCTTGAAGGCGCCGCACTTGCGCTCCAGATGATTCGTAAATGAAGGAGACCGAGATGACAGAGACTAAGACTGGCGAGCGCAACCACCCGGTGATGTCGCGCCGCCTCTTCGTGTGCGGGCTTGCGGCACTTGGCGGCATCGGCGGCACCGGTCTCGACCTCGGCCAGGCCTTCGCCCAGGCCCCGAGCGCTGCCCAGAAGATCGCCGACCATTTCTCCTCGGTGAAGACCATGGCCGGCGAATTCGTCCAGTTCGGCCCGCGCGGCGAGCAGACCGGCGGCAAATTCTATATCCGCCGCCCCGGCCGCATCCGCTTCAACTACGAGGCCCCCTCGCCGATGCGCGTCATCGCCGACGGCAAGTCCGTCGTCATCGGCAACATGAAGCTCAAGACCTGGGACATCTATCCGCTGTCGAAGACTCCGCTCAACCTGCTGCTCAGCGAGAGGATCGACCTGACCGGCAAGATGGTGCGCGACGTCAAGGAAGAGTCCGACCTCATCACCATCGTGCTTGGCGACCGTTCGATCTTCGGCGATTCGACCATCACCATGATGTTCGACCCGAAGACCTACGATCTGCGCCAGTGGACCATCACCGACGCGCAGAAGAAGGACACCTCGGTCATGATCTTCAATGTCAAGACCGGTATGGCGCTGGACGACAAGGTCTTCCAGATCCCCTATGACGAGGTCCGCAACAAGCGCGGCGGCTGAGCGACATCATGCGCCAAGCCGACCTTCGCGCGTCCATAGGACACGCGGTTTTTAGTGCGGCGTCGTTCAGGCATTCCTTGTCCCGGCGCGCCGGACCTGCTTAAAGCTCGGGTCAAACATCCATCCCGAGCCGGCCTTCCCTTCGCGAGCGTCCGGCCCCAGCCGATCAGGGAATGACGCATGGCCCTTTCCGTCGCCACTTGGAACATCAACTCCGTTCGCCTGCGCATGCCGCTGGTCGAGCATCTGCTGCAGACCTGGCAGCCTGACATCCTCTGCCTGCAGGAAACCAAGTGCCCGAACGACCAGTTTCCCTCCAAGCCCCTGAAGGCGCTCGGCTACAATCATATCGAGATGCACGGCCAGAAGGGCTATCACGGCGTGGCGACGATCTCGCGCCTGCCGCTGCATGAGCTTAGCGATCGCCGCGACTATTGCGGCATCGGCGACGCCCGCCATCTCTCGGTCGTTTTCGAAGCCGGCGGCAAGAAGATCCGGCTGCATAATTTCTACGTGCCTGCCGGCGGCGACGAGCCGGACCGCACCATCAATCCGAAATTCGGCCACAAGCTCGATTTCGTCGAGGAGATGAAGCTGCTGCACGCCGAAGCCGAGGCCGGCATTTCCTCGATCCTCGTCGGCGACCTCAATATCGCGCCGCTGGAAGACGACGTCTGGTCGCACAAACAGCTCCTGAAGATCGTCAGCCATACGCCGATCGAAACCGAGGGGCTGACCACGGTCATGAACGGCGGCGGCTGGGTCGACCTGATGCGCCAGCACACGCCCTCCCCGACCAAGCTCTACACCTGGTGGAGCTACCGGGCGAAGGACTGGGAAGCTGCCGACCGTGGGCGCCGACTCGACCATATCTGGTCGTCCGCCGACCTCGCGCCGGCGCTCAAGAACGTCGATATCCTGCGGGAAGCGCGCGGCTGGGAGCGCCCCTCAGACCACGTGCCCGTCATCGCGCACTTCGACATCTAGGACGTCATTTTCTGGGCGGCGGCACGCGCCTTCGGCGCCCGCTGTTCCATCAAGAAAAACATGACTAAAAGAATCATATTTTTCTTGATGCGCATTTCCAAACGGACTATCCCTCTTGTCGGGCGGCGGGGACACCGCCTCCGATGGCCGCTCAGCCGTCGTTTTCACTGATATTCGGGTGCTTTGCTCTGGCTTTGGCCGGAGGGTTTTCGTGCGCCCGCAAGAGGGCCAGAGATGCCAAAGACCTTGCCGACCACCTTCCTGCGCGCCTCGCGCCGCGCGCTGTCCGCAACCACCGTGCTCGCCGCAAGCGCTGTCGCCGTGATCCTTTCGCCGACAGCGACCCATGCGCAATCGGCCGAAAGCCAGAAGACCACCCGTCTGGAAAAGATCGAAGCGACGGCCGGCAGGGCAGCTGCGACGATCGCCGAGGATAACGACACGATCGTGCCGACACGCAACGTCTCGGCGCTGAAGACCGACACGCCGCTGATCGAAACGCCCCGCTCGGTCTCGGTGGTCACGCGCAAGGAGCTCGAAGAACGCGGCGTGCAGGACATGATCCAGGCAACGCGTTATGCCGCCGGCGTCACGACCGGCGCCTTCGGCTTCGATCCGCGTTTCGACCAGATCTATATCCGCGGTTTCGAGACGACGACGACCGGCGATTTCCGTGACGGCCTGCGCCAGCCCTACATGAACTACGGCACCTTCCCGACGGAGGTCTACGGCCTCGAGCGGATCGAGATCCTGAAAGGTCCGGTCTCGGTCATGTATGGTGCTGCCGGCGTCGGCGGCATCGTCAACCGCATCTCGAAGATGCCCGAGGAGGAGCCCCACCGCGAGGTCGAGCTGCAATATGGCACGATCGGTCGCGCCCAGGCCGCCTTCGATGTCGGCGGGCCGGTAACGGCTGACGGCGACGTCCTCTATCGCATCGTCGGGCTTCTGCGAAACGGCGAGACCAACTACGACGTTGCCGACGATCGTTACCTGCTGCAGCCCTCCTTCACCTGGAAGCCGGACGAAGGCACGTCGCTGGCGGTCTACGGCCTGGGGCAGAAGGGCGAAAGCGACGCCAGCCCGCGGGTGCTCGAGCATGACGGCCGGCTGCTGCGCTACAGCGACCCGGACTATGACTACCAGAAGGTCGGCCAGGTCCAGGCCGGTTACAAGTTCGAGCACGAGTTCGACAACGGCCTGACCTTCCGCCAGCACGGCCGCGTCAGCGATCTGGACCTCAGGGCCCGTTACCTGCAGTTCGGGACGGAGGTCGCGCCCGGCGTCTTTGACCGCTCACCCGTCGCCATCAAGGACGACCAGCGCGCCTACCAGATCGACAATCAGCTCCAGGCGACCTTTGACACCGGGGCGGTCTCGCACACGCTGCTGACCGGCCTCGATTACACCTGGATCACCTCGGACTTCGGCCTCGGCTTCGGCGCCGTCGATCCGGCCTATCGCTTCGATCTCAACAACCCGACCTTCGGCGTCGGCGTCGGCGATCCGACGCCAGCGCTTACCAGCTTCAGCGGGCGGGACCTGCGGCAGACGGGCATCTATGTCCAGGATCAGCTGGAGGTAGGCAACTGGCGCGCCGTTGGTGGCCTTCGCTACGACTGGGTCGACCAGACCAGCACCAACAAGAACACCGGCGTCGTCGATCGCAAGGACGATGGCGAACTCACCGGGCAGGCCGGCCTGCTCTACCTCTTCGACAACGGCATCGCGCCCTATGCCAGCTACAGCACCTCCTTCGTGCCGCGCACAGAGCTTTCGGTCGATGGCCGCGTGCTCGATCCGACGACCGGCGAGCAGGTCGAATTGGGCGTGAAGTACCATCCGGAAGGCGAAGCCTATTCACTGAGCGCGGCCTATTACCGGATCGTCGAAAGCGGCGCGCCGCAATACGTGTCCGACCCGTCCCTTCCCGTCGGCTACTACTACAAGTCGGCCGGCGAGGTGACGACCAATGGTTTCGAGGTGGAAGGACGCCGGGAGTTCGACAACGGCCTGAGCTTCATCGCCGCCTACAACTACAACGACGCTGAAATCACCGGAAACGTCGATCCGTCGCTGATCGGCAACGTGCCGTCGACGAAGCCGCGCCATGTCGCATCGCTGTGGGTGAACTATCTTTTGCCCGAAGACACGCAGCTTGCGGGCCTCAGCCTCGGCGGCGGCGTACGGCTGGCGTCAAGCTCCTACACGTCCGATGCCAACACCGCCAAGAACGGCGGCGCCGTCTATTTCGACGCCTCGATCGCCTACGACTTCGGCGTCAAGAACCCCGAACTCGACGGACTGTCGCTCGCCGTCAGCGCTACCAATCTCGGCGATCGCCGCGAAGAGGTCTGCACCGATGGCTACTGCTATTTCGGCCAGGGCCGCACCGTGCTCGGTTCGCTGAAATATCGGTGGTAGCGAGAAACCGTAGCGCGGTTCAAGCAAAACGGCCGGCGAGCGCGCCGGCCCGGCGGATCATCGCCTGCAGGTTTTCGCGGATGCGCGCTTCGACGAGCTCGGCCACTTCAGGATATTCCTCCAGCATGCGGCGGAAGAGCGGCCGATTGATGCGAATGACTTCGCTGTCTTCCTCGGCCGTTGCCGTGAACTTACGCTCGACCATCGAGATCAGCGCCAGTTCCGACAGAAGCGCTCCGCGACTGACGGTCGAGACCGTCGTCTCAGAACCGTCGAAACCGGCCTTCGACAGGGACAAGCTGCCGCTGGCGATCGCATAGGCGCAATCGGCCGGCGCCCCCTCGCGAAACAGCTCCTGTCCCTTGAAGATGCGGCGCCGCTCCGCGCCGAAGGCGATCAGCCTCAGCTTGTCCTCGCTGATATCGGCGAACAGCGGCACGTTGGACAGAAGCACGATATCGTCGTTGAGCGCCAAGCGGCTAACCTCCCACGGTCACGCCAGTGCCGGTCCCGATGGACCGGATCGCGCACGCGACCCATGCAAACAACAGTCTACGGAGAACGCGCGAGAAGTGGATTGCCACCCTGCGCACCCCGGCTACGGAACGATCTTGTAGCCGCCGTTCTCTGTCACCAAAATCTCGGCATTGGAAGGGTCCCGCTCGATTTTCTGGCGCAGACGATAGACGTGGGTTTCGAGCGTGTGGGTGGTCACGCCGGAATTGTAGCCCCAGACTTCTTCCAAGAGCACGTCGCGCGTCACCACCTTCTGGTCGGCGCGGTAGAGATAGCGGATGATCGCCGCTTCCTTTTCGGTAAGCCGGATCTTCTGGCCGTTTTCGAGCGTCAGCAGCTTCTGGCTCGGCTTGAACGTGTAGGGCCCGACGCTGAAGGTTGCGTCCTCGCTCTGCTCGTGCTGGCGCAGCTGCGCGCGGATGCGGGCGAGCAGTACGGCGAAACGGAACGGCTTCGTCACATAATCGTTGGCGCCGGCCTCAAGGCCCAGAATCGTATCGGAATCGGTGTCGTGGCCGGTCAGCATGATGATCGGCGCCTTGAAGCCGCCCTTGCGCAGCAGCTTCACCGCTTCGCGACCGTCCATGTCCGGCAGGCCGACATCCATGATCAACAGGTCCACCTGCTGGGCACGCGCCGTCTGGATGCCCTTGCCGGCAGTCGCTTCCTGGATGAGGTCGAATTCCTCGTAGAGCGAGAGCTGCTCGACCAGGGTCTCGCGCAGGTCATTGTCGTCATCGACAAGAAGAATGGTACGGGTCGCCATGGGACAATTCCTGTTTGCTTCCGTTTTCAAACTAGCTCAAATGCCTGTGTTGGCAAGCGAACCAGCGTTGCTACCTCTTTATATCCGTAACCGTGCTTATGGTGCCCCCCAAATCACGGGCAAAGCAAAAATCCGTGAGAATGATGCTCAAGAAAACGTCGGGAAGAAGACCAGCCAAATCTGTCATCACCGTGCGCGCCGCACCGCGCGATCGCAAGCGAGCACTTGTCTCGTTCGACGGCCGCGTCGAGCAGGCCGCCATCGGGCGAAGTGGCATTACCAGCCTGAAGCGCGAGGGCGATGGCGCCACGCCACGCGCCGCGATGAAGCTGATCGGCGGCTATGTCAGGCGCGACCGCCTCCTCCTGCCGCCGACGCCGCTGCCGACCCGGACGACGCGCACGGGCATGCTGTGGTGCGACGCGACACGCCACGCGCTCTACAATCGCCCGGTCAAGGCACCCTTCCAGCCGAGCCATGAGGAGATGATGCGTGACGACGGGCTCTACGACATCTGCCTGGTGATGGACTGGAACCTGCTCGCGCGCCGGCGAAATGCCGGTTCGGCGATCTTCTTTCACCTGATCCGGCCGGGCTACGAGCCGACGCAGGGCTGCGTCGCCGTCAGCCTGCCGGCGATGCGTCGGCTGATCCCGCATATGCGCCGCGGCACCGTCGTGAAGGTAATCTGACCTCGACGTCCGATCGGCTCAATCGAGCGAACGCGGCGTGACGAAGCGCGCGAGCCTGGCCCCGCCGGACAGAAGCTCACGCCAGCCTGTCGCTTCGAATTCAAGGACGGCAAGCGCCGCCGTCGGAAACTTGTCCGCCATGCGCATACGCAGATCCGCATCGCCGGAACCGACGAGCTCGTGCGCCAGGTCCTCCATGCCGGGATTGTGGCCGACGATCAGCAGCGTCCTGATGGCCGGGTCGGTTGCACGAAGCACGCTGAGGATCTGGGCGGCCTCCACCTCATAGATCGCCCGGGTGTTTTCGACCGTGATGCCGGGCGGCAAGGCAGCGGCTACCAGTGTCCAGGTCTCCTGCGCCCGTTTCGCGGTCGAGACGAGGGCGAGATCCGGCACGAGCGCATGCCGAGCCATATAGCCCCCCATCAGTGGCGCCGCCTTGCGGCCTCGCTCGCCGAGCGGTCGGTTGATGTCGGCAACGCCGTCCGGCCAGGCGGACTTGGCATGGCGCAACAGCAGCAGACGGTAGCGTTGCACAGGCAGATCGTCGCTCATCCCATCGTTCTCCCCAATGTGCCTCGGCCCGCACAGCTTAACCCATTTCAGGCGCGCGGGCGGGGAGAGCGCCAAATAAAAAAGGCCGCCCCGAAGGGCGGCCATTGACGCCGGAAAAGCTCAGACCCGGCCTATTTCCATTCGCGGATATCGACGAAATGACCCGCGACCGCAGCGGCTGCCGCCATCGCCGGCGAGACCAGATGCGTGCGGCCCTTGAAGCCCTGACGGCCCTCGAAGTTGCGGTTCGATGTGGAGGCGCAACGCTCGCCGGGCTTCAGCCGGTCGTCGTTCATCGCCAGGCACATGGAGCAGCCCGGCTCGCGCCAGTCGAAGCCCGCTTCGCGGAAGATCTTGTCGAGGCCTTCGGCCTCGGCCTGTTCCTTCACGAGGCCGGATCCCGGAACAATCATCGCCGAAACGGTCGAGGCGACCTTGCGGCCTTCGACCACCTCGGCCACGGCCCGGAGGTCCTCGATGCGGCCGTTGGTGCACGAGCCGATGAAGACGCGGTCGACGGCGATGTCGGTGATCTTCGTGCCCGGCTTCAGGCCCATATAGTCGAGCGCGCGCCACTTGGAGGCCCGCTTGTTCTCTTCCTGGATCTCATCCGGATTGGGAACGATGCCCTGAACCGAGATGACGTCTTCCGGCGACGAGCCCCAGGAGACGATCGGCGGCAGGTTGGCGGCGTCGAGCACGACGACGCGATCGTAATGCGCGCCCTCGTCCGTGTGCAGCGTCTTCCAGTAGTCGAGCGCCATGTCCCAGGCCTTGCCCTTCGGTGCGCGCGGCTTGTCCTTGATATAGGCGAACGTCGTTTCGTCAGGCGCGATCAGGCCGGCGCGGGCGCCGCCTTCGATCGTCATGTTGCAGATGGTCATGCGGCCTTCCATCGACAGCGAGCGGATCGCTTCGCCGGCAAACTCGATGACGTGGCCGGTGCCGCCGGCAGTGCCGATCTCGCCGATGATGGCGAGGATGATGTCCTTGGCGGTGACGCCCGGCGGCAGTTGGCCGTCGACGCGCACCAGCATGTTCTTCGCCTTCTTCTGGATCAGCGTCTGGGTCGCGAGCACGTGCTCGACTTCCGACGTGCCGATGCCGTGGGCCAGCGAACCGAAGGCGCCATGTGTCGAGGTGTGGCTGTCACCGCACACGATGGTCATGCCCGGCAGGGTGAAGCCCTGCTCGGGGCCGACGATGTGCACGATGCCCTGGCGCTTGTCGTTTTCCGAGTAGTATTCGACGCCGAAGTCGGCGGCGTTCTTGGCGAGCGCCTCGACCTGGATGCGGCTTTCCTCGTTCTTGATGCCGAGGTGACGGTCGGCCGAAGTCGGAACATTGTGGTCGACGACAGCGAGCGTCTTTTCAGGCGCACGGACCTTGCGGCCGGCCATGCGCAGACCTTCGAAGGCCTGCGGACTCGTCACTTCGTGAACGAGGTGACGGTCGATGTAGAGAAGACAGGTGCCGTCGTCCTGTGCGTTGACCAGGTGATCGTCCCAGATCTTGTCATAGAGGGTACGCGGTGCGCTCATGGCGGTATATCCATCGAGTTTTCAAAAAAGTAGGAAAGCCGGCGGCAAGGCGGCCGGAAGCACTGATCAGGAGATCAGGATAGGCGGCTTGTAAGCGCCCCGTGGACGCGCGCAAAGAAGCGTGCCGGCAGGCGCTTGTGGTCCTGCAGCACGACGATTTTCTGCTCGCTACATCCGAATTTGGATTCCATGGCCGTGTTCATATCAATTTTCTGACAGGTCGGCAATTGCCGGAAACGGACTCAGCGCTGCTCCGCGCGCCTGAGCCGCCGCTCCAGCCCCCGCAATCCCAGCGACAGACCGATGGTCAGCACGAGATAGACATAGGCAACGATCGAATAGGTCTCGAAGAAGCGAAAGGAGCCGGAGGCATAGACCTTGCCCATCTGCGTGATGTCGGCGACGCCGAGCACCGAGACGAGCGAACTGTCCTTGACCATGGCGATAAAGTCGTTGCCGAGCGGCGGCAGGATCACGCGGATCGCCTGCGGAAAGATGACGAGACGAAAGCGCTGGTAGCGTGAAAGCCCGAGCGCCTTAGCGGCTTCGACCTGCCCCTTGTCTACCGAGAGGATGCCCGCCCGGAACACTTCGGCGATGAACGCAGAATAGCCGATCATCAGCGCCAGGATCGCCCGCCACATCAAGGAGATGTCGCGCACGACAACCGGCTCCATCCAGCCGGCGCTAATCAGCGGTGCTGAGATGAAATTGGCCGCGACGACGAGCCCCGGCGCGCCGACGAAGGCAATGTAGAACAGAAGCACCAGGATCGGCACGCCGCGGATGACTTCCGTATAGAAGCGGGCGATCTGCCGAAGGGACGAGTGCTCGGAGAGCGCCATCAGCGCGATGCCGAGGCCGAGCGTCGTCGCCAGCACGAAGCCCATGAGGGTCACGAAGACGGTGACGCCAAGGCCCTTGAAGACGACGGTGAAGACTTCCGAGAAGATGTCATTGCTGATGATCACGGCGGCGAGCGCCACAGCGATCGCAACAAGGGCGACCAACCACCAGGGATAGTCGCCCTTGCCAGACATGTCTGAAGATTGTGGAGCGGCCATAGCCTGCTATCAGCCGCCCATCTTGTATTCGAGGAACCACTTCTTATCGAGGGCGTCGAAGGTACCGTCTTCCTTCAGCGCCTTGATCGCGGCGTTGACCGGAGCCACGAGATCCGAGCCCTTCGGGAAGATGAAGCCGAAATCCTCGGTGCCGAGCGGCCCACCGACGACCTTGAGCTTGCCTTCGGAGGAATCGACATAGCCCTTGGCGGCGACGCTATCGGTCAGGACCACATCGACGTCGCCGGCCTTCAGCGCCTGAACGGTCGCGCCGAAGGTCTCAAACAGCTTGATGCGCGGGTTCTGCTCGTTGCCGTCGAGCATTTCGTAGACGGCGGTGTAGAACGGCGAGGTACCCGGCTGTGCGCCGACGAGACCGTCGGCAAAGGCGCCGAAGCTCTTGCCATCGTTGAAGCGGGCCTCGTCGCTGCGCACCAGCATGAACTGCTGCGAGCGCATGTAGGGGTCCGAGAAATCGACCTTTTCCTTGCGGTCGTCCTTGATGGTGATGCCCGTCATGCCGATCTGGTACTGACCGTCATGCACCGCCTGGATCATCGCGTCCCAGCTGGTGTTCTGGTATTCGACCTTGAAATTCAACCGCTTGGCGATCTCGTTCATCGCGTCGTATTCCCAGCCCTTGGCTTCGCCGGACTTCGGATCGACAAACTGCAGCGGCGGGTAGGCGTTCTCCGTGACGACGACGACCGTCTTGCCGCCGAGGTCAGGCAGGTCGGCGGCCAGCGCCGGTGCAGAAAACGCAAAAGGTGCTGCAAGTGCGGCTGCGATGCCCGCAAGCACGTGGCGACGGATTGTCATTGGAGGAGCTCCCGAAAAGTGTGGCAGCGGAAAATGTCACAAATTCCGTCGAAAAGACAAGCGGATAGTACCAAAAAAGAAAGGCGGCCGAGGCCGCCTTTCCAACAATCCCTAGGGATTGAAATGTTATTCTGCTGCGGCTTCCGCTGCTGCCTTTGCTTCGGCGGCTTCGGCTGCTGCCTTCTCGGCGGCGAGCGCCTGAGCTGCTGCAACCTTTTCAGCCTCGATGCGTGCCTTTTCCTCGGCAATCGCCTGACGCTCGGCTTCGTTCAGCTTGCGGGCGCGCGTGCCGGTGTTCTCGACGATACGAGCCGACTTACCGCGACGGTCGCGCAGGTAGTAGAGCTTGGCGCGACGGACCTTACCGCGGCGAACCACTTCGACGCTCTCGACGAGCGGAGAGTAAACCGGGAATACGCGCTCGACGCCTTCGCCGTAGGAGATCTTGCGAACGGTGAAGCTTTCGTTGATGCCGCCGCCCGAACGAGCGATGCAAACGCCTTCATAGGCCTGGACGCGGGTACGGTTGCCTTCGACAACGCGGACGTTGACGCGGAGCGTGTCGCCTGCGGAGAATTCCGGGAGCGTGCGCTTGGCGGCGATCTTGGCGGCCTGTTCGGCTTCCAGCTGCTGGATGATGTTCATCGGTCTAACCTTTCAAGTTCTTCTGAAACAGCCAGAGCGCTCTCGATGAACCTGTCGGGCCAGCCTTCAGGTCTTGCCGGATACCGGCAGGAGCGGATTCGCCATTCTTTGTTTTGGTCGACGGGCATGGAACCCGAACCGGGGCGGCACTTACACCAATCGCACTGCCTTGTCATCCCCGAAGGCCATAATTTCTGAGGCATCCGCGCCAGGAAAGCCGAATTTATCAGAAAATACGCAAACACGCGCGTGATGATTGTCCGATGCAACGGACTTGCGGCCGGCACAACCACCGGCTATCCCGAGCATGAGGGGTCGGGGGAGACCATGAACATCTTCGAAATACTCATGCTGTTTGCGGCCGGCTTCCTGTCCGGCGTCGTCAATGCCATTGCCGGCGGCGGAACGTTCCTGACCTTCGGGGCGATGACGCTTGGCGGTCTCTCGCCAATCGTCGCCAACGCGACCTCGTCGATCATCCAGTTTCCAGGCTACATCACCTCGGCGCTCGCCTATGCCAAGGAGATCCGCGCCGACAAGCGCTATGCGATCCTGCTCGGCGTCATCTCCGCACTTGGCGGTCTGGCCGGCGCGCTGCTGCTCATCTCGCTCTCCAATGCCTCCTTCCGCGCGCTTGTGCCCTGGCTGCTGCTGGCGGCAACGGCGATCTTCGCTGCCGGGCCGCTCCTGAAGCCCAAGGCCCGCGTCGACGAGCATGCGATCAATCCGGTCGGCATCGGCGCCCAGTTCGTCACCTCCATTTACGGCGGCTTCTTCGGCGCCGGCATGGGCATCATGATGCTGGCAGTGCTGGGGCTTGCGACCGGCGGCGGCTATCACCGGCTGAACGCGCTCAAGAACTTCATCTCGATCGTTATTGCCGCGATCGCCATCGTCGTCTTTGCCGCCGGCGGGGTCGTGTCCTGGCTGCACGCGGCAATCATGGTGCCAGGGGCCGCCCTTGGCGGCTACAGCGGCGTCTGGGCAGCAAGACGCGTGCCGCAGGCGGTCATCCGCGCGCTGGTCGTCGCCGTAGGCCTGCTGCTTGCCGCCTATTACTTCTTCACGGGCTGATTAAGAAGATCGGGCCGGCGCTCGGCGGTCAGCCGCCGCGCCTCCGCCTCGCGCCATTTGGCAATGGCGCCGTGATTGCCCGAGGTCAGCACTGCCGGGATTTCGCGGCCTTCGAAGACCTGTGGGCGGGTGTAGTGCGGATGCTCGAGCAGCCCGCCTTCGAAGCTCTCATGCACACCCGAAAGCTCGTTGCCCATGACACCCGGCAGGATGCGCACCACGGCATCGAGCAGCGTGAGGGCCGCCGGCTCGCCGCCCGAAAGAATATAGTCGCCGATCGAAACCTCTTCGAGGCCGCGGGCGTCGATCACCCGCTGATCGACACCTTCGAAGCGGCCGCAAACGATGACGACGCCGGGGCCGACGGCGAGTTCACGCACCCGCTCCTGTGTCAGCGGTCGGCCACGCGGGCTCATCAGCAATCGCGGCCGATCGTCGTTCTCCGAGACACGATCGATCGCGCGCGCGAGCACATCCGGCTTCAGCACCATGCCGGCGCCGCCGCCAGCCGGCGTGTCGTCGACAGTGCGATGCTTGTCCTCGGCGAAATCACGGATCTGCACCGGCTCGATCGACCACTGGCCACGCTCGAGCGCCTTGCCGGAAAGCGAGGCGCCGAGATGGCCCGGAAACATTTCGGGATAGAGCGTCAGGATGGTGGCGCGAAACGTCATGGCCGCAACGCTCACTTGCGCTTCGCGGAAAACGGGCTACCCGGATCCTGGTCCTTGTCGTCGGTCAGGCCGGCCGCAACCGGATCGACCAGCAGCCGCCCCGCTTCCAGATCGATCTCCAGCACCGACCATTCGGTAAACGGGATCAGCACCGGACGTCGGCCTGGCCCCTTCAGCTCAAGGAGATCGCCGGCGCCGAAATCGAAGACACCGCTGACCTTGCCGTAGCTCGTGCCATTGCCGTCGATCGCTTCCAGGCCCTCGAGATCGGCATAGAAGAACTCGTCCTCGTCGAGATCGTCGTCGGGCAGGTTGTCGCGCTCGATGAACAGGTCGAGGCCGTTGAGCGCCTCGGCGGCATTGCGGTCATTGACGCCGCGAAAGCGAACGATGACGACGTTTTTCGCCTCGCGAATCTCCAGCACCTCGAACACACGGCCGTCTGCGCTGTGCAGATTGCCATACTCGCCGAGCGCCGTCGGATCATCGGTAAAGGACTTGACCCTGACCTCGCCGCGCAGGCCCTGCGCCGCGCCAATCGTCGCCATTAGAACCGGGTTTTCGAGTTTGCTCATCGTCCGCGTCCGTTTCGGTATATCTCGGTGCACATAACGGAAAACGGGCGGCATGGAAATGCCACCCGTTTCCTTAAGTCACGGCCAGCCGGAGAGCTGCGTCGGCAGATGACCGCCGATCACTCTCCGGACCGTTCGCCGGCTGTTATTCAGCAGCAGCAGCAGCGGCGTCTTCAGCCTTCTGCTTGGCTTCAGCAGCGCGCTCCTGAGCCTTCTTGCCCGGGGCACCCTTGGTCGGGTTGCTGCGAGCCGGGCGCTTTGCGAGACCGGCCTGGTCGAGGAAGCGCAGAACGCGGTCGGTCGGCTGGGCGCCCTGGGCGATCCAGTGGTTGACGCGCTCGGCGTCGAGCTCGACGCGCTTTTCGTCGTCCTTGCCGAGCATCGGGTTCCACGAGCCGATCTTCTCGAGGAAGCGGCCGTCACGCGGGCTGCGGGCGTCGGCAACGACGATCTGGTAGTAAGGACGCTTCTTGGAACCGCCACGGGCGAGACGAATTTTCAGTGCCATTTGAGTAACTCCTTGCAGGCTTTCTTGACCGCTTGGTTCAAGCGGAATGGTTTGTGCCGGCGTTGCCCGCGGAATGCGAGCGATCGGCGGCGATGGCTTCATGATGCCGGATGACTTCCTTGATGATGAAGTTCAGGAACTTCTCGGCGAAATCCGGATCCAGATTGGCATCCTTGGCCAGGCGGCGCAGGCGTTCGATCTGGTATTCTTCGCGCGCCGGGTCGGCCGGCGGCAGTTCGTGCTTGGCTTTCAGAACGCCGACTGCCTGGGTGCAGCGGAAGCGTTCAGCCAGCATGTGGACGAGCGCGGCATCGATATTGTCGATCGACTGCCGGTAGCCCGCCAATTCCTTTTTGATTTCGGGATCAATCATCTTTTAAGCGATCCTCACTTCTTCTTCGGCAGGCCGGGAAGGCCGGGGAAGCCGCCACCAAGACCCGGAAGCTTGGCGCCACCCAGACCTGGCAGGCCACCGCCGCCAAGGCCAGGCATACCGCCCGGCTTCAGACCGGCGGCTTCCGCCTGCTTCTGCAGGGCTTCGAGCTGCTTCGGGTCGAGCTTCGAGAGATCAGGCATGCCGCCGCCACCGAGGCCGCCAAGGCCCATCTTGTTGGCAAGGCCGCCCATCATCTGCTTCATCATGCCGCCTTTGCCCTTACCGCCCATCATCTTCATCATGTCCGCCATCTGGCGGTGCATCTTCAGAAGCTTGTTGATGTCGGCGGCATCGGTGCCGGAACCGGCGGCGATGCGCTTCTTGCGCGAGTGCTTGAGCAGATCCGGGTTGGCACGCTCGGCCTTGGTCATCGACGAAATGATGGCGAGCTGGCGCTTGAACAGGCTGTCGTCGAGGCCGGCCGCGGCCATCTTGTCCTTCATGCCGGCCATGCCGGGCATCAGGCCCATGATACCGCCCATGCCGCCCATCTTCTGCATCTGGCCGAGCTGGTCTGCAAGGTCGTTCAGGTCGAACTTGCCCTTGGCCATCTTGGCGGCCATGGCGGCCGCCTTCTCGGCGTCGATGTTCTCGGCAGCCTTCTCGACGAGCGAGACGATGTCGCCCATGCCGAGGATACGGTCGGCGACGCGGCGGGGGTGGAACTCTTCGAGTTCGCCCATCTTTTCGCCGACGCCGATGAGCTTGATCGGCTTGCCGGTGACCGCACGCATCGACAGCGCTGCACCGCCACGGCCGTCGCCGTCCATACGGGTGAGCACCAGGCCAGTGATGCCGACGCGTTCGTCGAAGTTGCGGGCGAGGTTGACGGCGTCCTGACCGGTCAGCGCATCTGCCACGAGCAGGATTTCATGCGGATTGGACTTCCGCTTGATCTCCGCCATCTCGATCATCAGCGGCTCGTCGATATGGGTACGGCCCGCCGTGTCGAGAATGACGACGTCGTGGCCGCCGAGCTTGGCAGCCTGAACGGCGCGCGCAGCGATATCGGTCGGCGACTGGCCGGCAATAACAGGCAACGTGTCGACGCCGGTCTGCACGCCGAGCTGGCGCAGCTGCTCCTGGGCTGCTGGACGACGCGTGTCGAGCGAAGCCATCAGGACCTTCTTCTTGTCCCTGGTCTTCATCCGGCTGGCGATTTTGCCGGTGGTCGTCGTCTTACCGGAGCCCTGCAGACCGACCATCATGATGACGACTGGCGCCGGCGCATTGAGGTCGATGGTGACGCCCTCGGAGCCGAGCATCTCGACGAGCTGGTCATGGACGATCTTGACGACCATCTGGCCGGGCTTGATCGACTTCAGGATCTCGGCGCCGACGGCCTTTTCACGAACCTTTTCGGTGAAGGAGCGCACGACGTCGAGCGCGACGTCGGCTTCGAGCAGCGCACGGCGAACCTCGCGGAGCGCAGCGGAAACATCGGCTTCCGACAATGCGCCGCGGCCGGTCAGTCCATTCAATATGGAACCAAGGCGGTCCTGGAGGCTCTCGAACATTCTCACTTCCTTCTGGTTTCCGGTGGCGATGAACTCGCCGGAAACGTGGGTTCCTTCGCGCAGAAAACAAGGCGCAAAGCCAAAAACCACCCGAGGGCGCCACGCGCTGTCGGGTGTTGACCTCCGGGTTCTCTTTATACCTTTACGGGACCCGGTCGGTGGCTTCGAAGACTTGAGCTTGCGAAGGAATTGGCGCGGATAAACAGGAAAGCGCGGCAAAAGTCAAGGACGGCAGGCAAATGAGGCGCTTTCGGCTCAGAGCGCCTCGTCCTTGCCGGCGTCGTCGAGTTCGCCAGCCAGCTGCTCGAAGGCGGTCGACACCCGCGTCATCACCCGAAGTGCGGCCACCACTTCGGTCTGGTTGATATCGCCGAGCAGGGCATGCAGCAACTCCACCTCGCGGCGATGGATTTCCGCGAACAGATCACGCCCGGCCGCCGTCGGCGCGCAAAGATAGGCGCTGCGGTGTTCCGGGTTCGGCCGTCTTTCCAGCAACGTCTTGTCCATCAGCCCGTTGACGACCCTGAGCACGAACTGCCGTTTCATCGACAGGCGCCGTCCGGCTTCCGGCACCGTCAGCGGCGTTTCGCAAAAAAGTTCGAGAACCGCCCGCTCCGCCACTGATATGCCGGCACAATCGAGCATATGTTCTGCCGAGCGCTGCATATTGAGATGGATGGAGCGGACCAGCTTCAGGGTCTTGTAGAGACGTTCTTGCGGGTCGAATCGAACGAGCATGAAACCACGATAGCAATCCAGTTGCTGTCTTCAAGAATTTATTAAACCTTGACCTTTCAACCAAGGCGAACCGCCCGGATGAAGACACGCAATCCCTATTACCAAGGTCCCGTCACCGATCATTTCGACGGCACCAGGTTCTTCAATCCCGACGGCAAACCGCCCAAGGGCGCGGCAGATCTCCTGCGCTGGCAGTTCGGCAGCGGCAAGGTGCGCTGGCCCGCGCACAATCCAAGCCCGTTCGCGCCGGTGAAGCCTGAACTCAGCGTCGAAGGCGATCGCCTGCGCGTGACGATGGTCGGACACGCGACGCTGCTCATCCAGGTGCATGGGCTCAACATTCTCACCGACCCCGTCTGGTCGCATCGCGCCAGCCCGTTTGCCTTTGCCGGCCCGCAGCGCCGCAACGCGCCCGGCATCGAACTCGACGACCTGCCGCCGATCGACATCGTGCTCGTCACCCACAATCACTACGACCACCTCGATGTCGAGACGCTGGCAGCCCTTCACGAGGAACATGCTCCCCGCATCGTCACGCCGCTCGGCAACGACGCGATCATCCGCCGTTCCCGACGTCGAGATCGACATGGTCGACTGGGGCGACCAGCTCGATTGCGGCGATGACGTCATTCTTCACGCCGAGCCCTGCCACCACTGGTCGGCGCGCGGCTCGCGCGACCGGCGCATGGCGCTCTGGGCCGCCTTCGTCGTGGAGACGCCGGCCGGCAAGATCTACCACGTCGGCGATACCGGCTTTCACGACGGCATCAACTATCGCGCCGCCCGCGAAAAACACGGCGCCTTCCGCCTCGCCAACCTGCCCTTCGGGGCCTACGAGCCGCGCTGGTTCATGCAGGACCAGCACCAGAACCCGGAGGAAGCCGTGCGCGGCATGGTCGATTGCGCCGCCGCCCATGTCGCCGGCCACCATTGGGGTACGTTTCGCCTGACCGACGAGGGCGTCGAAGAGCCGCGACAGGCGCTGGAACGGGCGCTCGATGCGGCGGGCATCGCCCGCAGCCGCTTCCGGCCGCTTCGCCCCGGCGAAATCTTCGATGTACCGACCGGCGGCGAGGGAGCCGAATAAAGGCGGCACTGGTATTTTCCGGGCTTTTCCGCCATATACAGCCCGAATGAAGGATGGCCCGCCCGGAGCGGGCCCGTTTGGACAATCGCGACATGACCGACAACGTGCAATTTGCCAGGATGAACGGGCTTGGAAACAAGATCCTCGTCGTTGACATGCGCGGTCGGAAGGATCGGGTGACGCCGGCCGCTGCGATCGCGCTCAATGCCGATCCGGCAACCGCCTTCGACCAGATCATGGCGATCCACGACCCCAAGGCTCAGGGCACCGACGCCTGGATCGATATCGTCAATTGCGACGGCTCCATGGCCCAGGCCTGCGGCAACGGCACGCGCTGCGTCGTCCAGGCGCTGGCCGCCGAAACCGGCAAGAAGGCCTTCACCTTCCAGACCATTGCAGGCATCCTCAACGCCACCGAGCATGAGGACGGCACGATCTCGGTCGACATGGGCAAGCCGGTCTTTGCCTGGGACAAGATCCCGCTTGCCGAGGAATTTGCCGATACGAGCCGCATCGAACTGCAGATCGGACCGATCGACAATCCCGTCCTGCACTCGCCCTCGGCCATGTCGATGGGCAATCCGCACGCCGTCTTCTGGGTCGACAAGGACCCGATGTCCTTCGATCTCGATCGTTTCGGCCCGCTGCTCGAAAACCATCCGATGTTTCCCGAGCGCGCCAACATCACGCTGGCGCAGGTGCTTTCGCCCTCGTCGCTGCGCACCCGCACCTGGGAACGCGGCGCCGGGTTGACGCTTGCCTGCGGCTCGGCGGCTTGCGCGGCTGCGGTCAGCGCCGCGCGCACCGGCCGCACGGGCCGCAAGGTGGTGATCGACGTCGCATCAGCCCCTGCCCCGGCAAAGCTCACGATCGAATGGCGTGAGCACGACGATCATGTCGTCATGACGGGACCTGCCGAATGGGAATGGTCCGGCACGCTGAACCCGACGACCGGAACCTGGCAGCGCGACGAGGCCGAAGCGGGCGGAGCCCGGGCGCTTTGAGCGGCGTCGAGGTCATAACCTTCGGCTGCCGTCTCAATACCTACGAATCCGAAGTGATGAGGGCGGAAGCCGAAAAGGCGGGGCTGAACAACGCCATCCTCGTCAACACCTGCGCCGTCACCGGCGAGGCCGTGCGCCAGGCGCGCCAAGCGATCCGCCGTGCCCGGCGCGACAATCCGCATGCCCGCATCATCGTCACCGGCTGCGCCGCCCAGACCGAAAAGGAGACCTTTGCCGAAATGGCCGAGGTCGACGCCGTGCTCGGCAACGAGGAGAAGCTGAAGAGCGCCTCCTATCGTTCACTGCCGGATTTCGGCGTCTCGGCGGAAGAAAAGCTGCGGGTCAACGACATCATGAGCGTGCGCGCCACCGCACCGCAGATGGTCAAGCACATCGATGGCCACGTGCGCGCCTTCATCCAGGTGCAGAACGGCTGCGACCACCGCTGCACCTTCTGCATCATCCCCTATGGCCGCGGCAATTCCCGCTCCGTGCCGATGGGCGCCGTCGTCGACCAGGCGCGCAGGCTGGTCGAGAGCGGCTATTGCGAGATCGTCTTGACCGGCGTCGATGCCACCAGCTACGGCGCCGACCTGCCGGGCACGCCGACCCTCGGGCTGCTGGCGAAGACGCTTCTGAAACAGGTTCCGGAAATCCGCCGCCTGCGGCTTTCCTCGATCGACGGCATCGAGGCCGACAAACACCTCTTCGACCTGATCGCCGACGAGGCGCGCTTCATGCCGCACCTGCACCTGTCGCTGCAGCATGGCGACGATTTGATCCTGAAGCGCATGAAGCGCCGTCATTCGAGCGCCCACGCCCGCGCCTTTGCCGATCAGGTCCGGCGCTTGCGCCCCGATATCAGCCTCGGTGCCGATATGATCGCCGGCTTTCCGACCGAGACCGAAGAGATGTTCGAAAATGCCGCGAGCCTCGCCGAGGACTGCGGCATCGCGCATCTGCACGTCTTTCCCTACAGCCCGCGTCCCGGCACGCCGGCGGCACGCATGCCGCAGCTCGACCGGGCGCTCGTCAAGGATCGTGCCGCGCGGCTTCGCGCCGTCGGCGCGACGCTCTACGCCCGCCACCTCGAAGGTATGGTCGGCAGCGAGCAGACGATCCTGGTCGAGAACAACGGGCTTGCCCACACACAAAACTTCACGCTCGTCGACGCGGCTGACCTGACGCCCCGTGCGCTTGTCCCGGTCTCAATCACCGGCCACAATGGCAAGCATCTGACGATGCAGGTAAAACAGATGGCTGCGGCCTGATTTATGCGGAATTCCTGAATGGCAATGGGTTTCATCAAGAGGATCTTCACCTTCGGCAAGGGCGCGGTGGAGGAAACGAAGCCGCCGGAAGGTGTACCGGAGGAGACGATCGTCTCTGCGCCCGAAGTCGAGGCGCAGCCGGAGCCGAGCGCCGAGGCGGTCGAACCGCCTGCCGCCGTTGCCGAGGCAGAGATCGTCGAAGAGAGCCCGGAAACCGCCTTCGAACCACCTGTCGACATCGAGACCCTGCCGTTGTCCGACGACGATCCGGTGCTTGAGGCCGAGATCGAGACGGCCGGTGGCCCGGCCTCCGACGACGCCGAAGAGCTGGCGCGCGACGAAGCCGCCCCGGTCGAAGCTGTGGTAACGCCGGCCGAGACTGAAGCCGCGATACCCCCCTCTGTCCCTTCGGGACATCTCCCCCTCAAGGGGAGAGAGCAGACGGAGACCGAGGCCACAGCTGAGGAAACAACAGCTGCCACCGAGACTGCGGCGCCTGTTGCGCACAAGGAGCCTGCTCCCTCCGATGAGATCATCGTAGCCTCCCGCGAGGCCGAACCCACGGCAAGCGACGTCACGACTGCCGAAGCAGACGAGGTCACGCCAACCGAAACGCTTGCTTCCGAACTCGAGAGCGAGCCCAACGTGATCTCCGCCCCTGTGGGGGAGATGCCCGGCAGGGCGGACGGCGGTGAAGCCGCAGCCCTCCGCGAAAGCATCGAGACCGCAGAAGCCAACGCAGCAGATGCCGCCACTGACGTCGCGCCGACCGAGACAGCCGAGGCCGAGCCCACTGCTACGCCCGCTTTGCCCAAGGGCTTCTCCGCCACAGAGCGCAAGCCCAAGGAAGAACCCGTCGCCGCGCCGAAGGAAAAGCTCAGCTGGTACCAGCGCCTGCGCCGCGGCCTCGCGCGCACCTCATCGCAACTGACCGGCCAGATCGCCAGCCTGTTTACCAAGCGCAAGCTCGACGAAGCGACGCTGCAGGATCTCGAAGACCTGTTGATCCAGGCCGACCTCGGCGTCGAAACGGCGATGCGCATCACCGACACGCTCGCCTCGGAACGCTACGGCAAGGATGTCTCGGGCGAGGACGTGTCGCGCATCATGGCCGGCGAGATCACCAAGGTGCTTTCGCCCGTCGCCAAGCCGCTGGAACTCGATCTCAGCCACAAGCCGCACGTGATCCTGGTGGTCGGCGTCAACGGCACCGGCAAGACCACGACGATCGGCAAGCTCGCCGCCAAGCTTTCCGGCGCGGGCCTGAAAGTCATGCTCGCCGCCGGTGACACCTTCCGGGCCGCGGCGATCGAGCAGCTGAAGATCTGGGCCGAGCGCACCAACTCCGAAATCGTCTCGTCCAAACTCGGCGCCGATGCCGCTGGCCTTGCCTATGAGGCTTTCCAGCAGGCGCGCGAGAAGAAGTCCGACGTCCTGATCATCGACACCGCCGGCCGCCTGCAGAACAAGGCGGAACTGATGGCCGAACTCGAAAAGATCGTGCGCGTGCTCGGCAAACTCGATCCGGATGCGCCGCACACCGTGCTGCAGACGCTCGACGCCACCACCGGCCAGAACGCGCTGCAGCAGGTGGAGATCTTCCGCAACGTCGCCGGCGTCAGCGGGTTGATCATGACCAAGCTCGACGGCACGGCGCGCGGCGGCATCCTCGTCGCCATCTCCGCCAAGCACAAGTTGCCGGTCTATTTCATCGGCGTCGGCGAAGGGATCGACGATCTCGAGCCGTTCGAAGCCAAGGATTTTGCCGAGGCGATCGCCGGCGTTGCCGCCTGACGGGGCGATCGGGCCTGCGCGTAGTTACGCCGGCCCGTTGCCTTGATATGGTTTTGCCGCAAAGCTGGTGTTATGAGCAGCAGGTACATGCAGAAACAGGACCCCCAGATGTCGTCGATCGAGGCTGCCAAGCCGCAGAAGGAAGTCAGCCCCTTGCTCAAGTTGGTGCTGGAGCTTGGGCCGCTGATGGTCTTCTTCTTTGCCAATTCGCGTGGCGAATGGTTGGCCGGGCATTTTCCGGCGCTCGCCGAACTCGGCGGTCCGATCTTCATCGCCACCGGCCTGTTTATGGCCGCGACCGCAATCGCGCTTGCCGTCTCTTGGGTGCTGACCCGCACCCTGCCGATGATGCCGCTGATTTCGGGCATCGTCGTCTTCGTCTTCGGCGCGCTGACGCTCTGGCTGCAGAACGACACCTTCATCAAGATGAAGCCGACGATCGTCAACACGCTGTTCGGCACGATCCTGCTCGGCGGCCTGCTGTTCGGCAAGTCGCTGCTCGGCTACGTCTTCCACTCCGCCTTCAAGCTGGATGAGGCCGGCTGGCGCAAGCTGACGCTGCGCTGGGGCCTGTTCTTCCTGGTCCTCGCCGTGCTCAACGAAGTGGTCTGGCGCTCGTTCACGACCGATTTCTGGGTCGCCTTCAAGGTCTGGGGCACGATGCCGATCACCATTCTCTTTACGCTCGCCCAGATGCCGCTGATCATGAAGCACTCGCTTGACCAGGAGAACGCCGAGTGAGCACGATGCTCGAGGAGAATGACAGCCGCAACCGGCACGCACTCCTCTGGCTCGCCGCCTGTTTTGCTGTTCTCATCATCCAGATCGTCACCCAGCATCTGATGGGTCGCCTCTGGATCTGCGAATGCGGCTACGTCAAACTGTTCGAGCCCGTGGTCAAATCCAGCGGCAACTCGCAGCATATCGCCGACTGGTACACACCGTCGCACATCATCCACGGCTTCCTGTTCTACGGCCTCGGCCATCTGCTCCTGCGCGGCAAGCCGCTGACGGCAAAGCTCTTCCTTGGGACCGTGATCGAATCCGCCTGGGAGATCGCCGAAAACACGCCGATGGTGATCAACCGCTACCGCTCGGCAACGATTTCGCTCGACTATTTCGGCGACAGCATCCTGAATTCGACGATGGATACACTGGCCATGGCCGCCGGCTTCCTGTTTGCCGCCCGCATGCCCGTCTGGTTGACCATAACGGTCGCCATCGTCTTCGAGCTCTTCACCGGCTGGCTGATCCGCGACAATCTCACGCTCAACGTACTGATGCTCGTCTGGCCGCTGGATGCGGTCAGGGACTGGCAGGCGGGGATTTAAGCGGGCTTCGGTCGCCGTCGCAGCCCCTCATCCCGCATCCGCGACTTTCTCCGGCAGATGGGGCGAAGGGACTTGAGGCACTCACTTCATTCCACGACTGCCCGGCAGGGAAAGCACGGTTTTATGCCGTCGATGCGATGCGAGAGTTTAGGGCTACCGAGCGCTACGTGTCTTCTTCGCCCCGCTTGCGGGCAGAAGGAGCCGACAGGCGGATGAGGAGCAAATCCCTACCATCCGAATGAGAGCTAATGCCGGGAGCGGTTACGAACCCGCAGTCGCCTTTTCGATCGCCGGCAACAGACCCGTCTTCACGCTGTTTTCGTCGAACGGGCCGACGCGCTTGTAGAGGATCGTGCCGTCAGCGCCGACGAGATAGGATTCCGGAATACCGTAGACGCCCCAATCGATCGCCGCCTTGCCGCGCGGGTCGACGCCGATGGCGGAGAAGGGATTGCCGAGTTCGCCGAGGAACCTGAGCGCGTTTTCGTTCTGGTCCTTGTAGTTGATACCGACGACGGTCAGCCGCGGATCCTTCGACAGTTCCAGGATGAAGGGATGCTCCTGCCGGCAAGGCACGCACCAGGAGGCCCAGACGTTGACGAGCGTCAGCTTGCCGTTGATCGCCGCATCGGTCAAAGCCGGCATCGGCTGGCCATCGCGCGTCGCACCTTCGAGCGCCGTCATGTCGAGTTTCGGCGCCTTGGTGCCGATCAGCGCGGAGGGGATTTCGCTCACGTCCTTGCCGGAATTGAGCTGGCTCCAGAAGATCGCCGCAAGCCCGGCGAAGATGACGAGCGGCAGCGCCGCCAGCACGAAACGCATGGGGCCGGGTTTGCGCTCCTCGTTACCCGGAGCGGGTGCGTTGCTCATCGTGTTTCTCCGGAAGCCGGTTCGGCCGAGCGCCGGCGGATGCCTGCGGCTTCGAGTTCGGTGAGTTCACGCCGGCGGGCACGACCGTCGAGCACGACCCAGGCAATCAGACCGAGGACCGTCAGCGTGGCTATTCCATAGCTCGTGAAAACGTAGGCGGCGTGGCTCATCATTGTGCGCGGGCTCCCCGTCCGGCAGCACGGGCCGCAAGGCGCCTGAGCGCCGTGACGCGCCGGCGCAGGATTTCGTTGCGCATGGCGGCGATGTGCAGCGTGAAGAACAGCAGCGTGAAGGCGATCGCCATCACGATCAGTGGCCACAGGAACTCCGGATCGATCGTCGGTCCGTCGAGCCGCATGACGCTCGCCGGCTGATGCAGCGTGTTCCACCACTCGACCGAGAACTTGATGATCGGGATGTTGACGAAGCCGACGAGAACCAGAATGGCCGAAACCTTGGAGGACCGCGCCGGATCGTCGATCGCGCGGTTGAGCGCCATCAGTCCGAGATACATCAGGAACAGCACGAAGACCGAGGTCAGCCGCGCGTCCCAGACCCACCAGGTGCCCCACGTCGGCTTGCCCCAGAGCGAGCCGGTGACGAGCGCCAGGAAGGTGAAACAGGCGCCGATCGGGGCTGCCGCGCGCGAGGAGACGTCGGCAAGCGGATGGCGCCAGACGAGCGTACCGAGAGCTGCCAAGGCCATCACCGAATAGCACATCATCGACAGCCAGGCCGCGGGCACGTGCACATACATGATGCGCACCGTTTCGCCCTGCTGGTAATCACCTTCCGTCGTGAAGGAAAGCCAGACGCCGGCAACGAAGAACAGCGCCGTCAGCCCGGAAAGCCAGGGCAACAAACGGTCGGCCAGCGCCAGGAACCGCGTCGGGTTGGCGAGATCGCTGAATTTGCGGATGGCCAGGCTGTTTTCGCTCATGGTCGCTCTTTAGCGCTTAAGGCGCCCGCCTGCAATTGATCCGCGTCAATCGCCCGATCACGATCGAGTTGGAACGCGGATCATAAATGTTATCGATCTGAACAGCTTAGCGACAAATCCATGGGAATGCCGCAAACACTTTCGCCCGTTCTGGCCCGATTGCGTCAATCGGACGCGTGCCGAAGTGCTGCGGCGGCGGCAACCGGGCCGATGACGGCGAAGAACAGGGTGATTGCCGCAAGGATCATCAAAGGTGGCAGGAACGGCGCCGGATCCTCGATCGCCGCATAGACAGCGCTGACACCGAAGATCAGCACCGGGATCGCCAACGGCAGAACAAGGATCGAAACCAGCAGCCCGCCACGCGGCAGCGACACGGCAACGGCCGCCCCCACTGCACCGATGAAGGTGATCGCCGGCGTGCCGATCAGAAGCGTCAGCATGGTGGCGCCGATGGCGATCTCGCTCATGTTCATGAAGAGGCCGAGCAAAGGCGAGGCGATCACCAGCGGCAGGCCGGTCGCCGCCCAATGCGCCGCACATTTGACGAAGACGGTGAAAAGCAGCGGCGTTTCCTGCATCAGCATCAGGTCGAGCGAGCCGTCGTCGCGCTCCGCCTGGAACAGCCGGTCGAGGCCGAGCAGCGAGGCGAGCAGCGCGCCGATCCACAGGATCGCCGGACCGATGCGCGAAAGCAGGTTCAGGTCGGGACCGACACCGAAGGGAATGACTGCCACCACAGTCATGAAGAAGAGCACGCCGATCATCGCCCCGCCGCCGGCGCGGATCGACAGTTTGAGATCGCGGAAAAAGAGCGCGATCATAGCGGCAACCTGCGGATCGGCACGCGCGCGTTTTCCGGCAATGGGCTTCCAGGCATTGCGACCCTATGCATCATGCCAGCGATCTCCTGCCAGATGCTCGAACCCCGTCATGTGCAGCTCCTTCGTGCGGTCGAGCCCGAGTGGCTGGTGGGTCGCCGCAATGACGATGCCGCCTTTGCCAAGATGCGCCTTCACCAGATCGGCAAACAGCCGGTCGGCGCCGGCGTCAAGCGCTGCGGTCGGCTCGTCGAGGATCCAGATCGGGCGATAGGCAATGACCAGCTTGGCCATCGCCATGCGCCGCTGCTGGCCGGCCGAGAGATAACCGAAGGGCAGATGGGCGATATCCGGCAAGCCGACCGCTTCGACCGCCTCGGTGAGCGTGGCGCCGCGCCCCCCGGGCGAATCACCCATGAAGTCTCGCCAGAAGGAAAGATTTTCCGCGACGGTCAGTTCGCGCTTCATCGCGTTGCGGTGTCCGAGATAGTGGCTGAGCTCGGATGGATGGGCGATTTCCGGGGGGCCATTCTCAAGTTTCAGGTGCCCGCTTTCGGGCCTCAACAACCCCGCAAGAACCCGCAGCAAAGTGGACTTGCCGGAGCCGTTCGGACCCGTCACGACAAGGGCTTCCGAGGCGTCGAGAATAAAGGAAATATCGTTAAAAATCAGGTCCTCACCGCGCTTCGCGCTCAACCCTTCAGCCATGAGGCGCATGAATTTTCAGCTTCCCTTCACTCTCTTTGTCGCAGGGCAAAAAAAAGTCCCGTTTCGACCTTCGTTGCTCTGGCACGTTTTGGAGAAATTATCTATAAGGCGGCCAACACGCCAGCGGTCGGCGTGAATTTCATCCTAGCGCCGAACATGGAATGAATTTCCACGTACGGACAGCGGAAATGGCCGCACCCGCATCCCAATTCGCGCTTCACAGGCGCTCGGGCGTTCGTACGTCAGTTTTTGGCGATCAGACGGAACGGGGTATTATCCAGTGTCCAAATCCCTAGACAGCTTCAATTGTCGCTCCACGCTCACCGTCAACGGTGTCGACTACGTCTATTACAGCCTGCCCAAGGCTGAGGCGAACGGTCTCGCCGGCGTTTCCAAGCTGCCCTATTCGATGAAGGTTCTGCTCGAGAACCTGCTGCGCAACGAAGATGGCCGCTCCGTCACCAAGAAGGACATCGAGAACGTTGCCGCTTGGCTCAACGACAAGGGCACGGCTGAAAACGAAATCGCCTACCGCCCGGCCCGCGTTCTGATGCAGGACTTCACCGGCGTGCCTGCTGTCGTCGACCTCGCGGCGATGCGCGACGCCATGGTCTCGCTCGGTGGCGACCCGGAAAAGATCAACCCGCTCGTTCCCGTCGACCTCGTCATCGACCACTCCGTCATCGTCGACGAATTCGGCACCCCGAACGCCTTTGCCCGCAACGTCGAGCTCGAGTACGAGCGCAACGGCGAGCGCTACCGCTTCCTGAAGTGGGGCCAGCAGGCGTTCAAGAACTTCCGCGTCGTTCCGCCCGGCACCGGCATCTGTCACCAGGTCAATCTGGAGTATCTGGGCCAGACCGTCTGGACCCGTGAAGAAGATGGCGTCGTCACCGCCTACCCGGACACCTGCGTCGGCACCGACAGCCACACCACCATGATCAACGGTCTCGGCGTTCTCGGCTGGGGCGTGGGCGGCATCGAAGCGGAAGCTGCCATGCTCGGCCAGCCGGTCTCCATGCTCCTGCCTGAGGTCATCGGCTTCAAGCTCACCGGCAAGCTCAAGGAAGGCGTCACCGCGACCGACCTCGTGCTTATGGTCGTGCAGATGCTGCGCAAGAAGGGCGTTGTCTCGAAGTTCGTCGAATTCTTCGGCCCAGGCCTCGACAACATGACGCTCGCCGACCGCGCCACCATCGGCAACATGGGTCCGGAATACGGCGCCACCTGCGGCTTCTTCCCGGTCGACAGCGAAACCATCAACTACCTCACCATGTCCGGCCGTGAAGAGCAGCGCATCGCTCTCGTCGAAGCCTATTCCAAGGCTCAGGGCATGTGGCGTGACGGTGACGGTTCCGAGCTCGTCTTCACCGACACGCTCGAACTCGACCTCGGCGACGTCGTTCCGGCCATGGCTGGCCCGAAGCGTCCGGAAGGCCGCATCCCGCTCGAAAGCATCGCATCGGGCTTCGCAACCTCGCTTGAAGGCGACTACAAGAAGCCGGGCCAGCTTTCGAACCGCTATGCCGTCGAAGGTACCGATTTCGATCTCGGCCATGGCGACGTCGCCATCGCTGCGATCACGTCCTGCACCAACACCTCCAACCCGTCGGTCCTGATCGCTGCCGGCCTGCTCGCCCGCAACGCGGTCGCCAAGGGCCTGAAGTCCAAGCCGTGGGTCAAGACCTCGCTCGCACCGGGATCGCAGGTCGTCGGCGAATATCTCGCCAAGTCCGGCCTGCAGAAGGACCTCGACGCGCTCGGCTTCAACCTCGTCGGCTTCGGCTGCACGACCTGCATCGGCAACTCCGGCCCGCTGCCGGCGCCGATCTCGAAGACGATCAACGACAAGGGCCTGATCGCCGCCGGCGTTCTCTCGGGCAACCGTAACTTCGAAGGCCGCATTTCGCCGGACGTCCAGGCGAACTACCTCGCTTCGCCGCCGCTCGTCGTCGCCTACGCGCTTGCAGGTTCCGTCCAGAAGGACCTGACCAACGAACCGCTCGGCGAGGACCAGGACGGCAAGCCGGTCTTCCTCAAGGACATCTGGCCGACCTCCAAGGAAATCCAGGAGTTCATCTTCAAGTACGTCACCCGCGAACTTTACGCGACCAAGTACGCCGACGTGTTCAAGGGCGACGAAAACTGGCAGGCCGTTCAGGTTCCTCCGGGCCAGACCTATGCCTGGGACGACGGTTCGACCTACGTGCAGAACCCGCCCTACTTCGTCGGCATGGGCAAGTCCGGTTCGGGCATCTCCGACATCAAGGGCGCCCGCGTGCTTGGTCTCTTCGGCGACAAGATCACCACCGACCACATCTCGCCGGCCGGTTCGATCAAGGCGGCTTCGCCGGCCGGTGCCTACCTCATCGGTCATGGCGTCGGCGTTGCCGACTTCAACCAGTACGGCACGCGTCGTGGCAACCATGAGGTGATGATGCGCGGCACGTTTGCCAACATCCGCATCCGCAACCACATGCTCGGCCCGAACGGCAAGGAAGGCGGCTACACCATCCACTATCCGTCCAAGGAAGAGATGTCGATTTACGACGCCGCCATGCAGTACAAGGAAGAGGGCGTTCCGCTCGTCATCTTCGCCGGCGTCGAATACGGCAACGGTTCGTCGCGCGACTGGGCTGCCAAGGGCACCAACCTGCTCGGCGTCAAGGCCGTCATCGCGCAGTCCTTCGAGCGTATCCACCGCTCGAACCTCGTCGGCATGGGCGTCATTCCCTTCGTCTTCGAGGAAGGCACGACCTGGGAATCGCTGGGCCTCAAGGGCGATGAGATCGTCACGATCGAAAATCTCGCCAATGTCCAGCCGCGCGAAAAGCGCGTTGCCAAGGTAACCTACGGCGACGGCAGCGTGAAAGATGTGCCGCTCGTCTGCCGTATCGATACGCTGGATGAAGTGACCTACGTCAACAACGGTGGCATCCTGCAGACGGTTCTGCGCGACCTCGCCGCTTAATCGCGCGAGCGCATACAAGGCTCTGGAGCCGGGACGCCGAAAGGCGCCCCGGCTCTTTCTTTGAGGTGCACCGGCCAACGATCGGGTGCTGGATCGCGCTCACTTGCCATCTCACTCCAACGTGACTTCCCGTTGATGCAGGGGCGTCGTATGTAGTGAACTCCCCCACAAGGAGTAGGCCGCCGGCCGGTAACGAAGTGACGCCATGACATCCGCAGACCGTTCTTTCATTCGCCCTGTTGCACTGGCTTTCGGGCTGCTCGCAGCCGCCGGTGCCCCTGCCGGGGCGCAGGAGAAACAGGCGGTCAAGGGCGTTGTCGAACTGTTCACCAGCCAGGGCTGTTCGTCCTGTCCGCCGGCGGATGCGGCGCTGAAGTCGCTGGTCGACGAGGGCGATGTGGTGGCGCTCGCCTATCACGTCGACTACTGGAACTATCTCGGCTGGGCCGACACGCTGGCATCGAAGGAAAACACCGAGCGGCAATATGCCTATGCGCGCATGCTCGGGCGCAACGGCGTCTACACGCCCCAGGCGATCCTGAACGGCCGCGACCACTTGAACGGCGGCAACCTGCAGGCAATCAAGACGCGGCTGGAAACGATGAAGGCGGAAGGCAAAGGGCTTGCCGTTCCCGTCGACGCCAAGATCCTCGGCGAAGAAATCCAGATCACAATCGGTAGCGGCATCGGCAAGGCCAATGTCGTCGTCGTCTATTTCGACCGCGCCAAGATCGTGAAGATGGAGAAGGGGGAGAACAGCGGCAAGGAAGTCCCCTATTGGCATGCGGTGCGTGACATACAGACGATCGGCATGTGGGACGGCCAGCCCGCGTCCTTTACGCTGCCGGCGACGGTGCTGACCGAGCGCCCGGGAAACAGCGGCTGCGCGATCCTGCTGCAATCGATGAAGGACAAGGAAACGCCGGGTGCCATCATCGGCGCTGCGGCCGTGCTCGCCGGCCCTCAGGGCAAATTGTAGGGACGGCGAAGCGCAAGGGGTTGGTTCGGCCCGGCAGCATCGAGGGGCTGGGGCTGAGGGTTCGAAGTTACCGGACCGAACCGGCCATAACTGCGTTCGGTGAACTCCCGCAGCATGACGATCTGACCGGACATACGGTGGCAACGACTCTGTCCGTCAGCGCCCGCGAGTTTTGCGATGAATTGGGGCGCCGGTTTGACTGAAATGGGGCAGAGGCAAGAAATGACCTCATCGTCCCATGGCTTCCAGCTTGCTTTTCGGCTCGTGTCAGGCACACTGTAATCGTTCTGTCACAACAGAAGGCCGGATTGCCGATGACCGATGAGCCGGATTTGCCGCAAGGCGAGGCGCGCCATCAGCGCGAAACCACTTCCGAAGTGGTCGTCGATCTTCACGAATACAAGAACGCCAAGAACGCTCCCCCCATCACTTTCCATCGCCGCGAATTGGATCAGATCCTGTGGGTCTACGGCCGTATGGTCGGCGAAGGCGAGTGGCGGGACTACGCGATCGACCACCTGAGGGACCGCGCGGTCTTCTCAGTGTTCAAGCGTTCGGGCGAAATGCCGCTCTACCGGATCGAGAAGAACCCGAAACTGGCCGCGAAACAGGGCGCCTATAGCGTGCTGAACATTCACGGCACGATCCTGAAGCGCGGTCACGAGCTCGCCCAGGTGCTCAAGGTATTCGACAAGGTGCTGAGGCTGGTGGAAACCTGACCACCCGGGAAAGTGTGACATCAGGAGACGCCCGCCGACGTCACGGGCAGCAACGGCACGACCTGCCTACGGCGCGCTTCGAGGCGCTTCGCCGACTGACGTTCTTCAGCAAGCGATGGTCACTGGTAGAGGGTGTCCGGATAGACGTCTTCCGGCGGGTCGGTCGCCTGGCCCTCGCCGAGCGCGAGCTGCATGATCGTCGTGTCGAGCCAGCGGCCATGCTTGAAGCCGGTCGCTTTCATCGTGCCCTGGAGTTCGAAGCCGAGCGACCGGTGCACGGCGATCGAGGCCGGATGGGCACCGCCGATCACCGCGACCATCTGGCGGAAGCCGAGTTCAGTGCAACGCCGGACGAGTTCGACCAGCAGCGCCTTGCCGGCACCCTTGCCGCGCGCTTCCGGCGCCAGGTAGATGGAATCCTCGACCAGGAAGCGATAGGCCGTGCGCGTGCGGAAGCCGGATGCGTAGGCATAGCCGATGATCGTCCCGCCCGCGTCTACCGCAACCATGTACGGGTAGCCGCTGCCGATGATCGTTTCGAACCGCGCCCGCATCTCCTTTTCGGATGGCGGGTTGATCTCGTAGGTCGCAACCCCGTGCAACACGGATTCGCGATAGATCTCGGTGATGACGGGAAGATCGGCCAGGGTGGCGTCGCGCAGGGTCAGGGACATGGCTAAAGACTTTGATCCCAAGGTTTCGTCGTCCTTTCACTCCCACGGAGCCCGGACGCTTTCAAGCTGCTCCAGCAAACAAAAAAGGCGGCCAAAGCCGCCTTTTCCGTCTGCTGTTCAGACTTAGTTGTTCCGGTTGCCCATAAACTGGAGCAGGAACATGAACAGGTTGATGAAGTCGAGGTAGAGCGTCAGCGCGCCCATGATCGCCTTGCGGCCGGCAACGGTGCTGTCATCGGCTTCGTAGTACATTTCCTTGATCTTCTGCGTGTCGTAGGCGGTGAGGCCTGCGAAGATCAGCACGCCGATCACGCTAATCGCGAAGGCGAGCGCCGAAGAGGCGAGGAAGATGTTGACGATCGACGCGATGATGACCCCGAACAGACCCATGATCAGGAACGAGCCCATGCCGGACAGGTCCTTCTTCGTGGTGTAGCCGTAAAGCGACAGGGCGCCGAACGAGGCGGCCGTCACGAAGAACGTCTGAACGATGCTCTGGCCGGTGTAGATCAGGAAGATCGACGACAGCGACAGGCCCATCAGGGCCGCATAGATCCAGAACGTCGTCTGCGCGGCAGAAACGCTCATGCTATTGATGCGGAAGCTCATGAAGAACACGAGCGCCAGCGGCGCCAGCATCACCACCCACTTCAGCGGGCTCGTATAGATCGCAGCACCAAAGGCAGTCAGCTGGCCATCCGAAAACGCCATTTGGAAGGCCAGGTAGGCCGCGACGCCAGTGATCGCCAGACCAAGCGCCATCAGGTTGTAGACCTTCAGCATGTATGCGCGAAGGCCTTCGTCAATCACGGCACCCGCCTGAGCGCCGGCGGGCGACATTCGGGTTTGGTAATTTCTCAGATCAGCCATTGTTTCCTCATTCAAGCTCCGGTGGAAGTTACGGTGTCGGGCGGCGAATATCGCCCTGGAAGATGAGCTTCCACGCCCAGGCGCCGCTGCGGAGCTCCAGCATGCCTGTGGACAAATATGATGCCGAAACCCGCTGCACACAAGACCCGGCACTCCCGGATTCCGTTGCACCGGACCGATTCAGACCGGCGCAATAGGGATTTACGGTTAACTCGGCCCGGTCAAAGTTCGCGCAGGACCGGCGCCGCCTTCTGCCCGAGAATGCGCCATGTACCGGCAAGTCCGATGCCGACCGTCATCACCAGCGCTGCCACAACCGTCACGATCGCCACGTCGGGCAGGAAGCTCGACGGCAGCGTCATGATGCGGTTGACGACGAACCAGGCGGCGATACCGCCGGCAAACAGCGCAAAAACTGCGGTTGCAAGACCGAGGATCGCGTATTCGTAGCTGAACGCCTTGATCAGCGTCACCCGCGTTGCCCCCAGCGTCTTCAGGACCACCGCATCATGGACGCGCGCCCGGTTGCCGGCCGCAAGTGCGCCGGCCAGCACCAGCACGGAGGCGACGAGCGCCACGGCCGCGGCCGCCCGGATCGCCGTTGCCAGCTGACCGAGCAGCCCATTCACAATGTCGAGAGCGTCCTTCACCCGTACGCTGGTGATCGTCGGATAGGCATTGGTGACGGCCTTCAGGACCGCTGCCTCCTCTTCCGGCGTCGCCGACGGATCGATCACAGTCGCCAGCCAGGCATGCGGCGCGCCGGCAAAGGTGTTCGGCGAGAACACCATGACGAAGTTGATCGACAGCGATTCCCACTCGACATTGCGGAAGTTGGCAATCTTGGCGGTGATGTTGCGACCGAGCACATTGACGGTGACCGTATCGCCGATCTTCAGGCCGAGTTCGCCGGCCTCCTCGGACGAGAAGGAAACCAGGGGTTCGCCGCTGTAGTCGGCCGGCCACCAGGCGCCTTCGGACAGCGTCGAATTCTCCGGCTTGTTCTTGGCGTAGGTGATACCGCGGTCGCCGCGCAGCACCCATTGGCCTGCAGGCGGCACGTTGCGGCTGTTCACGTCCTCACCGTTGAAGGCGGTGATGCGGCCGCGCAGCATCGGCACCTCGATGACCTTGCCCTTCGGGATCGCCTGGTTCAGCACCGAGCGGAAACCTTCAATCTCACTGCCCTGGATATCGACGAAGAAGAAATTCGGCGCTCGCTCCGCCATGCTTCCGGTGAGTTCGCGGCGCAGATTGCCGTCGATCAGCGCCAGCGTCACCAGAAGCGCCAGACCGAGCCCAAGCGATAGCACCACCGAGGAGGTCAGCGCACCCGGACGGTGAATGTTGCCGATCGCCAGTCTGAGAGCCGGCGAATTGACCCGCGGGCTGCGGCGCGCGAGCCAGGCGATCGCGAGCGCAACGGCCCTGAGCACGATGAAGGCGAAGGCAATCGCGCCGAGGAAGACGAGCGAAATATAGCGGTCGTAAGCCGTAAAGATCGCCAGGCCGGCGAGCGCGGCAAGACACGCGACGGCGCCGAGCAGATAGGGCCAGGCCGGAAAACCCGAGGGATCGAAACCCTGCTGGCGGAAGAGTGCGGTCGCAGGAATGGCGCGCGCCCGTCCGAGCGGCAGGATGGCGAAGGTCAGCGCCGTCAGCACGCCGAACAGGGCGGCAAGCCCGAGCGCGCCCGGATAGAGATGGAAGGCGGTCGAAATCGGCAACAGGTCGGCCAAAAACTGCGCCGCGACAAAGGGGATCAGAGCTCCGAGCACGAGCCCGATAACGATGCCGATCAAGGCGATCATCAGGATCTGTGCGAGATAGATCATCGCCACCAAGGCGGCGGGGGCGCCCAGGCATTTTAAGGTCGCGATCACGCTGCGCTTGGCATCGAGATAGGCGCGCACCGCATTGGCGACGCCGACGCCGCCGACGATGAGCGCCGTCAGGCCGACAAGCGTCAGGAACTGCGAGAAACGCGTGATGTTGGCCGTCAGCGCCGGTGCTGCGTTGCCGCTGGTGCGGATCGACCAGCCGGCTGCCGGCTGGCTTTTCTCCGCCTCGGTGCGAACGGCCGCAACCCCTGCCGGATCGGCGAGCTTCACCTTGTATGTGTGCTCGACGAGGCTTCCGGTCTGCACCAGTCCCGTCGCCGCCAGGGCTTCGTCCGAGACCATCAGGCGGGGCGCGAAGCCGAAGCCGTCGGAAAGCGCATCCGGCTCGCGCGTGATCGTGCCGGCGATCCGGACACGGGCGTTGCCGAGAAGGATTTCGTCTCCGACCTTAACGTCCAGGCGGTCGAGCAGCAGAGGCGCCACGACCGCACCGAAGACATCGCCGTCGCGTGCGATGAGGTCGTGCAGCGGCCTGTCGGGTTGGCTTTCCAGCGTGCCATAGAGCGGATAGGCCGCATCGACGGCCTTCAGTTCCACCAGGGCTTGATTGGAACCGTCGGGCAGCCGCGCCATAGATCTCAGGCCAGCGGAAACCGCAACGGTCCCAAGACCATCGAGATAGGCGCGCTCTTCGGTCGTTGCGACACGATTGTTAAGCTCGAAGCGAATATCGCCGGCGAGCAGTTCCTGACCCTGCGATGCGATCGTCGCTGTGATCGACTGCGACAGCGAGTTGACGCCGGCAATCGCCGCCGTACCCAGCGCAATGCAGGCGAGGAAGATGTAGAAGCCCTTGAGCCCGCCGCGCATTTCACGCAGCGCCAGCCGCAGGGCAAGCAGCGGCCGCAGCCGTACCGAAGGCGCGCCGATCATGCCGAGGCCGCCTGCTGGACCGGCGCCACGGCCACGGGGTCCGCGGCGCCGCCGGCAACGATCTCGCCCGAGCGCACCCGCACCTGCCGCGCGCAGCGGTCGGCAAGGGCGGCGTCATGGGTCACGAGCACGAGTGTCATGCCGCGGTCACGCTGTTCGGCGAAAAGCAAATCGGCGATCTGCCGTCCGGTTTCGGCGTCGAGGTTGCCGGTTGGTTCGTCGGCGATCAGAAGCTTCGGCGAGGGCGCAAGCGCCCGGGCGATCGCAACGCGCTGCTGCTCGCCGCCCGAGAGCTGGCCGGGATAATGGCTGAGCCGCTCGCCGAGGCCGACGGCGACAAGCTCCTTGCGCGCGATCTCGAAGGCGCCCGGGACATTGGCCAGTTCGAGCGGCACGGCGACGTTTTCGAGTGCCGTCATGTTGGGAATGAGGTGGAAAGACTGGAAGACGATGCCGATGTTGCGCCCGCGAAAGTCCGCAACCCTGTCCTCGTCGAGCCGGTGCAGCGGCGTGCCGTCGATGACGATCTCGCCGCGATCCAGCCGCTCGAGCCCGGCAAGCACCATCAGCAAAGTCGACTTGCCTGAACCGGACGGGCCGACGATGCCGACCGATTCTCCGGCATTGATCGTCAGGCTCATGCCTTTCAGCACATGCACCGAGGCGGCCGCCTCGCCCAGCGTCAGATCCGCGTTTTTAAGTTCGATGATGGTGCTGGCCAAGCGAAACAACCCTATATGAAACGAAGTGGGGAACAGAAACGGCATTCGGGATTTAGGAACAGGCCCATGGCATTAAAAGGATTTCAACGGGTTTTCTTGGCACTGATGATGACATTTGCGTTATCATGCACCGCACGCGCCGAGACGATCAGCCTCATCGGGTTCGGCGACAGCCTGATGGCGGGTTATCAGCTCCCGCCGGAGGACGCCTTCCCGGCCCGGCTCGAAAAGGCGCTGAAGGAAAAGGGCTTCGACGTGACGATCGCGAACGCCGGCGTTTCCGGCGACACGAGTTCCGGCGGTCTTGCCCGCATCGACTGGTCGGTGCCGGATGGTACCAAGGGCGTGATCCTCGAGCTTGGCGCCAACGACGCGCTGCGCGGCATCGCGCCTGAAGAGACCCGCAAGAACATCGAGGCGATGATCACCCGGCTGAAGGACCGCGGCATCGCCGTGCTGCTCGCCGGCATGATGGCGCCGCCGAACATGGGCGCCGACTACGCCGCCCGCTTCAACCCGATCTATCCGGAACTCGCCAAAAAATATGGGCTGGAACTCTATCCGTTCTTTCTCGACGGCGTGGTGACGGAGGCCAAGCTCAAGCTCGAAGACGGCATGCATCCCAATGGCGACGGCGTCGGCGTCATGGTCGAGAAGGCCCTGCCCGTCGTCGAGCGGTTTCTGGCAACGCTGAACAAGACGGAGTGATGACATCGTCCACAGTTAAGGCAACGTTAATATTCTGAAGCGTCAAATACCAGTTGCGTGCAGATGCGATGCGTGATTCGCTAAGACATCTGCAAGAGATTCGGGGAGCTCGCCATGCCGAGACTATTCACCGCCCTCGAAATTCCGCGCAATGCTGCAATGAGTCTTTCATTGCTGCGCGGAGGTCTTCCCGGAGCTCGCTGGATCGATGTGGAGAACTACCACATCACCCTGCGCTTCATCGGTGACGTCGACTGGCGCACCGCCGACGAGATCATCGACAAACTCGATCGCATCGAACGTCCTGAATTCCAACTGCAACTGAACGGCACCGGCGCCTTCGGCTCGAAGAAGCCCCACTCGGTCTGGGCCGGCGTTACCAACCATCCGGAAATGTATGCGCTGCAGGCCGAAATCGAGCGCATCTGCCAAAGGCTCGGACTGGGGCCGGACCCGCGCAAGTTCACCCCGCACGTGACGCTGGCGCGGCTGCGCTCCAGCCGTGTCGAAGACGTGGTCGAGTACCTCTCGGGGCGCGGCAACTTCATGACCTCGCTCTTCACGGTCTCCCGCTTCGTGCTACTCTCGTCGCGCGATTCAGTCGGCGGCGGACCGTACCTGACGGAAGAGGTTTTCCCGCTTCACGAGGTGCGTTCGCCGAGCCTTTCGAGCAACGACGAACATCCGGCCTCCAGCATCTGGTAAAGCGCCTCGAAGGCTTCCCGCCCTTCGTAATAGGGATCCGGCACGTCCCGCAGGTCGCCTGACGCATAATCGAGAAAGAGATGCACCTTCTGCGCCGTGCCATCCGGCGCGAACCTTTTCAGCGTGCGGACATTGTTCTCGTCCATGCCGAGGATGAGGTCGAAATCACTGAAATCTGCCGCGGCCACCTGGCGTCCGCGCAGCGCAGAAATATCGAAGCCGTGCCGCCGCGCCGTCTCTATCGATCGCCGGTCCGGCGGATCGCCGATATGCCAGGCGCCGGTTCCGGCCGAATCGATCTCCAGCGCTAAAGCCAATCCCTTTTGCACCGCCAACGCGCGCAACACGCCCTCGGCAAGCGGCGACCGGCAGATGTTGCCGAGACAAACGAAAAGAACTCTGACTGGTTTCATGCTATTCAGATTCGAACGCTGGAGACAGTTGACGCTTATACGCGACAGCTCGGGCTTCGAACAGGCGCATGGGAGGAGACAAGCAATGGCAGCGGAGAGACTGGACGAGGCGACGATTGCCGACAACCTTCACAAGATGGAAGGTTGGGTGCGGGCCGAAGACGGCAACTCGATCTGGAAGGCGTTCCGCTTCAAGAACTTCGTCGAGGCCTTCGGCTTCATGACCGAATGCGCGATCGTCGCCGAGAAGCTCAACCATCACCCGGAATGGTTCAACGTCTACAATCGCGTCGACGTAACGCTGACGACCCATGACGCCGGCGGATTGAGCGAACTCGACTTCAAGCTGGCGGCGCGCATGGACAAGGCTGCGGCAGGCCGCATGCCCGATCATTTGAAATAGGACGCGGAATTCCCATATTGAAAGCGCCGGAGCGCCGCGCGTTCACGAGAACGCCTGGCGCCCGAGAATATAGCGGAAGCGGGACGATGGACGACATCAAGATTGGTGAAATTCTCTTGCCTGGCGAAGAATCCGAGCAGGAGCGGCGGGAAAAGCGCGTGAAGCGCCGCTTCTGGCCGACCTTTCGCCGAGCTGCCCGCCAGATCCCATTCAGCCGCGACCTGGTTGCCGCCTATTACTGCGCCATCGATCCGAAGACCCCGACACGCACCCGCGGCATCCTGCTTGCAGCCCTCGCCTACTTCGTGCTGCCGATCGATATCATCCCCGACGTGCTGGCCGTCGTCGGCTTCTCCGATGACGTTGCCGTCTTGACCGCGGCCTTTGCTGCCATCAGCGGGCAGATCAAGGAAACGCACTATACCAAGGCCGACGAGACGCTGGCCGATACGCCGGAGAGCTGACGCCGGACGCCGCCTGTCCGGTTGTGGCGCCGCATTCCCGCCCGAAAGTCAAACTCTTGCCTAATTCTTTGTGGCATAGATCTGCAAGTGACGCTGGTCGCGCGCTTTGGTGCGGCTGACGCCATGCAATGGCTTGGGGCAGGAAACCTTCTGGAACGGGCATTCCGAGGCAACGCGCATCCTCGATCGAGCCCGGTTCGGCGAAGGCGCGAATCGGCGGTCGAAAGGCACTGTGCGATGGGGCAAACCGCTCCATTTCGGGGCTAAAGCCGCGGTTTTCGGCCACCGTTGACGGTTTGGTAACCTGAATTAAGTCAAAACAAATCAAATCATGACTACGCGTCGCCCGTCTGACCTGTTTCGGGTGATCGAAAAGCAAGAAAAGCGGCAGGACCTCATGTTTGTAAGAAAGATCGCAACCGCAATCGCACTCGTTCTGGCCACCGCCAGCATGGCTGCCGCCCAGTCTCCGACGCGCATCCAGCAGTTCAACGCCTGGGGCGCCTATTCCTACAATGCCGGCGGCGGCAAGGTCTGCTACGTCCTTTCGGTTCCGAAGGAAAAGAGCCCGGCCGGCGTCGACCATGGCGACATCTTCTTCCTCGTTTCCCAGCGCCCCGGCCAGAACATCAGCTACGAGCCTCAGGCAATGATGGGCTATGCTCTGCAGGAAAACTCCAAGGTCAACGTCGTCATCGACGGCCGCACCTTCGTGATGTTCACCAAGGGCAATTCGGCCTGGGTCGAAAATGCTGCCGAAGAGCCGGCACTGGTTGCCGCCATGAAGAACGGCAAGGCCATGTCGGTCAACGCCAAGTCGCGCAAGGGTACCGCGACCTCCTACTCCTACTCGCTCTCGGGCATCTCCGCTGCGCTGAAGCAGATCGAAGCCTGCAAGTAATCGCGAGACCGAAAGTCACGCGTAGGGGCCGGCTGCAAAGCCGGCCTTTTGCGTTCAAGGGGCCTGCCTCGTGACTCCCAGCCAAAACAATGCTAAAGGGCGGCCAACTTGAGAGCCTCCGCGCCCCGATAGGCCGCTTTCGATGGCTCGACCGATTTCAATTCGCGCATCAGGACGATTTCCGGACCCGCTCTCCGGACGGCCTCTCGCCGTATGACAGGACATCATGAGCATGGCAGCCACTGAAATTCTGAACCGGGTGGAAATCGCCAAGGCGCCGCAGGTGCGCGCAGCCGTAGAGGCGGAAAAGCCGTCGCTGATCGGACTTCTGCGCGAGGACATGGCCAAGGCACTGGTCGAAAAGGGCGTGCCGGAACGCCAGGTCAAGATGCGCGTCAGCCAGCTCTGGCACTGGCTCTACGTGCGCGGCGTCTCCGACTTCGATCACATGACGAACGTGTCCAAGGACATGCGCGAGATGCTGAAGCAGCATTTCACCATCGCGCGCCCGGAGATCGTCGAGGAACAGATTTCCGGCGACGGCACCCGCAAGTGGCTGTTGCGCTTCCCGGCGCGCGGCGCCGGACGACCGGTCGAGATCGAGACCGTCTACATTCCCGAGGAAGGCCGCGGCACGCTCTGCATTTCGAGCCAGGTCGGCTGCACGCTCACCTGCTCCTTCTGTCACACCGGCACCCAGAAGCTGGTGCGCAACCTGACGGCCGAGGAAATCCTCGCGCAGCTGCTGCTTGCCCGCGACCGGCTCGGCGACTTCCCGGAGCGCGACACCCCGCAGGGCGCGATCGTGCCGGCCGAAGGCCGCAAGATCACCAACATCGTGATGATGGGCATGGGCGAGCCGCTCTATAATTTCGAGCAGGTCAAGACCGCCCTTCTGATCGCCTCTGACGGCGAAGGCCTGTCGCTGTCCAAGCGCCGGATCACGCTGTCGACCTCAGGCATCGTGCCGGAAATCTATCGCACCGGCGAAGAGATCGGCGTCATGCTGGCGATCTCGCTGCATGCCGTGCGCGACGACCTGCGCGACATGCTGGTGCCGATCAACAAGAAGTACCCGCTGAAGGAACTGATGGACGCCTGCCGCGCCTATCCCGGCCTTTCCAACGCCCGCCGCATCACCTTCGAATACGTGATGCTGAAGGACGTCAACGACAGCCTCGAAGACGCCAAGCAGTTGGTGAAGCTCCTGAAGGGTGTGCCCGCGAAGATCAACCTCATCCCCTTCAACCCCTGGCCGGGCACCAACTACCAGTGTTCCGACTGGGAGCACATCGAGAAGTTTGCCGACTTCATCAACCAGGCCGGCTACGCCTCGCCTATCCGCACACCACGCGGCCGCGACATCCTTGCCGCCTGCGGCCAGCTGAAGTCGGAATCCGAACGCATGCGCAAGGTCGACCGCCTCGCCTTCGAAGCGATGATGATCGCCAATCACGGCGAAGATTGAGACGAAGCGCCTCCTCGGGTCCTTCGTTCCTCGCCCATCACCCATCGATGAAGAACTTTGATGGGTGATGCAGTTCCTATCGATTGATTTCATGTCATCGGTTTCCTAAGAAAGCGGGACATCAATTGGAGGACAACCCATGCGCTCACTTCTCATCGCCCTTGCCGCCACGGTGGCATTCACCCTGCCCGCCCGTGCCGATGAGGTGACCGTCGCCGTAACCGCGATCGTCGAGCATCCGGCACTCGACGCGGCACGCGACGGCGTGAAGGACGCGCTGACCGCCGCCGGCTACAAGGAAGGCGAGAACCTCAAATTCATCTACGAGTCGGCCCAGGGCAACCCGGCGACCGCCGCGCAGATCGCCCGCCAGTTCGCAGGCGAAGCGCCGAACGTGATCGTTCCGATCTCGACGCCGTCGGCCCAGGCGGTCGTCTCCTCGACCCGCGATATCCCGGTCGTCTTCACCGCCGTTTCCGACCCGATCGGCGCCCAGCTGGTCAAGGACATGGACAAGCCCGGCGGTAACGTCACCGGCCTCTCCGACATGTCGCCGGTTGCCGAACACGTCGCCCTGATCAAGGAAATCCTGCCGAACGCCAAGTCGATCGGCTACCTCTACAATTCCGGCGAAGCCAACTCCGTTTCGCTGCTCGCGGTGCTGAAGACCGAGGCCGAAAAGGCCGGCCTGACCGTCGTCGAGTCCGCCGCGACCAAATCGGCTGAAGTCCAGGGTGCTGCCCGTGCCCTCGTCGGCCGCGCCGATGCGATTTACGTGCCCACCGACAATACGATCATCTCCGCGCTTGAAGGTGCCGTCGCCGTCGCCGAAGAAGCCAAGCTGCCGCTCTTCACCGCCGACACGGACTCGGTTGCCCGCGGCTCGCTCGCAGCCCTCGGCTTCAACTACTACGACGTCGGCAAGCAGACTGGCGAAATCGTCGTTCGCATCCTCAAGGGCGAAAACCCGGGTGATATCGGCGTCAAGGTTGCCGCCGGTTCCGACCTGGTGATCAACAAGAAGGCCGCCGAGAAAATGGGCGTCACCCTTCCGGAAAGTGTCGTAAAGCGCGCAACCCGCGTCGTTGAATAAGGCTTTCGGCCTTTTCAGGTTCAAGTTTGTTGCGTTTTGCCCGCCTCCGTTCCATACGGGGGCGGCTCGCTATGAGGGGCCCGGAATACCGGAGGCCGCTCCAAGTTTCTAAGCCGCACATGCGCCCGGCCGTGCGCCCCATGTGCCAAGCGGGAGCGTCGCGCTCATAAGCACAATCAGGCGCGACAGGTAGAAAAGAGGGTCTGGGGTTGAGTCTAATTGCTTTCTGGGGAGCCGTGGAGCTGGGGCTGGTCTATGCCTTCGTTGCCCTCGGCGTCTTTCTCGCATTCCGGGTTCTCGATTTTCCCGACCTCACGGTCGACGGATCGTTTCCGCTGGGCGCCGCCGTCACCGCGGTCCTGATCATCGCCGGCGTCAATCCGTGGCTTGCCGCCTGCGTGGCGATGGTCGCGGGTGCTGCAGCCGGCATCGTCACGGCGATGCTCAACGTGCGCTTCAAGATCCTCAACCTGCTCGCCTCGATCCTGACGATGATCGCACTGTTCTCGGTCAACCTGCGCGTCATGGGCAAGCCGAACGTCGCGCTGATCAACGCCGACACGATGCTGTCACCCTTCTACGGCCTCGGCTTGCGCGATTTCTACGTCCGGCCGCTGTTTATCGGCGTGCTCGTGGTCGTCGCCGTCATCATCGTCTGGCGCTTCCTTGAGAGCGATGCCGGCCTTGCGATGCGCGCCACTGGCGCCAATGCCCGCATGGCCCGCGCACAGGGCGTCGACACCAACCGCCAGATCTATCTCGGCATGGCGATCTCCAACGCGCTCGTCGCCTTCGGTGGCGCTCTGTTCGCCCAGACCAACGGCTTTGCCGACGTCACCTCGGGTGTCGGCACCATCGTCGTCGGGCTTGCGGCGGTCATCATCGGCGAGACGCTGCTCGGTGCCCGCGGCATCCTGATTGCGCTGATCGGCTGCGTGCTCGGCTCGATCCTCTACCGCATAGCGATCCAGCTGGCGCTGTCGACCGACATGCTCGGGCTGCAGGCCTCCGACCTCAACTTCGTGACCGCGGCACTCGTCACCTTCGCCCTCGTCCTTCCCCGTCTGCGTCGTGGAGGTGCGGCATGATCAGCGTCAACAACATCGAGGTCATCTTCGGCAAGGGCACGCCGCTGCAGAAGCAGGCGCTGAACGGCGTCAGCCTGACGATCGAGCAGGGCTCATTCGTCACCGTCATTGGCTCCAACGGCGCCGGCAAGTCGACGTTGCTCGGCGTGCTCGCCGGCGACGTGCTGCCGAGTGCCGGCCAGGTGACGATCGGCAAGACAGACGTCAGCCGCAAGGGTACCGCTGCGCGCGCGGGCCTCGTCGCTCGCGTCTTCCAGGATCCGCTGACCGGCAGCTGCGGCGCACTCTCGATCGAGGAAAACCTGGCGCTCGCCGCCAAGCGTGGCGAAGCCCGCGGCCTCACAGCCGCGCTCGGCTCCAAGCGCCGCGAACATTTCCGCGAGCGCATCGCCGAGCTCAACCTCGGCCTTGAAAACCGCATGGGCGACCGCATGGACCTTCTGTCCGGTGGCCAGCGCCAGGCGGTCTCGCTGGTCATGGCGACGCTCGCAGGCTCCGAAGTGCTGCTGCTCGACGAGCATACGGCAGCCCTCGACCCTGGCATGGCCGAGTTCGTGATGAACCTGACGCAGAAGATCGTCTCCGAGCGCAAGCTCACGACGATGATGGTCACCCATTCGATGCGCCAGGCACTCGACTACGGCCACCGCACCATCATGCTCCACGGCGGCGAGATCGTGCTCGACGTCGCCGGCGACAGCCGCAAGGAACTGCAGGTCGAGGACCTGATCGCCATGTTCCGCCGCATCCGCGGCCAGACGCTCGACGACGATGCGCTGCTGATCGGCTGAGTACAGAAGACTAATTCACAACAAGGCCCGGGCATCCAAGATGTCCGGGCTTTTTGTTTTTGTTTACCGAGCCGTCGTCATGAAAATCTTCACCGCAAACACCGAGAAGACGCCGGCGAAGCTGAAATCAAGTGCCCGCATCACGCCCCTGTTGCGCTGCAGCCAGGAGGCAAGCCAGTCGGCGGTGAAGACGACCAGCATGTTCACCGGCATGCCGATGGTGATGAAGAACAGGCCGAGGAACAGAAGCTTGCCGGTGACCGAGGGATCATCGGCGCTGACGAACTGCGGCAGGAAGGTCATGAAGAAGATGATGACCTTGGGGTTCAACAGGTTCACCCAGAAGCCGGCCGAGATGTTGGCAAGCGCCTTGCCTTCCGTCGGCTCGACCTTCTGCACCGAAATGCTGGAGCCGAAGCGCATCGCCTGCACCGCAAGCCAGAGCAGGTAGGCGGCACCGCCGGTCTTGAGGATGGTGAATGCGGTTGGCGAGGCGGTGATCAGCGCCGAGATACCGAACGCGACGAGCAGCGTATGCACAACGATGCCGAAGCTGGTGCCGAGCACGACGAAGAGCGCGGCCTTCTTGCCCTGGGCGAGCGCCCGGCTGATCGAAAGCGTCATGTCCGGGCCGGGTGTGGCCGCCAGAAGCAGCGTCGCAGCGGCAAAGGTCAGGAGGGTCGGCTGGCTGGGAATGAAGTCCATCGTCGTTTCCTCGGCACGGGGGTCGCCTCCAGTAATCCTGCGCCTGCGCTTTTGCCAGCGGATTCGCATCGTCAAGCGTTCTAGCGCTTGTATCGCCGCAGGTTCTGGCTAAAGTGCCGCAGATTTGCACGCGGCATCGCCGCCCTCCCCAAGACCAGACGGACGGAAACCATGGCATCGCATAAAGACGTGAAAAAGGTCGTTCTCGCCTATTCGGGCGGTCTCGACACCTCGATCATCCTGAAGTGGCTGCAGACCGAACTCGGCGCGGAAGTCGTCACCTTCACCGCCGACCTCGGCCAGGGCGAAGAGCTCGAGCCGGCCCGCAAGAAGGCCGAAATGCTCGGCATCAAGGAGATCTACATCGAGGACGTCCGCGAGGAATTCGTCAAGGATTTCGTCTTCCCGATGTTCCGCGCCAACGCCGTCTATGAAGGCGTTTACCTGCTCGGCACCTCGATCGCCCGCCCGCTGATCTCCAAGCACCTGATCGATATCGCCAAGAAGACCGGCGCCGACGCGATCGCCCATGGCGCGACCGGCAAGGGCAACGACCAGGTTCGCTTCGAGCTTTCCGCCTATGCGCTGAACCCGGACATCAAGATCATCGCGCCGTGGCGCGACTGGTCGTTCAAGAGCCGTACCGACCTGCTCGAATTCGCCGAGAAGCACCAGATCCCGGTTGCCAAGGACAAGAAGGGCGAAGCGCCGTTCTCCGTCGACGCCAACCTGCTGCACTCCTCCTCCGAGGGCAAGGTTCTCGAAGACCCGGCACTGGAAGCCCCTGAGTACGTGCACATGCGCACGATCTCGCCGGAAGCCGCTCCCGACCAGGCCACCGTCATCAAGATCGGCTTCGAGCGCGGTGACGCCGTCTCGATCAACGGCGTACGCCTGTCGCCGGCAACCCTGCTTGCCAAGCTCAACGAGTACGGCCGCGACAACGGCATCGGCCGTCTCGACCTCGTCGAGAACCGCTTCGTCGGCATGAAGTCGCGCGGCGTCTACGAGACCCCCGGCGGCACCATCCTGCTCTCCGCGCACCGCGCAATCGAGAGCATCACGCTCGACCGCGGCGCCGCCCACCTCAAGGACGAGCTGATGCCGCGCTACGCCGAGCTGATCTATTACGGCTTCTGGTTCTCACCGGAGCGCGAGATGCTGCAGGCCGCAATCGACAAGAGCCAAGAGCATGTCGAAGGCGAAGTGACGTTGAAGCTCTACAAGGGCAACGTCATGGTCATCGGCCGCGAGAGCGACAAGTCGCTCTACTCCGACAAGCTCGTCACCTTCGAGGACGACCAGGGCGCCTACGACCAGAAGGACGCCGCCGGCTTCATCAAGCTCAACGCGCTGCGCCTGCGCACGCTGGCCGCGCGCAACCGCTAAGACGACGCGTTTTGAAAAAAGAAGCCTCCGCGACCCGTTCGCGGAGGCTTTTTCGTATGCAGGGCGAAGCGGTATCGATGCCGATGTCGCACCAGATTTCTACTCCGCCGCTTCCGAAAGCGGATCCTTGACCGGCACGGCGAGCGGCTGCGAGCGAACGTTGCGGCGATACCAGACATAGCTCAGGATGCAGACGAGGCCGAAGCATGGAATGATCGTGCCGAGCGCCCGCACCGGAGCGCCGACCGCAGCGGCGATCGCGCCACCAAGCAGCCCCGAGCCCATCTGTACGAAACCCATCACTGCCGACGCCGTGCCAGCGATGTCCGGAAACGGCGCCATCGCCGCCGTCATCATATAGGGCATGACGAAGGCGATGCCGAAGGCATAAATCCCGATCGGCAGCATGACCGAGAGGAAGCTCGGCGGCAGCACGTGCATGGTGTAGGCAAGCGCGAGGCTGGCCGCACCGATGAAGACGAGGCCGGCCGGCACCAGCGCCTGCGGCGTGAAACGCCGCATCAGCAGCCGCACCACCACGGTTCCCGAAAAGAAAAGGCCCGACTGCATCAGCATGCCGACGCCGAACTCGGTCGGTGTCAGCCCCACCGCATTGATCAGTACGAAGGGCAGCATGGTCGCCCAGGCATAAAGTGCGCCGACCGCTCCGCCGATCACAAGTGTCGAGGAAACGAAGCGGCTGTCGCTCACCAACCGCCGATAGGCCGCAAGGATGGGCTTCAGGTGGCCCTTGGCCGGATCCGGGGTCGCGGTCTCGGCCATGAAAAACTGCACGGTGAGACAGGCCATGGCGGCAAAGCCGACCATCAGGAAGAAGATCGACTGCCACCCGAAGAGACCGAGCGCCAGGCCGCCAAGCGTCGGGGACACGGCGGGTCCGAGGGCCAGCATCATGCCGATCATGTTCATGATGCGTGCGGCCTCAGTCCCGGTGAACTGGTCGCGCACGATCGCACGCGCCACGGTCATCCCGACGGAGGCGCCGATGCCCTGCACCAGGCGGCCGGCCAAAAGCACCGCGACGGAAGGCGCAAAGGCCGCCATCAGGCTGCCGACGAGGTAGATCGCCATGAAGATCAGCGTCGCGCGGCGGCGACCGATGACATCGGAGAGCGTGCCGGACACCAACTGGGCAAAGGCGAAGCCGGCGAAATAGAGCGACAGCGTCATCTTGATCGCCGCTTCGCTGGAGGAGAAGGCGCGCACCAGTTCAGGCATCGCCGGCGTATACAGCGCCATGGAAACGGGGCCGAGCGCCACCAGGAAGGCACCGATGATGCTTGTGCGCCGCTCGCTCATGCGACGCGTCATGGCGCGGCTCCGACCCGGACTTCGGCCTTCTCCGCTGTCTCCTTACCGGCAAGGCACGGATCGAGCTGACGCAAATTGTCACGCAGGATGCGCAGGTTGGAACAGAGAAGCGCGCGCGCTTCCGAGTCCAGCCCTTCCGTATAGGCATCCATCATTTCGCGAAGACCGGTCATCAGCTCGTTGAACAACGGACCGGCCTTTTCGGTGATGACGACATTCTTGGCGCGGCGATCCGCCGGATCGGGAACGCGGGCGACGAGCCCGTTCGCCTCCAGCCTGTCGAGATAGGCCGACAGCGTCATCGGCTCAATGCCCATGCGTGTGGCGATTTCGGCCTGTTTGATGCCCTCGGTGAGCGCCACCTGGATCAGCGTGCGCGCCTCGCCAGGCGTGATGCCCAGATCCATGGCATTGACCTTGCGGTCGAAGGCCCCGCGCAAGAGGCGCGAGACATCGGTCAGAAGCATTCCAATGGTTTCGGATTCTAGCTTGAAGGGCATCATGATCGTTCACAGGTGATATAATAAGTTTTACTTATCATACCCTGTGAAAACGTTCAACGCGGAAGGCCATCTTTCCCTTGCCAGTTTAACGGTAAAACTTGCAAGGATTCAACGTATTACCTTCGCAATCCCGCGCGGGACCGTCGTTGTTGTGTCTCAGCCCTCAAGCTCCTCGCGCAGCATTTCGAGCTCCAGCCATTCCTCTTCCATGCGAGCGAGGTCGGCACGCAGCTTTTCCAGCTCCTGCGCCAGCTTCGCAAAAGCATTTGGATCTTTTGTGAAAAGATTGGGGTCCGCCATCTTTTCTTCGCGCTTGGCAGCCTCGGCTTCCGCCTTGGCAATCTCTTTCGGCAGGTTTTCGAGCGCGAATTTCTGCTTGTAGGAAAGCTTACCCTTGGCAGCCTTCGGCGCTTCGGCGACAGGGGGCGCCGCCTCGGCCTTGGCCTTTTCCGCCTTCTCGGCCTTGCGCTTCTCCTCGATCGCGCCCTTGCGCTGCGCCATCATGTCGGAATAGCCGCCGGCATACTCGATCCAGCGTCCATCCGGCGCCTCCGGATTGGCCGGCGCAATCGTCGAGGTGACGGTGCGGTCGAGGAAGTCGCGATCGTGGCTGACGAGGATCACCGTTCCGGCAAAACCGGCGACGATCTCCTGCAGGAGGTCGAGCGTCTCGATGTCGAGGTCGTTGGTCGGCTCGTCGAGGATCAGAAGGTTGGTTGCGCGCGCGAGGATGCGCGCCAGCATCAGCCTTGCGCGCTCGCCGCCCGAAAGCTCGCGGATCGGGGTGCGCGCCTGCTCCGGCTGGAACAGGAAGTCCTTCATGTAGCCGGTGACGTGGCGCTGCTCGCCATTGACCAGCAGGTTGTCGCCGCGCCCGTCGGTCAGGTAGTGCGCCAGCGTTTCGTCGAGATTGAGGTCTTCGCGCTTCTGGTCAAGCGTCGCGATTTCCAGATTGGTGCCGAGCTTGACCGTGCCCGTATCCGGCTCGATCTGCCCGGTCAGGATCTTCAGGAGTGTCGTCTTGCCGGCGCCGTTCGGGCCGACCAGACCGATGCGGTCGCCGCGGTGCACGCGGATCGAGAACGGCGCGACGATGGTGCGCTCGCCATAGGCCTTGGTGACCTTCTCCGCCTCGATCACCAGCTTGCCCGATTCCTTGGCGTCGGCGGCCGTCGCCTGTACCGTTCCCTGCGGCCCCTTGTGGCCGCGATAGGTCGCCCGCATGGTCTGCAGCTCACCGAGGCGGCGCATGTTGCGCTTGCGCCGTGCGGTCACGCCGTAGCGCAGCCAATGTTCCTCGCGCTCGATCGCCTTGCCGAGCTTGTGCTGCTCCAGCTCCTCGGCCTCCAGCACCTCGTCGCGCCAGGCCTCGAAATGGGCAAAGCCGCGGTCGAGCCGCCGCGACTGGCCACGGTCGAGCCAGACGGTCGCGGTCGAGACCTTCTCCAGGAAGCGCCGGTCGTGCGAGATCAGAACGAGCGCCGAACGGCTGCGGATCAGTTCGTCTTCCAGCCATTCGATCGTCGGCAGGTCGAGATGGTTGGTCGGCTCGTCGAGCAGCAGGATATCCGGCTCCGGCGCCATGACGCGGGCAAGCGCCGCGCGACGCGCCTCGCCGCCCGAAAGGCGCTTCGGGTCTTCCTCGCCGGTCAACCCCAGGTGCTGCAGCAGATAGGCGACGCGATAGGGATCGTCACTCGGGCCGAGTCCTGCCTCGGCATAGGCCTGCACGGTGTCGTAGCCGTCGAAATCCGGCGCCTGGTGCAGATAGCGGATGGTCGCGGAGGGATGGCGGAAGATTTCGCCCGACTGCGCCTCGGCCAGACCCGCGGCAATCTTCATTAGCGTCGACTTGCCCGAGCCGTTGCGGCCGACCAGACAGATGCGGTCACCCGGTTCGACTTGAAAATTGGCGCCGGCTAGCAGCGGCGCGCCGCCGAAGGTGAGGAAGATGTCGTCGAGTTTCAGAATGGGAGGCGCCAAGGCTCAGGCTCCGGAAAGATCATAGGGGCGGGCGAGCACAATGGCGCGACCGCTCTGGAGAGTGAAGCGAAGGGGACCCTCCGCAACGTTGGAAACGGTTCGGGACGAGCCGAACGGCAAGGTGAAATCGTCGAGCGGATAGCGCGCATTGACGATCGAAAGACCGGTAAGCTCGGTCAACCCGAGCACCGAGAAGAGGCAGCCCTTGGGTAGGTCGAGGTCGAGCGAGCCGGCCAGCAGCGGATAGGCCTCTTCCTCGCCCGAGGTCATCAACACGGAAAGGCCACGCTCGGCAAGGGCGACGGCATGCAGCAGGTGCATGAAGGCGTGATCGCTGCGGGTACCGCCGAGGGCGCCGGCGAAAATCAGGCGATCGGCTCCACGCGACAACGCCGCCTCGACCGCGATCTCCCCGTCCGTCGCGGCCTTCGCCGCCGGATAGGGCTCGCGCGGGACGGAGGCGTAGTCCGCAAGGAGGGCTTCCTCGGTCGAGTCGAAATCACCGACCCAGACATCCGGCACGATGCCGAGCAATCGGGCATGGCGCATGCCGCCGTCAGCCGCAATGAAGCGACTTGCGGCCAGCTGGTGAGCCAGCCGGTCGGTCAGCGAAAGGGCGCCGCCAAGCAGAATGGTGAAGGTCGATCGAGCCATGGCAAAGCCCATAGCGCAAAGGACCGCCGAAGGAAAACGAAGAAAACCGTCGACCGAGCGGTTCTCGATATTTTGGTCAGACCGTCAATGCCCCTCGGGCACCGGATCGGGGAAAAGCATGCCGGCATAAATGCCGGGAGTCGAATCCGGAATTTCGACGGCGCCGGCCACCCGCTCGTAGAACTTCGCCGGCCCGACGCCGCCGATAATCGCGTAGCCATAGCCGGCCTCGCGCATCGCCGTGAGGCTTGCAAGCAGCAGCGCCTCTCCGATCCCCTGTCCGCGCATGCTTTCGTCGACACCGGTCGGACCGAAGAAGCCGAGTGCCGTTACGTCGTGGCAGGAAAAGCCGACGATCTTTTCGTCATGGACCGCGACGTGCATGCGCGTCGGGGTGGAGGAAAAGGCGGCTTCCGCCTCGCCCGCCCATCCGGCACCGAAAGTCTTTTCAATCCAGGAAACGACCAGGCGGCGCTCCGGCGCCATGGCGCGGCGAATGCTGATGCCAAGGCCAAGCTTCGACTGAGGTTCAGCCGGCAGGGCATAAAGTCGAACAAGCATATCGGGCATGACATTTCCTCCTCGCTGCCGTTGTGTAGCGCAGTTGGCGGCATACGCAAACACGAGCCATTGTGCTGGCCAGGCGTCCCCTTGCTTCGCCGTAAACATCGCTTGCCATGGGACCGAGGCAGCGGTAAATCTCTTGCCGCTCTAACGGGGTGCCTCCCGACCGCATTGCGGCCGGAGGCTGAGAGGCGTCAAAACGCCAACCCGCGGAACCTGATCCGGCTCATACCGGCGGAGGGATTAGACGCGATCGGATCGATACGCCCTTTTCCCATGCAACAACGAACTTTGGGAGAGAGGTCCTCGCCATGTGCAATTCATCGCAACTTAAATTCTTTAGCCGGCTAGCCCTTGCGACGGCCGCAAGCCTTGTTTTCTCCGGCGCCGCGACCGCCGCCGACAAGACGCTGACGGTGTACACCTATGAGAGCTTCATCACCGAATGGGGCCCGGGCGCCAAGGTCGCAGAAGCCTTCGAGAAGACCTGCGAATGCAAGGTCAACTATGTCGGCGTGGCCGACGGCGTCGAGTTGCTCACCCGCCTGAAGCTCGAAGGCGAGGCCTCCAAGGCCGACATCGTGCTTGGTCTCGACACCAACCTCGTTGCGGAAGCCAAGGCAACGGGCTTCTTCGCGCCGCACGGCGTCGAGGCAACCGGCGTCACCGTTCCCGGCAACTTCTCCGACGACACGTTCCTGCCCTATGACTACGGCCACTTCGCCGTCGTCTACGACACCGAAACGCTGAAGACGCCGCCGAAGAGCCTAAAGGAGCTGGTAGAAGGCGATCCGTCGCAGAAGATCGTCATCGAGGATCCGCGAACGTCGACGCCGGGCCTCGGCCTCCTGCTCTGGGTCAAGGCCGTCTATGGCGATGAGGCGGGTGCCGCCTGGACGAAGCTGAAGGACCGCGTTCTGACCGTCACCCCCGGCTGGTCGGAAGCCTATGGCCTCTTCACCAAGGGCGAGGCGCCGATGGTGCTGTCCTACACCACGTCGCCGGCCTACCACATGGTCGCGGAAAACACCGAGCGCTACCAGGCCGCTGCCTTCTCCGAAGGGCACTACATCCAGATCGAAGTCGCCGGCATGACCAAGAACGCCAAGGAGCCGGAACTGGCAAAGCAGTTCCTCGCCTTCATGACCGGTCCGGACTTCCAGTCGATCATCCCGACGACGAACTGGATGATGCCGGTCGCAGCCACCAAGGAGCCGCTGCCGGACGCCTTCAACAAGCTGGTCAAGCCGGAAAACACCTTCCTCCTGCCCTCGGAGGAAGTCGCCAAGAACCGCAAGGCCTGGATCGACGAATGGCTTGCCGCCATGAGCAAGAACTGAGGCCGGATTGTTCGCACTGCGCGAAAATCGCATGACAGTGGTCGCCGGGGCAGCCTGCCTCGGCGTCTTCGTACTTTTCGTCGGTCTTGCGATCGTCGCCTTGCTGAGCCAGACGGGCGGCGCGAGCGACGATGCGCTGTTCGACGCCTACATCTGGCGCGTCACCCGCTTCACGCTGCTGCAGGCGACCCTCTCGACGTTGCTGTCGGTGCTCTTTGCCATCCCCGTCGCCCGGGCGCTGGCGCGACGGCCGCAGTTCCCCGGCCGCATCTGGCTGCTGCGCTTGATGGCGCTGCCACTCGGACTGCCGGTTCTGGTTGGCGCACTCGGGCTGATCGAGATCTGGGGGCGGCAGGGTTTCCTCAATTCCGGCCTGCGCTGGCTCGGCCTCGCGCAGCCCGTCAGCATTTACGGCCTCTTCGGTATCCTGCTCGCCCACGTCTTCTTCAACATGCCGCTTGCGGCGCGCCTGTTCCTGGCCGGGCTCGAGCGCATCCCCGCCGAATACTGGCGCAGCGCCGCCAATCTCGGCATGCCGTCACCGGCACTCTTTCGCTTCATCGAATGGCCCGTCCTGCGCGGCCTCCTACCGGGTGCCGCCGGCCTCGTCTTCATGCTCTGCGCCACCAGCTTCACCCTCGTGCTGACGCTCGGTGGCGGGCCTGCGGCCAGCACAATCGAAGTGGCGATCTACCAGGCGCTGCGTTTCGATTTCGATCCGCCGCGCGCGATCGCGCTGTCAGCCCTGCAGATCGCCATGACCGGCCTGCTGCTGCTCCTGCTTCGTCATCTGGCGACCGAGCCGGAAGAGGGCATGACCGGTGGCCGCACTGTGCGCCGTTTCGATGGCGCGTCAAGGATCGCACGCCTGAGTGATGGCACCTGGATCACGCTTGCCTTTCTGTTTCTCGGCGCGCCGCTGGTCGCGGTTCTCATCTCCGGACTCGAAGCCGATCTGCTGAAGCTCGCCCGCGATCCGGCGGTGCACCGGGCGCTGCGGACGAGTGCGGCAATCGCGCTCGCCTCGGCACTCGCCTCCGTCACCATGGCAGCCGTGATGATCCGGGCGGCGGCAACCGCCACCGCGCCGCGTCACGCGACGTCGCTCTCCCGCGGCTTTGCCGGTGCCATCGGTGCCAGCACCTCGCTGATCCTCTTGGTGCCGCCGGTGGTGCTCGGCGCCGGATGGTTTCTGCTTTTGCGTCCCTTCGGTGACGTCGCGCGCTTTGCACCTGCCATCGTCGTTGCGATCAACGCGCTGATGGCGCTGCCCTTCATCCACCGCATCCTCGCGCCGGCAATGGCGACCCATGCGGCACGGTCCGAACGGCTGACGGCAAGCCTTGGCATTCGTGGTTTTGATCGTCTGCGATGGATCGACTTTCCGGCGCTGCGCAAGCCGCTATTGATGGCCCTTTCCTTCGCCATGGCGCTGTCGCTCGGCGACCTCGGCGCCGTCGCTCTCTTCGGCAGCCAAGACATGGTGACGCTGCCGTGGCTGCTCTATAGCCGTATGGGCAGCTACCGCACCGCCGACGCCGCCGGTCTCGCCCTTTTCCTCGGGCTTCTCTGCCTGATATTCACCATCCTCGGCACGGCCAATGACAGCCGGCCGGAAGGACGCAAAGCATGATCGATCCCGTTCCCGCGATAGAGTTGCGCGATGTCGAGGTCCGCTTCGAAACGGCCAAGCTCACCTTCGATTGCACCATCGCCAAGGGGGGCATCGTCGCTGTCGCCGGTGCCTCGGGCTCCGGCAAATCGACGCTGCTCCACCTCATTGCCGGGTTCGAGGATCCCGATCGCGGCGAGGTGCGCATTCTCGGCGAGAACGTTGCCGATCGGGCGCCGTCGGAACGGCCGGTCTCGATGATCTTCCAGGACAACAACCTCTTCGCCCATCTCGACGTCGCGACCAACATCGGCCTCGGCATCGACCCGGCGCTTCGGCTGAGCGCAACCGACCGCGAGAAGATTGAAGACGCGCTCCGCCGCGTCGGGCTCGAAGGCTTCGGGAAAAGGCTGCCGCCGACGCTTTCAGGCGGCGAGCGCCAGCGCGTCGCCCTCGCCCGCGCGCTTGTGCGAAAGCGCCCCCTGCTGCTGCTCGACGAGCCCTTCGCAGCGCTTGATCCCGGCATGCGCGCCGGCATGCGCACGCTCCTGCGGGAACTGCACGAGGAGGAAGGCAACACGATCCTGGTGATCACACACCATCCCGAAGACGTGAAGGCCCTGGCCGACGGCGTGCTTTTTCTCGACCAGGGGCGTATCATCGCAAACGACACCCTCGACCGCTTCCTGGCGCGGCGGGACAATGCGGCGATCGACCGCTTTCTCGGCAATACTTGAAGGATGGATCGGATTCTCCACGCCCTTGGCCGATTGCCACAATTTGACCGCGGCGGGACAATGCGGCGATCGACCGCTTTCTCGGCAATACTTGAAGGACGGATCGGATTCTCCACGCCCTTGGCCGATTGCCACAATTTGACCGCGGCGCCATGCGACGCGCGAAATATCCGGCAAGGGCGCGAATATTCCCGCATCCGTTGCCGTGATGCCACGGGGCAACTATTTCTACCGAGACAAACTAGGCAGGTGGCGCTGAAATCAGATACAGCAAGACCAGGACTGAGAGGTCGCGGCAGAGCAACGCTGCCGGGCTGAAAAAGTAGGACTTTCAACGCTGTCGTACCACTTGTCCGCAGGATGCGGGCGGAGCGATGGATGGGAACGGGCTGAGGCATGGAGAGGCATACAGTCACACACGACCGGTTCCCGCCGAAGGGCGGACGGCTGCGTGGACGCGCCGTGGTTGCATTGCTTGCGACCACGCTCCTTTCCGCATGCCAATCCGTGATCGAGCAGACCTACCAGCCGACCGTTTCGCCCTCCTCCAATCCGCAGATCGTCGAGGAAGTCCAGAAGAACGATCCGCGGGCGCAGCTGGGCGCGCGCGAACATCCGCGCATCGTCGCAAGCTACGGCGGCGAGTACAAGGACGCCAAGACCGAGCGCCTGGTCGCGCGCATCACCGGCGCGCTGACGGCGGTCTCCGAGAATCCGCAGCAGTCCTATCGCATCACCATCCTGAACTCGCCGGCGATCAACGCCTTCGCGCTGCCCGGTGGTTATCTCTATGTCACCCGCGGCCTGCTGGCGCTTGCCAACGATGCCTCCGAGGTCGCAGCCGTGCTGTCGCACGAGATGGCGCACGTAACCGCCAACCACGGCATCGAGCGTCAGCAGCGCGAGGAAGCCGAAGTGATCGCCAGCCGCGTGGTCTCCGAAGTCCTCTCCTCCGATATCGCCGGCAAGCAGGCGCTCGCGCGCGGCAAGCTCCGGCTCGCGGCCTTCTCGCGCAACCAGGAACTTCAGGCCGACGTGATCGGCGTGCGCATGCTCGGCGAAGCCGGCTACGACCCCTATGCAGCGGCGCGCTTCCTCGATTCGATGGCCGCCTATAGCCGCTTCACGGCGGTCGATCCGGAATCCGACCAGAGCCTCGACTTCCTGTCAAGCCACCCGAACGCGCCGCAGCGTGTCGATCTCGCGCGTCGGCACGCCCGCGCCTTCGGTCCGGAAGGCACCAGCGGCGACCGCGGTCGCGACTATTATCTCGCCGGCATCGACGGCCTGCTCTATGGCGACAGCCCGCAGGAGGGCTACGTGCGCGGCCAGACCTTCCTGCACGGCCAGCTCGGCATCCGCTTCGACGTGCCCGCCGGGTTCCAGATCGACAACAAGGCCGAAGCGGTTCTGGCGACCGGCGCCGGCGACATCGCCGTGCGCTTCGATGGCGTCGCCGACACGGGCGGCCGAAGCCTGACGGACTATATCGCCAGCGGCTGGGTCACCGGCCTGAAGCCCGACACGACCCGGCAGATCAGCGTCAACGGCCTGGAAGCCGCAACCGCGCGCGCCTCCGCCGACCGCTGGGATTTCGACGTGACGGTCATCCGCATCGACACGCGGATCTACCGCTTCCTGACCGCCGTGCCCAAGGGGTCGAGCGCACTCGAGCCGACCGCAAACCAGTTGCGCAGCACGTTCCGCCGCATGACGGCCGCTGAGACGCAGTCGCTGAAGCCGCTGCGGATCCGGGTGGTGACGGTCCGGCCCGGCGACACGATCACCACGTTGTCGGCCCGCATGATGGGAACCGATCGTAAGCTCGACCTCTTCCGGGTGATCAATGCGATGCAGGTCAGCTCGACGGTGAAGCCGGGCGACAGGGTGAAGATCGTTTCCGAATAGGATTGAGACAGGCGCAGCTGAAGCGCGTTCGGTTGCGGGCGTGAATTGCCTGCCATCTGCTAGGCAAGCACGTCGCGAGGCGCCTGAACGGTCACGAACGAAAGCACGCTGCGCCAATCGTCATCGCCAAATTGACAGCGGACAGTGCCGCTTCCCGGCGCAATGCGGGGTTCCGGCGAATAGTACGGGCATGGCGGCAGACGGTCGGCGTCAGGCGGTCAATGAATGCCTGCGGTCAGCGCCGGCGCTCGCGTCGCCAAGGCCGCCCGGAGCTTCTCCAGCGCCCGAGTTTCGATCTGGCGCACACGTTCCTTGGATATGCCGAGATCGATGCCGAGCTCTTCGAGCGTCGCTCCTTCTTCCGTCAGCCGCCGGGCGCGGATGATGCGCATTTCGCGCTCCGTCAGCGCGCACAGCGCGTCGCGCAGCCACACACGTGCCCGTTCGCCGTCGATCATCTCGCTCACCTGCTCGTCCGGCAGCGGCGCGTCGCTGGCGAGGAAATCCAGCCGTTCACCGCCATCGGAATCACTGCCGCCGACCGGCGCCTGCAGCGAGGTGTCGCTGCCGGAGAGACGTGCATCCATCGTCTGCACATCGGCGATACTGACGCCGAGGGCAGCCGCAATCTCCTCATGCATAGCCTGCGATGTAAGCTGCCTGTCGCCCTGGGCAAGCCGGGCGCGAAGACGCCGAAGGTTGAAGAACAGGGCCTTCTGCGCCGAACTGGTGCCGCCGCGGACGATCGACCAGTTGCGCAGGACATAGTCCTGCATCGACGCCCGGATCCACCAGGTGGCATAGGTGGAGAAGCGGACCTCGCGGCTCGGCTCGAAACGGGCCGCCGCCTCCAGGAGACCGATATGGCCCTCCTGGACGAGATCGCCCATCGGCAGCCCGAAATTGCGAAACTTCGCGGCCATCGAAATCACCAGACGCATATGCGACATGGCGATCTTGTTGCGGGCTTCCTGATCGTTGTCGTTTCGCCAGGCTTGCGCCAGCTTGTGCTCCTCGTCGCGCTCGAGATAGGGCGCCTCCATTGCGATCTTGATCATCCGCCGGTCTGCAGTGAGAGTCTTCATCGATCACTCCGTGACTGGCGCCGGGCGCCATTGCGTGTGAAGTCCAAAAGGCCGGACGGATGCAGTGTCCGGCAGCAGGGGGCGTCTCGCGCCGCGATGTCGAAACTTGAAGAAACGACGCGGCGCCCTAACTTCGAAGTCACGAACCTGAACGGTGACGGGATCACAGAAGCAAGATCGCCCGGCGCGAAAGCGGCGCGCTTCTGCCGGCCTTTATAAATGCGCCCGGACGGCAAAAGTTCCATGCGATCAAAGAAAAAGCCCGGCGCGATGGCCGGACTTTTTGGTAGTCTCAGTGCAGTCGGACAGCTTATGCAGCTTCGTCCTGAGCGTCGTCTTCGTCGATCGCCTTGCCGCGCTTCGGACCCTTGCTGAGGTTGGCCTCGACGAGGCGAACAGCTTCGGTTTCCGACATCTTGTTGACGGCAGCGATTTCGCGCGCCATGCGGTCGAGGGCAGCTTCGTAGAGCTGGCGTTCGGAATAGGACTGTTCCGGCTGGTTTTCGGCGCGGTAGAGATCGCGCACGACTTCCGCGATGGAAATCAGGTCGCCGGAATTGATCTTGGCATCATATTCCTGGGCGCGGCGCGACCACATGGTGCGCTTCACGCGAGCCTTGCCCTGCACAACCTTCAACGCGCGGTCGACGAAATCGGTTTCGGAGAGCTTGCGCATGCCGATGCTGACGGCCTTGGCCACTGGCACTTTCAGGCGCATCTTGTCCTTCTCGAAATCGATGACAAAAAGCTCAAGCTTCATGCCGGCGACTTCCTGCTCTTCGATCGCCACGATCTGGCCAACGCCGTGGGCCGGATAGACGATCGATTCACCGGTCTTGAAGCCCTGGCGTGTCGAAGATTTTTTCTGCTGGGTCGTCATTCGTTTCAAAAACTCCCTGTTTCGCGCCGGCCATTCTGGCCGGGGCCGGGTCAGTGAGGCCCGGGATAGACGGGGATACCGCCGGGTGGGTACATCCTGGTCCGTCCAAGGAATGCAAACAGCCTCATAAAATGCGGTCACAACAGAGCAACGCCATGTTGCGTACTAGGGAGAAACCGCGTTTTGGAGATCGTTTGCTTTCGTGATGGTTTTCGGGCGCGCAAAAACACCCTCTGTGGATCAGTAGAAGGAACCTATCACAAAAAAGTGCCGAAATCAATAATTTGCTGCATGGCAGCCATCAAGCCACCATTCTCGCAACTGCGAGCGCGGCTCGTGTTTTCCCCAGCTTTGCGCCCCGGGGGCAGCTTTGCTTCGTCAGCCTCGACGAACGGCGGCGACCGCTTCGTCTCAGTCGCCCTGGCCCGGCTCGGTCGAGAAGAACTTCTCGTACTTGGCTTCGACGCCGTCCATCTCCTTCGCTTCCGGCATCGGATCGCGCTTGACGGTGATGTTCGGCCACTTCGAAGCGAAATCCGCGTTCAGTTTCAGCCACATATCAAGACCCGGCTCGGTATCCGGCTTGATCGCCTCGGCAGGACATTCCGGCTCGCAAACGCCACAATCGATGCACTCGTCGGGATGAATGACGAGGAAATTCTCACCCTCGTAGAAGCAGTCCACGGGGCAGACTTCGACACAGTCCGTATACTTGCAGCGAATGCAATTGTCGGTCACGACATACGTCATGAGGTACTCCAGCCAATGCTCACGTTTGATGGCAGACGGCAATCAATGGTGATGCTCGTCGTCCGCGCATGCTAGGAATGTCCGGCGCGCATAGCTGCCGAAGCAAACCCGATGCACCCAACGTGGGTCTGTCAGGTAAAGGCTTTATGGACCCTTTGCAAGAATATTCAATGCGCGAAACGCCACCGCAAAGGCAGAGTTTTCTAAAGGCTGTCGCGCAAAAGCGCGTCGTGTTTTACAGCCAGCGGCGGGCAGGGTTCGCGGCGCCCATCAGTCCTCGCGCGGATCGAAATCGGGCTTTAGCCGATCGGTTTCCCGCCGCTCCTTCTTCGTCGGCCGGCCCGCTCCGCGCTCGCGCGTGGCAAGCTCGTAGGCCGACAACTTCTCCTTCGGCTGCTCTGGCGTCAGATCGTCGTAAAGCAGACGCGCTTCCTCATAGGGACCGCGCCGCTCACCCGGGCCCAGGACCCGGACGATCAGACTGCGCCGGTCGAGCGCAAGTTCGAGCATATCGCCCGTCTTCAATTGAAACGACGACTGCGTCACGCGCTCGTCGTTGACGGCGACACGGCCATCCTCGATCGCCTTTTGCGCAAGCGATCGGGATTTGATCAGCCGCGTGAAAAACAGCCACTTGTCGAGACGCTGGCGCGATGCCGGGTTGGACGCAGGCTGTTTTTCCATGGTCTACCTTACTTCTTCATCTGCTCCTTGAGAGCAGCAAGCTTGGCGAAGGGCGAATCCGGATCCACCGGCTTTTCGCGACGCGGCGGACGCGCCTCGAATTTGCCCTGACCCGGCTTGCCGCCGCGGTCGTGACGATCATGACGCTCGCCGCGATCCTGACGCGGGCCGCCTTCCGGCTTGCCACCGTCATGGCGCTTGCCACGCGCCTGCTGACCACCCTTACGCCCGCCTTCACGTCCTTCGCCCTGGCCCTGGCCCTGGCCTTGGCCACGCCCGTGGCGCTGACCGCCGCGACGCTGGTCGCCCTCGTGGCGGCCACCGCCTTGGCGCTGGTTGTCCTGACGGGTGCCGGGACGCCAGAGCAGAACGGGCTTGGCTTCGACCGGCTCGCCGGTCTCCGTCACTTGGGTCTCGGTCACCTGAGCCTCAGCAGGCTGGGCCCCGTCGGCAGCGACGGCAACGTCAGCTTCGGCCTTTTCGGCCTCGGCAGCAGGTGCCTCGACGACTGCAGTCTCGGCTTCTGCCGCACTGTCGCCGGCATCGGCGTCATCAACCGCAGCGACCGGTTCGGAAGCGGCGGCAGCAGCCGCAGCACCACCATCCTGACCCATGAGGAAGGCCTGGGCCTCCTCGGCCTTGACGCTGTCTGCGCGGTAGCCGAGGCCCTTCAGGATCTCTTCCATGTCGTCGGGCGTTGCACCGAGGATCGAGAGCATAGAGGTGGTCGCTGTAAAGCGGCGACCGTCATAGGCGCCTTCCGGACGCGGCTGCGTGCCCGGCTTCCACTGAAGGAGCGGTCGGATAAGGTCAGCGAGGCGCTCGAGGATATCGATGCGCACCGCACGCTTTCCGAGGAAGCGGAAACCGGCGAGCTTGTAGAAGGTCCGCTCGAAAGACGGATCGGTAACGACAGACGTACGGCCGGCGGCGAGCATCGGGATGAGGTCGCCATAGCCGGGCTTGTCGAGGCCGTCGTTCTTCAACGCCCAGAGGAGCGTGATGAGTTCGGCCGGAGCCGGCTTCAGGAGCGCCGGCAGGAAGATGTGGTAGGCGCCGAAGCGAACGCCGTACTTGCGGATCGAAGCGCGACCGTCCTGGTCGAGCGACTTGACGTCGTCTGCGACATCGCGGCGGAACAGCACGCCGAGGTTTTCGACGAGCTGGAAGGCGAGGCCCTTGGCGAGACCTTCGAGATCTTCAGCGCGCGAAATATCGTCGAGCGGCTTCAAGACCGTTCCGATGTGATGGTTCACGAAACGCTCGATGCGCGCCAGAACGTGCTCGCGGGCGTTCGCCTGCAACTGATCGTCGGCCAGCAGGATGACGCGCGGGCGCATGACGTGGTCGCTTGCCGTCAGACGGGCGACGGGATCGCCGAGCCAGCGCACAAGACCATCCGACGAAAGCGCCAGGTCGTTGTTGCCGGAAGCATGCAGCCGCGCGGCGCGTGCCTCAAACTCGAGCGCCAGCGCCTTCTGGGCAGCACCCTGCACAGCCTTGGCATCCGGGCCATCGCCGCCGGTCGCCAGCGTAAACCGGAAACCGGTTAGTTGTCCTACGTGATGACCTTCAACGAAGACATCACCATTCACACTGATTTCAGCTTCCAGCATAGCATTCTCTCTCAGGCGCTTCATGAGCACAGATGTCCTGCGATCAACAAAGCGTTTCGTCAACCGTTCATGTAGTGCGTCGGATAATCGATCTTCAATTTCCCGCGTCTTTTCTTGCCAGTGTGTCGGATCGGCCAGCCATCCCGGCCGGTTCGACACATAAGTCCATGTCCTGATCTGCGCGATTCGCGCCGAAAGTGTGTCGATCTCACCGTCCGTATGATCGGCCCGCCTGACCTGCTCGGCCATGAAATCTTCGTTTACGGTACCGCGGCGGACAAGATCCGCGTAGATCGTCGAGATCAAGTCGGCATGTTGAGCCGGTGTAATGCGCCGATAGTCCGGCAGCGCGCAGGCTTCCCACAGTTTTTCCACCCGCTCCGCATTGGTCGTGATGTCGACGACCTCAGCGTAGCGGGCCAAATGCTCGAACGCCTGCTGGTCTACTGCAGGTAGCGCCCGGGCAAGGCCGAGAACCGTCGGCGCGGCCTCAAGACTCTTCTTCAGAGCGGCAATCGACGCGTAGTCGAACGCCTTCGAGCGCCATTGCAGCACCTTCACCGGATCGAATTCATGCGCCTCGATACGGTGGACCAGCTCGTTGTCGAAGGGATCGACGCGGCCGGTCACACCGAACGTACCGTCACGCAAGTGCCGGCCGGCGCGGCCGGCGATCTGCGCGAGTTCGGCCGGGTTGAGATTGCGGAACTGATAGCCGTCGAACTTGCGGTCCTGCGCGAAGGCGACATGGTCGACGTCGAGATTGAGGCCCATGCCGATCGCGTCGGTCGCGACCAGGTATTCGACGTCACCTTCCTGGTAGAGCGCCACCTGCGCATTGCGCGTGCGCGGCGACAGCGCGCCGAGCACGACGGCGGCACCGCCACGCTGGCGGCGGATCAGCTCGGCGATCGCATAGACCTCGTCGGCAGAGAAGGCGACGATTGCCGTGCGGTGCGGCAGGCGGGTGATCTTCTTCGAACCCGCATAGAGCAGTTGCGACATGCGCGGCCGTTCGACGACGGTGATGCCGGGCAGCAACTGCTCGAGGATCGGCCGCATCGTTCCGGCACCAAGCAGCAGCGTCTCGCCGCGACCGCGCAGGTGCAGGATCCGGTCGGTGAAGATATGGCCGCGCTCGAGATCTCCGGCAAGCTGCACTTCATCGATCGCGACGAAGGACGCCGTCGTCTCGCGCGGCATGGCCTCGACGGTGCAGACCGAATAGCGCGCGCGATGCGGGGTGATCTTTTCCTCGCCGGTGATCAGCGCGACATTGTGGTGGCCGACCCTTTCGACCAGGCGCGTATAGACCTCGCGCGCGAGAAGCCGCAGCGGCAGGCCGATGACGCCGCTGTCGTGCGCAATCATGCGCTCGATCGCGTAGTGCGTCTTGCCGGTATTGGTAGGCCCGAGCACCGCGGTGACACCGCGGCCGCTCAGGATCATGGGGTGAACGGACACGTCATCGATCCCGGGCATTCAGAAATTACGGCAGCGTCTTTTCACGCTGGCGGCAAACACATGCCCACGCACCGAGCCAAACGCAAGGGGCGCCGACAACTAAAACCATCGCTTGGCATCTCTTAGCCCATTGCACCACCTGTTGTGGTCGGCGCAATCGACAATTGGAACAGCCGTGGAACGAATCGGCGACGAATCGACGACTCATTGTGATTCACTGTATGTTCACGACTACATATAGATTTCAACGCCGAACGTTGCACCACATGCTGAATCTGGAGCTGATTCCGCGCATCAGGCCCTTTGGCGCGCAACAATCCCGGCTCTGCCATTCCCTGACAGGTCCAAGGATTCCGAATCCAAGACTCTGGAAAGCCTGGAAAATTTTTCACGAAATTCGTCAGGGATTCACCCAAGTGAGAGAATGAGAATCGCAGTTTAGAGTCGCGACCAGTGCGGGAACATTCGGCAGCGACTCGCAGACCGCGCGTCATTCCACCTTTGTTCTCCACAAGATATAGTGTCTACGCCCCACTCCGGCAACGGAACTGCCAGCGCAACTTCAGGATTTCGAGCGGGATTCTCAGCGCTGCCGCCGCATGGAAACGGCGCCTCGAAAGGCGCCGTCCGGTAATGTTCGGCTTGTCTGATGCTCAGACGAAAAACTGTCCGCCGTTCGCCGAAATCGTCGAGCCGGTGATGAAGCCGGCATCGTCGGAGGCGAGGAACACCACGCAGCGGGCGATTTCTTCCGGTTCGCCGAGGCGGCCAACCGGGATCTGCGGGATGATGCGCTCGTTGAGCACCTTCTCCGGCACCGCCCGCACCATCTCCGTGCCGATATAGCCGGGGCAGATCGCGTTCACGGTAATGCCCTTGGCAGCCCCTTCCTGGGCGAGCGCCTTGGTGAAGCCGAGATCGCCGGCCTTGGCCGCCGAATAGTTGGCCTGACCCATCTGGCCCTTCTGGCCGTTGATCGACGAGATGTTGATGACGCGACCGAAGCCACGGTCACGCATGGCCGACCAGAGCGGATGCGTCATGTTGAAGAGACCGGTGAGGTTGGTGCCGATCACCTCACCCCATTGCTCCGGCGTCATCTTGTGAAACATGGCATCTCGGGTGATGCCGGCATTGTTGACGAGCACATCGACCGGACCGAGATCGGCCTCGACCTTGGCGATGCCCTCGGCACAGGCCTGATAGTTGGAAACGTCCCATTTGTAGACCGGGATGCCGGTTTCCTGCTTGAAGGCCTGAGCCTTCTCGTCATTGCCGGCATAGTTGGCAGCCACCTTGTAGCCGGCATTCTTGAGTGCGATGGAAATTGCCGCACCAATGCCGCGCGACCCACCCGTGACCAATGCTACCCTGCTCATATGCGCCTCCCACTTGATCAGTTCAGTTTTTCGAATGCCTTCTGCATCAGCTTTTCGCCGACCTGTTGCCCGTAGAGCCCGGCGGCCGCTTGAAACTGCGGCGTAGCCAGCGCGGACAGAGCCACCTCGCACTTCTCCAGCGCGAGACCCATCATCACCGCGGAGAGCTGCTCCAGCGACACCTTCAATGCGCCGCCGTCATCGTTCAAGGCCGCGACCATCACGTCCTTGAAAACGCTCTCCTCGTCGGAAGTCGTATGTTCCAGCATGCACTCTACCAGCCGCGCCTCGTTAAGAGGCGCGGGATTGGCATGTGCAGAAACGATCGGCGAACCGGCCAGAAGCAGGGAAAATGGAACCCACCTGGCGCTGTTCATGCCGCCAGACCGATCAGAACCGCTCGACGCACATGGCGACGCCCATGCCGCCGCCGATGCAGAGGGTTGCAAGCCCCTTGGAAACGCCGCGGCGCTTCATTTCGAACAGCAGCGTGTTGAGCACGCGGGCGCCCGACGCGCCGATCGGGTGACCGATGGCGATCGCGCCGCCATTGACGTTGACGATCGACGGATCCCAGCCGAGGTCTTTGTTGACCGCGCAGGCCTGGGCAGCAAAGGCTTCGTTGGCTTCCACCAGTTCGACATCGCCGATCGCCCAGCCGGCCCTTGCCAACGCCTTGCGCGACGCCGGGATCGGGCCGGTGCCCATGACCTGCGGATCGACGCCGGCGGTTGCCCAGGAAACGATACGGGCGAGCGGCTGGATGCCGCGCTTGGAGGCCTGCGCCTCGGTCATCAGCAGGGTGGCTGCGGCGCCGTCATTGAGGCCGGAAGCGTTGCCGGCGGTGACCGTGCCTTCCTTGTCGAAGGCGGGGCGCAGCTTCGTCATCTGATCGAGCGTTGCGCCGTGGCGGATATATTCGTCCTGGTCGACGGTGACGTCGCCCTTGCGACCCTTGACGATGAAGGGAATGATCTCGTCGGCAAAGCGCCCGGCCTTCTGGGCGGCTTCGGCCTTGTTCTGCGAGGCGAGCGCGAACGCATCCTGCTCCTCGCGGCTGAGCTGCCACTGGCGAGCGACGTTCTCGGCGGTGATGCCCATGTGATAACCGTAGAAGGCGTCGGTCAGGCCGTCCTTGATCATCGTGTCGATCATCTTGAAGTCGCCCATCTTCACGCCGCCGCGAAGATGCGAGCAATGCGGCGCCATCGACATGGACTCCATGCCGCCGGCGACGATGATCTCAGCATCACCGGTTGCAATCTGCTGCATGCCGAGCGCGACGGCGCGCAGGCCCGAGCCGCAGAGCTGGTTCATGCCCCAGGCGGTCTTTTCCTGAGGAACGCCCGCCTTCATCGCCGCCTGGCGCGCCGGGTTCTGGCCTTCGCCTGCCTGCAGCACCTGGCCGAGGATCACCTCGTCGACCTCGGCAGCCTCGACGCCTGCGCGCTCGAGCACGCCCTTGATGACGGCAGCGCCAAGTTCGTGCGCCGGCGTATTGCCAAAGGCACCGTTGAAGGAACCGACCGCGGTGCGGCCGGCGCTGGCGATCACGATGGAGGGATTGCTCATGGGACGTTTCCTCAGATCTTCTTGCCTAATGCAGGCAGACTGGCAAAGCGCGCGACGCAAGTCAAACGCCTTGATGCAGTGCCACAAAAGCGTCACCTAAAACGCAACCGCAAGATTTTGCACTTGCGTCGCCGCAACGCACAAAGACATTGTCAGCGGCGCGCTTTTGCGGATACTCTGAAAAACGCAATAAAGACGGGATGATGGGGGAGAGGAGACCCTGATGGCGAAGCACGAAGGCCAGATCGTTATCAAAAAATATGCGAACCGGCGGCTCTACAACACCGGGACCAGCACCTATGTCACGCTCGACGACCTGGCTGTGATGGTGAAGAAGGGTGAGGACTTCATCGTTCAGGATGCAAAATCCGGCGAGGACATCACCCATTCCGTGCTGACGCAGATCATCTTCGAGCAGGAGTCCAAGACCGGCAACACGCTGCTGCCGATCTCCTTCCTGCGCCAGCTGATCTCGTTCTACGGCGACCAGATGCAGATGGTGGTGCCGAGCTATCTCGAACACTCGATGCAGGCTTTCACCGAGCAGCAGTCGCAGATGCGCGAGCAGATCAACAAGGCCTTCGGCGACACGCCGCTCGGCAAAAACCTGCAGGTTCCGCTGCAACTTGTCGAAGAGCAGGTGCGTCGCAACACCGAGATGTTCCATCAGGCCATGCAGATGTTTTCGCCCTTCATCACCGCGCCGCCCGTGAAGGAAACAAAGAAGGCCGAAGCCAAGGATATCGACGAGCTGAAGGAGCAGCTTCGCGCGCTCCAGACCAAGCTCGACAATCTCGGCTAAGCAGGACCACCAGGCAGGAATACGGTTCCTGCCTTCACCTCACCTGAACAGAGATCGCGGAAATCGGGGCGGCGTCGCCCCGAACCGTCTGGACCTAGAGGCCGATCGACACGTCCCGGCCGGCCGAGCGCATCGACACGGCAAAGCCGGCGATAACATCGATGAAGCTGATGGTCATCAGGATGAAGAAGAGCTGCGTTGCCGCCGGTGCGAGCAGCAGAAATTCGATCAAAAAGACGATGAACAGGATCATCGAGAGCAGATGATCCATCAGTGCGCGGCTGCTCGTGCGCGTCGCTTTCAGCAATTCGACGAAGAGCAGCAGCAGGGCGCCGACGATCAGAAGGTCGCCGAAGCGCATCGTCCAGGTCGCGCCTGATAGCATGGAGAGCGACACCATGTCGGCGTTCAGGCCGGCGAGGCCGCCGAACATTCCGATCATCGCGAGATTGTAGATTGCAAAAGGCAGGATCAGCAGCGGTATGGCAGCAAGCATCAGAACTCCTTGACCGCGTTTATGGGGAACCATGTTTATGCGGCGTCGTCACGCAAGGCGCCAGCGATACCACGGCGTCCAAGCAAGATCATGTCAGATGCAAAACAAAAGGGCCGGCAGAGCCAGCCCTTTGAACCTAATCCGCGAACGGAAACGCTTATGCGCTTTCCTTCGGGGTCAGAACCTGACGGCCACGGTACATGCCGGTCTTCAGGTCGATGTGGTGAGGGCGACGCAGTTCGCCGGAGTTCTTGTCTTCGACGTAGGTCGGGGTCTTCAGAGCGTCAGCCGAACGGCGCATGCCACGCTTGGACGGGCTCGTTTTTCTTTTAGGTACAGCCATTTCATTCTCCACTTATCGGGCAAACACTGTTCAGCAGCCGAAATGGCCGTGTAAAACAGATGTTAATCACGGAAATTTGGCGCGCTTATACATGGACAACTGCCGTTTGACCAGTCCCCACGGGCAATTTTTCGACTCGACCTTTTCAGACCTCGTCTTCGGCGACGACCCACGGCTCTGCGCGGGCGGCCTCCTCCCATTTCAGGAACGCCGGATGTGCCTTCACGCGGTTCATGTAGCCGAGCGTTTCTCGATCCGCAACGAGATCATAGACGTCGAAGCGGTTAACCACAGGCGCGTACATCGCATCGGCCGCGCTGAAGGACCCGAAGAGGAACGGGCCACCGGAACGCGCAAGCGCCTCCGTCCAGATCTGCTCGATACGTGCCACGTCCGCGCGGACGTCCGCGCCAACGTCCAGCGCCTGCTTTGGCCGACGGATGTTCATCGGGCAGGCACCACGCAGAGCGCGAAAACCGGACAGCATCTCCATCGAATAGCTGCGCGCCCGTGCGCGCGCCTGAGGGTCGGCCGGCCACAGCCCGGCGTCGGGAAAGAGTTCGGCGACATATTCGATGATCGCCAGCGATTCCCAGATAAGCAGGTCCCCGTGGCGCAGCAGCGGCACCTTTCCGGTCGGCGAGATCGCCCGGATCTCCGGATTGCCGGCGGCGAAATCGAACGGAATGACCACGTCCGAGAAATCGATGCCGACTGCCGTCATCGCGATCCATGGCCGCATCGACCAGGACGAATAGTTCTTGTTGCCGACATAGAGTGTAAGTCCGGTCATTTCTGTTCCTTGATTGCTGGTCTCTCCGAGAAAACGATCAGTTCCTCGAAATGGTTCATGTCCTCGAACGAGCAGAAGGCCGGCGGATCGAGCGCGATCACCGGCGCCTGCTCGCGCAGAAAAGCGAGCTGCTCGTCCAGCATCGCCTGCCAGCGCGGCAGCGCCGCATCGTCGAGCCAGTCGACGGGGTAGGCATAGGTGATGTGGAATTGGTAGTCGTCATGATCCGGATGGCGATAGCCGAAGGCTTCCGCGAAAGCGTCGCGCCAGGCCTTGAGACCGGCACGGTCGGCGGCACCGTCGCCTTCGAGCGCAAGGCCCGTCGGCGTGATCTCGGTCACGCGGGCGCGGAACTGCTCCAGCGGCGCAAAATGCGCAAGCCGTTCGCAATAGTGCGCCGTCATCACCTCGATCGGCGTATCGAGCGGCATGCCAGCCGGCCAGTAAGGGAGCTTCCGGCGGTGTTCGATGATGCCCTGGAAGATCGTCATGTGCAGGCTGGACGGGTGGGTAAAGGCGAACTGCCCCGCCTCGGGCATCGCCATCACCCGGTCGCGCACCGCAAGCACGGCGGCCTCGGACGGCGATCCGGCGGCAACGTGAGACACAACCGTGTTGCCCGGTTCCGAAAGGAACTGGCCTTCGGTGTTGTAGCGCGTTCCGAGATGTCTCGGCGGGGCATCGTTGGCGCTGCGGCCAAGGGCGAGAAGCGAGGGGGAAATCAAGGTCATGGAGCAATCGGGCCTTTCGAAGGGAGAGAGGCCCAGATGGCAGAACTCTACAACGCGAGCATGACATCGCCCGACGAGCCCATCCAATGAAAAGGTCTGATCCTAATTATAAAGGCAGGTGATGTAACCGCCGGAGCGGCTGGCGCGGCGCTCGATCAGGTTCGCCAGACGCTTGAGACCGCGGCCTGGTTTTCCGGCGTTGCGCTCCTTCGGATTGGGCAGCGACACCGCAAGCAGCGCCGCCTGCCGGCGCGAGAGCTTCGACGCCGAAACCCCGAAATGATGGCGGGCGGCCGCCTCGATACCATAGATCCCGTCGCCCCATTCGGCGATGTTCAGATAGATCTCCATCATCCGCCGCTTGCTCCACACGAAGTCGGCGGCGACCGCCAGCGGCAGTTCCATGCCCTTGCGCAGGAAGGAGCGACCGTTCCAGAGATAGAGGTTCTTGACCGTCTGCATCGGAATGGTGCTCGCGCCGCGGGTCGATTCCCCTTCGAGCGCATCCTCGACCACGCCCCGCATCTGGCCCCAGTCGACGCCGTCATGCGCGCAAAACTGCCCGTCCTCCGACATCATCACCGACTGCACCAGAACCGGGGCGATATCATCGAACTCGACCCATTGCCGATCGTAGCCGCGCAGCAGCACGAGATCGCGCAGCATGAGCGTCGAGACGGGATGGATGAACTCCACCAGGTAGAGAACGATCAGCGCGTAGGGAAGGACGAGAAAGCCCAGGACAGCCAGGACGATCTGGCGGCGACGCGTACGCAACGTCCGGCGAAGCGAAGACCAGCGACTGGAAGGCAATTCGCCCTCCTCGCGCGCTTCCGGAACGACGTTCGCGGCCTGACTGTTCACCTCGCTGTCCATCCGCTTCTCTTAGTGCATGCGCAGGCAGAGTTGAACGGGCTTTCTGGCAAAAGGCAAGGCGCGGAGAAGGCTGTCCCAGGGAAAGCGCGCGGCTGCGACACGAATCCCCGTTGAAAGCCCTCTTCGCCCATGTCAAAGAGCGCGCATGAGCCAGGACACATCGCCTTTTACCCGTCGCCTCGCCACCAATGCCCGCACCGTCGAGGGTCTGCTGGAACGTCTGCTCGGCCAGACGACGGAAGCCGACGAAATCGCCCGGCCGGCAAACCTGCTCGCGGCCATGCGCCACGGCGTGCTGAACGGCGGCAAGCGTCTGCGCCCCTTCCTGGTGATCGAATGCGCCGATCTGCTCGGCGGCAATCGCGATGCGGCCTTGCGCGTCGGCGCGGCGCTCGAATGCGTGCATTGCTATTCGCTGGTCCATGACGACCTGCCGGCGATGGACGACGACGACATGCGCCGCGGCCAGCCGACCGTGCACAGGGCCTTCGATGAGGCGACGGCGATTCTTGCCGGCGACAGCCTGCTGACCTTCGCCTTCGATATCATCGCAGCACCCGAGACAGCGCTTTCGGATGCGCAGAAGGTGGAACTGATCCTGGCGCTCGGACGCGCCGCCGGCCACGGCGGCATGGCCGGCGGACAGGCGCTCGACCTGGCCGCGGAAAAGTCGCCACCGGACGAGGCCGGGATCGTCACGCTGCAGGCGATGAAGACAGGTGCCCTGATCCGCTTTGCCTGCGAGGCTGGCGCCATCGTCGCCGGCGCCGCGAAGGAGGACCGCGCGCGGCTTCGCGCCTTCGGCGAAAAGATCGGCCTTGCCTTCCAGCTTGCCGACGACCTGCTCGACCTTACCGCGGATGCTGAGACCATGGGCAAGGCAACCGGCAAGGACGCCGCCCGTGGCAAGGGCACGCTGGTCGCGCTCAACGGCCAGACCTGGGCGGAAGACCGGCTGGAGCAACTGGTCGCCGAAGCCGAAGCGCTGCTTGCGCCCTATGGAGCGCGCTCGGCCATTCTCGTCGAAGCCGCCCGTTTCATCGCCAATCGCAGGAGCTAGATCCATGAGCAAATACTGGTCGCCGATCGTCTCCAAGCTGAAGCCCTACGTGCCTGGCGAACAGCCGCGCATCGCCAACCTGGTGAAGCTCAACACCAACGAATGCCCCTACGGCCCGTCTGAGAAGGTGCTCGACGCGATCGCCGCGGCAGCGAGCAGCGATCTTCGCCTTTATCCGGACCCGCTGGCGCTGAAGCTGCGCCAGGCCATCGCCGTACGCTATGGCGTGACCGCCGAAGAAGTCTTCGTCGGCAACGGCTCGGACGAGGTGCTGGCGCACATCTTCGCCGGCTTGCTGAAGCACGACGCGCCGCTGCTCTATCCGGATATCTCCTACAGCTTCTATTCGACCTATGCGCGGCTCTTCGAGATCGACACGGTCGAGATCCCGCTCAGCGATCGCTTCGAGATCGATCTCGCCGACTACGACCGGCCCTGCGGCGCGATCATCCTGCCGAACCCGAATGCCCCGACCGGCATCGCTTTGCCGCTCGCCGACATCGAGCGGCTGGTCGCAAGCCATCCGGACCAGCCCGTCGTCATCGACGAGGCCTATGTCGATTTCGGCGGCCAGTCGGCCGCGGAACTGGTTTCGAAATACGAGAACCTCTTGGTCGTCCAGACCTTCTCCAAGTCGCGCGCGCTTGCGGGCTTGCGCGTCGGCTTCGCTATTGGCCAGAGCCCGATGATCGAGGCGCTGGAACGGGTGAAGGACAGCTTCAACTCCTATCCGCTCGGCCGCCCGGCCCAGGCCGGCGCCATCGCCGCGATCGAGGATGAAGCCTGGTTCGAGGAGACCCGCGCCAAGATCATCGCGTCGCGCGACCGGCTCACGGCCGAACTGACAGCGCGCGGCTTCGAGGTGCTGCCTTCGTCGGCAAACTTCGTTTTCGCACGGCATCCCGGCCATAACGGAGAAACGCTGATGAAGGCGCTCCGCGATCGCGCCGTGCTGGTGCGCCATTTCGCCAAGCCGCGCATCTCCGATTTCCTGCGCATCACCATCGGCACCGATGCCGAATGCGCGCGCCTGATCGAGGCGCTAGACGAGATCCTCTAAGTTGTCTCGGTGACATTTTCGCCGTTTCAAACAAGCGATGGACTGATCTAGCCTCCGGCGACCGAGCCGGAGCTTGTCTTACATGTTCGACCTGACGCCCTATCTGCCGCAGCTTCTCATTGCCTGGACCGCCTATCTGATCGCGACCGCATCGCCGGGGCCGGCGATCCTGGCGATCATCACCACCTCGGTCAGCCAGGGACGAAAGGCGGGCCTGGCGCTTGCCCTTGGCGTTCTGACGGGAAGTTACACCTGGGCAATGCTGACGGCCTCCGGTCTCTCGGCGCTGATCCGCGCCTATGGCCACGCGATCATCGTGCTCAAGATCGCCGGCGCCTGCTATCTCTTCTGGCTCGCCTATAACGCGCTACGCGCCGCCATGCGCAGCGACAAGAGCGCGATCGTACCGACGGCAAAGGTGCAGACCTCGCTGAAGCGGCTCTATCTCAAGGGGCTCGGCATCCACCTGACGAACCCCAAGGCGATCTTCTCCTGGATCATGCTGGTGTCACTCGGCATGCCCGCGGGCGCGCCGGTCGGCGTTACCGCCACTTTTATCGGCGGCTGCATGGTCTTGGGTCTGATGACCTTCTGCGGCTTTGCGATCGTCTTCTCGCTCACGCCGGTACACCGCGCTTATCTCAAGTCCAGGCGGTTGATCGAGAGCCTGATGGCCGGCTTCTTCGCCTTTGCCGGCTTCAAGCTGCTGACATCACGGCTCTGAGGCCACAGCGTGGACAAAGCGCGGCTGCTTACTCAGCGGCCGCCTGGCCGCGGCCGTAGCGCTTCTCGATATAGTCGGAAACCAGCGTCTCGAAGTCGCCGGCAATGTTGGGGCCGCGCAGTGTCATTGCCTTCTCGCCGTCGATGAAGACGGGGGCGGCCGGCATTTCGCCGGTGCCGGGCAAAGAGATGCCGATATCGGCATGTTTGCTTTCGCCCGGGCCGTTGACGATGCAGCCCATGACCGCGACCTTCAGGCCCTCGACGCCGGGATACTTCTCGCGCCAGACCGGCATGTTGCGGCGGATGTCGTCCTGGATCTTCTGGGCGAGTTCCTGGAACACCGTGGACGTGGTGCGTCCGCAGCCGGGACAGGCGGCAACAACAGGGATGAACTGACGGAAACCCATGACCTGCAGCAATTCCTGCGCCACCTGCACCTCGCGGGTGCGGTCGCCGCCGGGCTCAGGCGTCAGCGAAATGCGGATCGTATCGCCGATGCCCTGCTGCATGAGGATGCCGAGCGAAGCGGACGAGGCGACGATGCCCTTCGTGCCCATGCCGGCCTCGGTGAGGCCGAGATGCAGTGCGTGGTCCGAGCGGGCCGACAACATGGCATAGACGGCGATCAGGTCCTGAACGCCGGAAACCTTGGCCGAAAGGATGATGCGGTTGCGCGGCAGACCGATCTCTTCGGCGAGTTCCGCCGAGAGCAGCGCCGATTGCACGATCGTCTCGCGCGTCACCTCTTGCGCCGTCAGCGGAAAACCGTTCGCCTTGTTCTCGTCCATCAGCCGCGTCAGCAGTTCCTGGTCGAGCGAACCCCAGTTGACACCGATGCGCACCGGCTTGTCGTAGCGGATCGCCATCTCCACGATCTCGGCGAACTGCTTGTCCTTCTTGTCCTTGAACCCGACATTGCCCGGATTGATGCGATACTTCGCAAGCGCCTCGGCGCAGGCCGGATGATCGGCAAGCAGCTTGTGGCCGATATAGTGGAAGTCGCCGACGAGCGGCACGTCGAGACCAAGGCGCTCGAGCCGCTCGCGGATCTTCGGCACCGCCGCCGCACTCTCGTCGCGGTCGACGGTGATGCGCACCAGTTCCGAACCGGCCTTGTGCAGCGCGGCCACCTGGGCCACGGTCCCATCGATATCGGCCGTATCGGTGTTGGTCATCGACTGGACCACGACCGGTGCGCCGCCCCCGACGATGACGCCGCCGACATCGACGGCGACGGAGGCGCGGCGGGGCTGCGGATCGAAATCGAAGGCGGAAGACATGAAGGCCTCTTCGTGGGTCACTGAGCCGGGCGAGGATGCGGGCAGAACCCGCATGGACTTTCCTCAACTCGCCCTGGCCATTTGCCCATCAGGTGGATGAGGAAAGCCTGATTGTCAACGGCGACATCATGCCCTGACGGCGATTTGATGGCGCCGTTCCGTCTCAGTGCCCCTTAGCGTGATCCGCATGGATCGCATGGTGCGACAAGAGAAGCACGACGATGAAGAGCAGCGGCACCGAGGCGAAGATGATGGCAAAGCCCGTATGCTCGGCAACGAAGCCGATCAGCGACGGTGCGAACAGCATGCCGGAATAGCCCATGAAGGTCGCGACCGAGAGCCCGATGCCCGGCTGCAGGCCCGGCATGTTGCCGGCGGCCGAGAACGCGATCGGCACCATGTTGGAGATGCCGATGCCGGCGATCGCAAAACCGAGGATGGCGATATAGGCATTGGGCGCCGTGCCCGCGACGATCATGCCGACGAGTGCCGTGACGGTGCAGATGCGGAGCGTCCGTTTGGCGCCGAAGCGATCCCGCACGAAATCGCCGGCAAAACGCATGGTCGCCATGGTGGCGGAGAAGGCGGCAAAGCCGAAGCCGGAAAGCTCAACGGAGGCGCCAAGCTCGTTGCGCAGATAAAGCGCACCCCAGTCGAGCACTGTGCCCTCAGGCACCATCGAGAACAGCGCCATGATGCCGATCAGCCAGGGGAGCGGCGTCATCGGCAGGCGCAGCTTTTCCTTGGCTGCGCCTGGATGCGGCTTGTCAGCCAGGATCATCGGCCAAGCGGCGACGATCAGTACCAGGCAGATCGCAGTGACGACAAGGACATGCGGCAGCACACCGAAGCGGGCCATGAGGAAGCCGCCGATACCGGCACCGATCAGGCCGCCGAGGCTCCAGTAGGCATGGCAGGACGACATGATCGCACGGCGCATGGATTTCTCGACCTCGACCGCATTGGCGTTCATCGCGACGTCCATCGCGCCGGCAAAACCGCCAAGCAGGAACATGGCGACAGCCGCCGTCCAGACATCGGGGACAAGCGTCAGAAGCAGAAGCAACGGCGACAGGATGATGGCGGTGACCTTGACCACCTTCTGCGACCCCACACGGGCGATGTAGCCGCCGGCAATCGGCATGAGTACCAGCGAGCCAATACCGAACATCAGGATCAACAGGCCGAGCACGCTTTCGCTGATGCCGAGCCGGTCCTTGAATTCCGGGATCTTCGGCGCCCAACTGCCGATGACGAAGCCGTTCAATAGGAAGAGCAGCGAAACCGCCAGCCGGTTGCGGGTCATGTAACCCTGGCGGACGGTCGCGGAAGGAGAACGTTGGTCCATGGTCTTGCCTCTGTGCCGGGTCGCCCGGCTCAAATTGTGATTTCGATCAGATTTCCATCGGGGTCGCGAACAACAGCCTCATAGAAGCCATCGCCGGTCCATCGCGGCTTTGCGACCAGAATGCCCTTAGCCTCGGCGCGCGCGGCCATCGCCTCGACCGCCTGCTCGCTCCCGAGCGACAGCGCCACATGGGCAAGGCCGGTACGTTCTTCAGCCGGATCGGCCGGCCCAACCCAGGGGCCTTCCATGATCTCGAATGCCGGCCCGTCGCCAAGCGTCAGGAACCGCGAGCGAAAGCCCGGCCGCCGTCGGCTTTCATAGATCTCGCCGACTTCGGCGCCGAAGAAGGACGACCAGAAGCAGGCAATCGCCTCGAGGTCCCGCGTCCAGAGCGCCACATGCGTGATCGTCGTCATTCCGTCTCTCCCGCCATCAGGACCTCTGCCCTTGTCGCCTCGAAGGCCGACCGATACTCGGCCGACGCATCCGCCTCGAGCAGCAGCGTCACCTTGTCATTGATATCAACGACCCCGTGCGCGGCGGCCGTACCGAGCTTGTCGCTGGTGACGGCGACAACCAGGCGCCGGCTGCGCAACGCAATGAGCCGCTTGAATTCCGCATCCTCGAAATAGATCGCCGTCAGGCCCGCAACGGCGTCGGCGCCGCACGTGCCGAGAAAGCAGAGATCGGGTCGGAGCAGCTCCGCATCGCGCTGAGCCCGCGCGCTGATCGCCGCACCGACGGCACGGTTGAGCGGGCCGCCGAGCAGGATCAGATCGACACCCGGCTTCTCCATGAGCGCGACGGCAATCAGCGGTGTGTTGGTGACGACGGTGACCGGCAGCTCCGGCTCGATCAGTTGCGCGATCGCAAGATTGGTCGAGCCGGCATCGAGAAACACGGTCATATCAGGCTTGATCAGGCCGACCGCCGTGCGCGCCAGCGCCGCCTTGCGTTCCGGCGCCATCGCCACCCGTTCTCGCAATGTGCTGTGGGCCGCCGGCGCGACCGGAAGTGCGCCACCATAGACGCGCTCGCACAGTCCTGCCGCGGCCATTTCCCGGAGATCGCGGCGGATCGTGTCTTCTGAAACGCTAAGCTCAGCCGCAAGATCAGCAGCCAGCACCCGGCCATTGGCCTTCAACCGCTCCTGGATCAGCGTCTTTCGCTCACGAAGAAGGAGTTCCCCTGACATTTTCACCAACCGTGCATAAACGTGCATGAATCGCCATAAATGCGCATAGCAATTTTTGAAACCGTTTTCAAGCCGGCACAGCGCCCAAATCGGAGCGGCGCGCGAATTTCGACAAACCGTGGCTTTTGCGCGCAATCGGGGTCAATTCGAGGAAAATTCTTCATCAAAACGCTCAGGAATTGGTGTTTTATACGCTCAGATCGCCGATTTTTTATGCGATTGTCCGCTCAATCCGGACGCCGGGCCGGGCAAGAAAGAAGATGGAAAATCACGATGAAACTCCTCCCCACGCTGTTTGCCGCCGCTCTGATGCAGGTTGCCGCACTTGGCTCCGCTGAAGCCGGCGAGAACCTCGATGCGATCAAATCTGCCGGTGTCCTGAAGATCGGCACCGAGGGCACCTATGCCCCGTTCACCTATCACGACGCCTCCGGCGCGCTCGTCGGCTTCGACGTGGAGATCGGCCAGGCCGTCGCCGAGAAGCTCGGCGTCAAGGCTGAATACCTCGAAGGCAAGTGGGACGGCCTGATCGCCGGCCTCGACGCCAACCGCTACGACACGGTCATCAACCAGGTCGGCATCACCGAGGAGCGCAAGAAGAAGTACGACTTCTCCGAACCCTATATCGCCTCCAAGGCCGTGCTGATCGTCAAGAGCGACAACGAGGAGATCAAGGGCTTTGCCGATCTCAAGGGCAAGAAGTCGGCCCAGTCGCTGACCAGCAACTTCGGCAAGCTCGCAACCGCGTCCGGCGCCGAACTCGTCGGCACCGACGGCTTCGACCAGTCGATCCAACTCGTCTTGACCGGCCGTGCCGACGCGACGATCAACGACAGCCTCTCCTTCCTCGACTTCAAGAAGAAGAAGCCCGACGCCCCGGTCAAGATCGCCGCTGAGCAGGCCGATGCCGACTTCTCCGGCATCATCATCCGCAAGGGCGAGCCGGAACTTCTCGAGGCGATCAACAAGGCGCTCGTCGACATCAAGGCCGACGGCACCTACGACAAGATCTCGCAGAAGTACTTCGGCGCCGACGTCTCGAAGTAACCCGATCACTGGGCCCTCGGCCGGTTTCTCAGCCGGCCATTCTCGGCTATGAAAAGCGATCCGTTCCGGACCCCGGGGCGGATCGCGCTTTTTGAAAGGCTCGCCCTTGACCACCTGGCTCCCACTGATGCTGGAATCCTTGCCGTCCCTGCTCTGGGCCGGCCTGACCTTTACCATCCCCCTGACGCTGCTTTCCTTCATCTTCGGCCTGATCCTGGGGCTCGTCACCGCCGTCGCCCGGCTCTTCGGGCCGGCACCGGTCGCCTGGATCGCGCGCTTTTACGTCTGGGTGATCCGCGGCACGCCGTTGCTGGTCCAACTGTTCGTGATCTTTTACGGCCTGCCGAGCGCCGGCATCCTGCTCGACGCCTTCACCGCAGCGCTCATCGGCTTCTCGCTGAATGTCGGCGCCTACACCTCCGAGATCATTCGCGCGGTGATTTCGTCGGTCCCGCGCGGACAATGGGAGGCAGCCTATTCGATCGGCATGAGCTGGAGCCAGGCGATGCGCCGCACGATCCTGCCGCAGGCAGCCCGCGTCGCCGTGCCGCCATTGTCGAACACGTTCATCTCGCTGGTGAAGGATACGTCGCTTGCCGCCGCCATTACTGTGCCCGAGATGTTCCAGACAGCGCAGCGCATCGTCGCCACCACCTACGAGCCGCTGATCCTCTACATCGAGGCGGCGCTGATCTATCTTGCCATGAGCTCCGTTCTTTCCGCCCTGCAGGTCAGGCTGGAGCGACGCTTCGCCCGCTATGGCGGCTTCCTGGAGGCACGCACATGATCGAGCTCTCCCACATCGAAAAGCGCTTCGGCGACAATCTCGTGCTGAAGGATATTTCCGTGACGCTCGCCGAGGGCACTGTGACCGCGCTGGTCGGCCCGTCCGGCGGCGGCAAGAGCACGCTGCTGCGCTGCATCAACCTTCTGGAGATCCCGACCTCCGGATCGATCAAGCTTGGCGACGAGAAGCTTGAATTCGCCCCTGGCCGCAAGATCGGCTGGACGGCGATCCAGCGTCTGCGCCGGCAGACCGGCATGGTGTTCCAGAACTTCCAGCTCTTCCCGCACCAGACCGCACTCGGCAATGTCATGGAAGGCCTCGTCACCGTGCTGAAATGGCCGGCGGACAGGGCAAAGACCCGGGCAATGGAACTGCTCGAAAAGGTCGGCATGGCGCACAAGGCCGACGCCTGGCCGGCAACACTTTCCGGCGGCCAGCAGCAGCGCGTGGCGATCGCCCGTGCCCTTGCCCCTTCGCCGCGCGTGCTTCTCTGCGACGAGCCGACCTCGGCGCTCGACCCTGAACTGGCGGAAGAAGTGGTCGAAGTCCTGAGCCGGCTTGCCCGCGAAGGCACCACCATGGTCATGGCCACCCACGACCTCCGGCTCGCCTCGCGCGTTGCCGACAAGGTGATCTTCCTCGACGGCGGCCTCATCGTCGAAAGCGGCGCGCCAAAGACGATCTTCTCGGCGCCCGAGCGCGAGCGAACGAAGAAGTTCATTGCCTCGCTCAGCGCTCCGCACGACTACGAGATCTGAAGGGAAGCATTGGGACCGGTTCCATTGGCCTAGGCGCTAAGCAGCCGTCGTCTCATCCATCGCAAAACAAAAACGGCCGGATTCGCATCCGGCCGTTTTTGTCTGTCCGTTTGGCAAACGCTTACGCGTCGAAGACGATCAGCAGGTCCTTGGCGTCGATCTGGTCGCCGGCGCGCACCAGAACTTCGGCGATCGTGCCGTCCTTCTCGGCATGCAGCGCCGTTTCCATCTTCATCGCCTCGATCGAGAGCAGCACGTCACCGGCCTTAACCGCCTGGCCCGGATGAACCGCGACCGTGGAGATGACGCCCGGCATCGGAGCGCCGAGCTGGGCAGCATTGCCGCCTTCGGCCTTGCGGCGCACGGCGCTCGTCGCACTGCGGTTGCGGTCCGGTACCTTGATCAGGCGCGGCTGGCCGTTGAGTTCGAAGAACACCTTGACCATGCCCTTCTCGTCCGGCTCGCTCTTGGCCTGGTGCAGGATCACCAGCGACTTGCCGCGCTCGATCTCCGGCTGCAGCTCCTCGCCCGGTCCAAGCCCATAGAAATAGGCCGGCGTCGGCAGCACGCTGACCGGACCATAGGTGTCGGCCGCGACCGCGTAATCGGTGAAGACCTTCGGGTACATCAGGTAGGAGGCGAACTCGAAATCGTCGACCTTGCGCTCGAGCTTGTCCTCGATCGCCTTGCGCTCCGCGTCGAGATCGGCCGGCGGCAGCAGCGAGCCGGGAACGGCGGTGTAAGCCTTCTCGCCCTTCAGCGCCTTCTTCTGCAGCGCTTCCGGCCAGCCGCCCGGAGGCTGACCGAGATCGCCCTTCAGCATCGAGACGACCGAATCCGGGAAGGCGATATCCTTGGCCGGGTTCTCGACGTCGGCGACCGTCAGGTCTTGCGAGACCATCATCAGCGCCATGTCGCCGACCACCTTGGAGGACGGCGTCACCTTGACGATGTCGCCGAACATCTGGTTGGCATCGGCATAGGCCTGGGCAACGCGGTGCCACTTGGTTTCCAGCCCGAGCGAACGGGCCTGCTCCTTGAGGTTGGTGAACTGACCGCCCGGCATTTCGTGCAAGTAGACTTCCGACGCCGGTCCCTTGAGGTCGCTTTCGAAGGCGGCGTACTGGTAACGCACTGCTTCCCAATAGAAGGAGATGCGGCGGATCCATTCGGGATCGAGGCCCGGATCACGCTCCGAGCCGCGCAGCGCCTCGACGATCGAGCCGAGGCAGGGCTGCGAGGTGTTGCCGGAAAGCGCATCCATCGCCGCATCGACCACATCGACGCCGCTATCGACCGCGGCAAGCACGGTTGCAGCCGCAATGCCCGAGGTGTCGTGCGTGTGGAAATGGATCGGCAGATCCGTCGCTTCGCGCAGCGCCTTGAACAGCACGCGCGCGGCGGCCGGCTTCAACAGGCCCGCCATGTCCTTGACGGCGATCATGTGCGCACCGGCCTTTTCGAGCTCGGCCGCCAATGCCGTGTAGTACTTGAGATCGTACTTCGGGCGGGCCGAGTTCAGGATGTCGCCAGTGTAGCAGATTGCCGCCTCGCAGATGCGGTTCTCTTCAGCAACGGCCTCCATCGACACGCGCATGTTGTCGACCCAGTTGAGGCAGTCGAAGACGCGGAAGACGTCAATGCCGCCCTTCGCCGCCTGGCGGACGAAGTACTTCACGACGTTGTCGGGGTAGTTCTTGTAGCCGACGCCGTTGGCGCCGCGCAAAAGCATCTGCAGCAGCAGGTTCGGCGCGTCCTCGCGAATGCGGGCGAGACGATCCCACGGGTCCTCGGTGAGGAAGCGCATGGAAACGTCGAAGGTCGCACCACCCCAGCATTCGAGCGAGAACAACTGCGGCAGCGCACGAGCATAGGTGCCGGCGACGCGGGCGATGTCATGCGTACGCATGCGGGTCGCAAGCAGCGACTGATGGCCGTCGCGCATCGTCGTATCGGTCAGGAAAACCTGCTTTTCACCGCGCACCCACTCGGCGAATTTCTTCGGGCCGAGCGCGTCGAGCTTCTGCTTGGTACCGGCGGGGATTTCGCCCTGGATGAACGGCACGACGGGCTTGGCCGCATCCGCCGGCGGCTTCGGGCGGCCCTTGGCCTCCGGATGACCGTTGACGGTGACGTCGGCGAGATAGGTCAAGAGTTTCGTCGCACGGTCCTGGCGCCGGACCTGCTGGAAGAGTTCCGGCGTCGTATCGATGAAGCGGGTGGTGTAGGTGTTGTTGCGGAACTGCTCGTGGCCGATGATCGCCTCGAGGAAGGTGAGGTTGGTCGCCACACCGCGGATACGGAATTCGCGCAGCGCCCGGTCCATGCGGCTGATCGCTTCCTGAGGCGTGCTGCCCGAGGCCGTGACCTTCACCAGCAGCGGATCGTAGTAGCGGGTGATGTAGGCGCCGGTATAGGCCGTGCCGCCGTCGAGACGGATGCCGAAACCGGCCGCCGAACGATAGCCGGTGATGCGGCCGTAGTCGGGAATGAAGTTCTGTTCCGGATCTTCCGTGGTGATGCGGCACTGCAGCGCGTGGCCGTTGAGGCGGATGTCAGCCTGGTCAGGCACACCCGATTGCGGCGTGCCGATCGCCTCGCCGTCGAGAATGTGGATCTGCGCCTTGACGATGTCGATGCCGGTCACCACTTCGGTGACGGTGTGCTCGACCTGGATGCGCGGGTTCACTTCGATGAAGTAGAACTTGCCGGTGTTCACATCCATCAGATACTCGACGGTACCGGCGCCGATGTAGTTGGTCGCCTTGGCGATCTTCAGCGAGTAGTTGGCCAGTTCCTGCCGCTGCGCATCGGAGAGGTAGGGCGCCGGCGCGCGCTCGACGACCTTCTGGTTACGGCGCTGGATGGAGCAGTCGCGCTCGAACAGATGCACGACATTGCCGTGGGTGTCGCCGAGGATCTGGCTTTCGACGTGGCGGGCGCGCTCGACCAGCTTTTCGAGATAGACCTCGTCCTTGCCGAAGGCGGCCTTGGCCTCGCGCTTGGCTTCCGTCACCTCGCGGATCAGATCCTTCGGATCGCGAATGGCGCGCATGCCGCGTCCGCCGCCGCCCCAGGAGGCCTTGAGCATGACCGGGTAGCCGATCTCGGCGGCGAGGCGATGGATTTCCTTTTCGTCGTCCGGCAGCGGATCGGTGGCCGGCACGACCGGAACGCCGACGGAAATAGCGAGGTTGCGGGCTGCGACCTTATTGCCGAGCTGACGCATCGTCGCCGGGCGCGGACCGATGAAAATGATGCCGGCGGCGTCACAGGCATCGACGAATTCCGGGCTTTCCGACAGCAGGCCGTAGCCCGGATGAATGGCGTCGGCACCCGAGAGTTTGGCGACGCGGATCACTTCCTCGATCGACAGGTAGCTTTCGATCGGGCCGAGGTCGCGCGCAAGATGCGGGCCGCGGCCGATCTGGTAGCTTTCATCCGCCTTAAAGCGGTGCAGCGCGAGTTTGTCCTCTTCCGCCCATATCGCGACCGTTTTCAGACCGAGTTCGTTTGCAGCGCGAAAAACGCGGATGGCAATTTCAGAACGGTTGGCAACAAGGATCTTCGAGATAGGCAAGTCGGTCTCCTCAATGACTTGATATTGCGGGAAATGCTGCACCCGCGAAATAAAGTATTAGCGGGTCACCGGGCAGAGCGCAATTTCAGATGCGACAGGAAACCGAATGCCTTTCGACTTTAGGAAATCAGGCCGAGACGGAAGGCGATCGCCACGACGTGGTGGCGGTTCTTGGCCTTCAGCTTTTCCTGGATTCCGTTCATGTACCAATCGACCGTGTGGCTCGAAATATCCAGCACCTTGCCGATGTCGTTGGAGGTCAGTCCGTCGGCGAGATAATTGAGGGCTTCCATTTCGCGCCGCGTCATTTGCACTTCGACACGCGAACCGAGCTCGGCCGAAACCTCGGGGTCGGTCAGGTCCAAGAGCTTCCAGAACAGCCGCTTGGCGATCGAGTCGAACAGGCTGATCTCGACAGGGCTCAGGTCGACGACGCGGCCGCCGACCGTCAGGTTGCCGAGCAGACCGCGCCGGCCGTGCACCGGGAAGATGTAGCCGTCGTAGAGACCGTGGTTGCGGGCCTCGATCATCATGCTTTCCATGCGCTTGCGATGCGGATCGGAGCGGAAAGCAAACAGCGTATCGCGCCAGCGGAAACCACGCTGGGCATGGCCGAGATAGCGGATGGTCGGGTCGATCACCACGAACTTCTTGCGGATATAGATCTGCGGCCAGCCCTCGGGCCAGCGACCGGCAAGCAGCAGCCTCAGCGGGTTGTCATGCGGCTTGGGCTGGCGCACGACGCCGTAGAAGTCGAAGCCGCAGCGATCGAGCAGGCGCTCGAATTCCGGGATGATTTCCTCGCGTGTCTTCATCTCCTCCAGAAGCGCGAGAAACTGTACGAGCAGCGTAATGTTCATGGATCACCTTCCAGGTCGATGCATATGGTCGCATTTCCGAATCCGGACATAAAGGCACCGTTCAGCGACCATTCATGTTGCACCCGCGATAATCCGTCATACCACGCCCGGTCTTATGCGAAATATGCAAGAAATCGGAGTTGGCACGACAGATAGCAGACTATGAATATTCTCGCCAAGCTCACAGACGAGCGAAACGGGAAAACGAGTGGCTGCCCTGCGTCCGGCTACGGCTTCCCATTGCCGCAAAAGACCGTCTCAGCGCGGCCCCGAGTGCTCTAACGGCGCGAGGCTTCAATGCTCGCCATGGGGAACCTCGAGGACGCGGGTGCATCCGCCGCAGAAGGTCTGCGGCGCGTCAAATCCGGTACCCGGAAGGGGTGAGACAGTGTCATTGTTCCAGGTGTATGCAAGAGCGCTCCAGTATCTTGCGGTTCACAAGTTTCGCGTCTCAGCGATCGTGCTTGCCAACGTCGTTCTGGCAGCGATCACAATTGCCGAACCGATCCTGTTCGGTCGTATCATCGACGCCATCTCGTCGAAGGGCGAAGTCACGCCGATGCTGCTCATGTGGGCAGGCCTCGGCGTCTTCAACACCGTCGCCTTCGTGCTCGTCGCCCGCGAGGCCGACCGGCTGGCCCATGGCCGCCGCGCCACGCTCCTGACGGAAGCCTTCGGCCGCATCGTTTCCATGCCGCTTGCCTGGCATAGCCAGCGCGGCACGTCCAACGCCCTGCACACGCTGCTTCGCGCCTGCGAAACCCTCTTCGGTCTCTGGCTCGAATTCATGCGCCAGCATCTGGCGACCGCCGTCGCCCTCGTTCTGCTCGTTCCGACCGCCTTTGCCATGGACGTGCGCCTGTCGCTCGTGCTCGTCGTTCTCGGCGCGCTCTATGTGGTGATCAGCAAGGTGGTCATGAGCCGCACCAAGGAGGGCCAGGCTTCGGTCGAGAACCACTACCACACGGTTTTCTCGCACGTTTCCGACGCGATCAGCAACGTTTCGGTCGTGCACAGCTACAACCGCATCGAGGCTGAAACCCGCGAGCTGAAGAAGTTCACCGAGCGGCTGATCTCGGCCCAGTTCCCGGTACTCGACTGGTGGGCACTCGCAAGCGGGCTGAACCGCGTCGCCTCGACCATCTCTATGATGGCGATCCTCGTGATCGGTACCGTGCTGGTGCAGCGCGGCGAACTCGGCGTCGGCGAAGTCATCGCCTTCATCGGCTTTGCCAACCTGCTGATCGGGCGCCTCGACCAGATGAAAGCCTTCGTCACGCAGATCTTCGAAGCTCGTGCCAAGCTCGAGGACTTCTTCACCCTCGAAGACGCCGTGCGCGAACGCGACGAGCCGGCCGGTGCGACCGAGCTGCCGCCGGTTGTCGGCGAGGTCGAGTTCCGCAACGTCTCCTTCGACTTTGCCAACACGAACCAGGGCGTGCACAACGTCTCGTTCACCGCCAAGGCCGGCCAGACGATCGCCATCGTCGGCCCGACGGGTGCCGGCAAGACGACGCTCGTCAACCTCTTGCAACGCGTCCACGATCCGCGCGACGGCCAGATCCTGATCGACGGCAACGACATCTCGAAGGTGACGCGCAAGTCGCTGCGCCGTTCGATCGCCACCGTCTTCCAGGATGCGGGCCTGATGAACCGCTCGATCTCGGAAAACATCCGGCTTGGCCGTGACGACGCGACGATCGAGGAAGTCATGGCTGCCGCCGAAGCGGCTGCTGCCTGCGACTTCATCGAGGGCCGCACGACCGGTTACGATACGGTCGTCGGCGAGCGCGGCAACCGTCTGTCGGGTGGCGAGCGCCAGCGTGTGGCCATCGCTCGCGCCATCCTCAAGAACGCGCCGATCCTGGTGCTCGACGAGGCGACCAGCGCGCTCGACGTCGAAACCGAGAACCGCGTCAAGGATGCGATCGATGCGCTGCGCAAGAACCGCACGACCTTCATCATCGCCCACCGCCTGTCGACGGTGCGCGAGGCCGACCTGGTGGTCTTCATGGACCAGGGCCGGATCGTCGAGATGGGCGGCTTCAACGAGCTCAGCCAGAGCAACGGCCGCTTTGCAGCCCTGCTCCGCGCCAGCGGCATCCTGACGGACGACGACGTCCGCATGAGCCACACGGCAGCGTAACGCTCGCCCGACGTCAGGCAAATCGTACATCAAGCCACCCGCGGTCAGCCGCGGGTGGCTTTTCTTTTTGGGCAAGCGCCGCATCAGGAAGTCTTGTCATTCGCCAAATTATTGGTAGACGGGAATTCCGGCTTCAATTCCAAGGGAATCACCAATGCCGGATATCTCCACCATCGCTCTGTTTGCCGCCGCAAGCCTCGTGCTGACCGCAACGCCCGGCCCTGACATGCTGCTGATTGCGTCTCGCAGCCTCAGCCAGGGCCGTGCCGTCGGGTTTCTCACCTATGCCGGCATCGCGCTTGGCACCTACTGCCATGCGCTCGCGGCGGCGCTCGGCCTCTCGCAGCTCTTCCTCACCGTACCGGTTGCCTATGAGATCGTGCGCTGGGCGGGCTGCGCCTATCTGCTTTATCTCGCCTGGAAGACGGTACGTTCGCATCCCTCGGGCGCGTCCCCGACGTCGACGCTCAAGCGGCTCTCACGCCGGTGGGTCTTCGGCGAGGGACTGATGACCAACCTGCTCAATCCGAAGATGGCGCTGTTCGTGCTGGCCCTTTTTCCCCAGTTCGTGGACCCGAATGGCGGGTCGATGGTCCTGCAGATGCTTCTGCTTGCGACCATCCTGAACGGGATCGGCTTACTCGTGAACGGCACTGTCATCCTTGTTGGCAGCCATCTGCGCGCAAGACTTTCCGGCTTCCGGCGTTTCCCGAAACTGCCGCAATACCTTCTCGCCGGCGTGTTCACGGGGCTTGCCTGCCGCCTGGCGCTGGGTTCCCGAACCTGATGCTGACGCACGGTCAAGGGTGGCGTTTGCTACGCCGCCCTTAGCGGTTTGGCAGACGCGATGCCGCGCAGCCATTCAAGATAATAGGCATAGGCAAAGTGCAGGCCGATGCCGGCGAGCACGAAGAGGCTGCCGAAGACCGGGTTCTTCCCCGTCACGAACAGCAGCACCTGGCCGGACATCGCCAGGATCGTGCCGAAGATGAAGATCGGTAGCGAATGCCGGCCGACCACCGCCAGCGGATGGTCGCGGTCGAGTTTGGCGAGGTTGCTGATTCGAGGCGTCACCGCGATGACGTAGCCGAGCGCCAGCACATGCAGCAATCGCGGCGTGGACAGGAAGGTCTTATCGAAGCCTGTCAGAACGGCCGGAAGACCGAAGGAGAGGTCGATGCTCCAGAACGAGAACAAGACCCAGACGGCGGAAACGGCAAGATAGGCACAGGACAGCATGATCAGCCAGGGCCAGCGCGGCAGCGATCCGCCGTTGCGCACATAGGTCATCATCACCACGCCGATGACGAACAGGAACTGCCAGGACCAGGGATTGAGAAACCAGTAGCCCTCGTCGAGGAAGTTCGACGGCACGAACTTGAAGATGCCCGCAGCGAACCACAGCGCGGCCGAGAGCAGAAGCAGCAGTTTCTTGCTGACGCCGTTCAGCCAGAGGATGCCCGGCAGCAGCAGGAACAGCGCCGCATACATCGACAGGATGTTGTTGTAGCCGAGCTGATGTCCCAAGAGCACCATGGCAACGATGCCCTGCTCCGTCTGCTCCACCATCGGGCGGATGTTGATCTCGCCGATCAGGTCCTGCCTTCCGAAGTAGATCGCGCCGCCGGCAAAGATCGCCAGCGTTACGATGCTCGTCATGATGTGGGCGACGTAAAGCGCCAGGGCCCGGCGCCAGATTTTGAGCGTCATGGCCAGCCGACCGCCGGAGACGAACTTGCCGCCATAGGCGATCCCGACCGAGAGGCCCGAGATTAAGACGAAAGCTTCAGCGGAATCGGAAAAGCCGAAGTTCTTGTGGGTCAGGTATTCGAGATATTGCCCGGGAACGTGATTGACGAAAATCGTCAGAAGACACAGCGCCCTGAACACATCAAGGCGTGTGTCACGCTCCTTCGGAACCAATCGGGCGGACATCGGGTCGACGCCACCCTGAAAAGTCTTTTGCAGCATGCGGTCCGTTTTCCAGGATTTGGCGCCCCTGCCCCATCCCTGTTGAAACGGGTACCGACGTCCCGCCTTTCGCGCGATGCCCGGCACCATGAAGGAGAGCGGGAGGCCATCTGCAGGCGGTTTCCCGCCCGGCACCCCGCTCATGAAATCTACAGCGCCGCGCGTCTTATCAGACGCGCAAAGGTCGCTGTAGGACTTTGAATTCCTGCACGACGCTCAGCCGTCGAGGTCGCGCCGCCGGCAAATCCGCAAAGAAAAACCGGCCTTGCCCTTGCGGGAACAAAGCCGGTTTCATCCTGTCTTCAATGCCGGCCGTTACAGCAAAATGCCTTCATGCGCGTTTTTTGTGACACTATTGTTGACGCTGACGATCGGCTCGCCACTTTTCTTGTCGCGTTCGACCGCAATCTTGTGCCGCGCGCCATTGAGCGTCACTTCGGCCGAGTATCCGTTCCAGGCTGCCGGCAGCACCGGACGGATGACCAGCCTGTCGCCCTGCCGGCGAATACCGAGGATGCCCTCGACGCCGACACGGTAGAGCCAGCCGGCAGATCCCGTATACCAGGTCCAGCCGCCACGCCCCGCCAGATCGCCTTCGCCGTAGATATCGGCGGCAACGACATAGGGCTCGACGCGATAGTGTTCCGCCGCTTCGCGGTTTTCGGCATGCGAGATCGGATTCAGCATCTGGAAGACCCGCCAGGCCTCTTCCGCCCTGCCCTGTTCGGCAAAGGCCAAGGCGACCCAGGTGGCGGCGTGAGTATATTGCCCGCCATTCTCGCGCACGCCGGGCGGATAGGCCTTGATGTAGCCCGGATCCTGCGACGTCCGCTCGAGCGGCGGTGTGAACAGCCGCACGATGCGCTGGTCGGGGTCGACCAGTTCAGCCATGACCGCGTCCATCGCCTTCAGCGAACGCTGCTCGTCGCCTTCGCCCGAAAGCACGCTCCAGGACTGAGCGATCGAATCGATCCGGCACTCCAGAGCCTCACTGGTGCCAAGCGGCGTGCCATCGTCGTAATAGCCGCGACGGTAGTAGTCGCCATCCCAGCCGGCGGTCGCGAGCGCCTTCTTGAGCGCTTCGAGATGCGCCTCCCAGCGCGTGATGCGCGCCTCGTCCTTGCGCTCGCGCGCGAAGGGCAGGAAGCCACGCAGCGTGCCAGCCAGGAACCAGCCGAGCCAGGTGCTCGTGCCTTGCCCCTTCTCGCCGACCCGGTTCATGCCATCGTTCCAGTCGCCGGCAAGGAACAGTGGCAGGCCGTTCTCACCGGTCCGCTTGATCGCAAGATCGAGTGCACGGGCGCAATGCTCGTAGACGTCGCCGACCTCTTCGGAAATCTCCGGCTTGTAGAAGGCGTCGTGCTGCCCCGCTTCGAGCGCCGGGCCAGTGATGAAGGCAAGCTTCTCGGCAAGGAGATCGGACGTGCCGGTCACCGTGCAATAGCGGGTCACGGCATGGGCGAGCCAGACGACGTCGTCGGAGATCATCGTGCGCACACCGGCGCCGGTTCCCGGCAGCCACCAATGCTGCACGTCGCCTTCGGTAAACTGGCGGGAGGCAGCGTTGAGGATCTGTGCCCGGGCGAGTTCCGGACGATGGATCAGGAACGCCAGCGTATCCTGCAACTGGTCGCGGAAACCGAAGGCACCGCTTGCCTGATAGAAGGCCGAGCGCGCCATGATGCGGCAGCCGAGGCTCTGATAGGGCAGCCAGTTGTTGATCATGGCGTTGAAGGCCGGATCCGGCGTTTCCACCTTCACGATGTCAGTGAATTCGCGCCAGAACGTCTTGTTCGCCTCAAGCACCGTGTCGAACGCGGTCTCACGCAGTTCGCCGATGATGGCTCGAACCTGATCGTCCGTATCGGTATCGCCGAGGATGAACGTGACCTGCCGTTCGGCACCGGGCTCGATGGAAATGTCCGTTGCGACCACGGCGCAAGGATCGCCGTCGACATCGACGGAGCCCGAAAGATCGGCACCCGAAGTGACCGCCTGCGGCGCCAGAATGCCGCCGATCGCGCCCAGGAACTCCCGGCGGCTGGCGGTGTAGCCGGCCGCATCGCCGCCATCGACGGCGAAGAAGGCGGATCGGCCGGCAAAATCGATGCTGTAAGGGTTGGTTGCCACCAGCGCCTCGGCCGTCTCGTCCCATTTCGAAAGGACGAAGGGCGCCGAACGGGCACGGTTGTTGCCAAGTACCCACTCGTTGTAGCCGTAGAGCCTCAACTGCCGCGCCGACGCCGCACGGTTGCGGACAGACACGCGGACGAGCTTGGCCGGCAGGCTGCGATGCACCGTCTGGACGACCTCGATCTCAAGGTCGTCCTGGGTGCTGCGGAAGATCGAATAGCCGAGCCCGTGCGCCGTCTCGAAGACGACGGAACGGCGGCGCGAGAGCGCCGCATAGGGCGTGGCGACCATGCCGCTTGCCATGTCGCGGATGAAGATGGCTTCGCCCGGCCGGTTGACGACCGTATCATTGGTCCAGGGCGTCAGCTGGTAGTCGCGCGAGTTGCGGCTCCAGGAATAGGCCGCACCCTCGGCCGAGATGTGGAAGCCGAAAGCATCATTGGAGATGACATTGATCCACGGCTGCGGCGTCGCTTCGCCGCCGCGCAGGCGCACGACGTATTCGCGACCGCCATCGGCGAAACCGCCGAAGCCGTTCCAGAAGGAAAGACCATCGCCCTTGATTTCCGCCGGGGCGGCATCCGCGTCCTCCTGCGGCGCTGCCAGCAGCGGGCCTGAGAACTCAGCGCTCTTTTCGGAGCCTTTCACCGGTGCCGGCGAATAGAGCGAGTTGGCGCGGGCGATCTGGTCGGAGATCGTGCCGTTGCGGGCATGGAAGACCGCGCGCGAGGCCGACAGCAAGGTCGACCACGTCTCCGCCTCCATCAGGTCGCGGCGCACCGAGAAGATGTGCTGGCGCGGACCGTCCGAGAGACCGCGAAGCCTCAGGTTTTCGCACATGGAGTCGAGCGCGTGCTGCATGTCCTGGGCATAGGACGAGGCGCGCTCGTTGATGATCACGAGATCGGCGGTGATGCCGCGGGCGCGCAGGTATTCCTGGGCGCGCAGCGCCTCACGGGCGATGCCGAGATCGCCGTCGTCATTGATGCGCAGGCAGAAGATCGGGTAGTCGCCCGAAATCGCCAGCGGCCAGAGCTTCGACTGAGAATCCAGGCCGGCCTGAACCGTCGCCGAATCGGCGCGCAGATGCATGTCCGGATAGACGAGGTAGCGGCCGAGCATCTGGAAGCTTGCCGCTTCCTGCGAGGTCACGCCGACATGGCGCATCTGCACCTGGCTGCGGGTCCAGGCGTGGATGAGCTCCTGGTTGAAGGTCTCCGGATGGCGGTAGCGGTCGATCGCGCGATCGACCTCCTCGCGGCTCGGGGCGGCGATCGTCCAGAAGACGACGCTGACCTTCTTGCCGGCGGGGACGCGCACGACCCGGCGCAGCGACATGATCGGATCGAGCGTGAAGCCGTCCGTGCCGGAAAGCACCGCATCCGTATCGAAGGCAGCGGCTTCGGCAAGCGTGCGGCCCGGGCCGATGAAGCGGCGACGGTCGGTCTCGGCTTCCGTATGGCGATCGCTGCCCGCATTGTCGGTGACGAGATGCGCCACTTCCATGTCCGGATCGCCGGAGCTGCGCTTGTTGCGGCTGACGCGGATGACATCGCCGCGGCGGCTGATTTCCGTGCGCAGGAACATCTTCGAAAACGCCGGGTGTGCGCTGTCGGCCTCGTCTGTCGAAAGCACAGGCTCGGCATAGGAGGTCACTTCGATGAAGCGGTCCTGGGTGCCGGTGTTGAGCAGCATGACCCGGCGCCCTTCGGCATCGTGTTCGGTGGCGACGATGCATTCCACCTCGCTGGTGAGATCACCGACGGTCTTGACGAATTCCGCCTTGTCGTCGCCGAAGCGCGTCAGCATCTTCTCACCGGCCGCGCGTCGCGGCTCCGACGTCGCCGACCACCAGTCGCCGGTCGTCGTATCGCGCAGGAAGATGAAGGTACCGGTACGGTCCTCGACCGGATCCGGCTTCCAGCGGGTAACCGACTGGCCGTTCCAGCGGGCGTAACCGGCGCCGTTGGCCGTCAGCATCACCGAGTAGTGGCCGTTGGAGAGGAACACGGTCTCGCGGTCCTGCGAAAGCGGGTTCTCGATGATGCGGACCTCAGGGCGCAGGAGATCGTCCTGGCCCTTGCCGACCGATTCCGGCTCGCGCTTGGCATTCATGATCGGAATGTCGCGCGGCGCCTTTTCCTGCAGCAGCAGTTCGGCGGCTTCGATCACCGGATCGGCGTGGAACCACTCGCGCAGGCGGCCGTTGAAGACGACGTTGGCGACAGCCGCGATCGACATGCCATGGTGGTGGGCATAGTAATTGCGAACCACCGCGCACTTCTGGCCCTCAGGCACGCGCGTCGGCGTGAAGTCGACGGCGTCGTGGTAGCCGTATGCGCCGAGCGCGCCGACCTCGCGGAGACGCCCGAGGTTGGCGAGCGCCGACTTCGGATCGTACATGCAGGCGAGGATCGAGGCGTAGGGCGCGATGACCGCGTTCTGGCCGAGACCACGCTTGAGACCGAGCGTCGGCACACCGAAGTTGGTGTACTGGTAGGTGAGCTCGTGGTCACGCGCGTTGAAGGCGGCTTCCGAGATGCCCCACGGCGTGCCGAGGCGACGGCCGTGGTTGATCTGTTCCTTCACGACCAGATTGTTGGTCTGGTTGAGGATACCACCCTGACGCTCCTGCATGACCAAAGGCGGCATCAGGTATTCGAACATCGAGCCGGACCAGGAGATCAGCGCACCGCGTGCGCCGATCGGCACGATCGGCCGGCCGAGCTTGTACCAGTGCTCCGTCGGAAGATCGCCCTTGGCGATGGCAAACAGGCTGGTGAGACGAGCTTCCGACGCAAGAAGATCGTAGCAGGCCTCGTCGAGCTCGTTGGCGTTGACGCGGAAGCCGATCGACAGCAGGCGCCGCTCCGGACGGAACAGGAAACCGAAATCCATCGAGAAGGCGATGTCGCGTGCCCGGTCCTTCATCACCAGCAGGCGCTGGCGCAGCGATTCGATTGCGCCGAGATCGAAGACGCCATCGGCTATATGGGCTTCGCAGGTGGTGACGAGTGAGTTGGCCCACTTCGTCACTTCGCTGCTTTGCGGCGTGCGCACCTCATGGTCGAGATTGACGGTGAGCTTGTGCATGTCGCGCGCCAGAACGGCCAGGTTGATCACCCGGATCGAAGCGAACTCGTGTTCGCGCATGATCGCAGCGAGCGCGTTCTGGAAGCCGACGATGCGTTCTTCGATCAGGCGACGCAACGGACGCACGGTCTTGCGGTCGTCGGGCAGGTCGCGCAGCACTTCCTGAAGGATCGCAGCGACGTCGCCGATACCGGTGAGACTGCCCTGGACATGCGCCGACGGCGCTTCGGCCCAGTCGCGACACATCGACGACACGGCGATCAGATGACCGGCCAGATTGCCGCTGTCGACCGACGAAATGTAGCGCGGCTCCATGGTTTCGAGCGTATTCGTCCGGTACCAGTTGAACAGGTGGCCGCGATATTTCGGCATCCGGTCGATGGTGGCGATCGTCTGCTCCAGCCGGTTGATCGTCTCCTCGAAGCCGATCCAGCCGAAATCGCGCGCCGACATGACGGAGAGCAGATAGACGCCGATATTCGTCGGCGACGTCCGCTCGGCGAGAACCGGCTGCGGCGTTTCCTGGAAGTTGTCCGGCGGCAGGAAGTGCTGCTCGGCGGTGACGAAGGTCTCGAAGTATCGCCAGGTGCGGCGCGCGATCAGGCGCATCTCGTCGATCGCCTCATCGGAAACGACAAGCTGGTCTTCGGTTTCGGCCGACTGGCTGACGAACCAGGCAACGGCTGGAGACAGGGCCCACAGCAGCGCAAAGGGAATGCCGATGAAGGGCAGGCCAGTGTCGGAAATCGCCGCAAGGGCCAGCGAGATCGCCGACAGCGCCGGCGCAACCCACATGGCGCGGTAATAGTCGCCAATGGTGCCGTGGCCGGCGCTCTGCACCTGCGCGGCCGTGCGCCATTCCAGCATCAGTTTGCCGCTGACGAACGTGCGGTAGAGCGAACGCACGATGGCGTCGCCCATCATCGCCGCATTGTGGGCGATGAAGACGATGCGCAGCGCGACCTGCGCGTTGGCGGCACGGACTTCGTTCAACACCGCATGCAGGTGCGCTCGGGCAACGATGTCGTTGCGGCGCGGCAGGAGGCCGTTGATCAGCGATAGCGTCGGCGCCACGAACAGGCTGAAGATCAGCACGATCTGCCAGATCAGCGCTTCGGTCGGCTCCATGTAGTACCAGCCCATGACCGAGGCGACGAGCCAGGCAAGCGGGATCAGCGAGCGGCGCAGGTTGTCGTACATCTTCCAGCGTCCGAGCATCGACAGCCCGTTCGACAGATTGAAGATATAGGGCAGCAGCTGCCAGTCGCCGCGCGCCCAGCGATGCTGGCGCGACATTTCCACCTCGTAGCGGGTCGGGAAGTCCTCGACGAGTTCGACGTCGGTCACCAGCGCGCAACGCACGTAGGAGCCTTCGAGCAGGTCGTGGCTGAGAACGGCGTTTTCCTGGATGCGCCCCTTCAGCGCCGCCTCGAAGGCGTCGACATGATAGAGGCCCTTGCCGGTGAAGCTGCCTTCGCCGGCAATGTCCTGATAGACGTCCGAAACGGTGAAGACGTAAGGGTCGATGCCGCGGTTGGAGGAGAAGATGCGCTGGAAGGCGGAGGCTTCGCTGCCCGTCGTCAGCGACGGCGTGACGCGCGGCTGCAGCAGGCTGTAGCCGGCGATTACGTTCTGCGTCTTCGGATCGACGACCGGACGGTTGATCGGATGGTACATCTTGCCGACGAGCTTCGTCACCGCATCGCGCATCAGGCGCGTGTCGGAATCGAGCGTCATCACGTACTGAACGTTGTCCGGCACCGTGTTGGCGCCCTGCAGGAACGAGGTGTCGCGGTCACCGCGCAAGAGCATGTTCAGCTCGTGCAGCTTGCCGCGCTTGCGCTCCCAGCCCATCCACACGCCTTCCTGCTCGTTATACAGGCGGCGGCGATGCAGCAGGTAGAATCGGGTCTTGCCGTCATAGGCATAGCGCGCCGAGAGCTGAGCGATCTCGCGCTTGGCATAATCGAGCACATCGGCGTCGGTACTCGATTCCTCGTCCTTGCTGTCAGCCCAGTCGCTGACCAGTGCAAAGTAGATCTCACCGCGCGGGTTGGCGAGATAGTGGACCTCGAGATTGCGCACCAGTTCGTCGACGTGATCGCGCTTTGAAATCAGGCACGGCACCGCAACGAGCGTGCGGGCGTCCTCGGGGATCCCGTCGAGGAACTCGTAGCCGACCAGCCGCGACGGTTTGACGAACAGCGTCACCAGCGTGTTGAACAGGCCCATCGCGCCTTCCGAGGCCGGCAGCGCGAAAAGCAGCAGCATGATCAGCTTCGCGCCACTCGGGATCGCCATCGGGCTGACGAAGGAGTAGACGGCGATCATCGCCAGGATGGTCAGAAGGATGTTCGGCCCGGCGATCGCAAACCAATCGAGCCTGCGGCTGAGGCGAATGATGGTCTGCAGCACCGACGGCCGGTAGCTGATCTTCTTTTCCAGAAGCTTGCGTTGCTTGCCGACGAGGAAGGATCCGACATTCGGCTGCTGCAGCGGCGCTTCCGTCTCGGCAGCGACTTCCGCCTCGCGCACCATCTGGATGGCGATTTGCGTCACTTCGAATTCGCTGTGCCCCGAACGGCGCGCCAGCTTTTCGATCGTGTCGCGGTACTTGTTGCGCGACCCGAAATCGAGCGCCGCATAATCGGAGCCTTCACGCAGCGCCGCATCGATCTTGCTGACGCTTTCGAACCAGACGGCCCAGTCGGTGTCGTCGATCTCGCGCAGGCTGCGGATGATGTTGCTCATCGTCGCATTGCCGGACGACAGACGGTTCTGCTCGGCGACCAGCGCGCTTTCGACATCGCTGCCGCGCTTCTCGAGCTGATCCTCGATCCAGCCGATCACGGCGCCTGAGGTCTGCGACCCGTCACGCATGCGGTAGAGCAGTTGCGCGACGAAGGTGTTGTCGGCCGCCAGCGCTTCCGATTCCGCAAGCAGCGTGCGCGACTTTTCCGGCTCGCTGAGGCGAATGATCTGGTCGGCGACGTCGTTTGCCTTGCGCCGCATGCCGCGCGAGCGTTCGACGCGGATGGCAATCCGACGCAGGTTCTCGATCAGCACGAAGCGCAGGATCGACGGCAAGGCCCAAAGTTCGCCGATCTTGAAGGTCTCGTGCTTCTGGAAGCCCTCGACCATCGCCGTGATGCTTTCGCGCGTCACCGTGCTGTGGGTGTGGGCAGCGTAGAGCCAGGCGAGCGCCATGGTGCGCGGGATCACCGTGCCCGAAACCGAAATCGTCGGGAGCTGGCGATAGAACCGGCGCGGGAAATCGCGCCGCACTTCCTGGATCGCCTCTTCGACGACGTGATGGTTGTCGAGCAGCCATTCGGCGGCCGGCGTGATCGTTGCCCCGGCCTCGACGTCCGCGGCCGTCGCCCGGTAGACGCGCAGGATCTCGTTCTCGTTCTCGCGATGCCGCGGACGGAACTCGAACGGGAAGAAGCCCGGCAGCGAGGAGACACCCTTTGCCGCGAGATCCTCGCCGCATTGCCGGAGGTCCTCCATCGAAAAGAAGGTGGAGCGGATCGAATCGTTGTAATCGATCTGCTTCGCTTCCGGTTCGCGCGGTGAGGTGGGCGGCGTAGTTTGGAGCTGCATGGGTACGGGTTCTGAATCCAACCGGGGTTGATCGGCCCGGCCCTCGTCGGGGTGCCGGGTTGGCTGCGGTCCTGAGAAATCAGGCTGAGCCGGCGCGTTGCTAGACACGGTCATGTGTCCTCCCATCCACCGTCATTTCCCGGGAAACCGGGATCTGGCGGTAACAGGCACCGCCCTCGACTGGGCATCGGAGATCGCAAAGCCGGCGGCGCATTGGTTTTCAAGGCCGCGGTGATGCATGAAAATGGCATTTTTTAGCCGTGGTGCCAACAGCTTGCAAGGATTGCTCATACAAGATCGGACGTTTTGCGCACAGCCGAATCAAGCCGGAACCGGCCGCTGTGCGCGCCCCCAGTGGCACTTCGATACAACTCTTTCAAATGCCCTCTTTCAAGCTTCATCGCGGGTGGCAGACGAGGCGAAACGTGATGGGGCGAGGAAGGTTCCCACGAATTTTCGACAAAAGCACCGCAGGTCAGCCCACCTGCTCGGTGATCCACTCGCGAAACGCCAGGCTGATCGGGTTTTCGAGCTTGCCCTCGGGCACCGCGAGGTAATAGCTGTTTTCCGTCTGCATCGGCCGGTCGAGCACGATCTGCAGCGTGCCGGCGGCAATTTCCTGCTCGATCAGGTAGCGTGGCAAAAGAGCAAAGCCGAGCCCGGCGGTCGCCGCCTCGATCACCATGGAAAACTGATCGAAACGGTTGCCGCGATAAGCGCCGCGCCCGTCCATGTCGTTGGCCTCGAACCATTGCGCCCAGAGTTTTGGCCTTGTGGCGAGATGGAGCATCGGCCCCGTGACGATATCTTCAGGGGAGGCAACCGGATGGGTTGCCAGCATGGCGGGACTTGCGGCGGGCACGATGATCTCACTACAGAGATAGCTGCAGGTGGCGCGCGCCCAGACCGGCTGCCCGTAATGGATAGCCAGATCGAAATTCTGCTCCTCGAAATCGAACGGCGCAGAGCGCGAGGCGATGTTGATCACCGTGTCCGGATGGCGCTTGAGGAAATCGGGGAGACGCGGTACCAGCCAGCGGCTGCCGAAAGTCGGCAATGACGCGATCGAGAGCGTTGAATCCGCCCGGGCAGACGCCATCGCCCGCACCATCAGTTCCTCGGTCTGGTTGAGCAGGCGGCGCACCTCCGGCAGAAACTTCTGCCCGGCATCCGACAGGATCACACGCTGGCGCACACGCTCGAACAGGAGTACCCCGAGCTGGTTTTCGAGATCCTTGATCTGGCGACTGACGGCGCTCTGCGTGAGGTTCAGCTCGGCTGCGGCCTGCGTGAAGCTGCCGTGTCGCGCCGCACATTCGAACGCCTGCAGCGTCGTCACGTCGGGAACCAGTCTTCGGCTCAACTTCATTCCGCCCTCGCATCAACATAGTCAGAAGCAACGCGATCAATGGCCAGTTCGATCGGATATGATCCGAAATGAGAATGACCTTGTCCTTCACCCATAGCGCGAGGCGAGCCCCAGTGAAAGAGAATAGTTTCGTATCCGCCGACGACATCCGCTCGGCCTTTTCCGCAGCCATGTCGGTCATGTACCGCGAAGAGGTGCCGGCCTACGGCACGCTGATGGAGCTGGTCGCCAAGGTCAACGACGATACGCTCGCCGCCGACCCCAAGCTGAAGGAGCGCCTCGACGCGACGGATTCGCTCGACCGCATCTCCGAGGAGCGCCACGGCGCGATTCGGCTCGGCACCCCCGCCGAACTCGCTATGATGCGCCGCGTCTTTGCCGTCATGGGCATGTACCCGGTCGGCTACTACGATCTCTCGACCGCTGGCGTTCCCGTGCATTCGACCGCCTTCCGCCCGGTCGGCGACGCCGCGTTGAAGCGTAATCCGTTCCGCGTCTTCACCTCGCTGCTCCGTCTCGACCTCATCGCCGATGAAGCGCTGCGTGCCGAAGCCGAAGTTATTCTGGCCGCGCGCCAGATCTTCACCGCCGGCGCCGTCGAACTCACGGAAAAGGCCGAGCGCGACGGCGGTCTCGACAAGGTGGATGCAGAGCGCTTCGTCTCGGAAGTGCTCGAAACATTTCGTTGGCACGACAAGGCCAATGTCAGCCCCGACATGTACAAGCGCCTGCATGACGCCCATCGCCTGATCGCCGACGTCGTCTCCTTCAAGGGCCCCCACATCAACCACCTGACGCCGCGCACGCTCGACATCGACAAGGTGCAGGCGCTGATGCCGGCATACGCGATTGCCCCGAAGGCCGTCGTCGAGGGGCCGCCGACCCGCAAGTGCCCGATCCTGTTGCGCCAGACCTCGTTCAAGGCGCTCGAAGAGCCGGTTTCCTTCAAGGATGCCGACGGCACCTGGAAGGAAGGCTCGCACACCGCCCGCTTCGGCGAGATCGAACAGCGCGGCATCGCGCTGACACCCAAGGGCCGCGCGCTTTACGACGAACTGCTCGACGCCTCGCGCAAGATCGTCCGCCCGGCGGCCGACGGTTCCAACGCGCGCGAATACGAAGCGGCACTTGCCGGGGCTTTCGAGCCTTTCCCGGACACCTGGGCAGGCATCCGCGAAGCCGGGCTCGGCTACTTCAGCTATTCGCTGACGGAAAAAGGCCGCAAGGCCGGCGTCTCCAGCAAGCACGACATCGAAGCGTTGATCGCCGCTGGCCTCGTCCAGTTCGACGCGATCGTCTATGAAGACTTCCTGCCGGTCAGCGCCGCTGGCATCTTCCAGTCGAACCTCGGCGACGGGGCGCAGCAGGATTTCGTCGCCAGCCCGAACCAGAAGCGCTTCGAGGCCGATCTCGGTGCGACCGTGCTCAACGAGTTCGATCACTATGCCGGTATCGAGCAGGCTTCGATCGAAAGCTGCATTCAGGCCTTGACCGGCGCCATCGCTGCGGAATGATGCTTCCCTGATGATCGACCAACTGCACATCGACGCGCTCACCGACATGCTTGGAGACAAGGGTGTCGTCACGCGTCCGGAAGACCTGGAAGCCTACGAGACCGGCGCGCGCTATGATCGCGGCCGGACGCCGCTCGTGCTGCGGCCGGCGACGACCGAAGAGGTTTCCGCCGCTGTCGCCTATTGCGTCACCAACGGCATCGCGCTGATCCCGCAGTCCGGCAACACCGGCCTCGTCTCCGGCTCGACGCCGGATCAGTCGGGCGACGAAGCCATCCTCAGCCTCGACCGGCTGGCAAAACGCTTCGAACTCGACCTCGACAACCGCTCGGTTCGTCTCGACGCCGGCTTCCGGCTGTCCGATCTCAACCGGCGGCTGGAAGAGCACGGCCTGTTCTTCCCGATCGATCTCGGCGCCGACCCGCGCATCGGCGGCATGATCGCCACCAATACCGGCGGCTCACGCTTCCTGAAATACGGCGACGTGCGCCGAAATACGCTCGGCCTCAAGGTGGTGCTGGCCGACGCGGACGGCACCGTGCTCGACCTGCAATGCGACTTGCGCAAGAACAACACCGGCGTTGACTGGAAGCAGATCTTCGTCGGCACATCGGGCGCCTTCGGCATCGTCACCGAATGCGTGCTCAACCTCGAGCGCCTGCCGCAGCAGACGGCAACGGCACTGCTGGTTCCGGCGAGCGGCGCCCATGTGATGCCGCTGCTGCGCGCCATGGAAGAACGCCTCGGCGCCTACCTTTCGGCCTTCGAGGGCATGTCGAGCAATGCCGTCAAGGCAGCCTTTGCCCACGTGCCGTCGCTGAAAAACCCGTTCCAGGCTGGCCAAGTCCCTGACTACGTCATCCTCGCCGAGATCAGCGGCACCTGGGCACCGCGCGAAGGCGAACAGTCGCTCGACGCCGTGCTGGAAACGGCGCTGGCCGAAATCTGGGAGATGGAGGAGGCACCGCTCGCCGACGCCTTCGTCGGTCCGCCGCACGAAATCTGGGCGCTACGCCACGCGCTGTCTGAGGGCGTCAAGCACTTGGGCAAGCTGATCGCCTTCGATGTCTCCTTCCGCCGGGGTGACATCATGGCCTTCTGCGACCATATGAAGGCCGAAATGCCCTCGAAATTTCCCGACGTGACCGTCTGCGATTTCGGCCATATCGGCGACGGCGGCGTGCACTTCAACCTCGTCGTGCCGAAGAACAGCGATCTTCTCAAGGACGAGACTTTCGAACCCCGGCTACGCGAATGGGTTTTCGCCGTCGCCGTCGAGGAATATCACGGCAGCTTCAGCGCGGAACATGCGATCGGCCGCCGCAATCAGGCCTATTACGACTTTTATACACCAGACAAACTCAAGGACATGGCCGCGGGCCTGAAGACGCTGACCTCGCCGGGAAAGCTCGGCAGTGTGCGTTTCGGATAGGCCAGAGCGGAATGAGGAAAGTGTGTGCGGTCTTCCGCCGACATTTCGCTCCAACGAATGATCTAAACCAATAAAACGGGAGTCAGACCATGAACATCGCAACCAAGAAAGTCGACGTGACCAAGGAAGCCGCAGCGCTTCTCGAAAAGATGGGCGTCGCCAAGGAACTCTACACCGGCGGCGACATGCCTTCCTATAGCCCGGTTACCGGCGAGAAGATCGCGGCCCTCAAGACGGTTTCGGCCGCTGAAGCCGCCGCCAAGATCGACCAGGCCCATGAAGCTTTCAAGGCCTGGCGCCTGGTTCCCGCCCCGAAGCGCGGCGAACTGATCCGCCTGCTCGGCGAAGAACTGCGCGCCTTCAAGGCCGACCTCGGCCGCCTGGTTTCGATCGAAGCCGGCAAGATCACCTCCGAAGGCCTCGGCGAAGTGCAGGAAATGATCGACATCTGCGATTTCGCAGTCGGCCTTTCCCGCCAGCTCTATGGCCTGACGATCGCCACCGAGCGTCCCGGCCACCGCATGATGGAAACCTGGCACCCGCTCGGCGTCGTCGGCGTCATCTCCGCCTTCAACTTCCCGGTCGCCGTCTGGTCGTGGAACACCGCACTGGCGCTCGTCTGCGGCAACTCCGTCGTCTGGAAGCCGTCGGAAAAGACCCCGCTCACGGCGCTTGCCTCGCAGGCAATCTTCGAGCGCGCGCTCGCCCGCTTTGGCGATGCGCCGGAAGGCCTGTCGCAGGTCCTGATCGGTGACCGCACCGTCGGTGAAGTTCTCGTCGACAACCCCAAGGTTCCGCTCGTATCGGCCACCGGCTCGACGCGCATGGGCCGCGACGTCGGCCCGCGCCTCGCCAAGCGCTTTGCCCGCGCCATCCTCGAGCTCGGCGGCAACAATGCCGGCATCGTCTGCCCGTCGGCCGATCTCGACATGGCGCTGCGCGCCATCGCCTTCGGCGCCATGGGCACCGCCGGCCAGCGTTGCACCACCATGCGCCGCCTGTTCGTGCATGAAAGCGTCTACGACCAGCTCGTTCCGCGCCTGAAGAAGGCCTACGGTTCGGTCTCTGTCGGTAACCCGCTCGAAACCACCGCCCTCGTCGGCCCGCTCGTCGACAAGGCTGCCTTCGACGGCATGCAGAAGGCAATCGCCGAAGCCAAGTCGCATGGCGGCACCGTCACTGGCGGCGAGCGCGTCGAGCTCGGTTATGACAACGGCTACTACGCCAAGCCCGCTCTCGTCGAAATGCCGAAGCAGGCCGGACCGGTTCTCGAAGAAACCTTCGCGCCGATCCTCTACGTCATGAAGTACAGCGACTTCGACGCCGTCGTTGCCGATCACAATGCAGTCGCAGCCGGCCTGTCGTCCTCGATCTTCACCCGCGACATGCAGGAATCCGAGCGCTTCCTCGCCGTCGATGGCTCGGATTGCGGTATCGCCAACGTCAACATCGGCACCTCGGGCGCCGAAATCGGTGGCGCCTTCGGCGGTGAGAAGGAAACCGGCGGCGGCCGCGAATCCGGTTCGGACTCGTGGAAGGCCTACATGCGCCGCGCCACGAACACGGTGAACTATTCGAAGGCTCTGCCGCTGGCGCAGGGCGTGTCGTTCGACATCGAATAATCGGCGCACCCAGGTAGGTAGAGACCATGACCATCAACGCAACGGTCAAGGAGGCGGGCTTTGAGCCCGCCTCGCGGATCTCCTCGATCGGAGTGTCCGAAATCCTCAAGATCGGCGCCCGCGCGCAGGCCATGAAGCGCGAAGGCAAGCCGGTCATCATCCTCGGTGCGGGCGAGCCGGATTTCGACACGCCCGACTTCGTCAAGGACGCCGCCTGCGAGGCGATCAAGCGCGGTGACACCAAGTACACCGCCCTCGACGGCACGCCGGAACTGAAGAAGGCGATCCGCGAAAAGTTCCAGCGTGAAAACGGCCTTGCCTACGAGCAGGACGAGATTACGGTTTCGACCGGCGCCAAGCAGATCCTGTTCAACGCCATGATGGCGTCGATCAATCCGGGCGACGAGGTTGTCATCCCGACGCCCTACTGGACCTCCTATTCGGATATCGTCCAGATCTGCGAAGGCACGCCGGTTCTGATCCCCTGCGACGCCTCCTCCGGCTTCCGGCTGACCGCCGACAAGCTCGAGGCTGCAATCACGCCGAAGACGCGCTGGGTGCTTTTAAACTCGCCTTCGAACCCGTCGGGTGCCGCCTACAGCGCGAGCGACTACCGGCCGCTGCTCGACGTGCTCCTCAAGCATCCGCATGTGTGGCTGCTGGTCGACGACATGTACGAGCACATCGTCTATGACGGCTTCCGCTTCGTCACCCCGGCCCAACTCGAGCCCCGCCTCAAGGACCGCACGCTCACGGTCAACGGCGTCTCCAAGGCCTATGCCATGACCGGCTGGCGCATCGGCTATGCCGGCGGTCCGCGCGACCTGATCAAGGCGATGGCTGTCGTCCAGAGCCAGGCGACCTCCTGCCCCTCCTCCGTCAGCCAGGCCGCTTCGGTTGCCGCGCTGACTGGTCCGCAGGAGTTCCTGAAGGAACGGACCGCCAGCTTCCAGCGCCGCCGCGATCTCGTCGTTACCGGCCTCAATGCCATCGACGGTCTCGATTGCCGCGTCCCGGAAGGTGCCTTCTACACCTTCTCCGGCTGCGCCGGCATGCTCGGCAAGGTCACGCCCTCGGGCAAGGCAATCGCAACGGATACGGACTTCTGCGCCTACCTGCTCGACGACGCCCATGTCGCCGTTGTTCCGGGCTCGGCCTTCGGTCTCTCGTCGTTCTTCCGCATTTCCTATGCGACCTCGGAAGCGGAACTGAAGGAAGCGCTCAAACGCATCGCCGACGCCTGCGCTCGGCTTTCTTGACAAACTCCGGATGGCGCCTCGGCGCCGTCCGCTCCTAGAACGTCGGCGGCGTGCAGGCGCTGATCACTTCGCAAGGCACCGGCCCGACGCAGCGGAAACGATGCGGCCGCCGGCTTTCAAAATAATAGGCATCCCCCGGTCCCAGGATCCGCCGCTCATCGTCGACGGTGACCTCGATACGGCCCGACAACACGATGCCCCCTTCCTCGCCGTCATGCACCAGCGGTACCTTCCCCGTGTCGGCGCCCGGCTGATAGACCTCTTTCAGGATCTGAAGGCTGCGGCCGAAGAGGTTTTCGCCGATCTGCCGGTAGGAAATCGGCCCCTTGCCGATCTCGACCAGTTCCTCCGCCGCATAGAACGCCTTGCGCGGTCGTTCCGGTTCGAAGGAGAAGAATTCCGCAAGCCCAATCGGAATGCCGTCGAGAATACGCTTCAGCGCACCGACGGAAGGATTGGAGGCGTTCGACTCGATCAGCGAGATCGTCGAATTGGTGACGCCGGCGCGCTTGGCCAGTTCGCGCTGCGACAGATTGTGCATCAGGCGGAGATGACGAAGCCGGTTTCCGATATCGACGGTCATATGATCCGAACCTTGGTGTTCAGGTTGTTCGAAATAGCGTAAACACGCGACGACTGTACAATAAATTTCAATGAGTTAACTGACAGCAGAAAAGGACTTGTTTGGCAAATCAAATCATGGCGTCAATCGCCGAACTCAGGAGGATGCCATGAACCAGCACACCAAACCCAACGCCCCCGTTCTCGACAGCTATTGGATGCCGTTTACCGCCAACCGGCAGTTCAAGCAGGCTCCGCGACTGCTCGCGTCCGCCGAAGGGATGCACTACACCAGCACCGATGGCCGCACGATCCTCGACGGTACCGCCGGGCTCTGGTGTGTGAACGCCGGCCACGGCCGCCGCCAGATCGCCTCTGCCGTCGAGCGCCAGCTGTCGACCATGGATTTCGCCCCGTCTTTCCAGATGGGCCATCCGATTGCCTTCGATTTTGCCGAACGTCTCGCCGAGATCGCGCCCGGTCCTGAGGGCCAGAAGCTCGACCGCGTCTTCTTCACCGGTTCGGGTTCTGAATCGGTTGACACGGCCCTGAAGATGGCGATCGCCTATCAGCGCGCGATCGGCCAGGGCACTCGCACGCGCCTGATCGGCCGAGAACGCGGCTATCACGGTGTCGGCTTCGGCGGCATTTCGGTCGGTGGCATCCTCAACAACCGCCGCGTCTTCCCGCAGCTTCCTGGCTCCGACCACCTGCGCCACACGCATGACCCCGCGAAGAACGCCTTCGTCAAGGGCCAGCCGGAACACGGCGCCGAGCTTGCCGACGATCTCGAGCGGCTGGTGGCGCTGCATGGCGCCGAAACCATCGCCGCCTGCATCGTCGAGCCGGTCGCCGGCTCAACCGGCGTGCTGATCCCGCCGAAGGGATATCTTGAGCGTCTGCGCGCCATCTGCGACAAGCACGGCATCCTGTTGATCTTCGACGAAGTCATCACCGGCTTCGGCCGCCTCGGCGCCGCCTTTGCCACCGACTTCTTCGGTGTAACCCCGGATATGGTGACGGCGGCCAAGGGTCTCACCAACGGTGCGATCCCGATGGGCGCGGTCTTTGCCAGCCGCAAGGTGCATGACGCGCTGATGCATGGGCCCGAAAACGCGATCGAGCTCTTCCACGGCTACACCTATTCCGGCCATCCGGCCGCCTGCGCTGCCGGTATCGCCACGCTCGACATCTACCGCGACGAGGGCCTCATGACCCGCGCCGTCGAGCTGCAGGACGCCTGGCACGACGCCATGCACTCGCTGAAGGGCCTGCCTTATGTCATCGACATCCGCACGATCGGCCTGATCGCCGGCATCGAGTTGCAGTCGCGCGACGGCGCAATCGGCGCCCGCGCCTACGACGTCTTCGTCGATTGCTTCGAGAAGGGCCTGCTGATCCGCGTCACCGGCGACATCATAGCCTTCTCGCCGCCGCTGATCGCCGAAGAGAAACATTTTGGCGAGATCGTCTCGATCCTCGGCGATGCGCTGAAGCGCGCCAAGTAAGCCCAAGCGACGCACGACAAGGCAACGCCGCCGCCGAAGATCTCGGCGGCGGCGTCTGCATTTCGATTGCACACCTGAATCCGGCTAACGTCTCTACGCGCGAGGCGCGTCCTAACGAATCAACAGCGCCCGGAAATCGTTGACGTTGGTTCCGGTCGGTCCGGGCACGAAGAGATCGCCGCTCACGTCAAAGGCCGACCAGGCGTCGTGCCGGGTAAGATGTAGACGTGGATCGATGCCAGCCGCCCGCATGCGGGCAATGCTCTGCCCATTTGCAAAGGCACCGGCATTGTCTTCGGAGCCGTCGATGCCGTCCGTATCGGCGGCAAGCGCATCGATCCCCGACACGCCGTCGATATCGAGCGCCAGCGACAACAGGAACTCGCTGTTGCGCCCGCCCTTGCCGTAGTCCTTGCCCGAAATCGTCACCGTCGTCTCACCACCGGAAAGCAGTACGACCGGCTTGCCGAACGGCCGGTCTCTCAGCGCCACTTCGCGGGCAAGCGCTGCATGCATGCGACCGATATCGCGCGCTTCACCCTCGATCGCGTCCGAGAGTATATGCGCCTCGATGCCGAGTTCGCGCGCCTTGGCCGCCGCCGCTTCGAGCGAAACGCTTGCCGAAGCAACGACGTGACACTCATGCGCGGCAAACCGCGGATTGTCCGGATCGGGCGCTGCAGCGGCCTCCGAGCGCAGATGCGTCACCACTTGGTCGGGAAGTTCCATGCGATAGCGGGCAACGATCTCCAGCGCCTCGGCCGCCATGCTGCGATCCGGAACGGTCGGCCCCGAAGCGACGAAGGCCGGGTTGTCGCCGGGTACGTCCGAAACGACCAGACTAACGACACGCGCCGGAAAGGCGGCTGCAGCGAGCCGCCCGCCCTTTATCCGCGACACGTGCTTGCGAACGACGTTCATAGCCGAGATCGGCGCGCCGGAGGCAAGCAGCGCCTTGTTGACGGCGATCTCGTCGGCGAGCGTCAAACCCTCAGGCGGCGCCGGGAGCAGGGCCGAGCCGCCACCGGAAATCAGCGCGATGGCCAGATCGTCCGCCGTCAAACCGGCCACGGCCTTCAGCAAGGCATCCGAGGCAGCAAGCCCCGCCTCATCCGGCACCGGATGAGCCGACTGCAGCACAGTGATCGTCTCACACTGTTCGATCGGTCCATGACGGGCGACGACCGTTCCGGAGAAGGGATGCTTCCAGAGCTTCTCGAAGGCGGCGGCCATCTGGCTTGCCGCCTTGCCCGCGCCGACGACCACCGTCCGCCCTTTCGGCGGGGCGGGCAGATGCGCCTTGATCGCCTCATAAGGATCGGCGGCTCGAACGGCTTCCTCGAAAAGCCGGGTCAGGAAGAGGCGCGCATCGATCATGGCGTCCCTCAGCCGGCGATTTCGAGATCGTAGACGAAGATGCCGGCAATACCGCCCTCGGCCGCAGCAACGATCTTGGCGCCGGTCTTGCGGTGCTCCTCGTCTTCCAGATAGGCATCGCGCGCCGCCGCGTCAGTGAAGTCGACGATGAAGCCTTCGGCAAAGCCCTTGTCCATGCCCACTTCCGGGCTGACATTGGCGCCGATATGGGCGGCAAGGAATCCCTGTAACCTGGCCCTCAGCGCGGCAATCTCCCCGAAGATCACCGCCTTCTCCTCGCTGGAGATTTCGGGGCGGAAGCGAATGAAGACACAATGGCGGATCATGGGGACCTCAACGGATATCGGCGCGGGCGCGCGGGCGGCTGTCGTTGCGTTCGTGGGCGAAGATCGCCGGCGGCAGGGGCTGGCGCTCGCGGATGATGTCGGCGCCCTTCTCCCCCATCATGATCGTCGGCCCGTTGGTGTTGCAAGAGGGAACGCGCGGCATCACCGAGCTGTCGCAGACGCGCAGGCCTTCAAGGCCACGCACCTTGAGATCGAGCCCGACCACCGCCATCGCGTCCGTGCCCATCTTGCAGGTGCCGACGGGGTGATGGTCGGTCTTGGCGTTGGCGCAGCCGTAGTCGAAGAACTGCTCATCGCTGACGACCGAATTGCCCGGCAGGCGCTCCGCCAGCACGAAGGGCTTGAGCGCCGCCTGCTGCATGATCTCGCGGGCGATCTTCAGGCCTTCGATGGACATCCTGCGATCATGCGGATCCTCCCAGTAGTTGGGATCGATCAGCGGCGCTGCCGCCGGATCGGAGGAGGAAAGCCGCACCGTTCCGCGCGAGCGCGGATGCAGATAGGCGGAGTTCAGCGTCACGCCGGCATTCTTCAGCTTTTCGACGCCCGCCTCGATGCCCGAGCCGAGACCGAGATGGAACTGGATATCGGGCGAGCGGGCGTTCGGATCGGCATACCAGAAGCCACCGGTCTCAAACAGCGACGACGCCACCGGGCCCGAGCGGAAGAGTACATATTGCAGGCCGGCCCATAGCGTACGATGGAGTTTTGCGACGCCGTCATAGGTGTGGTCGCCGGTGCATTCGGAAATGACAAAGAGATCGAGGTGATCCTGCAGGTTGCCGCCGACACCCGGTAGGTCATGTTTTACCGCGACACCCACCGATTTCAGGTGATCGGCAGGCCCAATGCCGGACTGCAACAAGAGCTTGGGCGAACCGATGGCGCCGGAGGAAACGAGCACCTCGCGCTCCGCCCGGATGATCTCGCTGCCCTTGCCGGTGACGACTTCGACGCCGACGGCACGTGTACCCTCAAGCACGATCCGCGCCACGCGCGCGCTGGTGCGAACCGTCAGATTGCGGCGATCCTTAATCGGCGAAAGATAGGCAAGCGATGCGCTCGAGCGGCGGCGATTGCGCTGGGTGAGCTGATAGAAGCCGACGCCCGCCTGCTGGCGACCGTTGAAATCATGATTGTAGGGAATGCCGAGTTCCTGACCGGCGCGGATATAGGCGTCGCAGATCGGCAGCGCCGCCGTGGGCATCGAGACACCGAGCGGGCCGCCACAGGCGTGATAGTCGTCGGCAAAGCGCTGGTTGTCTTCTGAGCGCTTGAAATAGGGAAGAACGCTGCGGTAATCCCAGCCGCTGCAGCCGTCTTCGGAGGCCCAGAGGTCGTAGTCGGCGGCGTTGCCGCGGGTATAGAGTTGGGCATTGATCGACGAGCCGCCGCCGATCACCTTGGCCTGGGTATAGCGTAGCACCCTGCCCTTCATGTGCTTCTGCGGCACGGTCTCCCAGCCCCAGCTGGCAACGCCCTTGGTCATCTTGGCAAAACCTGCCGGCATGTGAAACAGCGGATTCCAGTCGCCGCCGCCGGCCTCCAGCAAAAGGACACGGACCGCTGGATCCTCGGAGAGGCGATTGGCGAGAACGCAGCCGGCCGGGCCGGCGCCGGTGATGATGTAGTCGTAGCTCATTCCCTGTCTTCCCTCCGCCGTCACCAATTTGGAACGTTCCAAATTTTCGACGTGTTCAATTCAAATCCTGCCCGCTTGCGAGCCTCAATAATCCTGCGCGTTTCCTAGAGACGGCCGATCGAAAGCCCGCCATCCGCCTGGATGACCGAGCCGGTGGCAAAGCCGAATTTGCCGCCGGCAAGGCCGGCCGCGATATTGCCTATGTCATCGGGCTCGCCCCAGCGCCGCATCGGCACCAACCCGCCGTCAATCAAGCCATCGTATTTCGCCGAGACGCCGGCGGTCATGTCGGAGCGGATGATACCCGGCCGGATCTCGAAAACCGAGATGCCGGTATTGGCAAGCCTGAGCGCCAGCCCCTGGCTGAAGGCGGCAAGGCCGGCCTTGGTCATGCAATAGTCGAGCCGCTCGGGCGACGTCATCGTTGCCGAAACCGAGGTGATGTTGATGATCGACCGCGGTGCTACATCAGCCGGATCCGTCAGCATCGAGACGAGCACGGCCTGGGTGAAGAATACCGTTCCCCGCAGGTTGGTGGCGACGATCGTGTCGAAATTTTCCGGCAGCAGATCGAGGAAATCACCCCGCATTACCGAGGCGATGCCGGCATTGTTGACGAGGCAGCGGATCGGACCGAGCTCGGCGCGAACACGCTCGACAGTCGCCGCATGGCCGCTGATATCGGCAAGGTTCGCTTCGATGTAGATCGCCCGGCCGTGGTCGCCGGAAAGTTCCGACAGCGTCTGGGCGGTCGTCGCGTCCGCCGCACCGAGGCCGGTGAGCGCAATATCGAAGCCCTCGCGGGCGAGCGCACGGGCGACGCCGAGACCGATGCCGCGGCGGCCGCCGGTGACGATGGCGACGGGGCGCGTCGATGACGTCATGATCGAAACTCCCTAGTGGCGATATGGTCGGCGACCCTGAGCGCCTGGGCAGCAACGGTCAGCGCCGGATTGACGGCAGCCGATGTCGGCAGGAAGCTCGCGTCGACGACGAAGAGGTTCGGGTGGTCGTAGGCGCGACAGTAGGTGTCGAGCGGCGCATGGTTCGGGTCTTTGCCCATCCGCACCGTGCCGCACTGGTGTGACGGCGTGCGTTTGTCGAAAGCCTGGGACAGCACGATCGGATAACCGGCTGCCTTGAAATGCGCGCGCATCTTCGCTTCGAGCCCGGACAGCGCCTCCATGTTCGAGCGTCGCCACTGCATGATGATGCCGTTGCCGTCGACCATGATGCGGCTTTCCGGGTTCGGCAGGTCCTCCGTCATCATGTACCAGTCGACCGCATGGCCGGCCATGAAATCGAAGGCAAACCGCGGCGCCCAGAGGGGCGCATTGGCCTTGAGGATGTCACCGTTGATCTTGCCGAGCAGCTGGACGTTGCCGAGCGGCAGGCCATCCCTGCCGCCGGTGAGGTAATAGTCGTTCAGCATCAGCGTCTTCTGGTAGATGCTGTCGTTGCGCTTGAACGGGTTGATTGCCAGCATGGCGCTGCAATTGTGGTTCATGAAGTTGCGGCCGACCTGGTCGGAGGCGTTGGCGAGCCCCTTGCCGTCGCCGGAACGCAAGAGGATGGCGGCCGAATTGATCGCGCCCGCCGACAGGATTACCAGCTTCGGCGACAGCTTCTTCTTCTCGCCCCTGTGGGTGTAGTGGATCGCCTCGATCCGGCCGCCGGGTCCCGCCTCCAACGTGTCGACATGCGCCGAGGTGATCAGCTCGATATTGGGATCCTTCAGTGCGGAAGCGAGCGATGCGGTTTCAGCGTCCATCTTGCCGTTGCCGGTGTTCGGAAACCCGTCCCAGGGCGTGTGCCCGCCGGCAAGCCAGGCGTCGATGTCGACGCCGAGCGGCAGCGTTGCCGGATTGAGCCCCTGCGCCTTCAGCTCTGCACGGGCCCGGGCAATCGCCGGCTCGTCCGGCACCGGGCCGAAAGTGTAAGGCGAGCTGTGGAACGGCTCCGTCGGGTCGTCGCCCAATTCGCCGCGCACCTCGAACAGTTGCTCGGCCTTGCCGTACCAGGGCTCCAGCTCCTCGTAAGGGAAAGGCCACGCCGGCGAAACGCCGCCGAGATGCTGCATCTCGGTGAAATCTTCGGCCCGGTAGCGCAGGAGCACCGCACCGAAGAGCTTGGAATTGCCGCCGACGAAGTAGAAGTTTCCGGGGTTGAACTCGGTTCCGTCGGGTTCGCGCCACATCTCCCTCGGGCGGAAGTGGCCCTTGACGAAGATCGAGCTGTAGCTGCGCGCCTCCGGCGTATCGGGCAGGCGGTCGCCACGCTCGAGGATGGCGATGCGGGCGCCGGAGCCGGCAAGCCCCGCTGCAAGCGTGGAGCCGCCGATCCCCGACCCGATAATGACGATGTCCGGCTGCTCCTGCATCGTTGGTTACGCGATCCGCTGCTGGCTCTGCGGATCGAAGAACACCGCCTTGTCGAGATTGAAGGCAAGGCGCGAGGTCTGCCCGGGCGCGATGCGGGCATCGGCCCTGAGCCGGGCAACGATCTCCTTCCCGCCGAGACGGGTGACCGCAAAGGTATCGGAGCCGGCCGGCTCGACCACCTCGATCAGGCACTCGCCCTCGGCGACCACCTTGGCATTGCGGTCGGCGCCATCAGGATCGGTCAGCGCTTCCGGACGGATGCCGAAGACGACGTCCTTGCCGGCATAGGCAGACAGTACGCCGTTGGCCCGAGGCACCGCAAGCTTCAGCGGCTCGGCATTCGGACGCGTCAGCGTGACCGCAATGTCGGAGCCGCTCTTTTCGATCCGCGCCGTCAGCAGGTTCATCGCCGGCGAGCCCATGAAGTCGGCGACGAACATGTTGGCCGGGTTGTTGTAGATCTCGGCCGGCGTCCCGAACTGCTGCAGCACGCCGTCCTTCAGCACCGCGATCTTGGTCGCCAGCGTCATCGCCTCGATCTGGTCGTGGGTCACGTAGACGATCGTCGTCTTCATGCGGTTGTGCAGCCGCTTGATTTCGGTGCGCATGTCGACGCGTAGCTTTGCGTCGAGGTTGGAGAGCGGCTCGTCGAACAGGAAGACCTGCGGGTTGCGCACCAGCGCCCGGCCCATGGCGACGCGCTGACGCTGACCGCCCGAGAGCTGGCTCGGCTTGCGATCGAGCAGATGGCCGATCTGCAGCATTTCCGAGACCTGCTTGATCGCCTTTTCGCGCTCCTCCTTCGGCACGCCGCGGATTTCCATGCCGAAGGCAATGTTTCCGGCGACCGTCATGTTCGGGTAGAGCGCGTAGGACTGGAACACCATGGCGATGTCGCGCTTCGAGGGATGCAGATCGGCAACCGAGCGGCCGTTGATGGCGATCTCCCCTGAGGTGATCGGCTCAAGCCCGGCGATCGTGTTGAGCAGCGTGGACTTGCCGCAGCCGGAGGGGCCGACCAGCACCAGGAAGCCGCCTTCTTCGATCTCCAGGTTGATATCCTTCAGGATCTCGAGCGAGCCGTAGGATTTGCGCAGGTTGCTGATTTTCAAGAAAGACATGAGCTTATCCTTTCACGGCGCCCGACATCAGCCCGCGAACGAAGTAGCGGCCGGACACGATGTAGACGATGAGCGTTGGCAGGGCGGCGAGGATCGCGCCCGCGAAGTGGACGTTGTATTCCTTGACGCCTGTCGAGGACGAAACGAGGTTGTTCAGCGCGACCGTCATCGGCGTCGAATAGGGGCCTGAGAAGGACGCGCCGAACAGGAAGTCGTTCCAGATGTTGGTGAACTGCCAGATGACCGAGACGACGATGATCGGACCGGAGGACGGCAACAGGATGCGCCAGAAGATCTGGAAGAAGCTGGCGCCGTCGATCTGCGCTGCGCGCACCAGCTCGGTCGGGAACGCTTCGTAGTAGTTGCGGAAATAGAGCGTCGTGAAGCCGATGCCGTAGATCACATGGACGAAGATTAGGCCCCAGATCGAACCGGCTATCCCAAGGATGCCGAGGATGCGTGCCATCGGGATCAGCACGATCTGGAACGGGATGAAGCACGAGAGCAGCAGCATGCCGAAGAAGATGTTGGCACCGGGAAAGCGCCACTTCGTCAGCACGTAGCCATTGAGTGCGCCGATGATCGTCGAGATTGCTACGGCCGGCACGACCATCAGGATCGAGTTGATGAAGAAGGGTTTCAGGCCGGTCGGCTGCACGCCGATCTGCGCCGTCGACCAGGCCTGAAGCCACGGCTCGACCGTAAAGGTCTGCGGCAGGTTGAGCATGCCGCCCTGGCGGATCTCGTCGAGCGGCTTCACCGAGTTCACCAGCATCACGTAGAGCGGCAACAGCGAATAGAGCGCAAAGAGGATCAGCGCGGTGTAGATCAACGCGCGGGTGAGGCGGTTGTGCGAAATGATGTTGTCTGGGCTCGGAGCGCTCATCAGCGTCGTGCTCCCCGGATTTCGGAATAGAGATAGGGAACGATGATCGAGAAGATCATCACCAGCATGATGATCGCCGAGGACGCGCCGATGCCCATCTGGTTGCGGGTGAAGGTGTAGGAATACATGAAAGTCGCCGGCAGCTCGGTCGCCTGGCCGGGGCCGCCGCCGGTGAGCGCGATGATCAGGTCGTAGGCCTTGATCGCCAGATGCGCGAGCACGACGAAAGCCGAGAGGAATACCGGCCGCATCAGGGGAATGATGATCCGGCGATAGATCGTCGAGGTCTTGGCGCCGTCGATCTGCGCTGCTTTGATGATCTCGTTGTCGACGCCGCGAAGGCCCGCAAGGAACATCGCCATGATGAAGCCGGTCGACTGCCACACCGCGGCAATGACGACGCAGTAGATCGCGTAGTTGCGGTCCTTGATCCAGTTGAACGAGAAGCTCTCCCAGCCCCAGAGGTGCATGGTGTTCTCAAGGCCGATGCCGGGATCGAGGAACCACTTCCAGGCCGTTCCGGTCACGATGAACGAGAGTGCCATCGGGTAGAGGTAGATCGGCCGCAGGAAGCCTTCGGCCCGGATCTTCTGGTCGAGCAGGATTGCCAGCCCAAGGCCGAGCACGGAGCAGATGGCGATATAGAGCGCGGCGAAGATCGCCAGGTTGCTCACCGCCCGCCACCAGTGCGGCAGCGCCCACAGCTTCGAATAATTGCTTAACCCGACGAAATTGTAGGACGGCAGCATCTTGCTGTCCGTCATCGACAGAAAGCCGGTATAAGCAATAAAGCCATAGACAAAGATCAGGACGATGAGGAAGCTCGGGGCAAGCACCAGCTTCGGTATCAGGTCCTGCAGGCGACTGCGGCTATCCATGAACGTTCACCACTTCTGGCGCGGCCGTCGGGAAATCCCTGATATCGGCATCCGCGCGAGGTTCTGGGTATCAAAGCGCCCCTCCCCGCGTCCTGTTGGCCACGGCGGTTCGACGGCGCCTGCATGTCGGAATAGGGTGTCCGGGGCGCCTAGAGTGCGCCCCGGAGCGAGCCCGTTACTTCGCGGCCTCGACGGCCGAGACCAGTTCCTTGACGGCCTCTTCGGACGTCAGTTCGCCGTTGAACTCGCGCGTCACGACGTCGTAGATCGCGTTCTTGACGGCAGCCGGGTTGGCATGGCCATGGGCCATGGAGCCGAAGAGCTTGCCGTTGGTGTTGGCTTCTGCCAGGTCCTTGATGCCCTTCTTGCCGCAGGCGTCGAAGTCCGTGTCCGGAACGTCGGTGCGGGCCGGGACCGAGCCCTTGACCACGTTGAAGGCCGACTGGAAGGTCGGGCTTTCGATCGCCGAAGCCATGGCGAGCTGGGCCGGAACCTTGTCGTCGGCAACCTTGAACATCGCGAACTGGTCGGAGTTGAAGGTCACGGACCCTTGCGTACCCGGGAAACGCATGCAGACGAAATCGGTGCCCGGCACCTTCTTGGCCTTCAGGAATTCGCCCTTGGCCCAGTCGCCCATGAACTGCAGGCCGGCCTTGTTCTCGATGACCATGGCGGAAGCGAGGTTCCAGTCACGGCCCGAGAAGTTGTCGTCGACATAGGAGCGGAGCTTCGTCATGCGGTCGAAGGCTTCCTTCATCTTGTCACCGCCGAGCGCTGCCGGGTCGAGATCGATGAAAGCCTGCTTGTAGAAGTCGGTGCCGAGCGAAAGCACGACGGCGTCGAAGATCGTCGCATCCTGCCAGGGCTGGCCGCCATGGGCGATCGGGGTGATCCCCTGGGCCTTGAAGTTGTCGAGCAGGGCAACCAGTTCGTCCCAGTTGGTCGGCTCCTTGCCGCCAGCCTTGTCGAGGGCGGCCTTGTTGATCCAGACCCAGTTGGTCGAATGCACGTTGACCGGCGCTGCGATCCAGTGGCCGTCATACTTCGAGAATTGCTGCAGGGCGGTCGGGATCACCTTGTCCCAGCCTTCCTTGGAAGCGGTCTCGTCGAGGTTGCCGAGTGCGCCTTCCTTGGCCCAGTCGAGAATGTCGAAGCCGAGCATCTGCACGGCGGTCGGAGCGTTGCCCGCGGTGACGCGAGCGCGCAGAACCGTCATCGCTTCCGTACCGCCACCGCCGGCAACCGGCATGTCGGTCCAAGTGATGCCCTTGCTTTCCAGGTCCTTCTTCAGAACGTCGAGTGCGGCGGCTTCGCCACCGGATGTCCACCAGTGCAGAACTTCCACATTTTCGGCTGCGCGCGCGGCGGTGGCCGCCATCATCAGCGCCACAACGGCCGTCGTCGTCATCAACTTGCGCATCGTTTTCCTCCCGTTTGCAAGTTAACGAGGCGGAACCTCCTCCACCCCGGAATTCGCGCCGCTTCAGCCAGCGGCTGGCCATTTAAAACGTTATAAATTCAGCAAGTCAAGCATTCCGCCATTTTGTATTTTAGCACCTTCGGAACCGTTTGAATTTACTGAATTATATAGCTCACATTAGCTATTGCAGTGCAGCACGCCGTGCCGCGATGCGAGATTTAAAACGTTTTCATGATTCGATTGCCTAAGCCCTCGCACCACGATACAAACACCGCTCCCGCCCGCGTTCAGAAAGACTAGCATTGGCCGATCCCTCCAAGCCCGCCCACGCCGAAGACATTGGTTCTGCCGTCAAGCGCGGCAAGCCGACCCTTCGCACGATCGCGGAAATCACCGGCCTTGCGGTCACCACCGTTTCGCGTGCCCTTTCCGATGCGCCGCAGATCTCGCTCGATACCCGCAAGCGAGTGCGCGAGGTCGCAGACGAGATCGGCTATTCGCCCGACCGCGCCGCCCAGCGCCTGAAGACCGGCCGCACCAATGTCATCGGCGTGCTGCTCGACCCGCACGAGGAAATCCTCGGCTACGGCACCTCGATCATGAGCGGCATCGCCAAGGCACTTCAGGGCACGGCCTACCACCTGATCGTCATGCCGAACTTCCTGAACTCGACCAATGTCGAGGCGGTCAACTACATCACCCGCAACGCGATGGCCGATGGCCTGATCTTCTCGCGCACGGAACCGCTCGATCCCCGGGTCCGATTGCTGTCCGATCTCGGCTTTCCCTTCGTCACCCATGGGCGCACGGAGCTTTCCACCCCGCATCCCTATGTCGACTACGACAACTTCACCTTTTCCTACCAGGCGACGAAGCGCCTGATCGCCAAGGGCAGGCGCAAGCCGGCCCTGATCAGTGGCCCCGCCGATTTCACCTTTGCCGGCCATCTTCAGCACGGCTTCATGACCGCCGTGCGCGAGGCGGGCTGCGCCTACGAAATCCTCTCGGGCATCGATCTCGACAGCCCGGCAGGCGCCATCCGCGACCGCGTGCGCCAGCGCTACGCCGAGCCCGATCCACCGGACAGTTTCATGTGCGGCGGCGAAGTCTGCGCGCTCGCAACCATCACCGGCATGAGCGATTGCGGGCTGACGCTCGGACGCGAATACGACATCGTCGCCAAGCAGACCTCGCATCTCCTGAGCGCCATCCAGCCGCAGGTCGAGACGATCTACGAGGACCTGACGGCGACCGGCGAGGACATGGGCCGGGTGCTCCTGCAGAAGATCGGCGGCGAAAGCGACGTCAGCAAGCTGCAGCTGCTGCTCTGTCCGCAGATCCCATCGAGCTTCGGCGCGGCCGGCTGAGCGGGCGAACACGGCACGCAAGGCGGTGTCACGTGACGCTGCCTCCTGCCCCAATGTTCTCCCCATCGTCCGCATGTCCTCTCCTCCCCTGTTTCAGCCTTAGCGCGGCATCCACCAGCCGGTACGCGGCCCCATATGCATGTTGAGCGTCTTGGTCTCGGTGTAATCCTCGACCGAATGCCGGCCGAGTTCGCGGCCGAGGCCGGACTGGCGGTAGCCGCCGAAGGGCAGTTCCGACGCACCATCCATGAAGGTGTTCATCCAGATGGTGCCGGCGCGCACGCGGCGGCCGATCGTCAGGCAGGTGTCGAAGTCGCGGCTCCACACCCCGGCCGAAAGACCATAGTCGATCGCATTGGCGATGCCGATCGCCTCTTCCGTCGTCTCGAAGGTCAGCACCGAGAGAACCGGGCCGAACACTTCTTCGCGCGCCACCGCCATGTCCGGGCGCACGGAAGAAAGGATCGTCGGCGCCATGAACTGGCCCATGCCGAGATCGAGCGCGGTGCCGCCATGGGCAACCGCAGCGCCATCCTTGGAAGCAGCAGAAACATAGCTGGCGATCTTTTCCAGATGCTGCGGCGTGATGATTGCGCCGACCTGGGTTTCCGGATTGAGCGGATCGCCGACCTTCACCTTGGCCGAGAGCTCGGCGATGCGGCGCGTCACCTCGTCGGCGATGTCACGGTGCAGGATCAATCGCGAGCCGGCATTGCAGCATTCGCCGGCATTGAAATAGGCGCCGAAGACGGCGGCATCGATGAATTCGTCGAGATTGGCGTCGGGGAAAACGATCTGCGGGTTCTTGCCGCCGAGTTCCAGCGAGACCTTCTTCAGCGTCTGGGCAGCATTGGCCATGGTCAGGCGGCCGACGCCGGTCGAGCCGGTGAAGGACACCATGTCGACATCCGGATGCGTCGTCATTGGCGCGCCGACCTCCGGCCCCGTGCCGGTGATGATGTTGACCACGCCGGCGGGAACGCCGGCGGCTTCGAGGATTTCACCGAGCAGCAGCGTCGAGGCCGAGGTCAGCTCGGACGGCTTGACGACAGTGGTGCAGCCAGCGGCCAGCGCAAAGGGCAGCTTCTGGCTGACGATCAGGAACGGGAAATTCCAGGGCGTGATGATCGAGACGACACCGATCGCCTCGCGCAGCACGACGCCAAGTGTACCGTCACCGAGCGTGTTGTAGCTTTCGCCATGCAGATCGCGGGCGAGAGCCGCGGCGTAGCGCCAGATATCGGCGGCACCGCCGAGTTCGCCCTTGGCTTGGCTGATCGGCTTGCCGGATTCGATCGCATCGAGATAGGCAAGCTCATCGGCGCGCTCGGCAATGATATCGGCTGCGCGCAAAAGCACCAGCGAACGCTGCGAAGCGGTCATGCGCGGCCAGGTGCCCTCGTCGAAGGCACGGCGTGCGGCAGCAATCGCTTTTTCGGCGTCGGCCTTGGTGCCCGCCTGATAGCGGCTGACGACGACGCCGTGGCCCGGCGCCACGCGCTCGATCGTACGGCCCTCGGCGCTGTCCACCCATTTGCCGTCGATCAGCATCTGGAAGGCGCGAACCTTTTGGCCGTCGATCGGCTTGGGTTTCACGAGCACGGTCATTACCATTCTCCCTTGAATTGGGCTTCACGCTTTTCGGAGAAGGCAACGACACCTTCCTTGAGGTCGCCGGTCTTGGCGACAAGGATCGAGCCGAGCGCTTCGACTGCGGATCCGTTGTCTTCGCCATTCGCCGAAGCGAGCATCAGTTTCGAAATCTCGAGCGCCGCAGGCCCGCGCTTGGCGACACGCGCCGCATAATCGCGGGCAGCTGAAAGCACCGTGCCGGTCTCGACGACGGCATCGACCAGACCTTCGCGCAGAGCAGCCTCGGCGGTGAACATCTCGCCGCCCAGCACCATGCGCCTGACGATCTGGGCGCCAAAGCGAGAGACGAGGCGCTGCGTGCCCGACCAGCCGGGAACCATGCCGAGGCTCGTTTCCGGCAGCCCGATCTTGATCTGCGCTTCGGCCAGCCGGATATCGGCGGCCGCCGCCAGTTCCAGCCCACCGCCAAGCGCATGGCCGTTAAGAGCGGCGATGACGGGCATGCGCAGCGTCGCCAGCCGCTCGAACACGCGGTGGCCGAACCGTACCCAGTCATGCCCGAAGGCAGGCGCATCCATACCGCCCCAGGCCTTGATGTCACCGCCGGCCGAAAATGCCTTGCCCTCGCCGGTGAGGATGACGACACGCACATTGCGGTCGGCTTCAATCTCGTCGCAAGCCGATGCCAACGCCTTCAGCATGTCGATATCGAAGGCATTGAGCTTGTCCGGACGGGCAACCGTCATGGTCGCGATCGGTCCATCAACCTCGATGCGGATACGGCCTTCAGCCACGGTCGCCTCCCTGAAGCCGGCGCGCCGGCTTCTTCGGCAGTTCAAGACCAAGCAATGCATCCTGGAACAGACCCGCATCCATGGTCTTCAGTCTGTCGGAAACGATCAGTGGGAATTCCGACTGGTCGAGAATATGCGCCTGCAGGTCGACGCCCGGCGCGATCTCGGTCAGCATCACGCCCTCGGGCGTCAGCTTCATCACGCAGCGCTCGGTGATATAGGTGATGTCCTGGCCCTGCTCGATGCCGCGACGGCCTGAGAAGGTGACGTGTTCGACCTCGTTGACCAGCTTCTTCAGCTTGCCTTCCTTTTCGATCACCAGTTTGCCGTCGGCGACCGCGAGCTTGGCGCCGGCATTGAACATGCCGGAGAAGACGATCTTCTTCGCCCGTGCCGTTATGTCGACGAAACCGCCGGCGCCGGCCGTCACATGTGGGCGGAAAGAGAGTTTCGACACGTTGACCGAGCCGTTGCGATCGATCTCAAGGAAGGAGAGCAGCGAGGCATCGAAGCCGGCGCCCTGGAAATAAGTGAACTGATAGGGCGAGGGCATGAAGGCATCGGCATTGGACGCGCAGCCGAAGGCGAAGTCGAGCAGCGGCACACCGCCGACAGCGCCCTGCTCGATCACCCAGGTGACCGCACCGTGCAGCCCCTCTTCGAGCAGGATGCGCGGCACATTGGCCGAAATGCCGAAGCCGAGATTGACGGCGCTGCCGGCTTCAAGCTCCTGCGCCACGCGGCGGGCAATGACCTTCTGGATATTGAATTCCGGCACCCGGAAACTGTCGAGCGGCCGGAAGATCTCGCCGGAAATCGCCGGATCGTAGAGCGTCTGGGTCGTCTGCTTCTGGTCGGGATCGACGATGACATAATCCACCAGCACGCCCGGCACGCGCACGTCGTGGGGTTTCAGTGAGCCTTCCTTGGTGATGCGCTTGACCTGGGCAATGACGATGCCGCCATTGTTGCGGGCAGCGAGCGCCTGGTCGAGACCACCGAGATAGGCGCCCTCGTGCTCATAGGTGAGATTGCCGCGCTCGTCCGCCGTCGTCGCGCGGATGATCGCCACTTCCGGCGCGATCGCCTTGAAATAGAGCCAGTCCTCGCCTTCGAACGAGACCTTCTTAACCATGGGCTCAGCCGCGGCCGAAGCATTCATGGCGCAGCCTTCGCGCGACGGATCGACGAAGGTGTCGAGGCCGACCTTGGTCATCACGCCCGGGCGCTTGGCCGCGGCCTCGCGGTGCATGTCGAACAGGATGCCGGAGGGCACGTTGTAGGCCGCCACCTCGTCAGCGCCGATCATCTGCCAGATCAACGGCGGTTCCGCACTCGACGGACCCGAGGGATAGGAGCCGCCGATGATCTTCTTCAGCAGACCCTTCTTGGCGATATAGTCGACGCCCTTGATGCCGCTCATGTCGCCGGCGGCAATCGGATGCAGCGTCGTCAAGTCGCGTGGGTGGCCGGTCGTCTCGAACCGCTCGCCGATCGCCTTGAGCATCAGATCCGGGCAGCCGAGGCCGCTGGACGAGGAGACCGAAACCACCGCGCCATCCGGGATCAGGGCAGCCGCTTCGGCCGGCGAGATGTGCTTGTTCATCGACATGAGTTCAAAGTCCCGTTTCGATCGCCACGGCCTGGCCGGTGGCCGCCGCCTTGACGACGGCAAGGCCCGTTGCCAGCGACCAGACGCCATCCTCGCCCGTCGCAGATGGACGGCCGTTGCCTTGGGCAGCGGCATGGAAAGCGGAAAGCGCTGTTTCGTAGAGATTGCGGTGGTCGAGGGCGAGCTCGCTCTCGCCATCGGCGCTGCGGAGCGTCACCGTGCCGATCGGCTTCTGCGTCATCACGTTGCGGCCGATCAGCGATCCTTCGGTGCCATGCACCTCAAGACCGGTCTCTGCGTATTTGGTGGTGAAGGCATCGTGGAACTGAGCGATGACGCCGGAGCGGAAGTGGATGACACCCATGACGCCATCCTCCAGGCCTTCCTTGCCCATGCCGGCACTGTGACTGATGGCAACGGCCTCGATCGGATCGTCGTTGAGGATGAAGCGCAGCGTATCGGCGTCATGCACGGTGATGTCGAGAATGACGCCGCCGCCGGCGTCCGGCCTCTCCAGTCGCCAGCCCTGGAGATGCGGCGGCAGATAGACCGCGTGGAAGACGCGGGCTGCAATCGGCCGGCCGATCCTGCCCTCGGCGATCGCATCGCGCATTGCGCGGTGGCTGGCGGCATTGCGCAGGTGGTGGTTGGTAGCAAGAACGACACCCGCTTCCTGCGCTGCGCTCACCATGTCGCGCGCATCCTCCAGCGTCATCGCCAGCGGCTTCTCGCAGAGCACGTGCTTGCCGGCAGCGATCGCCGCCAGCGTCTGCTCGCGATGCAGTTCATTGGTGGTGGAGACATAGACAGCATCGACATCGGGATCGCCGACGAGTTCGGCAACAGTGGTCACCGACTTGGCGATGCCGTTCTCCTCGGCGTAAGCCGCGCCGCGCTCCGCGCTCGTGCTCATGACGGAGACGACCTCGCCTCCGGCGGCGCGGATTGCGCCGATCACCCATTCGCGCGCAATCGTGCTTGCGCCGATCAGACCCCACCGTGTCATGCCAGTGCCTCCCTTTTTCTCTCGACTGCTGCGCCGCAGCTCTGGCGAACGACGAGACGAACCGAACCGACGATCGCTTCCGGCTCCGCCTTACCGGCCTTGATCTGCTTCAACAGCAGTTCGGCCGCCCGTTGGCCCATGCCTTGCGGATCGACGGACACCGTCGTCAGCGCCGGAACTGCTGTCTTCGCCTCGATCACGTCGTCGAAACCGATAACGGCGAAATCGGCACCCGGCTCAAGCCGCCGGGCCCTCAGGCCATCGCAGACGCCGAAAGCGACCGCATCATTGAAGCAGAGTGCGGCCGTCGGCCGGTCGGCGAGCATCATCGCCTGCTCCACCGCCGTCACCCCGCCGGCACGCGACGGCGCCGAACCGATGATCAGCGATTCCGAAACCGGCATGCCGGCCTCGACGAGCGCATCGCGGTAGCCGCGCATGCGCGCCTCGAAGACGGCGGTGTCGGAAAAGCCGCCGAGGAAGGCGATGCGCTGGTGACCACGTTCGATCAGATGACGCACCGCGGCCACGGCACCAGCGTGGTTGTCGGAGATCAGCGAAGAGACATTTGCACCGGCAATGTCGCGGACGACGAGCACGACGGGAATGCCGCTCTCGACCAAAGGCGCAAGATCGGCCGCTTCGGTGCCACGCGCCGGCGAAATGATCAGGCCGGAAACGCCATGCTCGCGCATCGACGCGACCACTTCGCGCTGGCGCTCGATCTTTTCGCCGGTATTGGCAAGAAACTGCACGAAGCCTGCCGATTGCACGACCGCATCGACGCCGACGGCGAGTTCCGCAAAGAAGCTGTTGGTGAGATCGTTGACGACGATGCCGATGATCTTGGACTTCGATTGCCGAAGATTGGCAGCGCCGCGATTATAGACATAGCCGAGATCGCGGATGGCGGCATTCACCTTGGCGCGCGTCGCCTCATTGACGAGCGAGCTGCCCTGAAGAACGAGCGACACGGTCGACTTCGACACGCCGGCAGCGTGCGCAATATCGATGACCGTTACCCTCTCCTTGACCACAGCATCCTCCCGAATTCTTCTGCCTGCTTTCTTCTTTCATAATTGGAACGTTCCAATTTGGTCAAGAGTTGGCTGATCACTTTTTTCACGTCCGGCCGCGCTCGGTGTAGACAAAAGGCACCTTGAGAAGCGTAGCAATCTGCGGATTGACGGATTATTTAATTGAATTTCAATGACATTATCGGAGATCAGCAATCGTCTGGAGGAGGATCGCCTCGCCTGAAAAACATTGCCGCTTGCCATTTGGAACGATCCAAAGTATTCCAAGGCAAACGTCCGCGGAGGAGACCAACCCCAATGACAAGCCTGACGCTGCCGCGCCAAGACGGCTCGCTTGAACAGTATCGCCTGACCGGAACGCCGATCGAACGGCCCAACACGCCGCCGACCTTCAACCGCATCGCCTACGCGGCCGCCCATGTGGTCTCGGATCCGCTCAAGGATCTCGATCCCTGGGGCAACCCGGCGATCGACTGGGACGCGACGATGGCGTTTCGCCATCACCTCTGGAGCCTGGGTTTCAAAATCGCCGAGGCGATGGACACCGCCCAACGCGGCATGGGCCTTGCCTGGCCGGGCGCGCAGGAGCTGATCCGCCGCTCGCTCAGCGATGCGCGGCAGGTAGCGGGCGCCGATCTTGCCTGTGGCGCCGGCACCGACCATCTTGCGCCCACCGATGCGCGCTCGCTTGACGATGTGATTGCCGCCTATGAGGAACAGGTCGGCTTCGTCGAAGGCGAGGGGGGCAGGGCGATCATGATGGCAAGCCGGGCGCTCGCCCGCGTCGCGCAATCGGCCGACGACTATCGCTTCGTCTATGGCCGCATCCTCGGCCAGACCAGGCACAAGGTGGTGTTGCATTGGCTCGGCGACATGTTCGATCCGCAACTTCGGGGCTATTGGGGTTCGGAGAATTTCGACCAGGCGCTCGATACGGTGCTCTCGATCATCGAAGCCAACCGCGACAAGGTCGAAGGCATCAAGATTTCGCTGCTCGAAAACGCCAAGGAAGTGGCACTGCGCAATCGCCTGCCCGAAGGCGTGCTCTGCTTCACCGGCGACGACTTCAACTATGCCGAACTGATCGAGGGCGACGGCACGAAGTACAGCCACGCGCTGCTCGGCATCTTCGATGCGGTGGCGCCCTCCGCTTCCAAGGCACTTGCGGCGCTGGCGAAGGACGATCTCGCCACCTTCCGCGGCGTGATCGAGCCGACCGTACCCCTGTCCCGCAAGATCTTCGAGGCGCCGACACAGTATTACAAGGCCGGCGTCGTTCTCCTCGCCTGGCTGAACGGCCACCAGCGCCACTTCACCATGCCCGCCGGCATGCAGTCCGCCCGCGGGGTGCTGCACTACGCCGATATCTTCCGCCTCGCCGACCGCGCCAATGTGCTCGACCGGCCGGAACTGGCGCTCCAGAGAATGAAAAGCCTGCTATCGACCCTCGGCGTGGACCAAAGCGCCTGAGAAAGAGCGGCGCTTGAGAAATGACAGACGGCGCCTTCCGGGCGCCGTCTGTTCGATCGGGAGCCGGGCGGGGACCGGCCGGATGATCAGAATGTTGCCGTCAGGCTCATCCAGAAGCGGCGGCCTTCCATGACCGTGTTGAAATCGGTCTGCTCGACTTCCTTGTCGAAGAGATTGTAGACCGCGGCGTTCAGCGTCAGGCCCTCGCCGACATCATATTTCGTGCCGATATCGACCGTCGTATAGGCGTCGTACTTGCGGCCCTGCTGGCCGTTGATCGTCACCGGCTTGCCGTTGGTGCCGATGCGCGGGCCGGCGGCGATCTCTTCGCCGTGATAGTTGACGGAAGCCCAGGCTTCTAGCCCTTCGACCGGCGTGTACCAATCAGCCCTGAGATTGGCCATGTGTTCCGGCGTGCGCGCCAGCGGGAAGCCGGCAAAGGTGCCGGTCTTCTGTTCGGACTGCGTGTAGGTGTAGCTCGCGCGAAGTGTCAGATCCGGCGTCGCATTCCAGGTCGCGGTCAGCTCGACGCCCTGAATGATCGCGTCGTCGATATTGTAGTTGTACCAGAGGCGGTAGTTCGGGTCCTCGCTCCAGCGCACCGGATTGCCGGCCGAATCCAGCACCATCGAGTTGGAGATCTTGTCCCGGAAATCCGTATAGAAATAGGTACCACCGAGAATGACGTCGCCATTGTCCCAAACCGCGCCGATTTCATAGCTCGTGCTCGATTCGGCCTTCAGGTTCGGGTCGGCGATGATCACGCCGCAGGTGCCGGTCGGACCATAGGAGCAACCGCCACCGCCGGTCGTATAGGCATAACCCGGCGCGATGCTGCGGATATCGGGCGCACGGAAGCCGGTGGAAATGCCGCCCTTTACCGTCAGCATGTCGGTCGCGTTCCAGACGCCGTAGATGCGCGGGCTCAAGTGGTAGCCATATTCCTCATGATGATCGAGACGCAGGCCCGTGGTCAGCGCGAAGTCATCGACCATGCGCCATTCGTCTTCGGCAAACAGCGCCCATTGCGTCGCCGAGAAGGTCTCGTTCAAGCCCGTGCGTCGACCCGGGTTCTGGTCGGAAAGCCGCGCCTCGAAATATTGCCCGCCAGTCACCAGCGTGTGGCTGCCGCCGAGATCGAAGGGAGTGGTGAACTTGCCGTCGATGACGGTGTTGCGCACCTCGGGCGCGCGCGGCTGCTTGACGAAGCGACCGTCTGCCTGGCTGTAGTTGTAGGTCCGGCGCTCCGCCCATTCCTGCAGGATGGAGAAGTCAGACGTCGTCGGTCCCCAGCGCCCCGTATGGGAGAACGACCAGTGATCGCGGTCGTTGTCGTTGTAGGTGCTGACCGCGCGCGGTCCAGGCTCGATCGTCTTGCCGACATTGGCATCGCGGCGAAGCCGTGCGGTCCCGCCTTCGAGGAAGAAGTCATGATCCTCGTTCGGCGTATAGGAAAGCCGCGCCGTCAGATCGTGTTCCTTCGAACCGGTGATGCCGGAAAGGAACCTGTCCTCACTGCGCTTCAGGCCGCGGCCCCAGATCTGTACGCCGAGCGTGTCTTTCAGGATCGGCCCGCTGGTATAGAACGACATTTGGCCCGAATTGCCGAACTGCTTGTGCTGCTGCATCGTGCCGTCGGTGGTGAACGAGCCGGTCCAGCTGTCGGCGACCTTGCGGGTGATGATGTTGATGACCCCACCCATGGCATCGGAACCGTAGAGCGACGACATCGGCCCACGGACGATCTCGATACGCTCGATGGCGGCGGCCGGCGGAATGAAGCTCTGCTCGAAACCGGAGTTGCCATTGGTGCGCGCGTCACGCGTGCTCTGGCGCTTTCCGTCGACAAGAATCAGCGTGTAGGAGCCGGGCAGGCCGCGGATGAAGATGTCGCGCTCGTTGGCGACACCGGTCACCGCAACCCCTTGCGCGTCGCGAAGCGCATCGGTGAGATCGCGGAACGACCGCTTTTGCAGGTCTTCGCCCGAGATCACCGTGATGCTCGCCGGCGCATCCTTGACGTTTTGCTCGAACCCGGTCGCCGTCACCACAATCTGCTCGAGTTCGGTCGCCTTCTCCTTTTCCTTGGCCTTCTGTGCCAAGGCTTCCGTCGGCACCGTCAGCGCCGTGCCGGCGAGGCAGGCGCAGACGAAACGACGTGGCCATCCGGCCGAGACGCACCGGTTCCAGCGGACCCCTTGCCGCTGCCCCTCGGTTTCGGTCTCAGGCCCCATCCGCTTCATCATCTTCGCCCCGCATATATCTTGAGTAATGAACTCCACTTAGTTATTGGCGAGGGAGACGGTCAACGACGCTGTTTTGGAACCATTCCAAATACGAAACGACGCAAAACAGCGCCCGCGAATATGCCGGATGAGACAGAAAGGCGGGACGGAACCATGGCGAAAGCAACGGCGAGCGTGACAGGAGGCGCGTCGGCCTCCAACGAACGTCAGACGGATCTGAGCAAGCTGCGCCTGCTCCTGGCGCTGGACGCACTGCTACGCGAAAACAGCGTCAGCCGTGCCGCTTCAAGCGTCGGTCTGCAGCCCTCGGCAATGAGCCGCTTGCTCGGTCAATTGCGTGAGGACTATGCCGATCCGCTGTTCCTGCGCACAGGCCATGGCCTGCGCCCGACCCCGCTTGCCGAGTCTCTGCGGCTACGCGTGCGCGCTCTTGCCGCAGAGACCGAAGCCCTGCTTGACGCACGCTCCGCTGGCTCTGCGTCCGCACCCACACAGACTGGTCACGCCGGCTGGGGAGGGCAGGCACTGACCGACGCACCACCGCTGGCGGCCCGGCCAAGCCGCCTGCTTGAGGGGGAGCCGGCACCGGAACAGTTCGCCGCAAAGCTAGCCGAAATCGGGGACGATGCCGCCCCTGAACGACGATTGGCTCGCTGCATCGCGACTGTCGGCACCGGCGCCGGCCGCAGCCGCCCCTTGAGCAAAGAGGAGGCCGAGGACGCGCTGGCGATCATCCTTGCCGGCGAAGCGGACCCGGTGCAGATCGGTGCGCTGATGACGGTGCTGCATTATCGCGGACCGACGGCGGTGGAGGTGGCCGGTTTCGTGCGCGCCATGCGCCGCCATATCGGCGCAATTGAACCGGGAAACGGCATCGCCGACCTCGATTGGCCCTGCTACCTCTCGCCCAAATTGAAGACTGCGCCCTGGTTCCTGCATGCGGCACGGCTTGTCGTCGATGCCGGGCATCGCGTCGTGCTCCATGGAAGCTACGGTGAGGAGGGTACGGATCGGCACAAGCTGGAGGTGGCCGCTTCCGCAGCCGGCATCCCGATCTGCACGTCGATCACGGCCGCCAAGACAGCGCTTCGGTCGGCAGGCATCGCCTATCTGCCGCTCTCGGCCTTTGCGCCGCAGGTCTATCGCTTGCTGGGGCTCTATCGGCTGATGGAGATGCGCATGCCGCTAAACGCCGCCATTCACCTCATCAATCCGATGGGCGGACGGACAAGCCTGCTCGGAGTCGCCAATCCCTCGAGCCGCACGCTCAGCCGCGACATCGCCATGCTGCTCGGCACGAGAGAGTTGACGATCCTCGGCAACACCCGCGACCACGCTGAGTTCACGCCCTACCGCCAGACGCCCCTTTTCCGCCTTGTCGGCGGCGAAGCCTCCGACGTCATCATTCCCGCGAAAATCGCGCCGCTGGCCGAACCGCGCACCGGCTTGAGCAGCCGCGAATACTGGCAGGCGGTTTGGACTGGTGCTGCCCGCGACGAGCGCGCGGAAACCACCATCATTACGACGGCGGCTGCCGCCCTTGTCAGTCTGCGCAATCACGACGACTTCGAGGCTGCTTGCGAGACAGTGCGGGGACTTTGGAACAACCGATCACGCCGGATGGCGTGATCGGAGATCGGCGTGGCTCAGGCAGCCAGGCCCTTTTTCGCGAGCATCGCATCCGGGCTCGGCAGTTTGCCGCGAAAGGCCTTGTAGGCATCCTCCGGATCGATCGAGCCGCCGACCGAATAGATGTTGTCCTTGAGGCGGGCGGCCATGGCCGGATCGAAGGCGTTGCCGGTTTCCTCGAAGGCGGCGAAGGCATCGGCGTCGAGCACTTCCGACCACATGTAGGAATAATAGCCGGCCGAGTAGCCGTCGCCCGAGAAGACGTGCAGGAAGTGCGGGCTGCGATGGCGCATGACGATGGATTTCGGCATGCCGATCTCATCGAGCTTCTTGGCTTCGAGCGCCATCGGTTCCGCCGTCTCCGTGGCCGTATGATAGGCCATATCGACCAGTGCGGACGACGTGAACTCGACTGTTGCGAAGCCCGAGTTGAAGGTTCGCGCCGCCAGCACCTTGTCGAGCAGCGCCTGCGGCATCGGCTCGCCGGTCTGGTAGTGCACCGCATAACGCTTCAGGATCTCCGGCACCGTCAGCCAATGTTCGTAAAGCTGCGACGGCAGCTCGACGAAGTCACGCGACACACCCGTGCCGGACACCGAAGGGTAGGTGACGTTGGATAGCATGCCATGCAATGCGTGCCCGAACTCGTGGAAGAGCGTTCGGGCATCATCGAGCGACAGCAGCGCGGGCTTGCCCTCGGCGGGCTTGGCGAAATTGCAGACGTTGTAGATGATCGGCAGCTCGCCTTCGGCGCCATTCTTCAGCTTGAGCTTGTGCTGCGACTGGAACGAACTCATCCACGCACCGGAGCGCTTCGAAGACCGGGCGAAGTAGTCGCCAAGGAACAATGCCACCAGCTTGCCGGATGCATCCTTGACCTCGAAGACGCGCACGTCGGGATGGTAGGCGGCAATGCCCTTCTTCTCCGTCGCGGTAATGCCGAACAGACGCTTGGCGACATCGAAGCAGGCCTCGATGATCTTTTCGAGCTGCAGGTAAGGCTTGAGTTCGCCTTCGGAGAAATTGAACTTCTCGGCGCGGAGCTTCTCGGCGTAATGGCGCCAGTCCCAGGGCATGACGTCGTGATTGCGGCCCTCGTCGGCAACGAGCCGGGCAAGCTCGGCCTCTTCCTCGCGGGCGCGGGCAACCGCCTTTTCCCAGACTTGCATCAGCAGGCCGTTCACAGCAGTGGGCGTCTTAGCCATGGTATCGTCGAGCTTCAGCGACGCGAAGTTGTCATAGCCGAGCAGCTTCGCTTTTTCCGCACGCAAAGCCAGCATCTCGGCGATCAGCCCGCGATTGTCGGTGTCGCCGCCATTTTCACCGCGCGCGATCCAGGCGCGGAAGGCCTGCTCGCGAAACTCGCGATTGTCGGAGAAGGTCAGGAACGGTTCGATGATCGAGCGCGACAGGGTGACGGCATACTTGCCCTTCTGGCCGCGGTCTTCGGCGACCGCCGCCATGGCGTCGCGCAGGAAGTCCGGCAGGCCGGCGAGCTGTTCCTCGCTCCCCAGGAACAGAACCCAGCTCTTCTCATCGGCGAGCACGTTCTGCCCGAACCTGGCGCCGAGGCCGGCGAGTTTCTCGTTGATCGCTGCCAGCCGCTCCTGCTCCGGCTTTGCGAGCTTGGCGCCGGATTTGACGAAACCCTTCCAGTGGCGCTCGAGTACGCGCGTCGCTTCAAGATCGAGGCCAAGCCTTGCGCGCCCTTCCCACAGCGTGTCGATGCGCTTGAACAGCGCCGCATTCATGCCGATTTTCGAATAGTGCCGGGACATCTTCGGCGCGATATCGCGCTCCAGCGCCTGGATCGTCTCGTTGGTGTCGGCGCCGGCCTTGTTCCAGAAGATCGAGGATACGCGCGACAGTCCGTCACCGGCGATCTCCAGCGCAATGATCGTGTTTTCGAAGGTCGGCGCCGCCGGGTTTTCGGCAATCGCGTCGATCTCCGCCTCATGTTCCCTGAAAGCCGCGTCGAACGCCGGAGCAAAATCCTCGTCCTTCACCAGGTCGAAACGCGGCAGGCCTTCGTGGCCGGTCCATGCGGTGAGCGCGGGATTGAGCGGGGTGCTGGTGGTCATCAGAAATCCTTTCGCATGCGGTCCGACGCGGGGCCGGGGAGGGGCGTCGTGATCTATGACATCAGGACGCGGAGGCAATTGAGGTGGTCGTGAGGGGGCTTGCCGTCAAGGCCTGCGCAAACCGAGAAGCCCGGGGGCAGCGTGCCAGACCGCCTGAACGGCAAAGCCGATGAACAGGAGACCGGAGAGCCGGACGATCGTGAGTTCGTGGCGTCGGTAGAAACGCCGCACGACCGAGGTGCCGATGATGACGATCAGGATCAGATCGGCCACGAGAAATCCGATCAGCGAGACGCCGAGCAGCGCCGGCAGCGCATCGAACTCGAGCGCGTTGGCCGAGCTGGCAAGCAGCGCCGTGAAGGTTGCGAGCGCCACCGGATAGCCCTTGGGATTGGTTAGTCCAAAAATCAGTCCGCGCCTCAAAGGACGCTCGACTGTCACGAGCGCGCGGTTCTCGCCGGCGGGGCGTGCGCGCAATGCCGTCCAGCCGATCCAGCCGAGATAGGCGCCGCAGAAGAGGCCGAGGATATCGAAAATCGTCGTGCCGACAGAGCGCGCGCCGACGATTGCGACCAGCGCCAGGGTCGACCAGAGAACGTCACCGGCAAGGTGTCCGCCCATGAACAAGGCGCCTGCCTTGCGCCCCTGGCCGGCGCCGATGCCGAGCAGCGCCAGAAACGCCGGTCCGGGAATAAGGACATAGGAGAGGGCGGCGAGAAAGGCTCCAATCAGCAGCGTCTCGGACATGGCGGGTTCCCAGTTGTGTTACCCGCATTCGATCCGGAGGCACCGTTTCAGTCAAGAGGAAAGCTAAGCCAACTATAGGACGACGCGGGTGAGCGCTTGCCGGAGGGCCGGCCAGTAAAGGTCAGGTTCTTGGTCGTGGCGCGGATATGGGCGGCGACGGCGTGAACAAAATTGCGCATGTTTTTCTCCTCGAGGGATCGACGGCCAGGCAGGTACGCGGCTTCTGGGCCATGATCGCAGTGCCTCGACCGATCAGCTGTTCCGTAGGGAACGTTCCGCTCGCGGGCGCGCACAAATCTTTCGTTTCGCCGATTTCCCTCGATACGAAGTTGCGCTAGAACGCGGCCGAGTTTTCCCCCCGCGAGAAGGACTATCCATGACTGTGCGCAACCTCTTCCTTCTGCCCGGCGACGGCATCGGCCCGGAAGCCATGGCGGAAGTCCGCAAAATCATCGCCTACATGAATGCCGAGCTTGGTGCCGGCTTCGTGACGGACGAGGGCCTGGTTGGCGGTTCGGCCTATGACGCCCACGGTCAGGCGATCTCGGAAGAGGACATGGCAAAGGCGCTTGCCGCCGATGCGGTGCTGTTCGGCGCCGTCGGCGGTCCGAAGTGGGATGCGGTGCCCTACGAGGTTCGCCCGGAAGCCGGTCTGCTGCGCCTGCGCAAGGATCTCGAACTCTTCGCCAACCTGCGCCCGGCGATCTGCTACCCGGCGCTTTCCGCCGCCTCGTCGCTCAAGCCGGAACTGGTCGAAGGCCTCGACATCCTGATCGTGCGCGAATTGACCGGTGGCGTCTATTTCGGCGAACCGAAGGAGATCATCGATCTCGGCAACGGCCAGAAGCGCGGCATCGACACCCAGGTCTACGACACCTACGAGATCGAGCGCATCGCCGGCGTCGCCTTCGAGCTGGCCCGCACCCGCAACAACCGCGTCTGCTCGATGGAAAAGCGCAACGTCATGAAGTCGGGCGTGTTGTGGAACCAGGTGGTGACCGAGACGCACAAGGCGAAATACTCCGACGTCCAGCTCGAGCACATGCTGGCGGACGCCGGCGGCATGCAGCTGGTGCGCCAGCCCAAGCAGTTCGACGTCATCGTCACCGACAACCTGTTCGGCGACATGCTGTCGGACGTGGCGGCGATGCTCACCGGCTCGCTCGGCATGCTGCCGTCCGCCTCGCTCGGTGCACCGGATGGCGTCACCGGCAAGCGCAAGGCGCTCTATGAGCCGGTGCATGGCTCGGCGCCGGACATTGCCGGCAAGGGCATTGCCAACCCGATCGCCATGATCGCCTCGTTCGCCATGTGCCTGCGCTACTCCTTCAACCTGGTGAAGGAAGCCGACAATCTGGAGAAGGCGATCGCCAACGTGCTCGACCAGGGCATCCGCACCGGCGACATCATGGCCGAAGGGGCGAAGAAGGTCGGCACCACCGAGATGGGCGACGCCATCCTTGCCGAGTTCAAGGCGCTGTCGGCGTAAGCGACAACCGATCCCGGATCGGCGTCACGCCGACGCCAACAGGCCTACGAAAACCAACACCTCCGGAGCGCATCCGGAGGTGTTTTGCATTCCACGGCCTTGAATTTGCCAAAAGAACCGACACATCGGAAAAAGATGGATCGGGGCCGCCTGGCGCGGGAAGCGCCCTGCATCGTGCCCCGACAGGAACAGACAATTGCCGCGCGATCTGGGTGGCAGGATGGGAGAACCATGAACCGACCACTTGCGGCCACCGGATGGATCGTGCTGACAACAGCCATCCTCGTGTTCGCGCTCATCCCGCTCGATCCGTTCCTGTCACAGCGCGCGCAAGGCCTGCCGGACAACATCGTCACCTTCAATGAAAGGATCACCGATTTCGGTACCTTTGGCTGGATGATCTATCTTTCCGGTATCCTGCTTGCGGGGGCCTTCGTGCTGCGCCGGGCGGCAAGCCAGGGGCCGCTTCAAAACAAGGCGCGCACTGCCCGCGACCTCGCCGCCTATTTCCTTTTGACGATCGGCACCGCCAGCGCGTTGGTGCATACGCTGAAGCTCCTGATCGGCCGGGCACGACCGGAACTCTTTGCCGAGTTCGGCGCCTACAGCCTGACGCCGTTCGCCGCCAGTGATCTCTATGAGAGCTTTCCGTCCGGGCACTCGACTGCGGCCGGTGCGTTTTTCGGCGTCTTCGCCATGCTGCTGCCGAGACTGAGGCCACTCTTTCTGGTCCTGGCGCTGACGATCGGTGTTTCCCGCGTCATCGTTGGCGCACACTATCCAAGCGACGTCGCCGCCGGGCTGCTGCTCGGCCTTTGGACATCGGTGATGATGGCGTTTGTCTTCGCCAAATACGGTCGCCTGTTTCGCCTCGGCCCGGGCGGTTGGCCGCTTGCCGGACGCAGCGAGCCGACCCAATAAAAAAGCCGGCGCGGAAGACCGCGCCGGAGTCAGGAGAGCCATAATAGCTCGGGGAAGATTTGAGGTGCTCCCGGGATTTGTTCTCTCCGGGAGCGCCGGGCTTAATCCATCGCGTGGATGTCGCGATCCTTCGTTTCCGGCAGGAACAGGAGGCCGATGACCAGCGTGATCCCTGCAAAGACGATCGGGTACCAGAGGCCGTAGTAGATATCGCCCTGGGCAGCACTCATCGCGAAGGCCGTTGCCGGAAGCAGACCGCCGAACCAGCCGTTGCCGATGTGGTAGGGCAGCGACATGCCTGTGTAGCGGATGCGGGTCGGGAAAAGTTCGACCAGCAGGGCTGCGATCGGGCCGTAGACCATCGTCACGTAGATGACGAGCACGGTGAGCACCGCGATGATTGTCGTCCAGTTGACGTTGGCAGGATCCGCGACCATCGCGTAGGTGCCGCCGCCGGCGATCGTGTAGACGGCCATTTCGGTGGCAGCGCCCACTTCATCCTTGGTCAGCAGCTTGTCGGCGATGAGCTTTTCGGCCGGAAGCATGGTCTTTTCGCCGCCGCGGACAGCGGCTGCGTCAAGCGACAGTTCCGGGTTGGCGGTGACAAAACCGTCAAGCTTGGCGTCCGGAACCTTTGCCGCGCCACGAACCAGCGGGTAGCCGGCATTGTGGAGCGCCATGTTGGTCTGCTTTTCGAAGGCGGCGTTGGCGGCCTTGGCACCATCGCCAGCAGCGACTGCGTCGTAGCTGTTGATCGTGGTGTCGCCGACCTTGACCGTCGCGGCCGTGCCCGCTGCTGCCGTCGTGACGACGTCGTAGGGAACGGAGTTCTTGGTGAGGAACGCAGTTGCGATGTCGCACGAGGTGGTGAACTTCGCCGTGCCCGTCGGGTTGAACTGGAATTTGCAGTCGCCGGGAGCCGCGGTCACCGTTGCGCGAACGGTTGCCTGGGCTTCAGCGAGTGCAGGGTTACCGGCCCAGGTCAGCGCCTTGAACAGCGGGAAGTAGGTGAGCATCGCAAGCAGCAAACCGGCCATGATGATCGGCTTGCGGCCGATCTTGTCGGAGAGCCAACCGAAGAGCACGAAGAAGCCCGTGCCAATCAAAAGCGAGGCGGCGACCATGATGTTGGCCGACTGACCGTCTACTTTCAGGACGCCGGTCAGGAAGAACAGCGCGTAGAACTGACCGGAGTACCAGACCACGGCTTGTCCGACGACGGCACCGAACAGCGCCAGAAGCGCGATCTTGGCGTTCTTCCACTGGCCGAAGGCTTCCCGAAGCGGCGCCTTGGAGCCCTTGCCCTCTTCCTTCATCTTCTTGAAGGCCGGGGACTCGTTCATCTTCAGACGGATCCAGACGGAAATGCCGAGAAGCACGCAGGACAGCAGGAACGGAATGCGCCAGCCCCAGGCGGCGAAGGCTTCCTTGCCGAGCGCGAACTGCACGAGCAGGATCACCACCAGCGACAGGAACAGACCGAGCGTCGCCGTGGTCTGGATCCAGGACGTGAAGTAGCCGCGACGCCCATGCGGCGCGTGTTCGGCCACGTAGGTTGCCGCACCGCCATATTCGCCGCCGAGCGCCAGGCCCTGCAGCATGCGCAGCACGATGAGCAGGATCGGCGCGGCAATGCCGATCGAGGCAGCGCCGGGCAGGATGCCGACCAGGAAGGTCGACAGACCCATGATCAGGATCGTCACGAGGAAGGTATATTTGCGGCCAACGAGGTCACCCAGGCGACCGAAGACGAGCGCGCCGAACGGGCGAACCAGGAAGCCCGCGGCAAAGGCCAGAAGCGCGAAGATGTTACGCGTCGTTTCCGGGTAGGAACTGAAGAAGGTCGCGCCGATGTAGACGGCGAGCGAACCGTAGAGATAGAAATCGTACCATTCGAAGACGGTACCGAGCGACGAGGCGAAGATGACCTTCTTCTCCTCGCCGGTCATCGGACGCGTTTTTGCGTCGTCCGCTGTCGCGACATTTGCCATTTTGATAATCCTCCACTCCAAAGGAGCGCCCATTGGCTGGTCCAGCATTCCTCCCTCGAACGTCCGGACGTGGTGCGCCTGAAATGAGGATGTCAGAAAAGTGTCATCACAGGCAGAGATGCTTTCGGCTTATGACTTTCGTCTAATGCGGCGATCGATCGCGGGCAGGGCGGGGGCGTGCCGGCGCGCGGCAATGTCTTGACTCTTCCCCAAAACCGCGTAAGAGCAGCGACGAACGAGGAAATCACCACCATGCGACCGATCGGTCCAGCCATCGCTGCTTTGATCCTGCCGGCTCTTGCCGCGGGGCAGGATGTCGATTTTTCGTTCGCTTGCAAAACAACGGCCAAAACGACGACGAAAACCGTCTGACGTCTCTGGCCCTCCGCTCTCTCCCCGGTTTGGCCGGGGACAGGAACCCTCGCGGCAGGTCGCGCGGTTTCCCCCTCACCCGACGAGGAGAGACAGAAAAGAGAGCTTAGATCATGGGTTTCAAGATTGCAGTCGCAGGCGCCACCGGCAATGTCGGCCGGGAGATGCTGAACATCCTTTCCGAACGCGGCTTTCCCGCGGATGAAGTGGTCGCCCTCGCTTCCGCCCGCTCCCAGGGCACCGAAGTTTCCTTCGGCGACAAGACCCTCAAGGTCAAGAACCTCGAAAACTACGACTTCTCCGACACCGATATCTGCCTGATGTCGGCTGGCGGCGCCGTATCGCTGAAGTATTCGCCGAAGATCGGCCAGCAGGGCTGCGTCGTCATCGACAACTCCTCGGCCTGGCGCTACGACGCCGAAGTGCCGCTGATCGTTCCGGAAGTGAACCCGGACGCGATCGCGCAGTTCACCAAGAAGAACATCATCGCCAACCCGAATTGCTCGACCGCCCAGCTCGTCGTCGCGCTGAAGCCGCTGCACGACCACGCCAAGATCAAGCGCGTCGTCGTCTCGACCTACCAGTCGGTTTCCGGCGCCGGCAAGGACGGCATGGACGAACTCTTCAACCAGACCCGCGCGGTGTTCGTCGCCGACCCCATCGAATCGAAGAAGTTCACCAAGCGCATCGCCTTCAACGTCATTCCGCACATCGACGTGTTCATGGAAGACGGCTACACGAAGGAAGAGTGGAAGGTTCTCGCCGAGACCAAGAAGATGCTCGACCCGAAGATCAAGGTGACCTGCACCGCCGTGCGCGTTCCCGTCTTCATCGGCCATTCCGAATCGGTGAACATCGAGTTCGAAAACGAGATCACCGCTGACGAAGCGCGCGACATCCTGCGCGAAGCGCCGGGTTGCCTCGTCGTCGACAAGCACGAGAACGGCGGCTACGTCACGCCTTACGAGTGCGCCGGCGAAGATGCGACCTACATCTCGCGCATCCGCGAAGACGCAACCGTCGAGAACGGCCTCAACCTGTGGGTCGTTTCCGACAACCTGCGCAAGGGTGCCGCTCTGAACGCGATCCAGATTGCCGAGCTGCTGGTCAATCGTGGCCTCATCAAGCCGCGCAAGCAGGCTGCCTGAAAACGGCATTAGAACCACTCACTCCCGCCAGGCTCTTTCGAGCCTGGCGGGTTTCCTGTTTCACGAGGGGCCGATCCTTCCCGGATTCACGTGAAACCACGATAAAGTTACCTGCCGCTTGCGGTAGGTGACACGGCCGGCGAAGGCTGGCATTTTTAAGAGCAACGAGATTCGGGCTATGACGGGGTATTTCATGCACAGGGCGAAGTGCGCAGCAGTGGGGCTTGCCGCCCTGATTTCGACTGCAGTTTTTCCGGCGGTGGCATCGGCCGCCCAATGCGGCAATGATGGAAGCGGCTTTGAGGCCTGGGTGCAGAACTTCAAGCAGCAGGCCTCCGGCAACGGCATCAGCCCGCAGGTGCTCGACCGTGCACTCTCCGGCGTCTCCTACAACAAGGCGACGATCCGCGCCGACCGCGGCCAGAAGAGCTTCAAGCTGTCGCTCGAGCAGTTCATGCAGAAGCGCGGCGGCCAGGTGATCATTTCCCGCGGCAAGAAGATGAAGCAGCAGAACGCCGCACTCTTTACCAGCATCGAGCGGCGCTACGGCGTGCCGGCTGGCCCGCTGATTGCCATCTGGGGCATGGAAACCGGCTTCGGCGGTTTCATGGGCAAGGAGCACACGCTCTCGGCCGTTTCGACGCTGGCCTATGACTGCCGTCGCTCGGACTACTTCACCAACCAGCTCTATGCGGCCCTGCAGCTCGTGCAGCGCGGCGATCTGAGCCCGGATGCGCGTGGCGCCGCCCACGGCGAAATCGGCCAGACCCAGTTCCTGCCCGCCAACGTCCTGAAATACGGCGTCGATGGCGATGGCAACGGCCATGTCGACATGGTTCGCTCCAAGGCCGACGCGCTGGCATCCACCGCCAATTTCCTGCGCGGCCATGGCTGGCAGCCGGGCGCCGGCTATCAGCAGGGCCAGGCGAACTTCGCTGCGATCCAGGGCTGGAACGCCGCAAGCGTCTACCAGCAGGCGATCGCCATCATCGGCGCCGAGATCGACGGTCTCTAGGATTTTCGTCCTTCGGAACGCATAACTAACCAGACAAAGGGCCCGGTTCGAAAGAGCCGGGCCTTTTTGCTGACCGCTTACATTCCCGGGCGGGAAAAATCGCCCGTCACCGGGTCCATCACCCAAAGTTCGCCGGTCGAGATGTCGAACCAGGCGCCGTGCAGGTGGAGCTTGCCCTTGGCCTCGAGGATCTGGACGCACGGGAAAGTGCGCAGATTGGCAAGCGAGTTGCGGATCGAAACCCGCTCGAGCGCACGCTGGCGCTCCGCCTGCGTCATCACGTCGTTGCTCTGGATTTGTTCAGCCGCAGGCCTCAGCAGATGCATCCAGCGACCGATGAAATCGCCCGATGACAGAGGCTCCGCATCGGGATCGAGTGCCGCTTTGATACCACCGCAGCGGCCATGGCCCATGACGACGATGTCGCTGACGCGCAGTGACTGCACGGCGAACTCGAGGGCTGCCGAAGTGGAGTGGTAGTGACCATCCGGCTCGTAGGGCGGCATGAGATTGGCGACGTTGCGCACGACGAAGAGTTCGCCCGGGCCGCTGTCGAAGATCGTTTCCGGCGCAGCGCGCGAGTCGCAACAGGCAATCACCATCGTCTTCGGCTTTTGACCGGTTTCCGCCAGCGCCTTGTAGCGTTTCTGCTGCTCGCTGAAGCGACCGTTCATGAAGTTGTGGTAGCCGTTCAGAAGATAGTCCGGAAAACGCTGCTGCTGCTTGTCCATCGATTGCTCCGCTCGTGCTTCAAGGCGGCATGGCCGGCTTTCGCCCACCTGCGCCTCCGTCATGAAAATGATCGCGATCTAAAATTCAATCCACGATGCCATAGGGGTGGCGGTCCGTGAACAGCTTCTTCACTTGCGCCGCATCTGATTCGGATGAACCAGTCGGCGCATCTGCACCATCGCCATTGGCGTCGATAGGCTCGACGCGTCCTGCTCGATGGTCAGTTCATCCGCGCCGCGCTTGACGCTCCGCGCGATGATCTCAAATACGCTCGCAGTCGCCATCTGCAAGGCACGTTCCTCTGAAAGTCCTTCAAGGATCCGGGCGAGAAACACCGCCGCCAACAGGTCGCCCGTACCATTCGGCGGGTTTTCGACCAAACGATGTTCGGCAAGCAGGGCGTGGTTGCCCGAGAGAAAGAGATTACCGGTCCCGCCGCTCATCATCGGCACGGCAGACGTCACCAAGACGCGGGCCGGACCGAGGCCGAGCGCTGCGTCAAGGATCGCCGTGTTCGTCTCCAACGTCGCCCCGGCAAGCCAGGCAAGCTCGTAACGGTTCGGGGTCGCGAGATTTGCAAGCGGCAGCAACCGGTCGCGAATGCCAACCGCCGTGGTTTCCGGCACATAGAGAACGCCAGCATCGCCGATCACGGGGTCGCAGGCGTAGATCAGTTTGGGATTGCGCTCCTTCAGCGCCGTCACCAGCCGGGCCACGCTTTCGGCCTGTCCGGCCGAGCCGAGGTAGCCCGAAAGCACGGCACGCACCTCTCCGGCCCAGGGTGCTGCAATGAGGTCATCGATCACCGACCCGAAATCCTGATCGGAAATGGTGACCCGCGTCGAGCGGCCGTGGCCCGGATGCCAGGGGAGGATGACGGTCGGCAGGGCCCAGACTGGATGCCCCAAAGTTTCAAGCGCGAAGACCACGGCCCTGTTGCCCACCTTGCCGCGCACGACATGGCTCGAGATGACGATGACGGCGCCGGGCAGGGAAGGCATTTCGGGCATCGACCAGTCCAATCCTACGATCTCGAAACTCTGTTCACCCGACTGTCACCCCCCTGTCAACAGCCGATGGCAGATAGGCTCCGGAGAAGCCTCTGGCGTTTTCGTGCTTTTTCTTCGATTTTCGAGCAATTTTCGCGAAATTACCTTCGATTTAAATGGATTTAAGCTGTTTTCACGTGAAATTCTCCGATTTTGGGCTCGATTTTGCCGAAATCAGCGTAAAAAGCGGTCGCCATTAGCCATGGTTCTGATAGGGTTTGGCCTATCATGAATGGGAGAGACTTCATGGGCGTGAAATACAATCCGAAGCGGGACAGACACATCGACGCAGCGAAGGCGGCCGCCATCAAACTGGGCGTCGAGGCGCTGGCGCCGGAGATCCTCTTCGGTGGGGCCAGCAACGATGACCTCGATCTCTATTCGGCGGACATGCTGGCGCTGACAGCCGCCCATGCCTATCAGGAACTCGCCCGCTGGGATGGCGGCAAGCCGCAGGTTTCCGTCGAAACCGTCGCCGGTGTAGCACCTGGCGGCACCGAGGTGTCGATCATCGCGGTCACCGAACGCAACATGCCGTTCCTCTATGATTCGGTCATGGGGGAAATCACCAGCACCCACCGTGACATTCACCTCGCGATCCATCCCATCCTGGTCAAGGAACCGGGCAAGCCGGCAAAGCTCTTCGATCCCGAAGAGGAAAGCGATCCGTCGCACCGCGTCAGCCATATCCAGATCCATCTGACGAAGCTCGCGCCGGTCGAGGCCGAACAGCTCAGCAACCGCATTCGCGACGTGCTGGAGCAGGTGCACCAGGCTGTGCACGACTGGCCAGCGATGACCGCGCTGCTCGATCATGCGATGCAGGAGCTGGAGGCTTATAATGCCTCGCGCAAGAAGAGCGACCGCGACGAGGCGCTCGCCTTCCTCCGCTGGCTGCGTGACAACAACTTCACCTTCCTCGGCATGCGCGAATACACCTATTCCGGCAAGGGCGGAAAGGCGATGGTCGAGCGCGGCAAGGGCAGGGGCCTCGGCATGCTCTCCAATCCCGATGTGCGCGTGCTGCGCCAGGGCAAGGACGCGGTGCTGACTACGCCTGAAATTCTCGCCTTCCTCGAAAGCCCGGATTTCCTGATCGTCACCAAGGCCAACGTCAAATCGGTCGTCCATCGCCGCGCCTATATGGATTATATCGGTGTCAAGCGCTTCGACGCCGACGGCAATGTCGCCGGAGAACTGCGCATCGTTGGCCTCTTCACCTCCTCGGCGTATACCCGCCAGGCGGCCGAGATCCCGCTGCTGCGCCACAAGATCGAAAAGATCGTCGATCACTTCGGCTACGATCCGCAGAGCCATTCCGGGAAGATGCTCGACAACACGCTCGAATCCTATCCGCGCGACGATCTCTTCCAGATCGATGTCGGCCTGCTCGCCGCTTTCTGCGAACAGATCAACGAACTCGGCGACCGGCCGCGCATCCGCGTGCTGCCACGCATCGACCATTTCGACCGCTTCGTCTCGGTCATCGTCTTCGTGCCGCGTGAACAGTACGATTCGGATGTGCGCGAAAAGATCGGCGACTACCTGAAGACGGTCTATGACGGTCGCGTCTCCGCCTACTACCCGGCCTTCCCGGAAGGGGGCCTTGCCCGCGTCCACTTCATCATCGGCCGCTCCGCCGGCAAGACGCCGCGCATTCCGCAGGCCAAGCTCGAAGAAGCCGTTCGCGGCATCGTCACCCGCTGGATCGACCGGTTCGACCTGCTTGCCCGCAAGGACGGCATCGAGCTCGATGTCGACAATGCCTACCAGTCGTTCTTCACGCCGGCTGAAGCCTATGCCGATCTGGCCGACATCGCCGCCTGCAAGGGCCCGGATCCGATCCGCATCGAGTTCTACCACTATCCGCGCGCCGTCTCGCGGCCGGACACCGCCGAGCTCAAGATCTTCCACGCCAGCGAACCCGTGTCGCTGTCGCGCCGCGTACCTTTGCTTGAAAACCTCGGCTTCCGGGTCATCAGCGAACAGACCTACGACATCGGCGTCAATGCCCATGGCGAAGAGAAGCGCAAGGTCGTGCTGCACGACATGGAGCTGATCCATCGTGATGGCCTTGCGCTGAACCTCGAAAAATCCGGCCCGGCGCTGGAAGAGGCGTTCCTGGCCGCCTGGAACGGCGCGATCGAGGACGACAACTTCAACCGGCTGATCCTGCTTGCGGGCCTCAACGCCCGCGAAGTGACGGTGCTGCGCGCCTATGCCCGCTATCTGCGACAGGCCGGCATCACCTACTCTCAGGGCTATATCGCCGACACGCTGAACAAGTATCCGGCGATTGCCGCCGATATCTTCAAGCTGTTCTTGACCCGGATGGATCCGAAGCTCGAGGAAAAGCCACGGGCCAAGAAGTGCAACGCGCTGCTGTCGGCGATCGAGGACGCGCTCTCGGCCGTGCCGAGCCTCGACGAGGACCGGATTCTGCGACGCTACGTCAACGCGATCGAAGCGACGCTCCGGACCAACTACTTCCAGCATGACGCCGACGGCAAGCCGCGCGCGGTGCTCGCCTTCAAGCTGGACCCGAAGCAGCTCGACGGTCTGCCGGAACCGCATCCGTTCCGCGAAATCTTCGTCTACGGCACCGAGGTCGAGGGCGTGCACCTGCGCTTCGGCAAGGTCGCCCGAGGCGGTCTGCGCTGGTCGGACCGTGCCCAGGACTACCGCACGGAAGTGCTCGGTCTGGTGAAGGCGCAGCAGGTCAAGAACGCCGTTATCGTGCCCGTCGGCGCCAAGGGCGGCTTCTATCCGAAGCTGCTTCCGGTGGGCGGCACCCGCGACGAAATCTTCAAGGCCGGCACCGAAGCCTACAAGACCTTCATCCGCACGCTGCTGTCGGTCACCGACAACATCGTCGGCCAGGATGTCGTACCGCCGGCTGACACGCAGCGCCATGACGGCGACGACCCTTACTTCGTCGTTGCTGCCGACAAGGGCACCGCGACCTTCTCCGACACGGCCAACGGCCTTGCACAGGAAGCGGGCTTCTGGCTCGACGACGCCTTCGCATCGGGCGGTTCCGCCGGCTACGACCACAAGAAGATGGGCATCACCGCCCGCGGCGCCTGGGAGACCGTCAAGCGGCACTTCCGTGAGATGGATACCGACATCCAGACGACGCCCTTCACCGTTGCCGGCGTTGGCGACATGTCGGGCGACGTCTTCGGCAACGGCATGCTTCTGTCCGAGAAGATCCGCCTCATCGCAGCCTTCGATCATCGCGATATCTTCATCGATCCGAATCCGGATATCGATGGGTCCTTTGCCGAGCGCAAGCGCATGTTCGACCTGCCGCGTTCGAGCTGGCAGGACTATGACCGCAAGACGCTTTCGAACGGCGCGATGATCATCTCGCGTGCCGAGAAGTCGGTGACGTTGACGCCTGAGGCGATGGCCGCCATCGGCCTCGACAAGCAGAAGGCAACGCCCTTCGAGATCATGAACGCGATCCTGAAGAGCCAGGTCGACCTGCTCTGGTTCGGCGGCATCGGCACCTATGTGCGCGGCAGCAACGAAACGGACGCCGAAGTTGGCGATCGCGCCAACGACGCCATTCGCGTGGCAGCCGAAGAGGTCCGCGCCCGTGTCATCGGCGAGGGCGCCAACCTCGGCGTCACCCAGAAGGGCCGCATCGGCTTCGGCCTGAATGGCGGCCGCTGCAACTCGGATGCCATCGACAACTCGGCGGGCGTCAACTCGTCCGACGTCGAGGTCAACATCAAGATCGCGCTGGCTTCCGCCATGCGCGATGGTCGCCTGACCCGTCCGAAGCGCAACACGCTGCTCGCCTCGATGACCGAGGAAGTGGGCCACCTGGTGCTGCGCAACAACTACGAGCAATCGCTGGCGATCTCTCTGACCGCCATGCAAGGGCTCGGCAACCGCACGACGCTCGGCCGGCTCATGACCCGGCTGGAGGCCGACGGCCATCTCAACCGCAAGGTCGAGACGCTGCCGACCGACCAGGCCATGACCGAGCGTTACCAGGCGGGCAAGCCATTGACCCGCCCGGAAATCGGCGTGCTGCTCTCCTACTCCAAGCTCGTTCTCTTCGATGAGCTGATTGCGAGCGAGCTGCCCGACGATCCGTACTTCACGGCGACGCTCGAGCGTTACTTCCCGGGCAAGATGCGCAAGGCCTATGCCGGCGATATCCACGGTCACCGCCTGCGCCGCGAAATCATCGCGACGATCCTCGCCAACGAGGTCATCAACCGCGGTGGTCCGGCCTTTGTCTCGACCCTGACGGACGCCACCGGCTTCCTCTCGGCCGACGTCGTCAAGGCGGCAGTGCTGGCGCTCGACGGCTTCGACCTGCCGCGGATCTATGACGAGATCGACGCGCTCGACAACAAGATCGGCGGCGGCCTGCAGAACATCCTCTACCAGGAAGTCGGCCGCATCTTCACGCTCGTCACCGAGCGGGCGCTGCGCACCCATGCGGCGACCGGCTCGGTCTCCGAGGCCGTATCGCGCCTCGGCGACGGCCTGCAGAAGCTGCGTGCGACCATGCGCACTGCAGTGTCCGGCGAGAGCGCCGAAGAAGCCCGGTTGAAGACGGCAGCCTTCGTCGAGGGTGGCGTCCCCGCCAAGCTCGCCGAGGAAATCTCGGAACTGGCGCTGATGACGCTGGTGCCCGAGATCATGCAGATTGCCGCAGAAACCGGCGAGACGCTGAGCCGCACGGCGCAAGGTTATTTCGCCGTCACCGACACGCTTCGCATCAACCGTCTGCTTGCGGCATCCGATCGCGTTCCGGCAACCGAGCAGTTCGAGGCCATGGCTCTGTCACGCGCCGTATCCGATATCGCGGCGGCACGCCGGGATATCACCGCGGCAGCCCTGCGCGAGCAGAAGAAGGAGCGCAACCCGGTTGCGGCCTGGGAAGAAAGCGAGCGCGTCCGTGTCGCCCAGGCGACTGGCCAGCTGCGCCTTCTGACCGAGAAGGGTGAAACGACGCTTGCCAAGATCACCGTCGCTGCAGGTCTCCTCAACGACCTGGCACGCGGAAGGGCCAAGTAACGGTACCAAAGAGGATGCGGGCAGTTTTTTCGCCCGCGTCCGGTTCCAGACCTTTTGGAATCGGTTCAATTGAAGATAGGCTGCGCCGCGCGTTCGAGGGGACGCGTGGCGCAGTCGTTTCGGGAGGGGACTTTGCAGATTTCGGCCGAGGGGACTGAAGACCAGCCACGCACGTCCCGTGCGGGCATCGGCGGCTGGATGCTGTTCGACTGGGCCGCGCAGCCCTTCTTCACCGTCATCACGACCTTCATCTTCGGCCCCTATTTCGTATCGCGGCTGACGGAGGACCATGCGGTCGGCCAGGCGATGTGGGGCTACACGCTCACGGTTTCGGGCATCATCATCGCGGTTCTTTCGCCGGTGCTCGGCTCGATCGCCGACGCCACCGGGCCGCGCAAACCCTGGATCGCCTTCTTCGCCGTCATCAAGATCGCATCGCTGGCTATGCTCTGGTTCGCAGCCCCCGGCTCGCCGATCCTCTATCCGGCGATCTTCATGATCCTCGCGACGGTCGCGGCCGAGTTCTCGATCGTCTTCAACGATTCGATGATGCCCCGTCTGGTGCCGGAGAAGGACGTGGGGCGCATTTCCAACATCGCCTGGGGGCTCGGCTATCTCGGCGGCATGATCGTGCTGGTCGCCGTCGTGGCCTTGCTTGCCGGAAGTCCTGAGACCGGCAAGACGGCACTTGGCATCGACCCTCTGTTCGGCCTGGATCCGGCGAAGGGGGAGGATGCACGCATCACCGGCCCGATCTCCGCCGTCTGGTACCTCGTCTTTATCCTGCCGATGTTCCTGTTCACGCCGGATGCCACCAAGGCGGCGATGTCGCTCGGCAAGGCAACCGTCACTGGCCTCAGGGAGCTCAAGGGCACGCTCGTCGAGCTTCGGGAAAGGCGTGGGATCCTGCGCTTCCTGATCGCGCGCATGGTCTTCCAGGACGGCGTCAATGGTCTGCTGGCACTCGGCGGCACCTTCGCGGCCGCGATGTTCGCCTGGCAGACCCTGGAGCTCGGCGTCTACGGCATCATTCTCAACGTCGTCGCGATCGGCGGCTGCCTCTGCGCCAGCTGGCTGGATGCGCACCTTGGCTCCAAGGTGATCGTCACCGCCAGCCTGATCTGCCTGACGATTGCCACGATCGGCATCGTCTCGACGGGCCCCGGCTTCACGCTCTTTGGGCTGCTGCCGCTGTCGATGGAAGATACCGGCGGCCTGTTCGGCACGGCCGCCGAAAAGGCTTACATTCTCTACGGCCTGCTCGTCGGTGTCGCCTTCGGCCCCGTTCAGGCCTCGTCGCGCTCCTACCTCGCCCGCAGCGTCAGCCTCGACGAGGCCGGTCGCTACTTCGGCCTCTATGCGCTGTCCGGCCGGGCCACCTCGTTCCTCGCCCCCGCATCCGTTGCCACGATCACGCTTGCCACCGGCTCGGCACGGATCGGCATGATGGCGCTGATTGCTTTTCTGGTGATCGGCCTGCTGATCCTTCTGCGCACGCCCTATCCGGCCGATGACGGTCGCAAAAAAGCCGCCGCATCCTGGGGAAGCGACGGCTTCTGACTGTTGGGCCTTAGCGGCCAATTCCGGACAGACGCCCAGCGCCCGCCCCGACGATCTTAGTGGCGGAAGTGGCGCATGCCGGTGAAGACCATGGCGACGCCATGCTCGTTCGCAGCCGCAATCACCTCTTCGTCACGCATGGAGCCGCCCGGCTGGATGACGGCCGTAGCACCCGCGGCGATCGCCGAGAGCAGGCCGTCGGCAAACGGCAGGAAGGCTTCGGAGGCAACAGCCGAACCCTTGGTGAGCGGCGTTGCAAGGCCCAGCGCCTTTGCGGCTTCTTCGGCCTTGATCGCGGCGATGCGGGCGGAATCGACACGGCTCATCTGGCCGGCGCCGATGCCGGCCGTCTGGCCGTCCTTGGCATAAACGATCGCATTCGACTTCACGTGCTTGGCCACCTTGAAGGCGAACTTCATGTCTTCGAGTTCCTGGGGCGTCGGCGCGCGCTTGGTGACGACCTTGAGTTCGAGATCCTCGACCATGCCGTTGTCGCGCGTCTGCACGAGCAGGCCGCCCGAGACGGTCTTTGCGGCAAGACCCGGAATGCGCGGATCCGGCAGGCCACCGGTCGCAAGCAGACGCAGGTTCGGCTTGCGGGCAATCACGGCCTTGGCCGCATCGCTGACCGAAGGCGCGATGATCACTTCGGTGAAGAGCTTGACGATCTCTTCGGCCGTCTCCGCATCGAGCTCCTGGTTGAGCGCGATGATGCCGCCGAAAGCCGAGGTGGAATCGCAGGCAAGCGCCCGGCGATAAGCTTCGGCAAGCGTCGCCGCGGTCGCGACGCCGCAAGGGTTGGCATGCTTGATGATCGCGACCGCCGGTGCCTTCTCCGGCAGGAACTCGGCCACCAGCTCGAAGGCGGCATCCGTGTCGTTGATGTTGTTGTAGGAGAGCTGCTTGCCTTGCAGCAGCGTCGCCGTGGCGACACCCGGGCGGTTCTCGCCCGTCAGGTAGAAGCCTGCCTTCTGGTGCGGGTTCTCGCCGTAGCGCATCTCTTCCTTGAGTACGCCGCCGATCACCCGGTGACGCGGCATCGGGGTGTCGAGCGCTTCGGCAAACCAGTTGGAAATGGCCGCGTCATAGGCGGCAGTCCGGGCATAGGCCTTGGCGGCCATCTTCTGGCGGAAGGCATAGGTCGTCTTGCCGGAAGCAAGCTCTTCGAGCAGCACCGGATAGTCGGCCGGATCGGTGACGATCGTCACATAGGCATGGTTCTTGGCCGAGGCGCGGATCATCGCCGGGCCGCCGATATCGATGTTTTCGACCGTCGTCGGGTAGTCACCACCCTTGGCCCTGACCTCTTCGAAGGGGTAGAGGTTGATGATCGCGAGGTCGATGGCGGTGATGCCGTGCGTCGACATGGCCGCAACGTGATCGGCATCGTCACGGATCGCCAAGAGGCCACCGTGAACGCCTGGATGCAGCGTCTTCACGCGGCCGTCCATGACCTCGGGAAAGCCGGTCAGCTCGGAAACGTCGCTCACCGGCAGGCCAGCCTCGGAGAGTGCCTTGTGGGTCCCGCCCGTCGAAACGAGCCGGATGCCCTTTTCGTTAAGGGCGCGCGCGAGCTCGACGACGCCCGTCTTGTCGGAGACGGAGAGGAGGGCGGTGCGGACCGTAACCTCGTTCGGGGCGGGGATTTTCTTGGAGGCGACAGCCACAACCATGCTCCTTTGGCGGCGCCGGACGCCCCGGGAGGAAGCTCCGGCGGTTGAGATGGCTGCCCGTTAGCATAGCTTGCCGGGCGAAGGAACCTCGCCGGGCCTGAAGATCGCGATGAATCTGGATCGGATCGATCCAAATTCATCAATGCGATCGCTCCTGAAACGCGAACGGAAAACTTGAGGCGCTTCGTTGGGCGTGCCCGTCGTCAAGACAGAAGGCTCAGTTCGCGCGTGAAAACGTCCACTGGATCTCCGGCTGCTGCGCAATCGCAAAGGTCACCGTCAGCTGCTGCGAGGCCCGGATACCCGAAGGATCGGCAAAGAAGATGTCCTCCTCGACGGCAAGATCACCATCCTGGCAGGCAAACAGCCAGATCTCGCCATCGGGCGCCGTCAGGAAGATCTCGCGGGCGCTGTTCTGGCGAATGGCGACCGCCGGGTGAATGTGGAACCGCGCCACGGCAATCGCGGTATCGCTTGCCTCCGGGTCGCTGCCGTCGGCGCGCGACAGCCGGTCGCGACCGCGGACCATGCGACCGCCGTTCAAAACACCGATACCACGCTCGTGGACCAGGCCGAAGGCGGCAAGATAGCCATCGTGGCTTGCGGTCACCGACTCGAGCCCGCCCGCTTCGTCCTTGCGGGCCGCCGACACGTGCTTGACGCCCGACGTCATGATCGGTCCGAGAAAGCGCGATTGCGAGAAGCGCGACGACGACGTGTCGTTGACCGTCACGGTCGAATGGGCAGCCGTCATCCGCGCCATCTGGCGGAATCGCTCCCCGGCAAACTTCGGGGCGCCGGAATTGACGACGAAGCGCGTCTTGCCCGAGGACATTTCGAAGGACAGGCAGCCGGCATGGGCACTGCGCGACAGGTCTACGGAAAGCGGCCGGCCGGTGTCCATAATGACAACGGTGTTTTCCATGGCCATACGTTCGTAGTGGGCGTGCGGCAGGGAGCGGAAGGGTTCGCCGGCCGTCTCGTCATAGCGCAGCACCGACGCCAGTTCATGCGCCAGAACCGAGGTAGCACCATTAAACAGCGCGAGTTCGCCGCCCTGGTGCCGGAAGAAGCGCAGGGCCGGGTACATCCGGTCGATGCAGGGAATGAGGCGCGACGGCACGTCATGCCCGAGATTAACGTAGGTCTGGCGGAGTGGCAGCAGATCCAGCAACAGCTCAAGGCCCGCGCGCGGACTACGCGAGAAGTGGCTGCCGTCGGGCAGGATCTGGCGGTCGAGTTCGAGATCGAGATGGCGCGATGCCTTGCGGATGGCGCCGGGCGATGCCGGCATGGAAACCGACGCCATGGCAAGCGCAAGCCGCACCCGAAGCCTCTGCTCGCCGTCGCGCACCGTATCGGCGATATGCCTGAGATAGCGCACCTGCAGCGCCAGGCTTTTCAGGAAACGGCGGTAGAAGCCATGCTCGGCATTGCGCAGCACCACCGGCGAATGGGACAGCCAGGCGATGATGCGCTGCGCCATGATATCCGCATCCCAGGCGATGCCGCCGAGATCGCGTCCATGGGTGCCGATCCAGTCGTCGACGATCTGCCGCAGCCGGACGAAACCCGCATCCTCGCGGATCGCCCGCAGGTGCCGCAGCCAGCCGAAGGAATGCAGCCGGGCCGCAAATTCGCGCGACGGCAGATCGATCTCGAACGGCGACTCGCCCTCCGTGTCGAGCACGCGGCCGGCAAGAGGGAAGCGCCCGGCAAGAATTTCTTCCGCGACAAAGGGATCGACGGCCCTCAGATCCGTCGGCGCAACGATCAGGCGATTGGGGGTGGAGCCGGTAAAGCGCAGAGTGGAGACGCGCCCGATCGACAGGCGACGCGACACGCGGCGCCAGCCTTCACGCACATACAGGTAAGAAAGCCTTCGCCTGCCGGAAAACAACATCAACGCCGCCGGTTACCTCATTTCTGGCACGATCACTCACATCATCGGAGCGCGCCAGGACCTCGCGCCAGCGTCCGCATGGTGCCGCGAAGACCATTAAACTTTTATCAATCCTGCCATCTTTGATAGGCTTCCCGGTCGAAAGCGTCAAATGATGCGGTGAAACAGGGCCTTGAGGCCCGGTTCCAGCTGCTGAAAGCTCAGTTTGCGCTGTTATTTGCGCCGAATCACCGCCGCGTAGAAACCATCGAGGCCGCTCGAAAACGGTGCATCGAGCGGCAGCATGGCCGGCGTCGTCCGCATTTCGCCGACCTGCGTGATCGCATCCTCGAGCCCCGGCCAATCCGCTGCAGAAATCGGAACGCGCTCGTAGCTTTCGCCGGAACCGATAACCCGGGCAACGACCTCTTCGCCTTCACGCGGGTCGAGGGAGCAATTCGAGAAGACGACGGTGCCACCGGGCTTGACCACCGTCAGCGCATGACGAAGCAGCCGCTCCTGCAGGTCGGCAAGCTTTTCGATGTCTTCCGGTCCCTTGGTCCACAACACATCAGGGTGACGTCGTGTCGTGCCGGTCGAGGAGCAGGGAGCGTCGAGAAGCGCCGCATCGAACAGGGCTTCCGGCTGGAAGTCCGCCATGTTGACTTCCTTGGTCTCGGCCTCGAGCCCCAGCCGCTTGAGATTGCCCTTCAGCCGGCGCAAGCGGCTGCCGGACTGGTCCAGCGCCGTCACTTCGGCGCCAGCAAGAATGAGTTGGGCCGTCTTGCCGCCCGGTGCGGCGCAGAGATCGACGGTCCGCTTGCCCTTGAGGTCGCCAAAGAGCCGCGCAGGGATCGATGCAGCCGCGTCCTGGACCCACCAGCCGCCATCATCGAATCCGGCTAAGGAGGGGATGGAGCCGGAGAATGCGCCGAGCCGCACAGAGCCGGTCGGCAGGACGGTGCCACCAAGCCGCTCGGCCCAAGCCGCAGGCTCGGATTTGACGGAAAGATCGATTGCCGCCGGCGTCAACTGCGCCTCGGCGATCTTCTCGGCCGCCGCTGCGCCGTAGTGGGCAATGAGGCGCTCGAAGAACCATTCCGGCATCGCCGGAATATGGCGCGTGCTTTCGAGAACGGCTTCCTTTTCGCGCGACAGGCGCCGCAGCACGGCGTTCACGAGATTGGCGAAGCGGCGGTTGCGCGGATCGTTCTGCGCCTGTTCGACGGCGAGATCGACGGCGGAATGATCGGGCACGTCGAGATAGAGGATCTGTGCCGCTGCCACGGCAAGCACATGCTCCAGCGCCCGCGCACCCTCCGGTAGGGGCGTCTGCAGCAGCGAGTTGATCGCAGCCTGCACGCGCGGGAGATGGCGAAGGGCGGAATTGAGTATTGCCCGGACCAGAGCGCGGTCGGCGTCGTTAAGCTCGCGATAGGCCGGGTTGCCGTGCTCGCTGTCGAGCATGCCGTCGAGCGACGTCTTGCGGTCGATAACTGCTGCCAAGATCTTCGCGGCGGCCTGACGAGCCCTCAACCCCGGCTTCTCCGGACCACGCGGCGCCGGAGCGGGCTTCTTCGATTTCGCTGCGCCGCCGTTGCGGTGCGATCGTTTCGGACGTGAATCGTTGTTGTTTTCTGCAGACATCAGGACCAGGGACCTTTGGGCGGTTCGGAACCACCGCGACCCCATCCGGTAGAGGGCACAGAGCGCGATTTGCGCACGGGATTATCAGCACGAACCGGCGGCGTCGAGACCGAAGACATCTCCTGCGCCATCTGCTGCAGGGCCGCGATGCGGTTTTCGGTGTTCGGATGGGTCGAGAACAGGTTGTCCATGCGCTCGCCGGAGAGCGGATTGATGATGAACATATGCGCCGTTGCCGGGTTGCGCTCGGCATCGTCATTGTGGATCTGATGGGCGGCGCCTGCGATCTTCTGCAGCGCCGAAGCGAGCGCCAGGGGCTTGCCGCAAATCTCGGCGCCGCGACGGTCGGCCGAGTATTCGCGCGTCCGGCTGATCGCCATCTGCACCAGCATTGCCGCCATCGGCGCCACGATCATCGCGACAAGCGTGCCGATGAAGCCGAGCGGATTGTTGTTTTCACGGTTGCCGCTGAAGAAGAAGGCAAAGTTGCCGAGCATCGAGATCGCGCCGGCAAGGGTTGCCGTCAGCGTCATCGTCAGCGTATCGCGGTTCTGCACGTGCGCGAGTTCATGCGCCATCACGCCGGCGACCTCGTCATAGTCGAGAGCGTGAAGCAGCCCGGTCGACGCGGCGACCGCGGCATTCTCCGGATTGCGACCGGTGGCAAACGCGTTCGGCTGCGGGCTATCGATCACATAGACGCGCGGCATCGGCAGGCCGGCATTGCGAGCGAGGTCACGCACGATGCCGTAATATTCCGGGGCACTGCGCTCATCGACCTCCTGCGCGCGGTACATGCGCAGCACCATCTTGTCCGAGTTCCAATAGGAGAAGAAGTTCATGCCTGCGGCCATGACGAAGGCGATCATCATGCCGCCCCGTCCGCCAATGGCGAAGCCTACCGCCATGAACAGGGCGGTCATGACTGCAAGCAGCATGGCGGTGCGGACAAGGTTCATCAGGAGGCTCCGGGTCGTCTACGTTTCACGTGAATCAGGGTTCCCGTCCGGGGAACGGCATCCTATATGATGGGTGCAAACACCCAATTCTTCAATATTGATGCTCGAATCCGGATACCGTTCAGATGCAGAACGACAATGACAACGCCGCCGACCGCCCGAAGAAGCCGCTGCCGCCCGCCGCTGTGCGGGCGCTGAAGGAAGCGGAAGAGCGGCGTCAGGCGGAGATCAAGAAGGAACTGCCGCAGGAGATCGGCGGGCGCGGAGGTGAAGATCCAGCCCGCTACGGCGACTGGGAGATCAAGGGTCGGGCGATCGACTTCTAAGTTCAGGTCGGGCGCCTGCGCCTGCAACCTCGATCTGAATCCGGCTCACGAAATGGTTTGACGGCCACCTGGCGACGAGAGGGGAACCGCCGCACGTCCAAGAGACGCGCGGCGGTTTTCAAGGTCAGGCCTTGTTCTGGCGGTTCGCGATCAGATCATCGACAACGGCCGGATCGGCGAGCGTCGAGGTATCGCCGAGCGCACCGAAGTCATCCTCCGCGATCTTGCGCAGGATGCGGCGCATGATCTTGCCCGAGCGGGTCTTCGGCAGGCCCGGAGCGAACTGGATCTTGTCCGGCGTCGCGATCGGCCCGATTTCCGAACGGACATGCTTCACCAAGGCGGCGCGCAGTTCGTCGTTGCCGATTTCACCAGCCATCAGCGAAACATAGCAATAGATGCCCTGGCCCTTGATCGGGTGCGGATAGCCGACGACGGCCGCTTCCGAGACGAGATGATGCGACACGAGCGCCGATTCCACTTCGGCCGTACCGAGGCGGTGGCCGGAGACGTTCAAGACATCGTCGACGCGGCCGGTGATCCAGTAGTAGCCGTCCTCATCGCGGCGGCAGCCGTCACCGGTGAAATACTTGCCCTTGTAGGTGGCGAAGTAAGTCTGACCGAAACGCGCATGGTCGCCGTAGATCGTGCGCATCTGGCCCGGCCAGCTGTCGGTGATGCAGAGGTTGCCGTCGGCAGCACCTTCCAGAACATTGCCTTCGTTGTCGACGAGCTGCGGCTGAACTCCGAAGAACGGCCGCGTGGCCGAACCGGGCTTGAGATCCGTCGCACCCGGCAGCGGCGTGATCAGGATGCCGCCGGTCTCGGTCTGCCACCAGGTATCGACGATCGGCGACTTCTGCTCGCCGACGACGTTGTAATACCACTCCCAGGCTTCCGGGTTGATCGGCTCGCCGACCGAACCGAGCAGGCGAAGCGACGAGCGCGAGGCGCGCTTGACGAAGTCGTCGCCGGCGCCCATCAGCGAGCGGATCGCCGTCGGCGCGGTGTAGAAGACGTTGACCTTGTGCTTGTCGACCACTTCCCAGAAACGCCCAGCGTCCGGGAAATTCGGCACACCTTCGAACATCACGGTCGTCGCCGCATTCGCGAGCGGACCATAGACGATATAGGAGTGGCCAGTGACCCAGCCGACGTCGGCGGTGCACCAGTAGACCTCGCCATCGCGGTAGTCGAAGACATATTCGTGCGTCATCGATGCATAGACGAGGTAACCGCCGGTCGTATGCAGCACACCCTTCGGCTTGCCGGTCGAGCCAGAGGTATAGAGGATAAACAGCGGATCTTCCGCCTTCATCTTCGCCGGCTCGCAATGCGGCTTCACGGTCGCGATTTCCTGGTGGTACCAGAGGTCACGGCCCGGTGCCCAGGCGGTCTTGCCGCCGGTGCGGCGCACCACCAGAACCTTGTTGACGATGACATGCTGCTTGGCCGCGATGTCGATCGCCGTATCAGTGTTTTCCTTGAGCGGGACCGGCTTGCCGCCGCGCACGCCCTCGTCGCAAGTGATGACGAAGGTGGACTCGCAGTCGACGATACGGCCAGCAAGTGCGTCCGGCGAGAAGCCGCCGAAGACGACCGAATGGATGGCGCCGATGCGGGCGCACGCGAGCATCGCATAGGATGCTTCCGGGATCATCGGCATATAGATGGTGACGCGGTCGCCCTTCTTGACGCCATGCTTCTTCAAGACGTTGGCAAGGCGGCAGACCTGCTCGTAGAGCTGGTTGTAGGTGATCTTCTTGTCGATATAGGGATTGTCGCCTTCCCAGATGATGGCAGTCTTTTCGCCATGCGTCTTCAGGTGGCGGTCGATACAGTTGTAGGAGACGTTGGTAAGGCCGTCTTCATACCACTTGATCGAGACCTTGCCTTTGAAGGACGTGTTCTTGACCTTGGTATAGGGCTTGAACCAATCGATCCGTTTGCCGTGCTTGCCCCAGAACTTTGCCGGATCGGAAACGCTCTCCTCGTACCACTTCAGGTAAGTGGCGTTATCAAGCAGCGTCCGGCTCTTGGCAGACTTCAACACCGGATAGATTTTGGCGGACATATTTTCCTCCCTACGCATTCCTAGTGTGGCTCGCCCCTCCTAGGGCTCCCCCGTTTCGCGGACATTCATAGCAGGTCAAATGCCCGCCGCAATTAGACAAAAGGACATTTGGAACTGAAGAATTGCAATTTCGCGACAACGACGGTATAGAGGCCCACATTTCCCGGAAATCAGTGGTAGACTCCACGGCCCGCGACACCGGCGCGGCGGACAAAAGGACTATATCCATGGCTCAGCAACTGCTTATGCCCAAGGCGACCGCCGTCTGGCTGGTTGACAATACCGCGCTGTCCTTCGACCAGATCGCGCAGTTCTGCAAGCTGCACCCGCTCGAAGTTAAGGCGATCGCCGACGGTGAATCCGCGCAGGGCATCAAGGGCCTCGACCCGATTGCGACCGGTCAGCTTTCGCGCGACGAGATCGCGCGCGCCGAAGGCAACCCCAACCACAAGCTGAAGCTGTCCGAGCCGAAGGTTCGCGTACCTGATAGCAAGCGCAAGGGCCCGCGCTACACCCCAGTTTCCAAGCGCCAGGATCGCCCGAACGCCATTCTGTGGCTGGTTCGCAACCATCCGGAGCTCAAGGACGCGCAGATCTCGCGCCTCGTCGGTACGACCAAGTCGACGATCGAGCAGATCCGTGAGCGCACCCACTGGAACTCCGCCAACCTGACGCCGATGGATCCGGTAACCCTCGGCCTCTGCTCGCAGATCGACCTCGACCTCGAAGTCGAACGCGCTTCCAAGGGTCGTCCGCTGCCGACGGCTGCCGAACTCGGCCAGACGCTGGAATCGGCCCAGGAAACCGAAAAGCTGGGCTTCAGCTACGAGCGCGAGGAAGAGAAGGAAATCGACGCCGATGCCGTCTTCGCCAAGCTCAAGTCGCTGAAGTCGGACCGCAAGGACGAGGACGAAGACGATCAGTACTGATCGCCGTCCAGCCCAATGAAAAAAGCCCGGATCGACGATCCGGGCTTTTTTGTTGGTCAGTGCTCAGCAACGTGCTCAGTAGGCCGAACCGGATGGATCATTGAGGTTGTGGCGCTCGGTCCCCTTGAGCGGCGGATTGAAAATGCTGACAAGGACCAGATCTTCGTCCTTGCCACCGCGAAGATAGTGTTTGTCGTGCTGGTCCAGCACGTAGATATCACCCTTGTTGATCGGGAAGACCTTGCCCTGCATGTCCTCGACCTCGCCGTGCCCGGCGATGCAATAGCAGGCCTCGAGATGGTTGCGGTACTCGAGCAGCGATACCGTTCCGGCGCGCACCACCGTGTGGCAGACGGTGAAACCCATACCGTCCCTCTCGGTGAGCAGGCGGTGGCTAGTACCGCTGCCCCACTCGACGAAATGATCAGTTGCTTCGATCTGCTGCAGGCTGCGGACGAACATGGGCCTCTCCATCTGTAAATATTCCTAATATCCGCCAACGGAAAAGCTCTCTCCCGCCTCGGTTGGAAGCCCAGTATCCGTTGACATCGACAACCAATCAAACGACGATTCCTCAAGGATTTGATGAGGAAAACTTACAGATGATGTTGCCCCCACTCGGCATGCTGCGCGCCTTCGAAGCCGCAGCGCGTCTGGCGAGCTTCTCCCGCGCCGGTGACGAACTGCATGTGACGCACGCCGCCATCAGTCACCAGATCCGGCTGCTGGAGGCGTGGTTCGGCCGGCCGCTCTTCATGCGCGAGAAGCGTGGGGTCAGTCTGGCGCCGGAGGCGGAGAACCTGTCCGCCGTGTTGACATCGTCATTCGAGCGCATCGCCGCGGAAACGGAGTTGCTGCGGCTGAACGCCAAGGCGCAGGTGAGCGTTGCCTGCATACCCTCGATCGCCACGCGCTGGCTGATCCCGGCACTCGGCGAATTCCTGCAGCGTCACCGCGAGGTGGACGTGAAGGTCGTCTACGCGATGGCCGAGCAGCTATTGCGGGAAACCGGCTGCGACGTCCTCATCACGCTCGGCGCCGACAAGAGCGAGGGGACCCGTTCCGACCGGCTGTTCTCCCGCATCAATCGGCCGGTTGCGAGCCCCCGCTATCTCGAGCGGAAAGGCGCGTTGAGGTCACCAGAGGCAATCGCGTCTGCCGATCTGCTGCACGACGAAACGACGTCACGCTGGCGCGATTGGCTGGCAAGAGCAGGGCAGGAGACCACGCAGACGTTGCGTGGCCCGGTTTTCCAGGATTTCAATCTTCTGGCGACGGCGGTCATTGCCGGCCATGGCGTGGCGCTTTGCCCGGTCGAAGTCTTCCGCCGCGAAATCGAAAACGGTGACCTGGTGATCCTGTCCGATGTCGCCACCCTGGAGGACGAGAGCTACTTCCTGATCACCAAAGTCACACGCTCGAAGGCGGCAGCCAGTTTCGCCGATTGGTTCGCGGCCGTTGTGCACGCCTAATACGGAACGCACCTCGCAGATTCATGAGCCGGCTTAGCAATCGTTATACACCGATGCCGCGCCCATGCAGCGCAACGGTGATTTCGTCGAGGATGACTGGATCGTCGATCGTCGCGGGCATCTTCCAGGGCTGGCGGTCAGCGATCTTCTGGATCGTAGCGCGCAGGATCTTTCCCGACCGCGTCTTGGGCAGCCGCTTGACGCAGATCGCCAGGCGGAAGGCGGCAACAGGTCCGATGCGTTCGCGCACGAGGCTGATGACCTCGCGCTCGATCTCTGACGTTTCACGGGAAACATTGGAGTTGATGACGAGGAAGCCGGCCGGTACCTGGCCTTTCAGGTCGTCGGCAATGCCGATCACGGCGCATTCGGCAACATCGGGGTGGCTGGCGCAGACCTCCTCCATCGCTCCGGTGGAGAGGCGATGGCCAGCCACGTTGATGATGTCATCCGTCCGCGCCATGATGAAGATGTAACCATCCTCATCGAGGTAGCCGGCATCGGCAGTCTTGTAGTAGCCGGGAAACTCGTCGAGATAGGCCGCACGGAACCGATGGTCAGCATTCCAAAGCGTCGGCAGGCAGCCGGGCGGCAGCGGCAGCTTTACCACCACATTGCCGAGCGTACCGGCGCCAACCGGATGTCCGGCATCGTCGAGAATCTGGACGTCGTATCCCGGCAGCGGAACCGCCGGAGAACCGTACTTTACCGGCAGGAGCCCGAGCCCCATCGGATTTCCCGCCACGGGCCATCCCGTTTCCGTCTGCCACCAATGGTCGATGACGGGCACGCCGAGCGCGTTTTCTGCCCATTGGATCGTGTCGGGATCCGCCCGTTCTCCGGCAAGAAACAACGCGCGGAATTTCGACAGGTCGTATCGGCGAACGTGGGAAGCCTCCGGATCTTCCTTGCGGATCGCTCTCAGCGCCGTCGGCGCGGTGAACATCACCACGACGCCGTGTTCGGCAATGATGCGCCAATAGGTGCCTGGATCCGGCGTGCCGACCGGCTTGCCTTCGAACAGGATCGAGGTGCTGCCGTTGAGGAGCGGACCATACACGATATAGGAATGGCCAACGACCCAGCCGATATCGGACGCAGCCCAGAACACTTCGCCCGGCTGCACGCCGAAGAAATTCTCCATCGACCATTTGAGCGCGACCATGTGGCCGCCATTGTCGCGCACCACGCCCTTGGGCTGGCCGGTCGTGCCCGACGTGTAGAGCACATAGAGCGGATCGGTCGAGGCGACCGGAGTACAGCCGACCTCTTCTCCCGCCTGCTTGGCCGCCGCCAAAGCCGCAGCGAAATCGAGGTCGCGTCCCTCGGTCATGGCGGCTTCCGCCATCTCGCGTTGGAAGACGAGGCAACGGGCCGGCTTGTGGGTCGCGATGTCGAGCGCCGCATCCAGCAGCGGCTTGTAGGCCACGGTGCGCCCAGGTTCGATGCCGCAGCTTGCGGACACAATGAGCTTGGCCTGGCAATCGTCGATGCGTACGGCGAGCTCGTTGGCGGCAAAACCGCCGAAAACCACGGAATGCACGGCGCCGATGCGCGCAGCCGCCAGCATAGCAGCCGCCGCCTGCGGGATCATCGGCATATAGATGATGATCCGGTCGCCCTTGCCGACGCCGAGTTTCCGGTAGACGGCGGCAAGCGCTGCTACATCGCCGAGCAGAGACGCATAGGAGATGCGCTCGACCCGCCCGGTGACGGGACTGTCATAGATGAAGGCGATTTGCTCGCCACGGCCTGCGGCCACATGGCGATCCAGGCAATTGTAGCAGGTATTGGTGATGCCTTCGGCGAACCAGTGCCCATAGATGCCAGCGTCCGCATCAAACGCACGTGCCGGTCTTTCAAACCAGTCGATCGCATTGGCGGCATTTGACCAGAAACTCTGCGGGTCCGATTTCCAGCCCGCGTACACGTCGGCATAGCGACTCGCCATGTCCGTTCCTCCCTGCGCACATTGCCGGACATGTCCGGCCTCCTCGTGCACAAGGATAGGCTAATGAGAGACGAGGGGAACCCCGACGAAAGCGGTATGTGACGAACGGACCTCAGCGCGCGCCGAAAATGGCCGAACCGACGCGAACGCCGGTGGCGCCGAACTGGACGGCCGTCTCGAAGTCGCCTGACATGCCCATCGACAGCTTCTCGAGCTTGCAGGCAGCAGCCAGCTTCGCGAGCAGGGCAAAATGCGGGCCGGGATTTTCTTCCACCGGCGGAATGCACATCAGCCCCTCGATCGAAAGACCCAGCTCGTTGCGGCAGAGATCCACGAAGGCAACGGTCTCCTCCGGCGCGATGCCGGCCTTCTGCGGCTCCAGCCCGGTGTTGACCTGGACGTAGAGCCTAAGCGCCCGGCCCTGCCTCTGCATTTCGGCCGCAAGCGCGCGGGCGATTTTTTCGCGATCGACCGTCTCGATGACATCGAACAGCGCGACGGCTTCTGCCGCCTTGTTCGACTGCAGCGGGCCGATCAGGTGCAGTTCGAGACCGGATGTCTCGGCCTTCAGCTCCGGCCACTTGCCCTGCGCTTCCTGCACGCGGTTCTCGCCGAAGACCCGCTGCCCGGCGGCAATCACCGGGCGGATGGCGTCGGCGTCGAAGGTCTTGGAAACAGCGACCAGCGTGACGGCACCCTTGGCGCGACCGGCAGACTTCTCCGCTGCCTGAATCCGGCTCACGACATCCTGCAACCGCTCTTGAACTTCCATGGACCTGCTCTCCGACACGGGATTTCCAAACCACTGACCGAGCGGCTTAGGCAAAGTTGAGCCGATTGCCAAGGCCGCTCCGCCATGGACCGGCTCAAATCCGCCAAAGTGTCGCGGCAAACCCTTCAAAAACTTGACCGTCAGGCGGTTTCGTGGTGAAGGTCACCCCAACTATCATGAGGCGCCACTATGCGCCGCAGAACTTCCGGAACATCGAAAAGACATGTCTAGCGAACGATACAATCCGCGTGATGCCGAGCCCCGTTGGCAGCAGGAATGGGACAAGAACGAGGTCTTCCAGACCGAGAACGACGATCCGCGCGAAAAGTACTATGTGCTCGAGATGTTCCCCTATCCCTCGGGCCGCATCCACATGGGCCACGTGCGCAACTACACCATGGGTGACGTGGTAGCGCGCTACAAGCGCGCCCGCGGCTTCAACGTGCTGCATCCGATGGGTTGGGACGCCTTCGGGATGCCGGCCGAAAACGCCGCAATGGAGCGTGGCGTGCACCCGGCCAGCTGGACCTACCAGAACATCGCCTCGATGAAGGCGCAGCTGAAGGTTATGGGCCTGTCGCTCGACTGGAACCGCGAGTTCGCCACCTGTGACCCCGCCTATTACCAGCGCCAGCAGTACCTGTTCCTGGACTTCCTGGAAAAGGGCCTCGTCTACCGCAAGCAGTCCAAGGTCAACTGGGACCCGGTCGACAACACCGTGCTCGCCAACGAGCAGGTGATCGACGGCCGTGGCTGGCGCTCCGGCGCGCTGGTCGAACAGCGCGAACTGACCCAATGGTTCTTCCGCATCACCGACTTCAGCCAGGAACTGCTCGACGCGCTCGATACGCTGGATCAGTGGCCCGAGAAGGTGCGCCTGATGCAGAAGAACTGGATCGGCCGCTCCGAGGGCCTGTCGCTGCGTTGGGAAATCGTCGAAGGCACCGCCGGCGACGCAACCGAGCTCACCGTCTACACCACCCGTCCGGACACGCTCTTCGGCGCCTCCTTCCTGGCGATCGCCGCCGATCACCCGCTGGCAAGGCAGGTGGCGGCCAGCAACCCTGAGGTCGATGCATTCTGCGAGGAATGCCGCCGCGCCGGCACCTCCCTTGCCGCGCTGGAAACGGCAGAGAAGAAGGGTATCGACACCGGTATCCGTGCCAAGCATCCGCTCGATCCGAGCTGGGAGCTGCCGGTTTATGTCGCCAATTTCGTCCTGATGGACTACGGCACGGGCGCCATCTTCGGCTGCCCCTCCGGCGACCAGCGCGACCTCGATTTCGCGCGCAAATATGACCTGCCGGTCGTTCCCGTCGTCATGCCGAGGGACGGCGATGCCGCGACCTTCGCCATTGGTGACGAGGCCTATATCGGCGACGGCGTGATGATCAACTCGCGCTTCCTCGACGGCCTGTCGACGGAAGACGCTTTCGAGACCGTTGCTTCGAAGCTCGAGAAGGAAATGCTCGACGGTGCGCCGCGTGCCGAGCGCAAGGTCAATTTCCGCCTGCGCGACTGGGGCATCTCGCGCCAGCGCTACTGGGGCTGCCCGATCCCGGTCATCCATTGCGAGGACTGCGGCGTCGTACCAGTTCCGAAAGCCGACCTGCCGGTCGTGCTGCCACCGGACGTTACCTTCGACAAGCCGGGCAATCCGCTCGACCGTCACGCCACCTGGCGCCACGTCGCCTGCCCGCACTGCGGCAAGGACGCCCGTCGCGAGACCGACACGATGGACACCTTCGTCGATTCGTCCTGGTATTTCACGCGCTTCACCGCACCCTGGGAAGACAATCCGACCGACCCCAAGGTCGCCAACCACTGGCTGCCGGTCGATCAGTACATCGGCGGTATCGAGCACGCCATCCTGCATCTGCTCTATTCGCGCTTCTTCACCCGCGCGATGAAGGCCACCGGCCATGTTGCCGTCGACGAGCCGTTCAAGGGCCTGTTCACGCAGGGCATGGTCGTGCATGAAACCTATAGCCGCGGCGAAGGCGCCCAGCGCGAATGGGTGACGCCGGCCGAGATCCGCATCGAGGAGATCGATGGACGCCGTAGCGCGACGCTGATCGAAACCGGTGAGGAAGTCACCATCGGCTCGATCGAGAAGATGTCGAAGTCGAAGAAGAACGTCGTCGATCCCGACGACATCATCGCTTCCTATGGCGCTGATACCGCCCGCTTCTTCGTTCTCTCCGATTCGCCGCCGGATCGTGACGTGATCTGGTCGGAAGCCGGTGTCGAAGGATCGCATCGCTTCTTGCAGCGCGTGTGGCGTCTGATCAGCGAAGCGGCCGAGAAGCTGCGGGCAATCGAGGCCGCCCCGGCGCTCGAAGGCGAGGCTCTCGCTGTTTCGCAAGCCGCGCACAAGACGCTGCGCGCGGTCGAGGCCGACTACGACAAGCTTGCCTTCAACAAGGCCGTGGCGCGCATCTACGAGCTCGTGAACACGCTTGCCGCACCGCTGACCCAGGTAGCAGCCGGCAAGGCCGACGCGGCCCTGGCGGGGGCTGTGAAGGATGCGACGACGATCCTGATCAACCTCATCGCACCGATGATGCCGCACCTCGCCGAGGAATGCTGGCGCGAGGTCGGGGGCGAGGGCCTGATTGCGGAACGCGGCTGGCCGGCGTTCAACCCCGCTCTGGTCGTCGAGAACGAAATCACCATGCCGGTGCAGATCAATGGCAAGAAGCGCGCCGATTTGACAATCGCTCGCGATGCGGATCAGAGTGCGATCGAAAGCGCCGTCCTGGCGCTCGATGCCGTCAAGTCCGCGCTCAACGGCAGCAGCCCCAAGAAAATCATCGTCGTGCCCCAGAGGATCGTCAATGTCGTTGTCTGATAGAGCTGGTTTCCGTATCCGGTCGATTCCGGTTCTGGCTGGCGCGCTCATGTTGACCGCGCTCGCCGGCTGCCAGGTCCGGCCGCTCTATTCCGACCCGGTCGGCACCTCGACGGCACTGGCGGCGATCGAGATTTCCGAAGCCACCGACCGTGTCGAGCAGGAAGTGCGTAACGCGCTGATCTTCCTGGCCGCAGGTGGTCAGGGCGAGCCCGTGAATCCGCAGTATCACCTGGCGCTCACCGTCACCCACCGGTCGATGGGCGTGCTCTACGATCAGGCCAAGGACCGCGCCGGCGCCGGCCGTATCGTCGTCAAGGCGGACTACAATCTGACGAAGATCGGTACGGGCGAGACCATCAAGTCCGGCAACCGCACGGCCGTTGCTCTCGTTGACTTCCCGGTCCAGGAATTTGCCAAGGTGCGCGCCGTTCGTGACGGTGAAAACCGCGCAGCCAAGGAACTCGCCGAGTTGATCCGGGCCGACATCGCCGCGGCTCTCAGCCGCTAACGGGTGTCGGCATGAGCGAGGTCAAGTCGCACGAATTCGACTCCTTTCTCCAGAAGTCAGCCGGAGTCTACCGGCTTTTCATCCTCTACGGGCCCGACCGCGGGCTCGTCTCCGAGCGTGCCTCTGCAATCGCCGCCCGTTGCGGCGTGCCGCTCGACGATCCGTTTTCCCTGTTGAAGCTCGATGTCAGTGAACTGACGCAATCGCCCGGGCGGCTGCTCGATGAAGTAAACTCGATCGGCCTCTTCGGTGGAGAAAAGCTCGTCTGGGTCCGTGGCGCAGCCAATGAAAAGCCGCTGGTCGATGCGTTGCAGATCCTTTCGTCCGAGCCACCGACCGAAAGCTATGTGATCGTCGAAGCCGGCGACCTCAAGAAGGGGTCCGCACTTCGAAAGATCGGCGAGAGCGCGCGTTCGGTCGCCTGTATCGCCTGCTACAGTGACGACGCGCGCAGCCTGCAAGCGCTGATCGACAAGGAACTCGGCGACGAGAAGCTGGGCATCAGCACCGCAGCACGGCAACGATTGCTGGAGGCGCTCGGTGGCGACCGCCTGGCCTCACGTAACGAGCTGCGCAAGCTTGCGCTCTACTGCCGTGGCAAGTCCACGGTGGACGAAGAAGACGTGCTCGATATCGTTGGGGATGCCAGCGCCATCTCCGTCGACGATGCCGTCGATGCCGTGCTGAAGGGCGACCTCGATGGATTGCTGCATGCGATGCAGAAGATCACTACATCCAAGACGCCGGCCTTTCTGGTGCTGCAGGCGTGCCTGCGCCAGTTTCAGCAGCTCGATGTGATGCGCGCCGAGATGGATGCAAGCCGCCAGCAGGCGGGGCAAGTGATCGCCACGCTGGGGCGTGGGCTGCACTTTCGCCGCAAGCCGATCGTCGAGGCAGCCTTGAAGCATTGGTCGAGCCCGGCCATCCGCCGCGAGCTCAATCGCCTGCAGACGACTATCTTTCAGAGCCGCAGCCGTGCGAGCCTGGAGGAAAGCCTGGTGCTGCAGAACCTGATGGCGATCGCGGTGCAATCGGCGCGACGCTGACCTGCCTCTGTCGACCCGGTCCCGTTGCCGCAGCCTAGTGTTCGAATTTCGCCAACAGGTCTTCAGGCTGCATGAGGGAGATGGGTGGACCTCGCCGTCCGAAATTCAACTGGACGCCAAAAGATCTCATTATATCAAATAATTAGGCGCGCCGCTCGTTGGAGCGACGCGCCATCAATACGCCAAAGCAAAAATTCGCAGGAGTGGCTTATCGCCGTTCGAGCAGCCGGCAGATTTCTTCCAGTTGATCCAGCGTCTTGTAGGCGATGCGCAAATGACCACCGGACGCCTTGTGGTTCACGGTAACCTCAAGCCCGAGGCTATCCGACAACGTGCGCTCGAGCGCTAGCGTATCGGCATCCTTCTCGTCGCGACGGACGGTCTTGCCGTAATTCGGATCGTTCTGCGCGCGAATATCGTTCTGCGCGATGCGCTCGGCGTCACGCACCGAGAGCCCCTTGGCAATGATCGTCCGGGCGAGGGTAGCCGGATCCGAGGTCGGAATGAGTGCACGGGCATGTCCAGCCGAAAGCGCGCCTTCCGACAACATGTCCCGAACAGGTTCCGGCAGTTTCAAAAGACGCAGGCTATTGGCGACATGGCTTCGGCTCTTGCCGATGATCTCGCCGAGATCGTTCTGCGTATAGCCGTGCTCGGCGATCAACTGCTCGTAGCCAAGCGCTTCGTCGAGCGGATTGAGATCCGAGCGCTGGACGTTTTCGACGATAGCGATTTCAAGCGCCGTGCGATCGTCAACGTCGCGAATGATAACCGGGATTTCGGTGAACCCGGCCAGTTGTGCGGCACGCCAGCGGCGCTCGCCGGCGATGATCTCGTAGCGATCGACGCCGATGGTGCGAGCAACGACAGGCTGGACAATACCATGCTGACGGATCGAATTGGCGAGATCCTGGAGTTCGGCTTCGTCGAACTGACGACGCGGGTTGCGCGGGTTGCGCGATACGAACTCGATCGGCACGCGCCGATCCGGATTGACCGGGGCAGGGGCAGCTGCCCCTGTTTGCAACGGCTGATCCATCTCGCCGATCAACGCGGCCAGTCCGCGACCAAGCCGCCTCTTCGAGCTATCGTCGTTCATATCGTCACCCGAGTTAAATTACGCTACCGAAATGATTATGCCGCCTTGCGCTGCCGCTCGCGTTGAATGACTTCGGAGGCCAGTTGCAGATAGGCCTGACTGCCAGCGCACTTCAGATCATAAAGAATGGCCGGCTTGCCATAGGAAGGCGCTTCCGAGACGCGAACATTGCGCGGGATCAGGGTGTGGTAGACCTTGTCGCCGAGATGCGTCCGCACATCGCTAACAACCTGCTGTGCCAGGTTGTTGCGCGAATCGAACATGGTCAGCACGATGCCCTGGATATCCAAGCTCGGATTCACGGTTCGGCGAATCTGATCCACAGTCTCCAGCAGCTGGCTCAGACCCTCGAGCGCGAAGAACTCGCACTGAAGAGGGACAAGTACCGAATGGGCGGCCGCCATCGCGTTCATCGTCAGCAAGTTGAACGATGGTGGGCAATCGACGAGCACGTAGGAATATTCCATCGCGGCGGGGCTAACCAAGGCCTTGCGTAAGCGGAAGACACGATCCGGTTCCTGCGAAATTTCCATCTCGACGCCGAGAAGGTCCATGGTCGATGGAATGATCGAGAGATTCGGAACGGCTGTCTGCTGAGCGATCTCGCCGATCCCGTACGATCCCATCATCAGCTCATAGGATGACAGGTTCCGATCGCGGCGTTGAATGCCGAGCCCGGTGCTGGCGTTGCCTTGCGGGTCCAGATCAACGATCAGAACGTGTTCGCCGATAGCCGCCAATGCGGTCGCCAAATTGATGGCGGTCGTGGTTTTGCCGACGCCGCCTTTCTGATTTGCGATTGTGATGATCCGGTTTTTGCCACCAAACATGTTTCCGCTCGCGATCACTGGGCCCTGCGCGCCAGATTTGCGATCTCGAGCACGACAGAATCCGGCTCGACCACGCTTGGATGTTTTACCAGATCAAACTGATAGCGGCCAACGGCTTTGTCGATTTCGCGCTGGTAATCCCGCCCTTTGTGGAAGTAGGCGACCGCTTTCTGCTCCTTCGCCGTCATCCATGGCGCAGAATAGTCGAGCAGCAAGGTCAAATCCGCGAGCGCGCGCGCCGAAACCGCGTCCGCGCGGGGAATCAATGCGCCTGCTTCTTCGATTCGAACCGGGTGAACCGAGCCGCGCGCACCCGTTTCGGCCAGAGCTACACGCAGAAAGGCAGCCTTCTTGTTGTTGCTTTCAACGAGATGGACCCAACCGTCGCCAAGTTCGGCGAGATAGATCGCCGTGATGACACCTGGAAAGCCGCCACCGCTGCCGAGATCGACCCAGGTCTTCGGACCGGGCGACAACTGCGCGAGCTGCAAGCTATCGACAATGTGCCGACGCCAAAGATCCTCGATAGTGGACGGCGCAACGAGATTGATCGACTTCGCCCACTTCTGAAAGAGCTTGGCAAAATGCTCCAGCCGTTCATTCGTTTCACGTGAAACACGCAGTCCGTTCAACACATCGATTGGACTCGCCTTCATTGTACGCCGGCCTTTTCTACACGCTCTACGGTTCGGTTCTGTCGCTTCACCCACGCCAGGATCAGCGATGCTGCTGCCGGCGTCATACCGTCGACCTTCATCACGTGAGCCAGATTGCGGGGCGCCTGCTGCTTCAGCTTCTGCTTCAACTCGTTGGAGAGGCCCGAGAGCATATCGAAGTCGAAGCCATCGGGTATGGCAAGATTTTCCTCGCGCTGAATGCCGGCGATATCCGCTGCCTGCCGATCCATATAGACCGCATAGACCGCATCGATCTCAAGCGCCTCAACGACGCGCGGACCAATCGACAACAGCTCGGGCCAGATGGGCTGCAAGCCGGCAATCGACTGATCGGGATAGGACAGGATCTCGAAAGCAGTGCGCCGTTGGCCATCCTGGTTGAGCTTAAGGCCATGACGGTTACCTTCAGCCGGGGTTACCGAGAGGCTTTTCAACAGGGCACGCCCTTCGTCGAAACGCGCGCGCCAATCGACAAAGCGTTCGCGCCGCGCAGCCGAGATGCAGCCGACCTCCATTGCAAGCGGTGTCAGGCGCGCATCGGCATTGTCGGCCCGCAGCGACAATCGATACTCCGCGCGGGAGGTGAACATGCGATAGGGCTCGGTGATTCCACGCGACGTCAGGTCGTCGATCATGACACCAATATAGGACTGCGTTCGGCTGAACACGATTTCGGGACGGTTGGTCGCGGCCAAAGCGGCGTTCAAGCCGGCAACAAGACCTTGCGCCCCGGCTTCCTCATAGCCGGTGGTACCGTTGATTTGCCCGGCGAGGAAAAGCCCTGGCATCTTGCGGACGGCAAGGGTCGCGTTCAGTTCACGCGGGTCGACGTGATCGTACTCGATGGCATAACCAGGCTGCAGTATCGCGACATTCTCCAATCCTGGGATCGTCTTGATAAAGGCTTCCTGGATGTCAGCCGGCAGCGACGTCGAAATGCCGTTCGGGTAGATCGTATCGTCGTCGAGACCCTCCGGTTCCAGGAAGATCTGGTGACCATCACGCTCGCCGAATCGTACGATCTTGTCCTCGATGGACGGACAATAGCGCGGTCCGACACCCTCGATCTGTCCCGAGTACATCGCCGACTTGCCGATATTGTCGGTAATAATCTTGTGCGTCTCTTCCGTCGTCCGCGTCACACCGCAATCGATCTGGCGATTCACGATCCCGTCGGTCATGAACGAGAAGGGCACAGGATCTTCGTCTGGACCTTGCCGGCCAACACGCGCCCAGTCGATGGTGCGTCCATCCAGGCGGGCGGGCGTTCCGGTCTTCAGGCGGCCGAGCCGCAACCCAAAACGCAGCAACGTTCCCGAGAGCCCGACGGACGGTTCCTCACCGACGCGACCGGCCGGTATCTTCTGATCGCCAATATGGATGAGACCCTTCAAGAACGTGCCCGTCGTCAGAACAACGGAGTTCGCTTGAAAGCTGCGGCCGTCCTTCATGACGACACCGTGGATGCGGCCTTGCTCTTCCAGAAGGTCGAAGGCGTCGCCCTCGATAACGGTCAGATTCTCGATGGCAGCGATCTCCCGCTGCATGGCTTCGCGATAAAGGCGGCGATCGGCTTGCGTACGCGGTCCGCGCACCGCCGGACCCTTACGGCGGTTGAGCAAACGAAACTGAATACCGCCGGCATCAGCGACGCGCCCCATCAAGCCGTCCATCGCGTCGATCTCGCGGACCAGATGTCCTTTTCCCAAGCCGCCGATCGCCGGGTTGCAGGACATAACGCCGATCGTGGATGCCTTGTGCGTGATCAACGCGGTGTTGGCGCCCAGACGCGCAGCCGCAGCCGCGGCTTCGCAGCCGGCATGGCCACCGCCAATGACGATTACGTCAAATTGCATCATTGCCTCTTCTCCGGGGTTGACCCGGCACGAATCGTTTCACGTGAAACACGACGAAGGACTCGCACACGTTGTATTACTCTGGCCTACTGGTTATTTCCCGATACAGAATTCAGAAAATATCACATCGAGAAGGTTCTCAACATCCACGCGGCCGGTTATCCGTCCAATTGCGTCACCAGCAAGGCGCAACAGTTCCGCGCGTATATCCAGCCCCAAGTCCTGCCTTGCCAAGCTGTCGTCGATCGACCGCTGCGCCTGCCGGAGACTATCGACATGGCGCCGCCGCGAAGGCAGCGACAGCGAGGTCCGCCCACTGAGATCCGGCAGATGCGCCGCGATCGCGTCCAGCAGACCCTCCATGCCTTCGCCGCTTTTCGTCGAGACCAACACATCCGCGGAACCTTCGCACCAAAGATCACTGCCGCGATCAATTTTGGTTCCGACACGTAGCACGGGCGTCGCGTCGGATGCGAGGTCGGACGCGATATCAAAACCATCGGGCGTTTCGGCCAGTAGCAAGATCAGATCCGCTCGCTCGATAATTTCTCGTGCGCGACGAATACCTTCTTGTTCTACTTTCTCGTCGGTTTCCCGCAGCCCCGCCGTATCGTAGAGCTTAACGGAGAATCCGGCTAAGGAAAGGTCCACGGAAAGAACGTCGCGGGTCGTACCGGCAATCTCGGTGACGATTGCAATGTCACGCTGGGCCAGTGCATTGAGCAAACTCGACTTGCCGGCGTTCGGCGCACCGGCGATGACGATCTTCAGGCCGTCGCGGATGATCTCCGCGATCGGCGCATCGGCAATATGTGCTGCTATCTCTTGCGACAGCATGGACATATCCTGCCAGATGCGCTCGCTGACCGAGCCCGGCACATCGTCTTCATCGGCAAAATCGAGCTCGGCCTCGATCATCGCCCGCGCATGGGTCAAGCGCTTCGCCCAGCCGGCATAGATCTTTGATTGTCCACCGCCGGAGTGTTCGATAGCGAGCCGGCGCTGCATCTCGGTTTCCGCAGCAATCAGGTCGGCGAGACCCTCCACCTCGACCAGGTCAAGCTTGCCGTTCTGGAAGGCGCGGCGCGAAAACTCACCGGCTTCCGCATGGCGCAAACCCTCGAGCTTCGAGAGTTCCTCAAGCAAGGCGTTTACTGCCGCCCGACCACCATGGATCTGAAGCTCGGCGCAGTCTTCTCCTGTAAAGGAGGCAGGTCCGCGAAAATAGAGAACAAGGCCGCTGTCGATGACATCGCCGTTACGGGACCGAATCGATCTCAATGTCGCCGACCGAGGTGTTGGCACACCACCACACAACGCCTGCAACACCGCTTCGGTGCGCCCGCCGCTGATACGCACGACTGCGACGCCGGCGGGCAGAGATCCGCTGGAAAGCGCATAAATCGTGTGCGTCGCTGTCATGGGCTCACCTGAAAAGACCGCGGACACGCAGGGCGCGTCGATGGTCGATGCAATGGGGATCGTCGAAGTTCCGGACCGGATCGTTCCGCTTCGCGGAGCGCGCTCACGCGGGGCAAACGCTATCTCAATGGGTCGGCGTGCTTATGCCGAAAGAATGCCGAAATTTCAAGGCCTCGCCGCATCCTCGTATTTCACGGTGGGTAGGTGTTTCACGTGAATCAGCAGAAACGGTGTCTGTCTGATTGCGGGCCTAGTCGGAGATTGTTGCGAAACCGAATCGAATGACCGGAGAATCCGGCTAAGGTTTTGAAACGAGAAAACCGGCCGACGCGTGGTCGACCGGTCCCGAAGTCGGATGATGAACGCGTCTTAGGTGTTCATCGAGTCGAAGAAATCGCCGTTGTTCTTCGTCTGCTTGAGCTTGTCGATGAGGAACTCGATTGCGTCGGTCGTGCCCATCGGCGCCAGAATACGGCGCAGCACGAAGATCTTTTGCAGATCCTGGCGCGGAACGAGCAGGTCTTCCTTACGCGTACCGGACTTGAGAATGTCCATCGCCGGGAAGATGCGCTTGTCGGCGACCTTGCGGTCGAGCACGATTTCCGAGTTGCCTGTGCCCTTGAACTCTTCGAAGATCACTTCGTCCATGCGGCTGCCGGTGTCGATCAGCGCCGTCGCGATGATCGTCAACGAGCCGCCTTCTTCGATGTTACGGGCGGCACCGAAGAAGCGCTTCGGGCGCTGCAGAGCATTGGCGTCGACACCACCGGTCAAGACCTTGCCCGATGACGGAACAACGGTGTTGTAGGCGCGGCCGAGGCGGGTGATCGAGTCAAGCAGGATAACGACGTCACGGCCGTGTTCCACGAGGCGCTTGGCCTTTTCGATCACCATCTCGGCGACCTGTACGTGGCGGGTCGCCGGCTCATCGAAGGTCGAGGACACGACTTCGCCCTTCACCGAGCGCTGCATGTCCGTCACTTCTTCGGGACGTTCGTCGATCAGGAGAACGATCAGGTAGCATTCCGGATGGTTCGCGGTGATCGAATGGGCGATGTTCTGCAGGAGAACAGTCTTACCGGTGCGCGGCGGAGCGACGATGAGGCCGCGCTGGCCTTTGCCGAGCGGCGCAACCAGGTCGATGACCCGGGCCGACAGATCCTTCGAGGTCGGAACGTCGAGTTCCATCTTGAAGCGCTCGTTCGGGTAAAGCGGCGTCAGGTTGTCGAAGTGAACCTTGTGACGGATCTTTTCCGGATCATCGAAGTTGATGGTGTTGACCTTGAGGAGGGCGAAGTAGCGCTCGCCTTCCTTCGGTCCGCGGATCGGACCCTCGACCGTGTCGCCGGTCTTCAGCGAGAAGCGGCGGATCTGGGAGGGCGAGATGTAGATATCGTCCGGACCGGGGAGGTAGTTTGCATTCGCCGAGCGCAGAAAGCCGAAGCCGTCCTGGAGCACTTCAACGACGCCTTCACCGATAATCTCGATATCCTGGGCCGCGAGCATCTTGAGGATTGCGAACATCAGCTCCTGCTTGCGCATCGTGCTGGCGTTCTCCACCTCGAGCTCCTCGGCGAAAGCGAGCAGATCGGTCGGCGTCTTGTTCTTGAGTTCTTGTAGCTTCATTTCAGCCATGAAGGATCCATGTTTGGTATGGGTAGTGGGGAGATGGCGAGTATTCGTTAGGGAGCTGCAGCAGGAAGGGGCAGGCTCTTGTCTTTGTCACAAGCCATGAAGAGGAGATGGCAGAAAATAGCGATTCACGTGAAACCCTGCAAGGGGCTGTCGCAAATTAGAAACGCCTATGACAGGCCGCAAATCGATTAAATTCAGAATGGCTTCACGACGACCATGATGACGATGAGGATCATCAAGAGGGTAGGCGCCTCGTTCATCAACCGCCAATAGCGCGCATCGTGCCTGTTCTCGTCGCGCTGAAAGGCGCGCACAGCACGGCTGAAACGCATGTGGACACCGGTCAGCAGCACCACGAACAGAAGCTTGGCATGCAGCCAGCCACCCTGGAAGCCATAAACGCTCCAGGCCAGATAAAGCCCGAGCACCCAGGAAATCATCATGGCCGGGTTCATGATGACCTTCAGGAGCCGCAACTCCATCATCTTGAAGGTTTCCGACTGGGCGGAGCCGGGCTCCGCATCCGTGTGGTAGATGAACAGCCTGGGCATGTAGAGCAACGCCGCCATCCACGACATCACGGCGATAACATGCAGCGCCTTGATCCAGAGATAGAGATCATCCGGGCGCCAGACGAACAGACCGACGAGAAGCGCCACGAACGCACCAAGCGCGATCGCTGCCCTGAGCCGCGCCCTGTTGCCCGGCGCCCGGTCGGTCTGCTTCTCCGCCATCACCGCGCTCCACGAACCCGGGCAACCAGCGCCGAGACATGATCGGGATCGGCCTGCGGCGTTATGCCATGGCCGAGATTGAAGATCAGCGGACCGTGACCGAGTGCGTCGAGAATGCGGTCAATGCCTTCCTCAAGCGCCACGCCGCCGGCAACGACCCGCATCGGATCGAGATTGCCCTGTATCGGCCCTTCCTTCTGCAGATCCTTCGCAAAGGAAAGCGGAACGGTCCAGTCGAGACCGATCGCGTCAGCACCGGTCGCCTGCCGATATCCGTTCAACAGCTGCCCCGCGCCCTTCGCAAAGGCGATGATCCTTGCCTGCGGCCGCTGCGCCCGAACGGAGGCGATGATCCGCTGCACCGGCTTGACGGCGTAGCGGGCGAATTCCTCCTCACCGAGAACACCTGCCCAGGAATCGAAGATCTGCACGGCATCGGCGCCGGCATCGATCTGTCGCACGAGATATTCAGCCGATACATCCGCCAGAAAGGCGAGCAGATGATCGAAGGCCTCGGGATTGCGATACGCGAAGAGACGGGCAGGGGCCTGGTCCGGCGTCCCCTGGCCGGCGATCATATAGGTCGCAACCGTCCAGGGAGCGCCACAGAAGCCGAGCAGCGTCGTTTCCGAGGGAAGCTCTGCGCGCAACCGCGAAACCGTCTCAAAGACCGGCTGGAGGTGTTCAGAGATGCCCTCAGGCTTCAGGAGACGGATACCATCAGCATCGATCGGGTCCATTCGTGGCCCATGGCCTTCCTCGAAGCGCACGTTGCGTTTCAGCGCATCGGGAATGACCAGGATGTCGGAGAAGAGAATGGCGGCATCGAAAGCGTAGCGACGGATCGGCTGCAACGTGACCTCGACTGCGAGATCGGGCGTGTAGCAAAGATCGAGGAAGCTTCCGGCTACGGCGCGCGTTGTCCTGTACTCGGGCAGGTAGCGTCCCGCCTGGCGCATGAGCCAGATCGGAGGAGGTGACACCGTCTTCCCTGCCAAAACCTCCAGAACCTTTCTGCGTGTTTCGGTCACGGATCGTCTCTCCCAATTTAAAATCAAAGATATTTAGAAGGTTTCTATTTCTTAGAGTCGGTGGGTATCAAGGATTAAAACAACGCACTGACTTGTCCACGACCGGCGGTCACGACGCCCGGCTAAGGGAGAATGAGTCCGATCTCTGGAAAAACAACGTGGTCAATCTCAGAAAGGCATTTTGAATCAGTTCTTTAAGTCGCTTTCGATTTTTGACGCGCCTGTGGAAAAGCAGTTGATATGCGTGACACTTTGTCCGCGCCGTGAGTCTTGTCCACATCCGCCGCGAAACAATGTCCGCCGCAGCCCCAATTGTGAATAACTCGGCTGTTTTCCACTTGCCTGGATCCAGGCCCCGTCGTTAGCTGTGTTTCATCCCGGCTTATCAACAGCACCAGGAGAATTGCGTGGAGAACAAGAAAAACTACTTCCACCTTCACCTGATTTCGGACTCAACGGGCGAGACTCTGATTGCTGCCGGGCGCGCCGCCGCGGCCCAATTTCAAAGCTCGCATGCGCTCGAGCACGTCTATCCGCTGATCCGGAACCGCAAACAGCTGCTGCAGGTTCTCGACGCGATCGACGGCGCACCGGGCATCGTTCTCTATACAATCGTCGACCGCGAACTCGCCGATATCATCGATCGCCGTTGCCGCGAGATGGGCGTCCCTTGCGTCTCCGTGCTGGATCCCATCATCGACCTCTTTCAGTCCTATCTGGGATCCCCGTCGCGGCGGAGATCCGGTGCTCAGCATGTGATGGATGCGGAATATTTCGCGCGCATCGACGCGCTCAATTTCACCATGGACCATGACGACGGTCAGCTGCCGGCCGATTTCGACGACGCGGATGTCGTCCTCATTGGCATCAGCCGGACGTCGAAGACGCCGACCAGCATCTATCTCGCCAACCGCGGCATCAAGACAGCGAACATCCCGATCGTCCCCGGCGTACCGTTGCCTGAAAGATTGATGGAAGCGACGAAGCCGCTCGTCGTCGGGTTGATCGCGACGGCCGACCGTATCTCGCAAGTGCGCCAGCACCGGGTGCTCGGAACGACGCAAGGCTTTCACGGCGATGAGTACACCGACAAGGCCTCGATCACCGAGGAACTGAAATATGCCCGGTCGCTCTGTGCGCGCAACAATTGGCCCGTCATCGATGTCACCCGCCGTTCGATAGAGGAAACGGCAGCGGCAATCGTTGCCCTGCGTCCACGTCTGCGTTAGAGCGGATTCGAACAATTCGGGAACTTGAATGATGACATCTTCGCTCGTCCTGGCTTCGGCCAGCCCGTTTCGCCGGGCGCTCCTGGAGAATGCCGGCCTGGTCTTTGAAGCGAAGGCAGCCGAGATCGACGAGCGCGCGCTGGAAAAGCCGCTTGAGGATAAGGGCGCTGCGCCCGAAACGGTTGCGCTCGAACTGGCGGAAGCAAAGGCACGCGATGTCGCCAGGTATTTCGCAGACGCGCTGGTGATCGGTTCCGATCAGACAATGTCATTGGGGTCGCGGGTCTACCACAAGCCGAAGACCATGGCGGAAGCCGCCGCACATCTGCTTTCGCTCTCCGGCCAGACGCACCGCCTGAACAGTGCCGTCGTCCTTTTGCGTGGCGAAGACGTCATCTGGCGCCATGTGTCTTCTGCCCACATGACCGTGCGCCCGCTGACGGCAGATTTCGTCGAGCGTCATCTAGAGCGTGTCGGCGAAAAGGCGCTTTCGAGCGTCGGCGCCTACCAGCTGGAAGGCGAGGGCATCCAGCTCTTCGAAAAGATCGAGGGCGACTACTTCACCATCCTCGGTCTCCCGATGCTGCCGCTGCTTGCCAAACTCCGTGAACTGGGAACGATCGATGCGTGATTCACGTGAAACATTTGTTAACCACGCCTTCGTCACCGGCTATCCGATCAAGCATTCCCGGTCGCCGTTGATCCATGGCTATTGGCTGAAACAGCTCGGTCTGCCCGGCAGCTATCGAGCGCACGAGGTCAAGCCGGAAGAATTCGCCGCCTTCATTGCCAGCCTCAAGGACGGGACATCCGGTTTCTGCGGCGGCAATGTGACCATCCCGCACAAGGAAGTGGCCTGTCGGCTGGTGGATCAGCCGGATGAGCTCAGCCAGGAACTCGGCGCCGCCAACACGCTCTGGGTTCAGGACGGAAAGGTGCATGCCACCAATACCGACGGCCGCGGCTTCGTTGCCAACCTCGACGAGCGGGCGGCCGGCTGGGACCGGACGTCGACGGCAGTCATTCTCGGCGCCGGCGGTGCCAGCCGGGCGATCATCCAGGCTGTTCGTGATCGCGGCATCAAGACGATCCATGTCGTCAATCGCACCGTCGAACGGGCGCAGGAACTTGCCGACCGGTTCGGTCCGGCGGTGGAAGCCCATCCGATGGGCGCACTCAAGGACGTGATGACCGGCGCAGGCCTGTTCATCAATACCACCTCGCTCGGCATGGACGGCAGCGAAGCACCGGCGATCGACTTCGGCGTTATGGCTTCGAGCGCAGTCGTCACGGATATTGTCTATGTTCCGTTGAAGACGCCGATCCTGGCGCAGGCAGAGGTGCAGGGCCTTGCGATCGTCGACGGTTTGGGCATGCTTCTGCACCAGGCGGTGCCCGGCTTCGAACTCTGGTTCGGCTGTCGGCCGATGGTGGACGCCGACCTTCGACAATTGATTATCGACGACATGGACAGGCACTGATGATTATCCTTGGGCTCACCGGATCAATTGCCATGGGCAAGTCGACGACCGCCCAGATGTTTCGCGACTTCGGCGTCCCGGTGAACGATGCCGACGAGGTCGTGCATCAGCTCTATAGCGGCGAGGCGGTGGCGCCGGTGGAAGCGGCGTTTCCCGGAAGCACGAGAGATGGAAAAGTCGATCGCGCCGAGCTCTCGCGCCAGCTTATGCAGGCGCCGGAACGGCTGCGCGAGCTTGAGGCGATCGTCCATCCGCTGGTGCGCGGCAAGGAGCAGGAGTTCCTCGCGGAAAACCAGGCCGCCAGCGCGCCCTTCGTCGTCCTCGACATTCCTCTCCTGTTTGAAACGGGTGCGGACAAGCGGGTCGATCGCGTCGTCGTCGTGACCTGTTCGGTCGAGCTTCAGCGCCAAAGGGCGCTGAAGCGCCCAGGAATGACCGAGGAAAAACTTGCGATGATCCTTGCGCGTCAGGTGCCGGACAGCGAAAAGCGTAAACGCGCCGACTACATCATCGATACCAGCGACAGTTTCGACGTCACCCGGGCCCAGGTGAAGGCCGTCGTCGACCAACTCGCAGCCAGCAACGGAGACGCGGATGCGTGAGATCATCTTCGATACGGAAACGACAGGCCTCGACAATCGCGAGGACCGGGTGATCGAAATCGGCGGTGTCGAGCTCGAGAACCAATTTCCGACCGGCCGCACGCTGCACATCTTCATCAATCCCGGCAACCGCAAGGTTCACCCGGATGCGCTCGCCATCCACGGGATCACCGACGAGTCCCTGAAGGACAAGCCGCCATTTGCCGATGTGGTCGACCAGATCCTCGAGTTTTTCGGCGACGCCCGTTGGGTCGCGCACAACGCCACCTTCGACATGGGCTTCATCAACGCCGAGTTTGCGCGTCTGGGCATGCCGCCGATCGCCATCGAGCGCGTGACCGACACGCTGGCGCTTGCCCGCCGCAAACACCCGATGGGGCCGAACTCGCTGGACGCGCTTTGCCGTCGCTACGGTATCGACAACTCGCACCGCGCCAAGCACGGCGCGCTTCTCGACTCCGAACTGCTGGCGGAAGTCTACATCGAGATGATCGGCGGCCGTCAGGCAGCACTCGGCCTTGTGTCCAGCAGATCGACCGATCAGGCAATCGAACTCGACGACGCGCCGATCCTTGTCGGCCAGCGGCCGCGTCCCTTGCCGAACCGGCTCTCGGAGGCGGACCTGGCCGCCCACGCGGCGTTGATCGCGAAGATCGGCGCCAAGGCGATCTGGGCAAAATACGACCCCCAGGACTAAGGCAGATACGAAAAAGCCCGGCACATCGGCCGGGCTTTTCGTTTCAGCAATCTGGAATTCGATCAGTTTGCGGTTTCGTTCGAAACCTGGGCGCGGACCTTTTCTTCGGCCATGCGCTGAGCGAACATCTGCGCGAAATCGATCGGGTCGATCATCAGCGGCGGGAAGCCGCCGTTGCGGGTTGCGTCGGCAACGATCTGACGGGCGAACGGGAACAGCAGGCGCGGGCACTCGATGAAGAGCAGCGGCAGCATGTGCTCCTGCGGGAAGCCGGCAACGCGGAAGACGCCGCCATAGGCGAGCTCGACGTTGAACAGGACGCGGTCGCCGTCCTTGGCTTCTGCGTTCAGCGAGAGCACGACGTCGAAATCGTTCTCTGCGAGCGGGTTGGCATTGACGTTGACGTTGATATTGATCGACGGCGCCTTGTCACGGGCCTGCAGCGAACGCGGCGCGCCCGGGTTTTCGAAGGAAAGGTCCTTGATATACTGGGCGAGGATGTTCAGCGTCGGGCTCTGCTGCGCGCTGCCGTTGCCGTTGGATGCGGTATCAGTCGTCATAAGGGTTCCTCGACAAAAATAGGTGAGGCCATCTAGCATTTCGGCCTAGGGCTTACAACCCTGCGGGCCTGGCGCTTTCCAGCGGGCGCTGGGTTTCTGCTCCAAGCGGAAAGCTGAAAGCATGCTCCGGAATATGGGCGATAGAGTGCCGTTCGCGCATTCTGTCACCGTGGCCTCTTGGCTAGGGCTGGCGGCGATCGCCGACCTGCGGCGGATCCTCGTCGTCCGTTCGCGAGAATTCGCCCTCATCGAGATCGATGACGCGCGGCGAGGGGCGCGATTCGTGCGGCCGTGTCCAGCCGGCACCGGATGCCGCGGTCACGATCGTCATTCGCTTGCGCAGGAAACCGGCAACCGCATTTCGAACGAAAGGCAGAAACAGCAGGAGGCCGATCACGTCGCTGACGAAGCCCGGCACCACCAGCAGGATCGCCGCGACGAACAACAATGCGCCGCCAAGCACCTCCCGGCCCGGGTCGCTACCGTTGCGCGTGGCGTCCTGCATTCGCCGAATGACGGTAAATCCCTGGACTCTCAGCAGGATAACGCCGACAAATGCACTGGCAAGAACCAGCAGCAACGTCATCAGGAGGCCGATCTCTCGGCCAACGACAACGAAACCGGCGATCTCGGCCAGCGGAAGCCCGAGGATGGCAAGGGGGATAAGAAATGAACGCATCGATGCTGCCCGAAAATGAAACCTGGTGTCACATCCCCGTCTAAGGGTGCGACATCGCCATTTGAATGATCTATCCTTGCGGACTATATGGAATAGCCACGAGAAATTCTAACAGCGGTTCCGGGTGGAAATGGGCTCTTTTGACTTCATCACGTTTTTTTTCCTGATCGCCGCGGTGGTCATTTTCCTGCAACTGCGCAGCGTCTTGGGCCGCCGGACCGGGAGCGAGCGGCCGCCGTTCGATCCGTATTCGCCACGCGACATGAGCCAGGGGCCGGAAAACGGCGACAAGGGCAAGGTCGTGCAGCTGCCGCGCCGCGAGAATGCGGACGAAGAAGCAAACCGCTACGAAATGATCGACGCTTTCGCCAAGACCGGAACGACGCTCAACACCCAGTTGCGGGCGCTGAGCGACGCGGATCAGGGTTTCGATCCCAAGGAATTCGTCAACGGCGCCAAGATGGCCTACGAGATGATCGTCATGGCTTTCGCGGATGGCGACCGAAAGACGCTGAAGAATCTGCTGTCCCGCGAGGTCTATGAAGGCTTCGACGCGGCGATCACCGATCGCGAGCGCAAGGGCGAAGTCGTCAAGTCCACCTTCGTCGGCATCGACAAGGCAGACATCATTCACGCCGAAGTGAAGGACAGCGAAGAGAACATCACCGTTCGCATCGTCAGCCAGCTGATTTCGGCGACCTATGACAAGCAGGGCGGCCTGATTGACGGCGACGCCGAGTCGGTTGCGGAGGTCAACGATCTCTGGACCTTCGCGCGCGACATTCGTTCGCGGGATCCGAACTGGAAGCTGATCGCCACCGAATCCGAAAACTGAGCGGACGCGGTACCCATGTCCTATCGACTTGAGCCAGCCCGTTTCGCCGAGCTTCCGGGCTGGCAACATGATGATCCGATCGCAGTGATCGAGGCGATGCGTCGCTGTCACCAGCATGTCTCGACGGTCAAACCCTATCGCGCGGGTTCTCTCGGGATTTCAGTCGACGATCTTTTGCCGGCCTTCTCCGCCTCGCGGCAGCAGGTTGGTAGCGGAGAGAACGCACGGGCGTTTTTCGAAGCGCATTTCGTCCCCTTCCGGATCGTGCCCGAAACGGGTTCCGGTTTTGTCACGGCTTTTTACGAGCCCGAGATCGATGTCCGCACCGAAGCGGACGAGACCTATCGTTATCCGCTCTACCGCCGACCGGACGATCTGGTCGATGTTCACGATGGCAACCGGCCGGAGGGGATGGATCCCTATTTCGCCTTCGGTCTCTCCGAGGGTGGCCGGATCAGCGAGTATCCGGACAGGCAAGCGATAGAGCAGGGCCATCTGGCCGGCCGCGGCCTGGAGATCGCCTATGCGAAGTCCAAGGTCGAGGTCTTCTTCGTTCATGTCCAGGGTGCCGCACGACTCCGCTTCCCGGATGGTTCGCGCCGCCGCGTCACTTATTCGGCCAAGACCGGGCACTATTTCTCAGCCGTTGGCAAATTGCTGATCGAGCGCGGCAAGATCGATGCCGCCACCGTTTCGATGATGAGTATTCGCGACTGGCTGGAAGCGCATCCCGAAGAGGTCGATGAGGTTCTCTGGCACAACCGGTCATTCATCTTCTTCCGCGAGGCAGAAGTCGAGGACGAGCGGCTGGGGCCGATTGCCGCCGCCAAGGTCTCGCTCGAACCGAACCGGTCATTGGCAGTTGATCGGCTGATCCACACCTTTGGCGTTCCTTTCTTTATCGCGAGCGAGAGCCTGACGCGGCTCGATGACGGAAAACCTTTCCAGCGTCTGATGCTGGCGCTCGATACCGGCTCGGCGATCGTTGGCCCGGCTCGCGGCGATATCTTTACCGGATCCGGTTTCGAGGCCGGTGAGCGGGCCGGAGCGGTTCGCAACGCGGCCGACTTTTACGTCTTCGTTCCCAAGGCGGCCGCGGCCCGTTACGGCCATGGCTAAGGACAAGAAACTCTCGGCCGAGGATCGCATTCTCTGGGGCAAGGTTGCCCGTTCGGCGAGACCGATGGCCGGTCGACTCGCCGACCTGATGGAGATTCTGGCCGAAGACGAACAGGCAAAACCTCCGGAAGAGGCGAAGGGCAAGCAGCGGCCGCACCAGCCGGCAACAGCTCTCGAGCAGCCGGGCATAGCGCTGACGAAGAAGCTCGGCGAAAAAGTGCATCATCCACTGGAGCGGCCGGTCAAGCGCAAGCTGGCAAAGGGGCACCTGGTGCTTGAGGGCCGGATCGACCTGCACGGCATGATCCAGAGCGAAGCGCACGGACTTCTTCTGCAGTTTCTGCTGCGGGCGCACGAGCGGGGGCTGCGACATGTGCTCGTCATTACCGGCAAGGGCACCTCGTTCGGCAGCGACGGCGCCTTGAAGCGGGCGGTGCCACTCTGGTTCTCGCTTCCCGAATTCCGGCCGCTGATTTCGTCCTATGAGCCGGCCGCCCGTAACCATGGCGGCGACGGCGCGCTCTACGTCCGCCTGGCGCGCGTGAGAGGCAGCGCGCTATGACGCCCTTCGGCCAGGCTCTGCGCGACCTCAGGCGCCGCAAGGGCGTGTCGCAGAAGGAGATGGCAAAGGCGATCGGCGTCTCGGCCGCTTATCTCTCAGCGCTCGAGCATGGAAAGCGCGGTGCGCCGAGCTTCGACTTCCTCCAGCGCGTCACCGGTTACTTCAACGTGATCTGGGACGAGGCGGAGGATCTGTTCCGCATTGCCAACGTCTCCTCGCCAAAAACGGTGCTCGACACGTCGGGTCTGACGCCGGAGCACACGGCCTTTGCCAACCGATTGAGCGAACAAATTCGCGCTTTGTCTCCGGAGACGATCCGCAAGCTGCAAGATGTTTTGGAAAAAGCCACATTTCCTGATAATGACAGGGGATGAATGCTTGTTTCCGGCCGCCGCGCGGCGGTCCGGGATTTGGAACCCTGGACAAATTTTCTATAGTCCAAGAGGCGTCCGAGACGTGATTCGCAACGAATCACCATGTCCGAAGAACCTGGAAAGACCCGTAGCTGAATGACCGACAATCCTGAGACCGAAACCGGCGCCAGCGCCGAATATGGTGCCGATTCCATCAAGGTGCTGAAGGGCCTGGATGCCGTACGCAAGCGGCCGGGCATGTATATCGGCGACACCGACGACGGCTCCGGTCTGCACCACATGGTGTACGAGGTGGTGGACAACGCGATCGACGAAGCGCTTGCGGGCCATGCCGACATCGTGACGGTGTCGCTCAATCCGGACGGCTCGGTGACGGTAACCGACAACGGTCGCGGCATCCCGACTGACATCCATAAGGAAGAGGGCGTCTCGGCGGCCGAGGTCATCATGACCCAGCTGCACGCCGGCGGTAAGTTCGACCAGAACTCCTACAAGGTTTCGGGCGGCCTGCACGGCGTCGGCGTGTCGGTGGTCAATGCGCTTTCGGTTTCGCTCAAGCTGAAGATCCGGCGCGCAGGCAAGATTCACGAGATGAGCTTCACCCACGGTGTCGCTGACGGCTCTCTCGCCGTTACCGGCGACGCCGGCGATGAGACCGGGACCGAGGTGACGTTCCTGCCGAGCAGCGAGACCTTCACCAAGACCGAGTTCGACTACAACACGCTCGAGCACCGCTTGCGCGAACTCGCGTTCCTGAATTCAGGCGTTCATATCATCCTCACCGACAAGCGCCATTCGGACATCCGCCAGGACGAGATGATGTACGAGGGCGGTCTTGAGGCCTACGTCGCCTATCTCGACCGCGCGAAGAAGCCGCTGGTGCACAAGCCGGTATCGATCCGCGGCGAGAAGGACGGCATCACCGTCGAAGTGGCGATGTGGTGGAACGACAGCTATCACGAAAACGTGCTCTGCTTCACCAACAACATCCCGCAGCGCGACGGCGGCACGCATATGGCGGGCTTCCGTGGCGCGTTGACCCGGCAGGTCACGTCCTATGCCGATACGTCCGGCATTACAAAGAGAGAAAAGGTCACGCTCCAGGGCGAGGACTGCCGCGAAGGCCTGACGGCCGTACTTTCGGTCAAGGTTCCCGATCCGAAATTCTCGTCGCAGACCAAAGACAAGCTGGTGTCGTCGGAAGTGCGACCGGTGGTCGAAAGCCTCGTCAACGAGGCGCTCAGCACCTGGTTCGAAGAACATCCGACCGAAGCCAAGATCCTCGTCGGCAAGGTGGTCGAAGCCGCTGCCGCCCGCGAAGCTGCCCGCAAGGCGCGCGAACTGACGCGCCGCAAGGGCGCGCTCGACATCTCGTCGCTGCCGGGCAAGCTGGCGGACTGCTCCGAGCGTGATCCGGCAAAGTCCGAAGTCTTCCTGGTGGAAGGGGACTCGGCGGGTGGTTCGGCCAAGCAGGGCCGGTCGCGCGAAAACCAGGCGATCCTGCCGCTGCGCGGCAAGATCCTCAACGTCGAGCGTGCGCGCTTCGACAAGATGCTGTCGAGCCAGGAAATCGGTACGCTGATCACCGCGCTCGGCACGTCGATCGGCAAGGACGAGTTCAACGCCGACAAGCTGCGTTACCACAAGATCATCATCATGACGGACGCCGACGTCGACGGCGCCCACATCCGCACCCTGCTGCTCACTTTCTTCTTCCGGCAGATGCCGGAACTGATCGAGCGCGGCCACATCTATATCGCCCAGCCGCCGCTCTATAAGGTGACGCGCGGCAAGTCGGCGCAGTATCTCAAGAACGAGCAGGCGCTCGAAGACTACCTGATCTCGATGGGTCTCGAGGAAGCGACGCTGCAGCTTGAATCGGGCGAAGTCCGCGCCGGGCAGGACCTGCGCGAGGTGATCACCGATGCCCTGCGCTTGCGTAACCTCATGAACGGGCTTCACTCGCGCTATAATCGGGCGATTGTCGAGCAGGCGGCCATCGCCGGCGCGCTGAACGTCGAGCTCAACGGCCAGCGCGACGAGTACGAAAAGACCGCCGCCGAGATCGCGCGTCGTCTCGACGTGATCGCCGAGGAAACCGAGCGCGGCTGGACCGGCACAGTTACCAGCGAAGGCGGGTTGCGGTTCGAACGCATGGTTCGCGGCGTCAAGGAATTCGCCGTACTCGACATGGCGCTGATAGGTTCGTCCGATGCCCGCTATATCGACCAACTGGCGTCAAAGTTGAAAGAAATCTACTCGGCACCGCCGGTATTGCGTCGCCGGGACGGCGCGCAGGAGGTCAGCGGCCCGCGTGCGCTTCTCGACGCGATCTTTGCCGCTGGCCGCAAGGGCCTGTCGATGCAGCGCTACAAGGGTCTGGGTGAGATGAACGCCGAGCAGCTCTGGGAAACGACGCTCGATCCGAACGTCCGCTCGCTGCTGCAGGTCCGGGTCACCGACGCCACCGACGCCGATGGCCTGTTCTCGCGTCTGATGGGAGACGAGGTCGAGCCGCGTCGCGAGTTCATTCAGGAAAATGCGCTGAGCGTCGCAAACCTCGACATCTGATCGAGGCCCATGCAGAGATAAAAAGAAAATCCCGGCCTCAGAGCCGGGATTTTTTGTTGGTGCTTCATTCGCCCTTGAACTGCCCCTCGAAGGCGAATTCGCCGACCGGCTTGCGTTGGCTCGGGATTTCGCGTGCGCGCAGATCGTCCGGCAATGTCGAGGAATCGGCAAGCCGGCCGATCGCAACGGCGGCTTCGACCCGGTAGTGCTCGGGAACATTCAGGGCGTGCATCGCCTTGTCGCGATCGATACCGGCCATGCCATGGGTGTGCCAGCCCGCGAGCGAGGCCTGCAAAGCGAGGCTGTACCAGGCCGCCCCAGTGTCGAAGGCGTGGGTATAGGCGTACCGCATCTCGCCGTTCTGCGCTGCATTGTGCGTTCTTGAAATCACGACCAGAAGTGCCGCCGCGTTCTTCGCCCAGCGCTGGTTTCCCTCGTCGAGCGTGTCGAGCAGCACCGGGAAGCGATCTGTGCCGCGGCGCGCATAGACGAAGCGCCAGGGTTGCCGGTTGCTGGCAGACGGCGCCCAACGCGCCGCTTCGAAGAAGGAAAGCAGGGTTTTTTCGTCGATTTCCTCATTGGTGAAGGCGCGGGGCGACCAGCGCTCGATGAACATGGCATCGATCGGATGGTCAGCTTTTCTGTTGTCGGTCGCCGTCATGGACAAGCCTCTTCTCGGTGTCGCGTGAACCTGGGAACGCCGCCGGACCGACTGGCGGCCCATGGTTTGATTCGTTTCGAACGCTACATGAGGACGGATGGCGAAGAAACGGGTTGGATGCATGGAAACGTGAGCGCCCGCGCGCCTTGTGCGCCTCAGGAAATTGCAGAAACGGCGACTCGAGGTCATTGCCGTTTCCAAAAAAAAAGTTGTATAAGTTCTGTAGGATTTGAGAGAGGACGGATCATGTCGTTTAAAGACCCATCATTGTTTCGCCAGGCAGCCCTCGTTGGCGGCGCGTGGATCGAGGCGGACGCGGCAAACGCGATCGAGGTGAACAACCCGGCGACGGGCGAGATCATCGGCCGGGTGCCGAAGCTCGGCGCCAAGGAAACCAGGGCTGCGATCGAGGCCGCGCGCGTCGCCCAGAAGACCTGGGCAGCGCGCACGGCCAAGGACCGCGCCGGCGTGCTGCGCAAGTGGTTCGAGCTGATGATCGAGAACAAGGACGATCTCGGCCGCATCCTGACGCTGGAGCAGGGCAAGCCGCTCACTGAGGCGACCGGCGAGATTGTCTACGGTGCAAGCTTCGTCGAGTGGTTTGCCGAAGAGGCGCGCCGCATCTATGGCGACCTGATCCCCGGCCATCAGCCCGACAAGCGCATCCTGGTCATGAAGCAGCCGATCGGCGTCGTTGCGGCGATCACGCCCTGGAACTTCCCCAATGCGATGATCACCCGCAAGGCCGGCCCGGCCTTTGCCGCCGGCTGCGCCATGGTGTTGAAGCCGGCTGCCCAGACGCCGTTCTCGGCGATCGCCATTGCGATCC
>NZ_JACVBF010000050.1:0-804 GCF_014852195.1 Ensifer sp. ENS08
CTGGCCGAGGCCGGCAAACAGGCGCTCGACCGTTACGGTTACGGCATGGCCTCGGTGCGTTTCATCTGCGGCACGCAGGAGGAGCATAGACAGCTGGAGGCACGCATTTCGTCCTTCCTCGGGCTGGAAGACACGATCCTCTATTCCTCCTGTTTCGATGCCAATGGCGGCCTGTTCGAAACGCTGCTCGGCGAAGAGGATGCGATCATCTCCGATGCGCTCAACCACGCCTCGATCATCGACGGCGTGCGGCTGTCGAAGGCCAGGCGCTTCCGCTACGCCAACAACGACATGGCGGCGCTGGAGGAGGAGCTGAAGAAGGCCGAGGGCAGCCGCTTCAAGCTGATCGCCACCGATGGCGTCTTCTCGATGGATGGCATCATCGCCAATCTTAAGGGCGTCTGCGATCTCGCCGACAAATATGGCGCCATGGTCATGGTCGACGACAGCCATGCGGTCGGTTTCGTCGGGAAGAATGGCCGTGGCTCCGCCGAACATTGTGGCGTCGAGGGCCGGATCGACATCATCACCGGCACGCTCGGCAAGGCGCTCGGCGGCGCTTCGGGCGGCTACACCTCGGCCAAGGCCGAAGTCGTCGACTGGCTCAGGCAGCGCTCGCGCCCTTATCTGTTTTCCAACACCCTGGCGCCGGTCATTGCCGCCGCCTCGCTCAAAGTCTTCGACCTGATCGACAACGGCGATGCCTTGCGCGAACGGCTCTATGCCAATGCGAGCCTGTTTCGCACCGAGATGACCAAGCTCGGCTTCACGCTGGCCGGCGAGGGCCACCCGATCATCCCGGTG
>NZ_JACVBF010000051.1:0-647 GCF_014852195.1 Ensifer sp. ENS08
GATCGCGCTGCTCGGCCCCTCCGGCTCCGGCAAGACCACACTTCTGCGTCTCGTTGCCGGGCTCGAAAGCCCGACCGAAGGCACGATCTTCTTCGGCGACGAGGATGCCTCGCAAAAGACCGTGCAGCAGCGCAACATCGGCTTTGTCTTCCAGCACTATGCCCTGTTCCGCCACATGACCGTGCTCGACAACGTCGCCTTCGGGCTGAAGGTGCGGCCCTCCAATCGCCGCCCGCCGTCGGCCGAGATCCGCAAGCGCGCCCTCGATCTGCTCGACCTCGTCCAGCTCTCCGGCCTCGACAAGCGCTATCCGGCGCAGCTCTCGGGCGGCCAGCGCCAGCGTGTGGCGCTCGCCCGCGCCATGGCGGTGGAACCGAACGTGCTTCTGCTCGATGAGCCCTTCGGCGCGCTCGACGCGCAGGTCCGAAAAGAACTGCGCAAGTGGCTGCGCGACATTCACGACCGCACCGGCCACACGACGATCTTCGTCACCCATGACCAGGACGAGGCGCTGGAGCTGGCCGACCGCGTCGTCGTCATGAGCAAGGGCGTGATCGAACAGGTCGGCACCCCCGACGAGATCTACGACCATCCGGTCTCGCCCTTCGTCTACGGCTTCATCGGCCAGTCGAACTGCCTCAATGTTA
>NZ_JACVBF010000052.1:0-632 GCF_014852195.1 Ensifer sp. ENS08
CGCACGACCTCTTCGAGTTCGCCCTCCATCTCCGGCGGCATGTCCGGGCGCGGCTCGCGGAAGTCCTCGAAGTCGGCGGCGGAAAACACCAGCATCTCGCCGGCACCGTTGTGGCGGAAATAGTCGTTACCCTGCTTGTACTTGACCGACGACGTCCATTTCAGGAAGTCGTCCTTCTCCTGCTTCGGCTTCTGGGTGAAGAGGTTGTAGGCAAGGCGGACCGTCATCTGGCCCTCGTCCGAGAGCTTCTGGATGACGGCATAGTCATCCGGGTAGTTCTGGAAGCCGCCGCCGGCGTCGATGACGCTGGTGACGCCGAGCCGGTTGAGCTCGCGCATGAAATGACGGGTCGAGTTGACCTGGTAATCGAAGGGCAGCTTCGGCCCCTTGGCGAGCGTCGAATAGAGGATGCCGGCATTGGGCTTGGCCAAGAGCAGCCCCGTCGGGTTGCCGCTGGCATCGCGAGTGATCTCGCCGCCCGGCGGGTTCGGCGTGTCCCTGGTGTAGCCGACGGCGCGGAGCGCCGCGGCATTGAGCAGCGCCCGGTCATAGAGATGCAGCAGGAACACCGGCGTATCGGGCGCGACCGCGTTGATCTCATCGATCGTCGGCAACCGCTTTTCGGCGAACTG
>NZ_JACVBF010000053.1:0-630 GCF_014852195.1 Ensifer sp. ENS08
CGAGCCGGATGACGATCAGCAGCGGCGCGATCTCCGAGACATAAGGCAGGTTGCCGGCGATGAAGATCACCGAGCCGTATTCGCCGACACCGCGGGCAAAGGCGAGCGCAAAGCCGGTGAGGCCGGCTGGCAAGAGCCCCGGCAAAAGCACCCGGCTGATCGTCTGGAAGCGGCTGGCGCCAAGGGTGGCTGCGGCCTCCTCCACTTCCTTGTCGATCTCCTCCATGATCGGCTGCACGGTCCTGACCACGAAGGGCAGGCCGACGAAGATCAGGGCGATGACGATGCCGGCGGGGGTGAAGGCGATCTTGAGGCCAAGCGGTTCCAGGAACTGGCCGATCCAGCCGTTCGGGGCATAGAGCGTCGTCAGCGCAATGCCGGCCACCGCGGTCGGCAGCGCAAAGGGCAGGTCGACCATGGCGTCGATCACCCGCTTGCCGGGGAACCGGTAGCGCACCAATACCCAGGCGAGGATGACGCCGAAGACGAGATTGATAACGGCAGCGATAAAGGCCGTGCCGAAGGAGATCTTCAAGGCATTGAGCGTGCGCGGATCAAGCGCCAGCGCCACGAACTGCGCCCAGCCGAGCCCGCTGGCGCGAAACACCAGTCCCGACAACGGGATCAACA
>NZ_JACVBF010000054.1:0-629 GCF_014852195.1 Ensifer sp. ENS08
CTCCCGCCGGAAGCCTATGCGGCCTACACCGCAAGCTACGACTGGCGGAACCTTTACGGGCGCGAATTGCTCTATTCGGGACCGCTCTTCACCCACCAACTCTCGCATATGTGGGTCGATTTCCGCGGCATCCGCGACGAATTCATGCGCGAGCACAACAGCGACTATTTCCAGAACAGTCGCCACGCGACCTTCGTCCAGCAGGAATATGCCATCCGCAACCCGCTGAATTTCGTCGGCTACGGCGAGCATTGCTGGGGCTTCACCGCAAGCGACGGTCCCGGCTGGACCAAGCGCACGGTGAACGGTGTCGAGCGGGAGTTCTTCGACTACATCGCCCGCGGCGCCCCCTTCGGTCCTGACGATGGGACCGTGTCGCCCTGGGCAGTCGTCGCCTCCCTGCCCTTCGCGCCGGAAATCGTCATTCCGACGGTCTGGAATTGTGCCCGTATGAATCTCGGCATGACCAGGCTTTACGGCTTCAGGCCCTCCTTCAACCGCAGCTTTCCGGCGGAAGGAACCGAATCCGGCTGGTGGGTCAGCCCCTATCATTTCGGCATCGACCAAGGCCCCGTGGTGCTGATGATCGAGAACTACAGGACCGGCCTGCTGTGGAACATCATGCGCCG
>NZ_JACVBF010000055.1:0-592 GCF_014852195.1 Ensifer sp. ENS08
AATGCGCTTGACACCGTCCTGCGCAAGTTTTTCGACCGTCTTGTCGGTATAGGGCTGCAGCCATTCCTCAGGCCCGAAGCGCGACTGGAAGGTGACCTGCAGCTTCTCCTTCGACCAGCCGAGCTTTTCGCGCAAAAGCCGCGCGGTCTTCTGGCACTGGCAGTAGTAGGGATCGCCCTTGTCGAAATAGCTCTTCGGAATGCCGTGGAAGGAGGTCAGAACCACCTCCGGCTCCCAGTCGAGCGTCGCCAGGTGACGCTCGATCGAGGTTGCCAGAGCGTCGATGTAGACGGGATCGTCGTGGTAGGGCGGAACGGTGCGCAGTGCCGGCTGCCAGCGCATCTTCAGAAGCGCCTCGAAGGCCTTGTCATTAACGGTGGCGGTGGTGGCGGCGGCATATTGCGGATAGAGCGGGAAGACGAGAATGCGTTCACAGCCGGCCTTCTGCAGTGCGTCCATGCGCGAGGCGATCGACGGCTGGCCGTAGCGCATGCCCCAGTCGACGATGACGTTAGGCTGGTCGGCGAAGGACTTCGCCATCAGTTCGGACTGGTTGCGGGTGTAGGTCCGGAGGTAGCTTTCGTTCAAGTCC
>NZ_JACVBF010000056.1:0-578 GCF_014852195.1 Ensifer sp. ENS08
ATCACGCCCTGGAACTTCCCCAATGCGATGATCACCCGCAAGGCCGGCCCGGCCTTTGCCGCCGGCTGCGCCATGGTGTTGAAGCCGGCTGCCCAGACGCCGTTCTCGGCGATCGCCATTGCGATCCTTGCCGAGCGTGCAGGCCTGCCGAAGGGCCTGTTCAGCGTCATCACCGGTTCTGCCCGCGAGATCGGCGCCGAGATGACCTCGAACCCGGTCGTGCGCAAGCTGACCTTCACCGGCTCGACGGAGGTGGGGGCCGAGCTCTATCGCCAGAGTGCTGCCACCATCAAGAAGCTCGGGCTGGAACTCGGCGGCAATGCACCGTTCATCGTCTTCGACGATGCCGATCTCGATGCCGCGGTCGAAGGCGCGCTGATCGCCAAGTTCCGCAACAACGGCCAGACCTGCGTGTGCGCCAACCGCATCTATGTGCAGGACAAGGTCTATGATGCCTTCTCCGACAAGCTCGCCAAGGCGGTCGCCAAGCTGAAGATCGGCAACGGTCTCGACGAAGGCGTGATCCTTGGCCCGCTGATCGACAAGGCGGCGCTGGAAAAGGTCGAGGAGCATATCGC
>NZ_JACVBF010000057.1:0-572 GCF_014852195.1 Ensifer sp. ENS08
GCCATCAGCTCGCGGATCGCGTCTTCGCCGATCTTCTTGTCCGAATCTTCCAGAGCAGCAAGAGCCGAGCCCTTGATGATCGGAATGTCGTCGCCCGGGAATTCGTAGGACGACAGAAGTTCGCGAACTTCCAGCTCGACGAGCTCGAGAAGCTCGGCGTCGTCAACCTGGTCGACCTTGTTGAGGAACACGACGATTGCCGGAACGCCAACCTGACGAGCGAGCAGGATGTGCTCGCGGGTCTGCGGCATCGGGCCGTCAGCAGCCGAGCAAACCAGGATCGCGCCGTCCATCTGCGCTGCACCGGTGATCATGTTCTTGACGTAGTCGGCGTGGCCGGGGCAGTCAACGTGAGCGTAGTGACGGTTCGGCGTCTCATACTCAACGTGCGCCGTCGAAATCGTGATACCACGGGCCTTTTCTTCCGGAGCAGCGTCGATCTGGTCGTACGCCTTGAACTCGCCGAAGTACTTCGTGATCGCTGCGGTCAGCGACGTCTTGCCATGGTCAACGTGGCCAATCGTGCCAATGTTAACGTGCGGCTTGTTGCGCTCAAATTTGCTCTTTGCCAT
>NZ_JACVBF010000058.1:0-503 GCF_014852195.1 Ensifer sp. ENS08
ACCACCGAGACGGCGCCGAACTCGCCCATGGCGCGGGCGTTGCACAAAAGCACGCCGTAAAGCAGCCCCCATTTGATGTTGGGCAGCGTCACATGCCAGAAGGTCTGCCAGCCCGATGCCCCGAGAGACAAGGCTGCCTCCTCGTCGCTACTGCCCTGTTCCTGCATCAACGGGATCAGCTCGCGGGCGACGAAGGGGAAGGTGACGAAGACGGTGGCGAGCACCAGGCCCGGCACGGCAAAGAGGATCTGGATGCCGTGGCTCTGCAGCCAGGGACCAAGGACACTGTGCGAGCCGAACAGAAGCACGAAGACGAGGCCGGAGATCACCGGCGAGACCGAGAACGGCAGGTCGATCAGCGTCGTCAGGAAGGCCTTGCCCTTGAACTCGAACTTGGCGATCGCCCAGGCGGCGGCCACGCCGAAGACGAGGTTGAGCGGCACGGCGATGGCGGCGACGATCAGCGTCAGGCGGATGGCCGAAAAGGTTTCGGCATCGCCAAG
>NZ_JACVBF010000059.1:0-492 GCF_014852195.1 Ensifer sp. ENS08
AGGCCGGGCGCTTCAGATTGCCCCTGATGCGGGCATCGTCCCAAATCTGCCGGATTTCGGCCGTCGCCGTATCGAGCACGTCTGCCAGTTGCTGGTGGACCTTTGCCGGATCATGCCCTTCGACGAAGTAGGGTTTGTAGCCCATGCCCTCGAAGAACTTCTTCAGCTCGTCGTGCGGAATGCGGGCGAGGAAGCAGGGATTGGCGATCTTGTAGCCGTTCAGGTGCAGGATCGGCAGAACACAGCCGTCGCGGGCAGGGTTGAGGAACTTGTTGCTCTGCCAGCCGGTCGCAAGCGGCCCGGTCTCGGCCTCGCCATCGCCGACGATGCAGGCAACGACCAGATTGGGATTGTCGAAGGCGGCACCATAGGCGTGGCTGAGCGCATAACCAAGCTCGCCGCCCTCATGGATGCTGCCGGGCGTTTCCGGCGCCACATGGCTCGGGATGCCGCCGGGAAAGCTGAACTGCTTGAACAGCCGCTGCATGCCTT
>NZ_JACVBF010000005.1:0-354499 GCF_014852195.1 Ensifer sp. ENS08
AGGCGATCAACGAGGCCAATCGCCTGCCCTTCGGTCTTGCGGCCTATGCCTTTACCGGATCGGAGCGCAGCGCCCACCGCCTGGCAAGCGAGGTCGAAAGCGGAATGATTTCGATCAACCATCTGGGTCTGGCGCTCCCCGAAGTCCCCTTCGGCGGCATCAAGGATTCCGGCTACGGCACCGAGGGCGGATCCGAAGCGATCGAGGCCTATCTGGAAACACGCTTCGTCACGCGAAAGAGCGTCTGACACCGGCCGCAGGCAACTGCCTCGCGACCGAGAAGCAACAGGGGACGGCGCCCGATGGCGCCGTCCCCTGCTTAAAATGCGTTGCTGATCCAGTCCTCATGCCCATGACGGACGCGAACGACGAGGATGTCGCCGTCCGCCTCGACCCGGTAGACGACCAGATGCGCCTTGAACGGATGGATGCGCATCGGCGGCGACAGCTCCGTGCGTTCGCGCGCCATGCGCGGGTTGGCGGCAATCAAGGCGAATACGGCGAAGAGTTCATCGTGATATCGCCGCGCCTGGGCGGAGCCGAAAAGGCGCACCCCATCTGCGGCGATCGCGATGATGTCTTCTTCTGCCGCGACGGAAAGCCGAAACGCCATTATCCGCGCGGCACTTCAGCGCGCGTAAGCGCCGCGGAAAAGAGCTCGTCCTTGGAGCGGGACCCGACGCCGCTCTTCAGACCGTCGTCGACAAAGCGTTGCATCACCGCAACCTTGTCATTTCGCTCCTGATCCCTGCGGATGAGGTCGCGCACATAATCGCTGGCGTTGGCATAACGGCCCGTGCGCGTTTGCGCTTCCACCCAATCCTTCATCGGGTCGGGCAAGGATACGTTCATCGTCGCCATGTCGGTCTCCATTTCCTGCGGGCAAGCATGGCATACTTTGGCAAAGTTTGTCAAATCAGCAAGCCCAGGCTGCCGGTTTTCGCCCCGCACAGCCCCGCATCCTGCTACGCTCGTGCAGACCATCGTGCGGTGCATCGGAGGCGCCGGTCCGGTCTGATCGCCAAGGCGGTTGACTATCGGCATGCCAGCCTTTCTGAATGCCGTCGGCACTACTAAACGTCGGATTGCAATCAGGCCGCAAGAATGACTGAGACGCTTCATCGAAATGCAATGGCAGCAACGGGGTCCGCCCTTTCCGAGCCGGAAAAGAACGTCATCATCGGCGGCGTTCTTCTCTCCATGCTTCTGGCCGCGCTCGACCAGACGATCGTGGCGCCGGCGATGCCGACCATCGGCAAGGCGCTGGGACATAGCGACTACCTGCCCTGGGTCGTGACCGGCTACCTCCTGACCGCGACGGCAATGGCGCCGCTTTACGGCAAGATCTCGGATATCTACGGACGGCGGCCGACGATCTTTGCGGCCATCATCATTTTCCTTGCGGGATCGCTGATAAGCGCGCTGGCGCCCAACATGCTGACACTGATCGTAGGCCGTGCGGTGCAGGGTCTTGGTGGCGGCGGCCTGTTTGCGCTGGCGCAGACCGTCATCGGCGATCTCGTACCGCCCAAGGAACGGGCGCGTTACGCCGCCTGGATATCGGGAACCTGGGCGGTCGCGAGCATCGCCGGGCCGCTGCTCGGCGGCACCTTCGCCGAGCATCTGCACTGGTCGCTGATCTTCTGGATCAATATCCCGCTGGGGCTTGCGGCGATGGCGATCATCAACAAGCCGCTGAGGAAGCTGCCGACCGTCGCCCGCGCGCATCGTATCGACGGGGCCGGAGCCCTATTGCTCGTCGCTGCGACTTCGCTATTGCTGCTTGCGCTCAACTGGGGCGGCAGCCGCTATCCATGGCTTTCCGCCGTCATACTCGGCTTGCTTGGCGCTTCCGTCGTGCTCTGGTTCGCCTTTGCCTTGCGGCTGCGCAGGGCGAGCGAACCGCTGATCTCGCTGGAAGTGCTGGCCAATCCCATCGTACGCTACGGAACGCTCGCGATGTTTCTGGCGCAGGGCGCCAATGTCGGGCTCTCGGTCTATATCCCCGTCTATGCGCAAACGTTCCATGGCCTGTCGGCCAGCAGTTCGGGCGTGGTGATGCTCGGCCTGCTGCTTGGGACCGTCTGTGGAGCGACGACCAGCGGGCGGACGATACCGCGCATCGTTCACTATAAGAGGATGGCGCTGGTCGGCGGCGCGCTGGCCTTCCTTTGCCTGGCGGCCCTTGCTGCTCTCGCCGGCCGGACCTCGCTCGTCGTCCTCGAAATGCTGACATTCGCCGCCGGTTTCGGCTCGGGCATGACCTTTCCGGTGGCGACGATTTCGGTCCAGAACGCCGTCGACCAGGCGCATCTTGGCGTCGCAACCGGTGTTCTGACGTTCCTGCGATCGCTCGGTGGCGCCCTCGGCGTCGCGGCATTCGGCGCGATCGCTCTTGGCAACGGACTGCCGCTTGCTGGCGAAGGGGTGGGACCGCTCGGCACGACGGTTACGTCGGCCGTGCCCTTCACCTATATCTTCATCGCGAGCGCCGCAGCGATGGCGGCGGCGCTCGTCTTCTTTCATCTCATGCCGGAAAAACCACTGCGAGGCCGTGACGAAAATCCTGTCGCCGCAGTCGTCGATTAGCTGGCCGCGCCGGCGCCGGCGCGGTCATGAACGGCATGCGGTTCGCGGGCTCAGAACTCCGCCTTCAACGACGCGTAGAAGGTACGTCCCGGGCCGGGCTGCTGCACCAGGCTCAAGGGATCGACATAATAGGCGTCGGTCAGGTTCTCGATGCGGAAGGCCGCCGTCAGGGTCTCGTTGATCCGGTACTCGGCGAACGCGTCCACCAGCGTATAGGGCTTCCAGTCGATCAGCGAGATGAACTGGGAAGCGCCCTGGGCGGTCACGTCGCCATGACCGATCGCGCGCGATCCTGTACGAGAAATCCGCCCGCCAACCGTCAAGGCGTCGTCGAGGAATGTCTGCGACAGCGTCAGGGCGACCGTGTATTCCGGCGGCACCTGGTTGGTGGCGTAGTCGGCATAGAGCGACTTGTGTCCGCAAGTGGTCGCTGTTCGGCAAAACTCGACGTCAGTGTAGTAGTTGGCGGCGAGCTCGGCGGTAAAGCCGCCGCGTTCATAACGACCGGACAGTTCTATGCCCTGGAAGTGCGCGCCGGCAATGTTGTGAATGCGCATGCCGGAGATCCCGCGCGGATCGGTATACCATTCGCGCGAGATGTAGTTGTCGACATTCCAGTCGAAGAAGCCTAGCTTCATCATCGCCTGGTCGTCGGCCGAAAATACGCCTTCGCGCCTCAGGTTGGTGCCCACCTCCCAATTGCTCGACCGTTCCGGCCGCAGGTTGGAATTGACGTTCATGGTGAAGGCCGAAACGCCCTCGAAGATGCTCGGCGAGCGCAGTGCGTTCGAGTAGTTCACATAAAATTGAGTGCCGTCGAAAGGCTCCAACGTCACGCCCACCGAGGGGCTGAAGCCGCCGTCGCTGAGGGCCGTGTCGTAGGTGTAGCCCGGTCGGGCCTGTTCGGGGGCATTTCGATCCTCGGTCCAGTAGTGCTGGTAGCGCAGGCCACCATTGATCGTCAGCCAATCGGTGGCTTTCCAGGCAGCCTTAGTGAAGGCCGCCGCCTCCTGCCGCGTGCCATCGCGAAGGTCGAGCCAGGTCTCCAGTTCCGGTGTGAACTTGCTCGGTCGCGTATCCTCGCTCAGGAACGACAGGCCGTAGGTCAGGTCGAGCCCGCCGTAGTCGGTCGTCAAAACCGACGTGTTTGCGACATCGGCGCCCCACATGAAGGTGTCGGAGCCGGTGCGGAAATCGACCGGCAGGCCGAAATCTCCGGGCTGCGGATAGAGCACGCCGCTCCGTCGGGGATTGCGCAGCTCCAGCCGCGTGGCCCAGAGGTTGGCCTTGAGATCGATGAGGTCGTTGTCATCAGGCTTCCAGCCGTAACGGAGCGTGCCGGCATCGACCTTCGTTCCCGCCGTCTGGCCCTGCTGCACCGCCTGGCCCCGATCCGAGGTCAGGCGCGACGCCAGGAGGTCGCCGGCCTCGCTGCGAAAACCATTGTAGCCGAACTGCAGGCTGTGACCGTTCTCGAAGCGAACTGTGCCCTTGGCAAGATAGGACTTTGTCTGGAGCTGGGTGTTCAGCACCTCCTCGCCGGCGCGGTAGTTGGCGATGCCAATATTGTCGATATAGTCTTTCCAGCCCCGGGCGGGCGGCAGGCATACGCCGCTCTCATAGCAGAAGGGTCGCGGTCCCATGCTGACCGGTACTGCCGAGGGTCCGTTGGTGCCCGCGTGATAGTTGCCCTGCCGGCGATAGGCGTAACCGGCAAGGAGGTCGACGTTTTCTTCCTGCATCGCACCGACGATGCTGCCCGAGCCGCTGGTCGGATCGAAGAACGAGGGGCGGTCCATTCCGTCGCTTTTTGCCGTTGCGACCGGAGGCGCCCAGGTGCCCCCCGGCCAGGCATAGCCCGCCGTGGTGCCGGCCGGCGGCGGCGTGGATGTGTTGGTGCCAAAGCCGCCTTTGACCCGAAGGCCGAATGTGTGCCCCTCCTTCACGATGTCGCCGGCGTCCAGCGTGCGCATCGCCACCGTGCCGGCGATACCGCTCGATGCGACGTCCGAACCCTTGGTGATATCGACGCCCCCCAGGAAATCCGGATCGACGAAGGTCCGGTTGGAGATGCCCTGATAGCCCTGATAGACCGTGGCCGAATTGCTGGCTCCGTCGACGGTGACGGCAACGCGGCCCATACCCTGCATGCCGCGGATGTTGACGTCGACGGCGCCGGCGCCGTTGCGCGCTTCGCCGGAAAGCACGCCCGGCGTGCCGCGGAAAATGTCGGCCGGGCTCGAGCCGCGGAAGCGGTCGATGTTTTCTTGCGAGATGTAGGCGGTCGGCGCAGCCGTTTCATAGGGCGCATCCACCGGATTGATGATGCCGCCGCCGGCGACGATCGGCGCAAGCATCGTCTCGCCGTTGGCCGCACCGACCGCGTGCGCACCGGAAACGCGCTCGGTGATCGTGACGGTCCCGCCGTTCAGGCTATAGGAGAGGCCGCTGCCGGACAAAAGCTGGGAGAGCGCCTCTGCCGGGGGGATCGGTCCGCTGACGGCAGGCGCGGATTTCCCCTGGGTCAGCGATGCCGAATAGGCAAGTCTCAGCCCCGACTGCCGCGCAAATGCCGTAAGCGCCGCGGTCAGGGACTGCGCCGGTATGTCGAAGGTGGTGGCGCCGGAACGGGCAGACCGTTCCTGTTGTGCCAGAGCCGGCATTGCCGTTTGAAGTGAACCGACCGCCGTGGTTGCGACCACGACCGCGCCAAGAAGTTTGTTTCGCCCCGTTTGTCTGGACATCTGATCCCTATTCCCATGCTGTGAGCGAGGGATCGTTCTTCCTGCTGGCAGGACACACCCCTCAAAAGCCGAGACGAGGCGTCACCCAAAAACCCGCAACGATGTTCGAAAAAAAATGAAACCGGCTAGACCGCCGAGATCAATGTCACGAAGCGCGTCATGCGCGTGACCCGGATCGGCAGGCCGGACGCAAGTGCTGAAAGCGAGGCGTCAGGGGTTCTGAGATCCAGCACCGCGCTGACCAATGTCGACTTCAAGCGGTCGTGGCTGAAGACGATCCAGCCGCCGTGATAGCGGCTAAGGGCAGCGATGACGTCGCCGAGCCTGCGGTTTTCGGCGACGTACATGCCGGACTGCCATGCGAGTGCGATTGCCGGATCCTGCACGACAGGGTTACCGATGGCGCCGTCACCCCCGACCGACACGCGCTCTCCCTCGGCGATCGTAACGCCCATGACGTCCCCGCCTGCCATTGGCGATACGCGAACGGAATGGCGGGTGACAGCAATGCCGAGCGAACCATCGGCGGCATTGGCGTCCACGTCGAAGGCGGTTCCAAGGGCCTTGACGATGGTTTCACCTGAGGCAACCTGAAAGGGTCGTGCGTCCGCCGTCACGTCGAAGAATGCCTGGCCTTCCTTCAGAACCACCCGGCGCGCCCGTTCGTCGAAATCCACGTCCATCGCAGTGCGCGCGTTGAGGACCACCCGTGACCCGTCGGGCAGGTCGATCGAACGTGTCTCTGCCGTGGTGGTCGCATAGTCGGAGCCGAGGATGCGCAGCCAGGGGCGCGAAGCGGCAAGCCCGCCTCCCAGAACAGCGATGCCGACCGCACCGGTCAGAAGACGGCGGCGCGAAAGGAGTGCGGTGTCGCGGCCGGGATAGACGAGACCGGTGCGGCGATCGCGGCGCAGATGTGCCGCATCGTCCCACAAGGCTTCCGCTTCGACCGCCGCCGCCTCGTGCTCGGCACTTTGTCCGCGCCACGCATCATAGGCGCGTTGGTCCTCGCTGGTCGCCTCGCCGGAATGCAGCCGGACGACCCAGGCGAGCGCCGCGTCTGAGATGTCCCTTGCAGGACATTGCGTTGTCGCTGATGCCGATTTCATCGCCGCCCCTTGTCAGACATGGTCCAGCTCTCGCCGCACGTCGCGGCAATGGCTCAGGGCACGCAGCATGTGCTTTTCGACCATGCTGACCGAGATGCCCAGCGTTTCGGCTATTTCGCGGTGCGAAAGGCCCTCGACCTTGTTCATGATGAAGGCCGTTCGGCAGGCCACCGGCAACTCGTTCAAGAGAACGGAAAGGGCTGCGACCTTGTCGCGAAATTCCAGCCGCAACGCAAAATCGTCCGACGATGACAGACGGTCTGCCTGGTCCAATTCGACCCGGCGCGACCACTCCCGCTCGAGCTTGATGCGAAAGTCGATCGCCGCATTTCGCGCTGCCCTGAACAGGTAGGAACGCGGGTGCTCGACGCTGCGGCGGTCTACCCTCACCATGCGCAGATAGGCGTTCTGCACAACTTCCTCACCGTCATCCCGATTGCCGATCAGGCGCGATGCGTAGCGCACCACCTCCTTGTGGTGACGCCTGAAGAGCAGACCGAGCCAGTGATTGAGAGAGCTTGCCATCAGCCACCCTTCCTAGCGAAGCGCGCCACGGCGGTCTTGGGGGTGGATTTCTTCAGGCATGATGCAAACTTCGCGGGAAAAGCTGCGGCTCGTCCGATGCCGCACGCCAATACTTGTCTCTTATACTCATGTTTTAGAGCCCGACAAGCGCCTTTGCGCGAAAACGCGGGGATTGGATCGCCGGCACCGAACCCCGGATGGTTCCGGGCAGTCGGTACCGGCGGCATTTATTGCGGATCAGAAGAAAATCGATCCAGGCTCTGTTTCAAACGGCCTGTTCGAAGTCTGTCGAAACGGAAACCGTGTGCCACTGGGCAAGAAGATCGCGATCCGAAGCGTGCTTGGCCTCGATCGCAGCCACCGTGTCGCTGCCAAGCGGAAGCCGGACCGGCGGCTGCTCCGCATCGACGAACGCAATCAGTACGTTCGCAAGCCTGTCGGGGTTGCCCGGCTGGTTGTGGCTGATCTCCTTCGCCTTGCTGCGAACGGCACCTGCGGTCTCCGCATAGTCGCTGATCTCGATCGGGCTGATGCTCAGTGACGTCGAGTCGAGAAAATCCGTGCGGAAATAACCGGGCTCGATCGCCGTTGCGTAGATTCCGAGGGGCGCGAGTTCCGCCGCCAAAGCCTCGGTCAGTCCCTCGACGGCAAACTTCGTCGAGCAGTAAACGCCGAAACCAGGTCCGCTGCGGTAGCCGCCGACGGATGAGAAGTTGAGGATCCGCCCATGGCGTTGGCGGCGCATGTGCGGCAGCACCGCGCGGGTCACGGCCAGAAGTCCGAAGACGTTGGTCCGATAGAGCGCTTCAATCTCGGGACCTGTCGCTTCCTCGACCGCGCCCAGGAGACCGTAGCCGGCGTTGTTGACCAGGATGTCGATGCGCCCGAAGCGCGCGATCGCCTGGCCCACAGCCTGATGCGCCTGGGCCTCGTCAGTGACGTCGAGCGCGACGGCCAGGAGATTGGGATGATCCCCGAAGCGGTCCGCGATCGCCCTGGGATTGCGCGCCGTCGCGACCACCTGATCACCCTTCGCCAGGGCCTTTTCAACGATAAGAGCACCAAATCCACGGGATGCGCCAGTGATGAACCACGTATGCATGTGAACCTCCGGTTTGTTTCGCCGCTCCATCGTCGGCGGCTGGGAAGGTTGTACTGCGAGACGTCTGCTGAGATAATCGACTGGATTCTTGTTGAGTTGTTGAATAGCATTCATCAATGCGAACCATATCGCCGTCCGACCTGTCGCCTTTCCTTGCGCTCGCCCGCCACCAGAGCTTCCGCCGTGCCGCCGACGAGATCGGCTGCACGCCGTCCGCACTCAGCCACGCCTTGAAGGCGCTTGAGGAGCGCCTGGACCTTAGGCTCTTCAACCGGACCACCCGCAGCGTTGCGCTGACCGAGGCGGGAGAACTTCTGCTCGCTCGCGTGGCGCCCGCCTTCCGCGACATCGAGGACGCCCTTGACGATCTCAACAATTTCCGGGGAGCGCCGATCGGACGGTTGAGGCTCAACACGGCGCGCGCTTCGGCAAAAATGGTTCTCCTGCCAATCGTTGCGCGGTTTCTCGAAAGTCATCCGAAGGTCAACATCGAGATCGTCGTCGATAACGACCTTGTCGACATGGTGTCGGAGGGTTTCGATGCGGGTGTTCGCTTTGGCGAGATCGTCGCGCAGGACATGATCGCCGTCCCGATCGGTCCGCGCCAGCGTACCGCGATCGTGGCAACACCTTCCTTCTTCGAGCGCCACGCAAGGCCGACCGCTCCCGAGCATCTGAAGGCGCTGTCCTGCATCGGACTGCGCTTCGGCAGCGGAAGGCTCTATGCCTGGGAGTTCGAGCGCGGCGGTGTCGAAGTTCAGGTCGAGGTGACCGGTGCCCTGATCGTCGATGACCAGGACATGATGGTCGACGCGGCCCTTCTCGGCGCGGGGATCGGCTTTGCCTTCGAGGACCAGGTGCGCGCGCTCATCGACGAGGGCAAGCTGGTCCGCGTCCTTGAAGACTGGTGCCCCTATTATGGTGGCTTCTATCTCTATTATCCGAGCCGACGCCAGATGCCGGCGGCGCTCAGGGCATTCGTCGATTTCGCCAGGGTCTGGGACAAGTCAACGCCTTGAGCCGGAACAGCGCAAGCGATCGTCGGGCCTGCTCGCTGCCCCCCCGCCTTTCCGCGTAATGTCCGTGCAACCTCGCGTTTACAATCGTCTCGGCAAGGTTTTACTGACATCGGTCTATGCCGCCTCAATAAAAGCGTCAGCCGAACGGCGTTGCCGGTCCAACAACATGGTGCGGATAGTGTGGAAGCTCTGGCCACGGTCTCTCAAGCAACGTCTCATTGCACACTTGCTGGTTCTGCAGCTGGCGGTGCTTCTTGCGTTCGGCCTATCCTTCGTCACGCTACTCGTCGTCGCTGACGAAGGCGGCGCGCTCGTCAGTCCCGCCCCGGTCGAGACGGCGTTCCGCGCGATCAAGCGGAGTGCCAGCGGCAAGCTCGAACTCGCTGACACCGCGGAACTGGCACGCGTTCGTCGCGAGCAACCGCATTTCTGGTTCATCGCGCGCAGCGACGGGGGCGAGATCGTTCAGTCCGGCGACGTACCGGACATCTACCGCGGCATGACCGTGGCCCTCGACCGAATGACCTATTCGGACATCCGCGACGACGGCCCGCCATCGAACTATCTCGCCGTCATCCGGCGCATGACAAACGAGGAAGGCAGCTTCACCGTATTCGGACAGGGAACGCTTCTGAGCCAACCGTCGCTCATCCTCTCGTTCTCACGCCTGTTCGTCGCGCCGATGCTGGTGCTGCTCGCGCTCGTCACGATCTTCGCGGTGCCCCGCATCGTCAACCGGGCGATCCGGGGCATCTCCGATCTCGCCCGCGAAACGGATGAGATCAACATTACGCACCGGAGCCACCGGCTGGCCGAAACGGCGGTTCCGAGCGAGGTCCGCCCGCTCGTGCGCGGCATCAACAGCGCCCTTCACCGGCTCGATCAATCCTATGGCCAACATCAGCGCTTCATTCTCGACGCCGCCCATGAGCTGCGGACGCCTGTGGCCATTCTTCAGGCGCGGCTCGACTTGCTCGCGTCAGGGCCGGAGCGCGACCGGTTGATCTCCGACTGCGAGAGGATTTCAGCGCTTGCCGAGCAGTTGCTCGATCTGCAACGGCTGGAAGCCGACGCCAGGCCCTTCACCGCCGTGGACCTCGTCGCGCTCTGCCGCAACGTCGTTGCCGACCTTGCTCCGCTCGCCATCGACGAAGGCTACGACCTGTCGTTTGAACAAAACACCGAGCAGTCGCTGATACAGGGCGACGCAGTCTCGCTTGAACGGGCGGTTACCAATCTCGTCCAGAACGCGATCGAGCATGCCGGAAACCAGGGCGTGATCGTCGTACGGGTCGCACCGGACGGCGTGATCGAAGTCAGCGACGACGGCCCGGGCATCCCGGAGGGGGAACGCGAGCGCGTCTTCGAGGCTTTTTACCGCCTCAAGCCGCGCGAACGTGGCGCTGGTCTCGGCCTCAATCTCGTTCTGCAGATCGCGCAGCGACACAAAGGCCGCGTGAGCATCCTGACCTCACAGAGCGGCGGTGCCTGCTTCCGGCTGGCCTTTCAGAACGGACGCATCTGAGCTGCAATCCGTAGTACCCCCAACAGGCAAGTGTGAGCGTAGTCCGAGTACCAGCCGCCCGGAAAGCGGCCGAAATGGGCCCTTTCGGCGGAAAAAAATCGATCCGGGATCTATTTCGGCGGTTGGAAAGCAAAATTTAACCATACTTCTCCATCTTTTGTCCATCAGTCGTCAAGAAGGGGACAATCCAGAAATCGCGCAGCGGCGTTCGCTCGCCGGGCTGAGAGCCTTTGTGAGATTTTCTGGCTTGATTTGCGTTGTTGAGTAAGATCATTCGCCCACAGTCTTTGCACCGTCTGTTGCGCCCATTGCTGATCACTTGCTGCGGCACCGCTCTCGTCGGCGCGGCTGCGTGGTCGCTTGTCGGCATGGCCGCGATCGGCAGTTCCTACGCGCATGGTTCCGGCCGCCTGCTGCCGAAGCCGCAGCTGCATTTGGCCGAGACGACCAAAGAGCGCGCCTGGGACAAGCACGCCAGAACCAACCAGGCGACGCGGCTCGTGGCCGCCGCCGCGGCGCAGCCCGTCATGGTCGCAAGCCTCGCTCCCAGCGAGGCGAGGTTCGGGCACGATGCCCTGTTCCCGATAGATGCGGAAACGATCGGCAAGAGCGCCCGGATTGCAGCCGCGGTGAAAAAGGCTGTTCTCTCGTCCGAGAAAGTCGCGAGCATCCCCGTTCCCGCTACCCAGGTTCACCACCAGATCGCAACGGTAAAGCTCCCGGCGCCAGAACGCTTCGCGCCGGTGGCGTCTGTTGCCATTGCCAAGAACCCGGTCCAGCTCGCCTACGCCACCCCCTCACAGAGCCACGTGGAAGGCAGCGCCTTTTCGGCTCTGTTGACGGCGCCGTCCGAGGACGATCTCGCGGAACAACCGGACCAGGACCAGGCTGAAGACACGGCCGCCCTGCCGAGCCATGAGGACACGCCCTCGGTCGGTCCCATGCCGCAATTCCGCCCCCGCACCGCGCAAGCGGAAAAGCCGCCCGCCGAAGACGAAAAACCTGCGACCAAGCAGGCGGAAGACGCAGCGGTGAAAAAGGAAGAAGAGACAGCCAAGGCAGACGCGGACGAAGCGCCGAAGAAGCAGAAACTTGCCTATGCACGGCCGGAAGATCCGACCGAGAACAGTGCCGGCACCGGTTTCGGCCAGGCGTTGCGTAACATGTTTGGCGGCGGAGCGAAGGCCGGCAACGGCGTCGCCGTCTACGACATCACCGCTGCCAAGGTCTATATGCCTGACGGCAGCGTGCTCGAGGCCCATTCCGGTATCGGCAAGATGGCCGACAACCCGCGCTACGTCGACGTCAAAATGACCGGACCGACCCCGCCGCACACCTATAACCTCAGGATGCGCGAAACGCGTTTCCACGGGGTCGAGGCGATCCGCATGCTGCCGGTCGACGGAAGGAACAAGCACGGCCGCGACGGTTTCCTGACGCATAGCTACCTGCTGCGCGGCAAGCGCGCGGAATCCCATGGCTGCGTCGCCTTCGCCGACTATCCGCGTTTCCTGACCGCCTTCAAGCAGGGCAAGGTCAAGCAGATCGTCGTGGTGCCGAGCGGCGGACGCGCGGCCGGCATGCGCCTGGCACAGAACGGCCGGAACTCCTGAGCGGAGCCGGCCAACGGTTGGATCGCAGGCAGCGGACGGTAAAGATCTTTCGCTGACGAGGAACGGGCACTAAGATCCGGCCCTCGACAGGAGCGAGAACGAAGAGGACCGGGAGCCCGTCATGTGCCGAAACATCAAACCCCTGTTCAATTTCGAGCCGCCGGCGACGAACGCCGAGATCCATGACGCTGCGCTGCAGTTCGTGCGCAAGTTAAGCGGAACGAACAAGCCGTCCAAGCGGAACGAAGCGGCGTTCGAGCACGCGGTCAATTCGATTGCGGCATGCGCGCAAGAACTGCTCGATGCGCTCGAGACGTCACAGCCCCCACGCAACCGGGAAGAAGAAGCAGCCAAGGCGCGCGCTCGGTCCGCCCTCCGCTTCGCCTGACGGCGGCAAGAGGCTGGCCGCGCGCTCAGCCTAAATCGCAAATACCGTTGCCCGCCGCAGCGTCACGTAACCGGTGTCGCCGGCCCTCACGATACGCTCCGGCTCCAGGTCCAACTCCAGCGGCACGCCACGCTCGGTCGTCGCGATCACCCGGCGGCCGCCAGGGCGATCCATCACCCGGCTGATATTGGCCGCGATACCCGGGCCTCCCGCCGCCCAGTCGAGATCGACCGGCCGGGCGTAAAGCTCGGCCTTGCCGTCGGCGATCCCTGCGGCATCGATGACCGCGCCATCGGCATAGGCCCGACCATCGCGCACCTCGGCGGGAAGCATGTTGGCATCGCCGAGGAACTTCATGACGAAGGCCGATTTCGGCTCGCGGCAGACCTCCTCCGGCGTCCCCTGTTGAACGATATGGCCATCCTTCAGGATCACCACGCGGTCGGCGAGATCGAGCGCCTCTTCCTGGTCGTGCGTGACGAAGAGCGTGGTGATGCCGAGCTCACTATGGATTTCGCGCAGCCAGCGTCGCAGCTCACGCCGGACATTGGCATCAAGCGCGCCGAAAGGCTCGTCCAGCAGCAGCACTTTTGGATCGACGGCAAGCGCGCGGGCAAGTGCGACGCGCTGGCGCTGACCGCCGGAGATCTGCGCCGGAAACCGTTCGCCGAGCCCTTCGAGGCGAACCAGGCGCAACAGTTCCGCGACCCGCGCATGGATGGCCGCCTTGTCGCGCTTGACCTTCGAGACCTCCATGCCGAAGGCGATGTTCTGCGCCACGGTCATATGCGGGAAAAGCGCGTAGTGCTGGAACACGAAGCCGACGCCGCGATCGCGCACAGGGATGTCGGTTGCATCCTGGTCGCCGAAATAGATGTGACCGCCATCGGCGAATTCGAGGCCGGCAACCATGCGCAATATCGTCGTCTTGCCAGAACCGGAGGGCCCAAGCAGCGCGACGAGCTCGCCGCTTTCGATCTCCAGGGAGACGTCCTTGACGGCACGGAAGGTTTGGAAAGTCTTGACGACGTGGTTAAGGCGGATCTTCATGATGCATTCTCCGCGGAATTGGCAACTGGGCGGACGCGGCCCGCCCCTTGGCGCTCCAGAGCGACCTTGGCGATGATGGTGAAGACGGCGATGAGCGCCAGAATGGACGCCGACGCAAAAGCGCCCGCCGCCTGATAGTCGTGATAGAGCAGCTCGATATGGAGCGGCAGGGTGTTGGTCTGGCCACGGATGTTACCAGAGACGACCGAAACCGCGCCGAACTCGCCCATCACGCGCGCATTACAAAGGACGACGCCGTAGAGCAGCGCCCACTTGATGTTGGGCAACGTCACCGAAAAGAAGGTGCGGAAGCCGGAAGCGCCGAGGGAAACGGCCGCCTCTTCGAGATCGCGCCCCTGGGCCTGCATCAGCGGAATGAGCTCCCGGGCGACAAACGGCGCGGTGACGAACATCGAGGCGAGCACGATGCCTGGAATGGCAAACAGGATCTTGGTGCCATAGGCATCAAGTGTCGGACCAAACAGGCCCTGCAGCCCGTAGACGAAGAGATAGGCAACACCCGCGACGATCGGTGAAACCGAGAACGGGATCTCGATCACCACCAGCAGGAAGCCCTTGCCGCGGAAATCGAATTTGGTGATCGCCCAGGCGGCGGCGACGCCGAAGGCGGTGTTGATGGGTACGGCGATCAGCGCCGCAAGCACGGTCAGCATGATCGCATGGCGCGTGTCGGGATGCAGGATCGTGTCGCGATAGACCTGCCAGCCTTTGGCAAAGGCTTCGACACCGATGATCAGCAGCGGCGCGAGAATGAGGAACGCGCCGATGATCAGCACGACGCCGATAAGGGCGCGGCGGAACACGGGGCCGTCACCGACCCGCGGCAGCGTGCGTACGGTCTTTTTGAAACTCATGGTCAAGACCTCCGCGTGTAGCGCAGCGCCCGCGCCTGCAGCCAGTTGGTTACCGCGAGCATGAGGAAGGCCGTGAGCAGCAGGACGGACGCGATCGCCGCCGCTGCCTGATAGTCGTATTCCTCAAGCCGGATGAAGATCAGCAGCGCGGTGATCTCGGTCGACATCGGCTGGTTGCCGGCGATGAAGATGATCGCGCCGAATTCGCCGAGCGAGCGGGCGAAGGACAAAGAGACGCCGGCGAGAAGCGCCGGTGTCAGTAGCGGCAGAATGACCTTGCGGAAGATTGCGAGGTCCGAGCCGCCAAGCGACTGGGCTGCCTCCTCCAGCGCCGGATCGAGATCCTCCAGTACCGGTTGCACCGTGCGCACGATGAAGGGCAGCGAGGTGAAGCACATGGCGATCATGATGCCGATAGGCGTATAGGCAACCTTGATGCCGTAGTCTTCGAGGATTGAGCCAAACACGCCGTTGGTCGTGAAAAGTGCGGTCAGCGAAATGCCGGCAACGGCCGTCGGCAAGGCAAACGGCAGGTCGACCATGGCATCGACGATGCGGCGCCCCGGAAAGCGGTAGCGCACCAGCACCCAGGCGAGCGCCAGGCCGAAGAAGAGATTGAAGAGCGTCGCGCCAAGGGCGGCCGTCACGGTGACGCGATAGCTTGCGAGTGCCCGCGGCGACGAGACGATCTGCCAGTAGTCGAGAGGGCCGAGGCTTGCGGCCTTGAACACGAGGGCTGCCAGCGGCAGAACGACGATCAGGCTCACATAGAGCAGCGTCACCCCCAGCGACAGGCGTAACCCGGGCAGGACATTGCGTCTCAAGCGTTCATTTCCTTGTCATGTCATGGTGAAACCCGGCAGACGGTTCGTCTGCCGGGTTGACTGAATGCGAGTTTAAAGAGCGATCAGCGGCTGCCGTAGAGCTTGTCCAGAATGCCGTCGGAAGCGAAGTGCTCTGCCTGGATCTTGCTCCAGCCGCCAAAGACGTCGTCGACATTGACGAGGCGAATGTCGGGGAACTGCGCCTTGAATTCCCCGGCGACCTTTTCGTTGCGGACGCGGTGGCCGAACTCGGCGGCGATGCGCTGGCCTTCCTCGGTATAGAGGAAATCGAGATAGGTCTTGGCGAGCGCCTGAGTGCCGTGCTTCTCGGCGACCTTGTCGACGACCGCGACCGGGAACTCGGCGAGCAGGCTGACCGACGGGATGACGGCCTCGACCTTGTCGGCGCCATACTGTTTGGCGATGCTGCGGGTCTCTGCCTCGAAGGTGATCAGGACGTCGCCGGTTTCGCGCTCGACGAAGGTGGTCGTCGAGGCGCGGCCGCCGGTGTCGAACACCGGAACGTTGTCGAAGATCTTGGTAATGTAGGCTTCGATCTTCGCCTCGTCGCCTTCATAGGCCTCCTTGGCCCAGGCATAGGCCGCCAGATAGGTGTAGCGCGCATTGCCCGACGTTTTCGGATTGGGGAAGACAGCGTGAACATCGTCACGGGCGAGATCGGACCAGTCCTTGATGTTCTTCGGATTGCCCTTGCGCACCAGGAAGGACGGGAAGGAATAGAACGGCGAAGCATTGTTCGGGAATGCCTTTGCCCAGTCCTTGGAGACAAAGCCGTTCTTGGCTAGGAACTCGATATCGGTGGTCTGGTTGAAGGTGACGACGTCGGCTTCCAGGCCTTCGAGGATCGAGCGGGCCTGCTTCGACGTGCCGGCATGCGACTGGTCGATGGTCACGCCCGGATGCTGCTTGATGAAGGCCTCGTTCTCGGCAACGAAGAGCTCGCGGGAAACGTCGTAGGAGGCGTTGAGAAGCTTCGTCGGCTCCTGTGCCAGCGCAGGGGTCACAAAGTGCGCGACAAGGGTGGCGCCGAGAATGAGGAGGCGTTTCATGCGGTTCTCCGGTGTTGATGCTGACCCAGAACCTATCGGCAGGCGTGTGGGAGCGCGAGGGAACGCGGACCCTGGTTGTGCCAAGCCTTAGAAATTTCGTCTCGTTTCCGCTCAGTTTCGCGGAGTTTTTGCCTCAGCTTTCCCAAGGCAACCAATAGCTTACAGTCAGGGCTTATTCAGCACGCGCCACACGTCGATATGGTCGGCCCGTTGACGATAGAACACGAGGTATGGGTACCTCTTCAGACCGACACTTCGCCAATGAGGGAGCGCCAGTTCGTAGGCAAAGCGCAACGAACCGGATTCCGGACGCGCAACAATCAACGCATAGGCAGCCTGAAACGCGTCGCCAAAAGCGTGAGCGACGTCAGCCCCAGCCTACGTTGCATAACACTCGATCGCCGCCTCGACGTCGCTGCTGGCCGGTTGACGCGAAATGACCGGCTTGTTGCTCACTTGGCCGATCGACCACGAACCCGGTCACGCAAATCGGCGAAGTAGCCAGCGTCGGTCGGGTCGGCTTGTGCGGAAGAGGCACCATCGAGCAATAGCCGACGCAGATTGAGCCAGTCCTGATCCCGGCGGATCAACTCCCGGATAGACTCGCTGCTCGTACCATAACCTCGCCGGGCGACCTGCTCGTCGACGAAGCTTTTGAGAGAGTCCGGGAAGGAAATGTTCATGGTGTTCATGGGTGGCAGAATAGCGCATTCGGCAAAAACTGGCATGAATGGTGATCTTTAACACCAGAGCCGATCGCCTTACGCGGGGAACCTCTCGGCCGCAGCAATATGACAATCGGGGACTAGATACATCCTTGGCGCTTTGACTAGATAGGCGTTCAAGGCAGGGTTGGCGATTCGATGACGATATACTTCAAGGCAGGAATTTCCGATGAAATGGCGCTCGGGATGATCGAGCGTTGTTTCTCCGATGCGAACGACTATGACGGCTATCTCGACATTTTTGCCGACTACACCGAAAAGACCGTCTCGTGGAGCAAGGGCAGATCCGTCGAGGAGTTCAAGGACCAGATCACCGAGGCGCTGCGCGCGGCCTGGGAAGCTTCGCCCTTCTGGCAGGTCTATGAGCGCCGCGAAGAGCGGGACGACGCCGGCACCAACGAAATTCGAAGGGCAGCGATCGCCCTGACCCGCACCTATGGCGGCGTGGTCGTCATCACGCTCAGCCTGCTTGGAAGGCGCAGCAGCGCGAATGACCTCGAACTGGTCTTCGTCTGCTTCCAGGAAGATGCGCAACGCCGGAATTTCCGCGTGCGTTATGACGGGAAGTTCATTCCGTCCTTGAACGCCTGACGCCCCTACCCTGGGCCATGGAGTCGAAGGGCGATGACAACCGAATATGATGCCGATGACGCCTTCGCCCTGATCGTTGCAAGTTACCGCCAGGTGACCGGCAAAGAGCTGGTCGACCATCCGATCGACGGCCGCTGGCTCTACGAGAGCGCACCCTTTGCGCTTTTGGCGCACGACCGGTCGGAGGACCCGCGTTTCTTCTACGCGAACAAAACCGCCCAGGCCTGCTTCGGCTACAGTTGGCAGGAGTTCATCGGCATGCCGTCGCGCCTCTCGGCCGAGGCGCCGAACCGCGAGGAACGGCAGCGTCTTTTAGACAGCGTCTCCACCAAGGGCTTCATCGACAGCTATCGCGGCCTTCGGATCGCCAAATCCGGACGCCGCTTCTGGATCGAGAACGCCATCGTCTGGCAATTGGTGCGCGCCAACGGCGAACATGCCGGCCAGGCCGCCATGTTCCACAGCTGGAAGGATTTGTAAGCGCGCTGCCCAAGGCGGAGGGTGTGCTCCTGTCTGCTTCCTCTCAATTCAACAGCCGGACCAGTGCCAAAGCGACGCCGGGCGACAGCGTGATGATCGCCAATCGGATGAGGTCGGCAATGACGAAGGGCATGACGCCACGATAGGTCTCAACGATCGGAACGTCGGTCGCCAGCTTGTTGATGATGAAGACGTTGAGGCCGATCGGCGGGGCGGAAAGACCGATGCCGACGACGATGAGCACGAGAATGCCGAACCAGATGGCAACGTCCTCGGTCGGCATGCCCAAGTCCAGCGTCAGGATGATCGGAATGAAGACCGGCAATGTCAGCAGGATCATCGCCAGTTCATCCATGACGGCGCCGAGCACCAAATAGGTGACGAGCATGCCGCAGATGACGACATAGGGCGGCAGGCCCGACTGTCCGACCATTGAGGCCAGCGTCGCCGGCATCTGCGTTAGCGCCAGAAACGCGCCAAAGACCTCGGCGCCGAGCAGGATCAGGAAGATCATCCCGCTCGTTTCAGCCGTCTGCAGCAGCGCGTTTTTCAGGGCGCCAAGGCTCAGGGTCCGTTGCAGCAGCCCCACCAGCAGCGTTACGGCGGCACCCACCGCGGCACCTTCCGTCGGTGTGAACACTTCGCCATAGATGCCGCCGACCACCGTGACGGCAACCGCCGCCGCGGGCACGATCGCAAAGTCCGCAGCCAGCAGCAGCAGGCCGAATATCGCCAGCAATACGCCCCCTACCGTCCCGAGCGAGCCGAGCAGCCAGCCGATCGCGCCACCGGCAAAGATGATCAGCCCTACGGGCCTCGCCCAGAAAGGACGGGGGGTTCGAACCGCCTCGGTCGCTGTGACCGGCGGCGCGAGATCGGGTTTGCGCCGGACGACGACGGCGATCGCGATCAGATAGAAGGCGGCCGCCAGCAGCCCCGGCACCAGGGCGGCCTGAAACAGCTTGGCGATGTTCTGCTCGGCGGTGATCGCATAGATCACCAGGATGACGGATGGGGGAATGAGGATGCCGAGCGTGCCACCAGCGGCAATCGTCCCGGTGCCAAGACCGACATCGACGCGCGCCCGGCGCAGTTCCGGCAGGGCCGCACGCCCGAAGGTCGCCGTGGTTGCGACCGACGAGCCGCAGATCGCGCCGAATCCGGTGCAGGCGGCGATGACCGCCATTGGCATTCCGCCCTTGAACCGTCCGAAGCCTCGCTCGGCGACGCGAAAGAGCGTTGCGGCGATGCCCGATTGCTCGGCAAGCGCGCCCATCAGGATGAAGAGCGGTATGACCGAAAGCGTGTAGCTGGCAAACTGGCTGTAGGTGTTGGTCTGCAGATAGTAGACCAGCGCATGCGGGCCAGAGAGATAGGCATAACCGGCAGCGCCCACCGCAAGCATGGCAAGGGCGATCGGCATCCGGATGGCGATCAAGAGCAGCATGGCTGCGAATCCGACGAAGGCAATGGCAAAACCACTCATCGGCCGCCTCCGATTTTCAAGAGGGAAACGGAAACTCCGATGACGGCTGCGAGCGCCGCCAGCGCCGCACAGGTCAGATAGACTGGCCAGATCGGCCAGGGCAGCTGGATCAGCGTCGTCCCGTATCCCCTCGCCTCCAGGCCACCGGTAAACAGACCCCAGGCAAAAAACGCCAGGCAGCCGGCCAAAAGCAGGTCCCAAAGGCCGTCGATGACCCGCGTGACGCGTGCGGGGAGAGCCAACGTGAAGGTATCGACGGCAATATGGCCGTTGCGGGCCTGTGTGTATGCGAGAAAGGAGAAGGCGGCGACGCCGACCGCCACCTCCACTAGCTCGTAGTCGGCCGGCACCGGCCGATTGAACAGCCATCGGCCCAGCACGCTGACGGTGACCAATCCCGCCGCAAGGCAAAGAAGCGTGCCGCCGATCAGTGCCAAACCGGCCGCGAGGCGTTCGACTTCCCTGCGGCGCGGCACTCTCACCGCGTCCTCGTATCCTACGTCTTCCATTGTTGAGGCCTCGAGCTGTTGGTTCATGCAGCGGCGCGTTCAGGCGCCACGTTCAGGCGAGTACGGCCGGCAGTGCGCTCAGGCGCCCGAATATTTCTGCACAAGCGCCTGCGCCGTGGCGATCAGCGCCTTGCCGTCGAGGTCCTTGGCCTTCATGTCCTCGATCCACTTGTCGTGGACGGGTCTGGTTGCCTCCACCCACTTCGCCTTTTCGTCCTCGCTGATCGTGCTGATTGTTCCTTCTCCGGATGTCTCGATTGCCGCGCGCACTTCGGCACCGACGCTGTCCCACATCTCGCCGGCCTTCTTGGCGAAGGCCATGCCGCTGTTGGCGTCCAGCACGGCCTTGAGGTCGGCCGGCAACCCGTCATACTTGCCCTTGTTCATCGCCAGGAAGAAGGTTGCGGTATAGAGCGTCGGCGAGCCCGGGATTTCGGTATGGAACTTGGTGAGCTCGTTCACCTTGATCGAGGGAACCACTTCCCAAGGGAGCACGCAGCCGTCGATCGACCGCTGGGCCAGTGCTTCGGGCACCTGCGGAATGGGCATGCCGACCGGCGTCGCCCCCAGTGCCGCCAGCGCCTCACCGGCAAGGCGCGTCGGATTGCGAAGCTTCAGCCCGGCGAGGTCCGCTCCGGTCTTCACTTCCTTATTGGTGTGGATCAGGCCCTGATCATGCGCCCAGAAGCACAAGAGCTGGGTATCGCCAGTTTCCTTCAGTACGTGCGTCTGGCCATATTCCTGGCAGGCTTGCGCGTTGACGGTCGCCTCCTTGGCGGCGACGAATGGCAGTTCGAACACTTCCGTGGACGGGAAACGTCCGGGCGTGTTGCCGGGCAAGGTCCAGACGATATCGACGACGCCGTTCGACGCCTGATCGTAGAGCTGCGGCGGCTTTCCGCCGAGTTGCATGGCCGGGAAGATGTCGACCTTCAGCGCACCGCCGCTTTGTTCTGCCAGCAATTTCGCCCATGGCGTCAACAGCCGCTGATGAACGTTGGATGCCGGCGGCAGGAAATGGTGCAGCTTCAGCGTGACTGTTTCCTGGGCGCGCGCCGCACCGATTTTCAGAACGAAGGGCGCTGCAAGCAGAGCGCCGCCGGTCTTCATCAAATTCCGTCTGCTCAGTTTCATAGGTTCCTCCCTGTCGACCCCACATTCACGCGCGGCGAACATCGCATGCACGCACCTGATCCTTCACGGCCCATGAAGGTTATCCGGCGGGCAGATCTCCCCGGTCGCTTGAAACTTTCCTTTGCTCCTCATCGGAAAGCTTCAATCCATTAACATGTTAAGTTTATTTTGAACCGACTGTCAAGCGACGGCATCGGGCGACAAAACGGCATGGGGGATCACCCGGACACGTCCTCGTGAACGGGCCCGCTCGAGCCTTCCCGTAAGGATTTGAACCAGTAACGCGCCAGGAGATGGGATCAGAGCGTGAGCGTCTGCACAGTCCCCGCATATTCGCAGTCGAGCTTCCAATCGGCGCCATCCTGCCGGACGTGGAGAAAAGTCGCACCGTCGCCGGGAGCCGGCCGGGTCGCGTCGACGATGCAGTGATAGCGCTTGGCCTTGTAGTCGAACTCGAACGTCTCCTGCTCGACGATATCCTGGTCGATCCCGTTTGCAAAAGGATAAGGCGCATACATTGCCGCGGTGTGGATCGAATGCACGGTCGTGATCGGCGTACCGTCCATTTCCGTCAGAAGCGCCGTTGCAATGCAGCCCCGGTGTTCATCACCGGAGAGGAGCACGACATGCTTGATCTTTCCGGCGGCGATGGCGCCGAGAACATCACGCAGACTGTTCGGATAGCCATCCCAGCCATCGGAACGCAGCGCACTCAGGTTGTCCGGGCTGAGGCTGGCATCGCGCTGGATCGCCCGGCGATGACGCGGGAGAAACATCGATGGCGACGCTATGAACTTCGGGCCATTTTTTAAAAGCCACGTCTCCAGGTCGCTCATCGTCTCGCCGACGCCCGTCTTGAACAGGGTCGCATTGGCAAGCCCGGCGCCGATCTTGCGGTGCGTCCTTTCGCTGCGCGTGTCGAGCAGGAAGAAATGGAAGCCCTCGTAGTCGAACGTCTTCAGCTTGGGATCCACTCCACGCTGGTATTTCTCGAAGGCCGCGAAACCCTCCTTCTTCAGCTTGGCATTCGTATCGATATCGTTCGGAGAGGCGAGCGGCTCCCAGTTGTCGTCGATCTCATGGTCGTCGAGCAGCATGAACGATGGTATGCGGCGCAGGACCTCGCGCACGCTGCGTTCCTGCAACCAAGCTTCGTAAGGGAGGCGATACCTGTCATCGCTCGCGGCCGGATCGTAGAGCCCTGCGGTCGGATCCACATAGACCTGATCGCCGACGAGGAGCGCGAACTTCGGCTGGATACCCACCCCCGCCCCTATTCTGTCAGCGACCTCGGCATAGGAGCGATAGGCAACCTTCCTGTCGATGAACCCGGCCGGGTACTGGCACGAAGCCAGGATGAAGCTGGTGCCGGCGGGCGAAGGCTGAACAGGAGGAGCGAGCGGGGAATCGTAGGGTATAACGCCGTCCATCATTGCCCGGTCCTGCTCGACCAGATTTTCCAGAACCGACGCTCCCATAAGGAAGTTGAGGTTCATCGAGGAACTTGCAGGCGTCGCCGTCTGCGGAGCGGCGCCGACCGTCAGGTTGGTCGTCGGGGTCGTGTCCTTGTAGACGAGGCGGTTCGGCGAAAATTTCACAGCCTTGCCCGGATTGATGTCGGGCTGCGGCGCATCCATCATCCGCGAGGCGGCCTGCGAGATCCGCTCGAAACGCTGATAGGGAAGTATCTCCAGCACCCTCTCCGGGTTCTCGTTCGACTCGCGAAGCAGCGCCCGATAGACGACGCCATTCTTGGCGAGCGCGTAGTATGTCTCCTCAATGAACGGCGGCAGAAGCTTGTCTTCCGCGTAGGCAAGCAAGACGAGCAACGCGTTTCCCGGGAAGTTCGGATCATACCCCGGCATCGATGTCGGGAGCGGCGCCTTGAACGCATCCCAGTGGTTGTCGCGCAACGCCGGGGACCAGTAGACCATCATGTGGCTGACGATGTAAGGCAGATCCCAGGGCTGGCCATCCGGGCGCTGGATGTCGTCGCCGTTTACCAGCACGCGCAGCATGATCACGCCCTCGGTCTGGCGGATCGACGGCAGCGTGCCAAGGCGAATGGTCAGCTCGCCGTTCTCCTCGGTAATGATCGGCCCGATCCAGGGCGGGTAGGCCGTCATCTCGGTGTCTGCGGCCACAGGCTGGCGTTGGATGTTCTGGTCGAGGAAAGCTTCGATCTTCTGCAAGGTCGCATGCCGGGTCGTCCCGATAAGGGCGTCCTGGTGACCGGCGCCAGGGTTGAGATAGGGTTCCAGGTAGACACGACCTGCATCGTCGAAGACGCGGCGCATGCGGTCGACGGTGGCAGGATCCGTGAGACCGTTGCCCGATCCATGGACGCTGAAGGTGGGGAACTTCCACTTATCCTGCAGGACTTCTCGTGACACCAGTCGGTTTTGCCCCCGGAAGTCGGTGAGCATGGCATTACGGACGAAATGCACCGTCGTGGAGACCGTATTGAGGCTGAGCGCGCCGAAATGCTCGTTGATGAAGCGCAGCATTTCAGGCTCCATGTTGGCGACGTTGAAGTCGCGTCCGTAGAGCGCGTCCATCCGGTGCCGGGTTCTTGTCCACGGCGTCCGCTTCCATGGCCAGATCGGATTTTCCACGTCGAACTCCTCGACCGGGTAAGGAAGCGTCGAAAGCACGCGGTCCCAAAGGTCATCGGCGAGCGTCGGCTTATCCGGATTGAAGCTGTAGCTGTCGGGCAGGAAGCCGAGAAGGTAACGCACCGCATAGGCGCGGAAGATGTTGGCAGGCGTAAAGACCACCAGCGGACCGACCTGCGTGAAGGCCACCCGGTCGACGAGGTCCTGGATCTTACCCTCCAGTGTGGCGATGCTGAAAACCATCGTGCCCATGCAATGGGCGATGACGTCGAGTTTCGGCACACCGGTCTGTGTGGCGATCGTCCGCAACACCAAGGGCACGTCTTCCTTGCCGATTTCGTCGAAGCTCCAGGCCGCACTTGCGGTCGGGTGCGCCGGGCTGGTTCTCAGGTCGGCGATCCAGACATCACGCCCCGTCTTCCAGAAATGGCTGGCGAAGTTGGGATTGACGGCGTGGTGGGCAAAGGTCGTCCCGCCGGCGCTGTATCCGTGGATCATCACCAGCGGCCGCTTCGTCGTGCCCGGATAGGGATAGCGGGTTAGCAGTACTTTCCCGACAACCGGCGGGCCGCCGAGTTGAGGCTTGCTCGTTCCGACGACGAGCGTCTGTCGTTGCGCCGCGACCGTGCCGCCGCCCTTGATCTTCAACTGCGCCGGCGGGCGGAAATCCACCGCGTCGTTTGCCGGGTCCTTGTCTTTATCGGGTGCACGGAAACTCCAGATATGCATTCCCAAAAGCAGCCGGAGAAAATACCCGAGGAAAGTCAGGAGCGCTCCGATCGCGGCGACGCCGTCGCGCTGTTCCGTGATGCGCACGAGCGGCACGCCAATACGGGCGAGATAGTCGAGGTCGAGCGTCAGCACGCGCCCGCCGGACGCTGCCTCCAACCCCGGAAATTGCTCCAGCGCGACTTCCATGAGCTGACGCCAGGGATTGGAACGCCGATCATAGGTGAAGCGCTTGGTGCCGACGATACGATCGCCCGCAAGCGAGATGCCACCGGTGATCGGGTCCGGCGCGCCGACCTTCAGATCATAGACGAAGGCGCGGATCTCGCCGGACCGGCTGGCGATGGCAAGACCTGAGCGGACGCGCTCAAAGAAGCCGGGCCCACCGTCGCCGTCGACGATCGCCTGATAGCTGTCGCGCAGGCCTCGGTTGAGCACCCATGCCTTGCCGGCACGCCAGATCCTGCCGCCGACCCACGTCGACTGGCGCTCGAGGACCCGCAGGCTGCCGGTCAGGGGCGCCGTAAAGACGGCGATCGCCTGGAGCTTCTGCTCCATCAGACCGGCGGGCGCCCATGTCTGATGGAGATTGTCCCACTGATCCGCCGGAAAAATTCGGATCATGCTACGGGCCAACGGCACGGAGGCGTCGGTCGCGACCTCAAGGGTTCCATCGCCACCATTGCTTGGCGCCAAATCGGCCAGCGCCTTCGGCTCGAAACGCAGTGTGAGCTCGACAACTCTCGTTTCAGAGGCCGTCCCGGGCGCTGAAAACCTGACCCGGCCGGCAAGGCGCTCGATGATCTCGGCATCGGTATCAGGGGCAGATGCAGCGGCATCGGTTTCACGAAACACCGGGCGGGCCAAAGCTAGGCCGGGCGCAGCAGGGGCTGGGGCGACATAATTCCAGGCGGCCGCGAGTGTCTCCGAGGCGCGCAGGGCCACTGCCGCTATGGTGAGCGCCGGATTGGTGCCAAGCGCCGTCGGGATAATCGAGCCGTCGAGGACCACGAGGCCATTATGGAAGTCGTTCGGGAGCTCCGATTTGAAAACACGCCCCAAATGATCGACGACGCCCGTCGCGCCGGTGTTGCCCATCACGCAGCCACCGAGCGGATGCACGGTCGTGAGCGGACCGCGCTTGTTTTGCAGCAGCCAGTTCAGGCTGGCCGGCAGGAGCTTCCAGACGGGATTGGCGATGACGCGCCCGCCCGTATTCTTCGCCAGCCGTGCCAGCGCCTCAACCTCGGTGTCGAAGACCGGCAGGGACGGCAGATCGTCCCAGCGCATCCGCGCAGCGCCATCATCGCTGTCGGAAGCCGTTTCATCCAGTTCCATACGACCGGCGGCGCCGTCATCGGCCATGACGGCATAGACGGCGGAATGTTCGATCCTGGCGGTCGGCGCCACATAGGCGTCATCGTCCGGGAAGCCCCGCGTATGCGTCGACCAGTCGAACCGGTCGAGCCCGTGAAGCGTGTTGAGCGTTGCAAAGATCTCGGTGAAGGCGAGGCGCAGGCCAGCTGGAACGGAGAGTTCCTCGATCAGAACACCTGCCGTTTTTCGAAGATCGAGCACGCCGGTGATCGTGGGACCGATCGCACGCTTGGAGGGCTGCACGGCCTCGTCCGAGACGGTATTGACCGGATTTGACGTGGCATAATCGGTCACCAGCATGTCGCCATTGGTCGAGCAATGGTTGCCAAAATGCACCGAGAGGCTGAGGCCTTTGGCCTGTGAGCGCTTCAGGATTTCGAACGAGCCGAGCGTGCCCGCCGCCAGCACGACCTTGCCTGCGCGCACCTGCAGCACGTCGCCGTCGCGTGCGCGCAGGGCCGCGTCGGTGTAGACGCAATCGACGATCCAGTTGCCGCCGTCCGGCTTGACGCTGAGCACGGTCGCGCCGCTGAAGATCTCTGCCTCGTTGCGCAGCGCCGTCACGAGCAGGTTGACGTCGAGCGAGTTCTTTGCGCCGAAATTACAGCCCGTCGCGCAGTCGCCGCAGCGCACGCATTTATTGAGCCTGACATTTCCCGAGCTCACCGTGTCGGTCATCGCGACCGTAATCGCTGCCTCGCGAAAACCCGTCGACGCGATGCTGCGGAAGGACTTGTGTTTCTGGGGAATGCCGTCAGGATGTTTCGAGATGCTGTTCGGGACGCCGTTTGCGGTGCCGCCCAGAAGCTCGCCCGCACGATCATAATACTGCCGCCAGGTCGTCAGGTCCTTGAGGTCGTCGGGCCAGCGCGTGTGAAACACGCTCTCGTCGGGAACTTCCATGACGCCGGCATTGATCAGCGAACCGCCGCCGACACCGTTTGCGACCACCGTGACGACCTCCGGGCCGATCCGCACGTCGACCAGCCCTTCCTTGTTGCGATCGCGGCGGATATGGCGAGGCAGTTCGGCAAGACCTGTTGGAAACGCGCCCGGCAGATACTCCTTGCCCCGCTCGAGCACCCCGACCTTGATCGGAGCGCCTCCCTTCGTGCGGCCGGCCATGGTGGCGGCAGTGATTGCGCCGCCATAGCCACTGCCGACGACCAGAACATCAAAGTGGAGCGCCGCCGGCGTCTTCCGAACCCGGTCGACCAGCCTTTCGAAACCCTGGGAAATCCACGCGGCGTGCGAGGTGTTGTCGAAGTCAATGCTGGCCATGGTCGCCTCCGGGACGCCGGTCTCGGGCACGGTGCGGGTATCCGTAGCTCCAATCGGACATAACGCTCTCCATAAGATGCGTCTGACGCCTGAACTCGGTGTGCGAGCCGCGATGGCTCATGTCTTTCGGTGACCCCCAACAGGGGGCATCGACATCCGGGAAGAATGCAAAAATCCGAAACCTGCGCGGTTTCTGCCAAAGCCGATCGAACGAAGTCGGCCAGCCCTCTTAGCGATTGCTAAATAATATGCGAGAGTCAGCAAATCGGCGAGGGATAAATGCACTTCTGCGCGAAGATGGCCCCTGTTTCGCGCATTTCGTGATCAATCACCGCGCGAAGGAAACATGGAGACGATCGCAAAATCGCTCGAAGGGTTTTTGCCGCTGAACTTGCTTGGCCGGCTTTACGGCTCTCACGGAGAGCGGCCGTCGGCGGTAGAGTTTCCGGCCGCCGTGATCTTTGTCGACGTCTCGCGCTATACGGCCCTCGTCGAGCAACTGGCGCGGCGCGGCAAGGAAGGGCTGGTGCAGATCCCGAAGCTGCTCGGTATTTCCTACGCGCGCTGCGCCGACCATGTCTGCGACCGGGGCGGCGAAGTCCTCCTCTTTGCGGGTGACTCGCTTCTGGCCTATTGGCCCGCCGACGAAACGGGTCTGGCGCGCGCGGTCAAGAGTGCGGCCGAGTGCGCCGAAGCGATCTGCAAGGAGAGCCGCGAGCAGCGAAATCCGGGTGCAGGCGAAATCGGACCTACCCTACATATCGGCATCGGCGCCGGGCGGCTCTGGGCGGCCGCCATCGGCGGCCAGCCGGTCTGGAACCTTGTGGCTGGGGGCGATGCCGTCGTTCAGGCCGCAAGTGCGCAGACACTTGCCCATCGCTGGGAAGTCGTTCTGTCACCAGAGGCGGCAAATGCCCTGACCGATGGCGAGGCAAATGCGCGCGCGCCCGTCGCCGCTCCAGCGCATCCGCACATCGCGCACGAATGGCTCGTCGCATTCCTGCCGATGCAGCTTCAAGAGTTGCTTGGCCCCTCGCCGACGATTATGGGCATCGAGCCCGCATCCCCCAACGCCTTAGCCGAAGGCAATGTCCATCGCGATGCACGGCTGGACACGCTTGCGGAGATCAGACCAGTGTCCGTCATTTTCGTCCGGATAGTCGGTCTGCAACACCAAGATGCCCAAGCGCTCGTCCGACACCAGAACCTCTGCGCAACGCTTCAGGCGATTTCGCACCGCTACGGCGGCCCTCCGGGCGAACTCCTCTTCGACGACAAGGGGCTCGTTTATCTCTGCGCTTTCGGGACACGCGGGACGTTTCACCGCGACGACCCGGCCCGCGCCGTGGATGCCGCCCGCGCCATCGGTCGCCATATCACGGAGATGGGGCTTGCCGTCTCGGTCGGCGTGGCGACGGGCGAGGCCCTGTTTCGAGTCGTCGGCAGCACGCGCCGCCGACAGCTGATGGTTCTCGGCACGCCGGTCAATCGCGCCGCGCGCCTCGTCACGACCGTCTCCAATGATGTGCTGTGCGATGCGCCGACCGAAAGGGCAAGCCGGGCGTCCTTCGATTTCGAGCAACGCGGAACCGTCCAGCTGGCGGGACTTGGCGACGTGGCGCCGGTCTTTCGTCCTCTTGAGCCGAAGTCGCGGGCCCTGTCTGCGGCAACGCTGATTGGCCGAGAGCGGGAACTCGCTTTCCTGCAGCATGCTTTCGAGGAGACGCGCGGCGGTTCGAGCCGTCTTGTCGTCATCCTGGGCGAACCCGGCATCGGCAAGAGCAGGCTGGCTGCCACCTTTACCGACAATCTTCACGCCGCGGGAGTGGCGATTGCCGTGACGCTCGCCGAACGGGACGACCGGCGAAGCTCGCTTCTGGCCTGGCGACGCGTTCTTGAAACGCTTTTGGGATTGCCCGCCGAAAGCGATGGCCTCGTCCTGCTCGAAAGCATTACCGCGCGCATCCGCACGGCGCCGTGGATCGCAGACCGCCTGCCCCTTCTTAACGACCTGCTGGCGATCGAGATTGAGCAGAACGAGGGAACGCGCCACCTGGAAGGTGCCCACCGCGCCGATGCGACCATGCGCCTCCTCGGCGATATCCTCGGCGTCTTGGCGCCACGGCCGTTCGCCCTCGTACTCGAAGACAGCCAGTGGCTGGATTCCGCCTCCTGGCGGCTGGTCGAATGGGTGCTCGGTTCTGTGCCTTCGCTGCTGCTCGTGCTCTGCGTGCGCTCCGAAGAGGTGCCCGAGGATCTGAAGCAATTGCGACGACGGGTCGAGGCGGCAGGCGAAGCCGGGACCGAGACAGAGGAGCCGGCACGGCGCTACCGCATCCTCGAACTCGAAGAGCTCGACGACGGCACTGTTTGCGAACTCGTTTCGCGCACTCTTGGCGAGGTTCCGCCACAACAGGAACTCGCGCGCAGGGTCGCCGCCCTTGCCGGAGGCAATCCCTTCTTTGCCGAGGAGATCGCGCTGACGCTGAAGAGCGAAGGCTTGATCGCCGTGCGCGATGGCCTCTGGCGCTCGATCCGCCCCCTTGAGGACCTCCAGTATTTCGAGGGAGTCGAGCGCGTCATCCGAGAGCGAGTGGATCGCCTCGATTCGACATCGCAGGACGTGATCAAAGCCGCGGCCGTCATCGGACGCTCGTTCACCTTTGCCGAGCTGGAGGCATTGCTGAAAGAAGAGCTGAATGCGGAAGGGCTCGGCTCCGCCGTCGAAAGGCTGGTCGATGCCCATCTGGTGCGCCGGCTCGGCCAAGCCGGAAGCTACGAATTCCGTCACGACCAGACGCGCGATGTGGTCTACGGATCGATGCCGGGCGACCTGCGCAGCCGCCTCCACGCATCGCTCGCCCACTGGCTGGAGCGCAGCCGCATTGAAGCAATGGGTGGAGATCTGGCGGTTCTCGTTCAGCATTTCGAGGCGGCGGACAACAAGGAGAAGGTCGTGAAATACGCGGACCTGGCGGCCGCGAGGGCTTTGCAGGTCGGCGCCTTCCGCGAGGTCGAGTTCTTTCTCGGCATTTGCATGGCGCACGAGCCGAAGCCGCAGGACTGGACGCCCGAACAGCGACTGCAGGCGGTTCGCTGGCGGCGCAAACTTGCCGAAGCGCACTACAGTCGCGGCGACATTCACGCGCAGGGCATTGCCGTCAGGAATGCGCTGAAAGCGGCCGGCCAACCGGTTCCCGTCTCTTCGTCTGCGACGCTGGTACGGCTTGCCGCGCGCAGCTTGCGGCTTGCGGCGCAGCAGATGCTGCCGGAAACAGCGAAGCTTGCCCGCCGCGAGGACCGGCTGTCCTGGGAGAGGGAAATGGCGCGGTGCCTGAACCAGGCAGCGCTGGTTGACTACTTCGAGCTGCGCTTCACCCGTGGAATGTGCAATCTCGTTGGCGCGGTGGCGCGCGCCGAACGGACCGGACGGACGATCGAAATGGCCGTCGCCGCCTCGCAGCTCGGCTGCGGCTTCGGGATGATGGGCTGGCGCTCCGGGTGCCGCTATTTCATGGAAAGGGCGGAGCGGATCGCGACCGAGCTTTCAGACACCGCGATCCATGCGCATGTCTGCAATCTCGACGCGCTCTGGCAGCTCGGGCGCGGAGAATGGGCGGGGGTGGACGCAAGGCTGGAACAGGGCCAGCAGTTCTGCCTTCGAGCCGGCGACCAATTGCGGTGGTGCAATGCCCAGGGCATGCGCTTCTGGTCGCTCTATTACCGTGGCGAGCAGGCCGCGCTCGAACCAACGGCGACCGCCCTGCTCTCGCGCGCGCAGAATGCCGGCAATATCCAGCAGGAAATCTGGGCGTTGCGGTGCAAGGCGTTGTGCGTGCTTCACACGGATCAGCCGCGCGAGGCCGTCGACATTCTCCGGCTGATCGGCTCAGCGATGCTCGGGTCGGTCGATCTGGCCGCGCAGATCTCGGCGAAGGGTGCGCTGGCGCTGGCGCTCGCGCGCACGGGGCGGCATGCGGAGAGTGTCCAGGCGGCCGCCGAAACCTTGCAACTGGTCAAATTGATGCGCCGGCCTTCGTCCCACAGCACTTTGGTCGGCATCTCCGGCGCCGCCGAGGTTTTCCTGCGGGGCCGCGAGGCCGGCCTCGCACACGCTTACGACGAATGGCCGCGCTGGGAGGCCCAAGCGCTACGCGAACTCAAACGTTATGCCCGAGCCTTTCCGATCGGCGTGCCTCAACTCGCGCTGTGGTCGGGCGTATCGCTCTGGCTGGAGGGCAAGGAGGCCGGCGCAATGTCGGTGTGGAAGGATGGCATGGCGGCCGCGCAACAGCTCAGTCTTCGGCGCGACGAGGCCATGATCGCCGCCGAGCTGCGTCGCAGGCGGGACCGGCTTTAGGGACGTGACTAATCGGCGCAACTCGCGAGACTATCGTTTCCAAGCCCGCCCAGCCGTTCGGTGAGAAGCGTTTTAAGGCCAGGCTGCCCGACAAGCGACGCCGCGAGGGATGCCGGCACCCAGCGCATCGCGCGCGCGCCCTTTTCCGGAAAGTCGGGCGCCATGGACACAACGGCGATCAGGTGAACCTGGACGTGATAGACGGCGGTCTTGCCGACCTTGCTGTAGGTGTAGCCGCCGATTTCGTCGTTTAACGCCGTTCCGATAACACCGGCCTCTTCGAACGCTTCCCGGACGGCAGCGCCAGGGGTGTCTTCACCATACTCCAGGTGCCCCTTGGGAATGCCCCAGAGCCCGGTGGTGCGGCCGCAAATGAGCAGCACCTCGAACCGGTCCCCGCCGCTTTCCTTGCGAATGCAGATCGCACCAGCCTGGTCGACGACGACCGGCTCTGCGTCGGAAGCGGCTATCGCGTCAGATGACAGACGTGACACAGCGGGTGTTTGCATCATCGCTCTCATGTTGAACTGACTGGAAGCCAAGGGAAGGTCAGGCGGCTATGTGACGGTTTTATGACGATTCATAGTGAGATTCAACAGCATGCTAATGCAATTGAAAGGCCGGCAAGATGGCCGGCCGCGGGGCAGTATTCTCAGCCTCGCCGAGCCTGATGACGGCCCACAAATCGCGGGCCGTCATCACATCAAAGCTTAATCAGAACGGCGAATCCGGGAAGTAGAAGTCCTTCGCATTGTCCTTGGTCACGAGCGTTGCATCGATCGTGTAGACGCCGCGCACCGGAACCTGGCCGTAGAAGTTGGCGACGGTCATTTCGAGCGCCGTGCCGACCATTGCCGGAGGATAGAGCACGTCGACCGGGATCATCTTGTCGCCGTCCATGACCTTCTTGATCATTTCCTTCGAGCCTGCGCCGGCGACGACATACTGGATGTCGGTGCGCTTGGCCTGCTCGATCGCCTGCAGCACGCCGACGGCCATGTCGTCGTCCTGGCACCAGACAACATCGATCTTCGGGTACTTGGTCAGGTAGTCCTGCATGACCTTGAAGGCATCGTCGCGGTTCCAGTTGCCGTACTGGCGGTCGAGAACCTTGACCTTCGAGCCTTCGATGCCCTTGTCGAAGCCGTCCTGGCGCTGCTGGTCGATCGGGATCGGCAGGCCGCGGATGACGACGACTTCAGCTTCCGGCGTCGTTGCCTTGATGTACTCGCCAGCGACCTGGCCAAGCGCCGGATTGTTGCCGGCAACGTAGAGGTCACGCACCGAGTTGTCGTTGACACTCGGGGCACGGTCGACGAGAGCGACGAAGGTCCCCTTGCCCTTCACTTCCTTGATGGCGTTGACCAGTGGATCCGGATCGGTTGGCAGGATGACGAGCGCGTCGATGCCTTGCGTCTCAAGATCCTGCACGGCGTTGGCCTGGCTTGCCGGATCGGGTGAGGTCTTGACGATGACGTTCAGGCCGGGATTACGCTCCATCAGGATCTTGGCGACCCGTTCGGCATGGAACACCACGCCGGCCGTCCAGCCATGGTCGGCCGCCGGGATCGAGACGCCGATGGTTACTTTCTTTTCCTCTTGCGCGTGAGACACGCCGGCAAAGGCGGTCATCGCGGCAAGGGTCAGGCCGAATAGCTTCTTGTGCATTAAGTTCCTCCCAAATTTCAGGTCAGCCTGTTCAAGGCCGGGAGACCTGTAGGCCCGGCCGTCTCACGACTTCCGCACCAGCGAACGCTGGACGAGCATCGCAATGATGATGATCGCGCCCTGGATGGCACCGATCAGATATTCGCTGATGAAGTTGGAGAGCAGCATGATGTTGCCGACCAACTCGAGGATGAACGCGCCGCAGATCGTGCCCCAGACGCGCCCTGCGCCGCCCTTCAGCGCCGTGCCGCCGACGACGACGGCGGTGATCGCCTGCAGCTCCCACAAAATGCCCGTCGTGGCCGAGGTCGAGCCGAGGCGCGGCACATAGAGGAGAACAGCGACCGCAACGCAGAGCCCTTGAATGACGAAGGCGATGGTGCGCACGCGATTGACGGAGATGCCCGAATAGCGGGCAACGTCGCGGTTGGAACCGACAGCAACGACGTGGCGACCGTAGCGCGTGCGGTAGAGGACAAAGGCAGCAACAGCAGTCACCGCAAGGATGACGACGATCGGAACCGGCACGCCGGCGATCGTGCCGAAATAGGCTGGCCGGTACATTTCCTGCAGCTCAGGCTCCTTGAGCGTGATCGCTCCGCCCTGCGAGAGCCAGGTCGTCAGCCCGCGATAGATGCCCATGGTGCCGAGTGTCGCGATGAAGGGCTCGATCTTGCCGACGGTGGTGATGAGGCCGTTGGTGAGGCCGCAAAGCGCACCGGCGACGATGGCAAAGAGGATTGCCGCCAGGAGCATGAGAACCGGATCGGCAATGACGCCGGAGTTCATGAACAGGATCATCAGGCTGGCGATGAACGCGACCATGGCGCCCACGGAGAGGTCGAGATCTCCGGACGAAATCACGAAGGTCGCGCCAACCGCGATGATCGCAATGAAGGCGCTTCGGGTGGCGACATTGGCGAGGTTGGTGATGCTGATGAAATTGGGATTGACCAGCGCGCCGACCAAGAGAAGCAACGCCAGCGCAACGAATGGCGCCACTGCCCTCAGATCAATGTCACGCCAGCTGCGGCGGCGGATGGCTTCCTGGCTGCCTTCCTGGTTCACGCTCATGTCCAATCGAACCTCCCCCATCTGTCGGGAATCTTGTTGTTGTTGCCGTCGGCCGCGCCGCTGATGCGGCTCAAGCCGCCGTCTTTTTCTTCAGGCCTGCGGCGTAACGCATGATCTCCTGTTCGGAGATCTCGTCGCCTTCGAGAATGCCGGCGATATGGCCTTCCCGCATGACCGCGACGCGACTGCAAAGGCCAATGATCTCCGGCATCTCGGAGGAGACGACGATGATCGAGCGGCCATCCCGGGCGAGCGCCGAAATGAAGTGATAGATCTGCTGCTTGGTGCCGACGTCGATGCCCCGCGTCGGCTCATCGATGATGATGATGCTGGGGTCGGTTTCCATGACCTTGGCGAGAAGCAGCTTCTGCTGATTGCCGCCGGACATGCGCCCGGCTACGATCCTGTCGTCCCGCACGCGAATGTCGAAGCGACGCCGCGCCTTGACCAGGGCCGCCTCTTCGCTGCCGGGATCGAGATAGCCGAGGCGGCTGTGGCGGCCGAGCGATTGCAGCGTCAGGTTCGCCATCATGCCGGCATTGAGCAGGAGCCCCTTGGCCTTGCGGTCCTTGGTCATATAGGCAAGGCCAGCCTTGTTGGCCGCATGCACGTCGCCGGATGGCACCGGCTCGCCACGCACCAGCACCTCGCCGGCCGTGCGCGCGCGCAAGCCGACGATCGCCTCCATCAGCTCCGTCCGGCCTGAGCCGATCATGCCGGAAAAGCCGAGGACTTCGCCGCGGCGCACCTCGAAGCTCGCGTCGCGGACATAGCCGGTCGATACCGCATCGACGCGCAGAACCACGTCTTCGTCGACATCCGGCTCGTTCTTTGCGGGATAAAGGCTCGACAGCTCGCGCCCGACCATCAGCTGGGCGATCGCCTCGCCGTCGAGAATGGAGGTCGGCGACGTCTTGATCCACTGGCCGTCGCGCAGCACCGTCACGCGGTCGGTCAGTTCCATCACCTCGTCGAGCTTGTGCGACACGAAGACGAAGCTCGTTCCCTTGTCGCGCAGCTTGCGCACCAGCCGGAACAGGAAGTTCGTCTCCTCGCGCGACAGCACAGCCGTCGGCTCGTCCATGAACACGACGCGCGCATCGCGGCTGATGGCCTTGGCGATCTCGACCATCTGCTTTTCGGCAATCGAGAGCGATCCGATCATCGCGCTCTCATCGACATGCGAACCGAGGAGATCGAGCACACGACGGGTCTCGGCGCGCATGAACTTGCGGTCGAGCACGCCGAAACGGGTTACCTCGCGGCCGAGAAACAGGCTCTCGGTAACGGTCAGATGTTCGGCAAGATTGAATTCCTGGTGGATGATGACGATGCCGAGCGCTTCCGCAGCGCCATTGGCCGGCAGCTTCGTCGACTTCCCGTCAAGCAGGATCTCGCCCGATGTCGGCTGCTCAAAGCCCGACAGGATCTTCACCAGCGTGGATTTTCCAGCCCCGTTCTCGCCCATGAGCGCATGGATTTCGCCCTGGCGAAGCTCGAAATCGACGCTGAACAGGACCTGCACGCCGCTGAACGATTTGCTGATGCGGCGCGCCGACAGCACGACGGGAGCCCCGTCGACATGCTCCGTGGTCATTATCCCCTCCCTGCGGCCTCCACCGCTATTTCAACGATGTAAACCTTTACACTCACCGATGTAAAGGTTTACATCGTGATTGCTCGACAATTTTTTTGGCTTCTTCGTTTGACCGTCGGGCGAACCTGTGTAACGTCCTCGCAGCAAATCCCGAGGCCAAGTGTGTCCAATTCCCAGCCCGCAACCATTGAAGACGTCGCACGGATCGCCGAAGTGTCGATCGCGACCGTATCGCGGGCCATTCACATGCCGGAAAAGGTAGCCAAATCGACGCGCCTCAAGGTCAACCAGGCGATCGCGATTACCGGCTACACGCCCAATGCGATGGCGCGCAGCCTGCGGCTCGGGCGGTCGAACATGATCCTCGTTGTCGCACCGGATATCGGTGATCCGAACTTTTCAAGCATTCTAGTGGGTCTCGAAAACGAAGCGCGCGCGCATGGTTACGGCGTCCTGATCGGTCATACGCAGAACGACGCCCAGCGTGGCCTGGAATATTTGAAGTTCTTCAATTCCAACCAGGCGGCGGGCATGATCCTGTTTACGGGCATCCTTCCCTTCGGCCATCAGACGCTAACGGCGCGGCTGCCGCCGACCGTCGGCGTCTTCGAGCCGGTCTTTAACGGCGGCATCCCCTATGTCGGGGTCGATGACGTCGAGGGAGCGCGCAAAGTCGTCGATCTCCTGATTTCCGAAGGGCACCGGCGCATCGCCTTTATCGGCGATTCCAACACCCGCCTTGCCTATGGCCGCCGGCGGCAGGGATATGAAGCGGGGCTTGCAGCGGCCGATATTGCCATCAATCGTCGTCTGATCATGGAAGGCGACGGCACCGTGGAAAGCGGCAGGCTGGCGCTCGAACAACTCTTCATGCGTGACGACCTGCCGACCGCCTTTATGTGCGTCAACGACCAGACCGCACTTGGCGTGACGCTTGGCCTGCGCGCCCGCGGCTACGACATCCCTGACGATTTTTCCGTCACCGGCTTCGATGATGTCCCGCAGGCGAGTTTCATGACGCCTTCGCTGACGACCATCCGCCAGCCTCGAACCGCCATCGGCAAACACGCGATGGCGCTGCTTTTGGAGTTGCTTTCAGACCGCGCGCCCTCCGAAACCGAAATCCTGCTGCGACCGGACCTCGTCATCCGCAACTCCGTTGGCCCCCCGCCGGCACGGCGATGACGCGACATTCGCAGCCCTTCTGGAAACTCCTGCCCGTGCTTGAACCTGTGACACGGTGATGGAACCGTTTGCTCTCAAGTCGGTTCTCCCACTGTGAAGTCAAAGGAGCAACGAAGATGGATCACACTGGTCACGTACGCCTTGCAGCCACGGAACTGACACCGGCGATTTTGGAAGGGGCAACGGTTTACGGAGCGGACGACGATAAGGTCGGCACGGTCGACCACGTCCACGGCGTCGGCACAGCGAGCACCGTCGTCATCGACGTCGGCGGGTTTCTGGGCATCGGCGCAAAACCCGTTGCCGTGCCGCTTGCCGATCTCGATTTCATGCGTGACGAAGACGGCGACGTCCACGCCGTGACGACGTGGACCAAGGATCAACTCAAGGAAATGCCCGAGCATTACGACTCGTAGCTTGTCCGACATAAAGGCCTGAGGCTTCCAGCACCCAGGCTCACATTAGGATTGCGGCGGCGGCCAAAACATATCCGGCCGCCGCATACGGCTGAACACCCCGTCTCGCTGCGCCATCACTCCTGGAGCGAATGCCAGCCATTCCCCATCACCCAAGGACTGCAGTTTCAGTTTCGGCCGGGATCGGCGCCACATCCTTCGCCCTTCGCGGCAAGCCTTGCCTGATGTTCCTCGCCCCAAGTCGACAGGACCGTGACCGCCTCGTTCAGGGTCTTGCCGAACTCCGTCACCGAATACTCGACCCTTTGAACGGCGGCCGGAAAAACCTCGCGGCGAACCAGACGATCGGCTTCCATTTCGCGAAGTTGTTGTGCCAGGACCTTTTCGCTGATCCCCGGCAGAAGACGTCGCAATTCGCCGAAGCGACGCGGTTCGATGTTGACCTCCCACAATATCAGGGTCTTCCATTTGCCGCCGATCGCGTTCAGCGCCGATGCGAAGCCACAATCGTCCTGCTGCAACCGTTTCACGCGCCCCGCTCCCTACTTTCGAGTTACCGCTTACTTTAAAGTGCGTAATTTACAGGCTCCGAAAACCGCTCCTATTAGACGGCAGCTTTCAATCGGAGTTGTCGTTCATGACCAATATAGGTGTTGCCGGCGGCGGGCGCATTGGCCCCGCGCGCGCCCGGCTATTTCTGAAGCCTGGCACGTTTGCGGCAAGATATCTGTCGCGTGAACGCGCGGCCCTGGCCAGGTCCGTGCCATGACCACAAGCGATCGCCTGCAAGACAATGGACGGCCGCAGACCCTAGAGTGCGCCGGAAAGCGAACGGCAAGCTGTGCCTGCGGTGGCCTGAAGATTACCGTGAACGGACCCCCTGCCCGTGTCTACGCCTGCGCCTGTCTGGAATGCCAACGCGCAACGGGATCGGGCTTCGGCTATCGCGCCCGATTTTCCAGAGCGTCCGTCATCGGCATCGAAGGGGAACGCCGGGTGTGGCGACGCGGCAGCGACGCCGGCCGCTGGGTGGACCAGACCTTCTGCCCGAAATGCGGAACGCTGGTCTACATGGAGGCGGAGGCGCTGACGGACGCGGTGATGATCTCCGCGGGCTGCTTTGCCGACCCGGACTTCCCGCCGCCCGCCGCCGTGTTCTGGGCCTCGCGCCGACACACCTGGTACGACCTGACGGAAGGCATCGAGACATTTGGATAGGGCCGATTTCCCCTCAGACGCAACATGTCGCAATCCACCGCGGCGAGGGCCACGGCGCAACATTAGGGAGCTTGTCCGCTCATCGTGTCTCGGTATCCGCCCGTCGGGCCACGAGGCCCAGGTCCTTGGCCCCGAGCCTGCCGATGGCCGACAGGATGCGGTAGCCTCCGACGACGGTCTCCCGCTCAGCGGTGGCGAGCTTCACCTGCGCCTTCACCACGTCGGCCTGGGCTTCCAGTACGTTGAGTAGCGTGCGCTGGCCGATCGCTTGTTCTGCCATCATGCCGTCCTTGGCCATTTTTGCCGCCTTGACGGCGGCCCGGTTGGCGGACGCGGTTGCGAGCGCTCCCTGGTATTGCGCCCAGGCAGAGGCCGCCTTCGACTGAACTTCGGCGTGCTGAACGTCGACGGTGAAGTTCGATTTCCCGAGGTCCTCCTTCGAGCGCCGTACCTCGGCCGCCGCCTTTCCTCCCGGATAGATGGGTACCTTGAGCTCGATGCCCGCCTTTTGCTCCGTCGCCGATCCGTCGAACGCCATTGCGTCGATCGCGCTCACGCGCGCACCTCTGCCAATCCCGATCGCCCCCTTCACGGTCGGCAGGAGCTTTCCCTCGCTGACGGCAACATTGAACATGGCGCCTTCGGCGAGGTGCCGTTTCGCCAGAAGAGCGGGATGCTGCTTGGCGGCAATCGCCAGCGCCTTATCGATGTTGGCGGGCAGCATTTTCACGGGAACTTTTCCACCGGTTAAATTGCCCGGTTCGTCGCCGATGACCTGCCTGTAGGTCGCTTGGGCACGCTTGGCTTCGGCATGGGCGAGGCTCAGTTCCGCCTGCGCCGCAGCGCGGCGCGCCTCGGCCTGAGCGATGTTTGTTCGGGTCCGTTCGCCTGCTTGGTGGCGGGCGATCTCGGATCGCGTGAGCTCCTTGAGGAAATCCAGATCCTGTTTGCGTAGCGCGACGATGCGGCGCGTCAGCACCACGTCCATATATGCCTCGGTCGCCTCGAACAGGATGTTCTGCGCGGTGTTGCGGGTGTTTTCCTCGGCGGCGCGCTGTCGCGCCTTATTGACCTCGACATTGTTGGTCGTCTGCAGGCCGTCGAAGAGGGTCTGATCGAGAACGATACTAAACGTGCCGCGATTGGTCGCCGCACTGGAATTGTACCCGATCCCGCTGCGCCAGGTGATTTTCGGATGCATCGCCGACCGTGCGATGTCGATGTCGTACGCGCTCGCGCGCACTCCGGCCCGCGCTGCATTGAGCGTCGGGTTGTTGTGGTAGGCCTTCGCCAAGGCACTTGAAAGCGGCTCGGCATGAGCCTCAGCCATGGCAATCGGAGCAATCATTGCAACCAGGGTCACCAGTATTCGTTTCATCGAACAGGAATCTCCGTTGGGAACCCGGATGGCTCGCAAGCGAGATAATCCGGATCGAGGGCACGGAGACGCTCGGCGGACGGCGTCAAGGGACGGCCAACGGCCGAACAGCACTTGGCCGGCGCCATGGCAGAAGTACAGCGGCCCAAATTTGGTACCGATGGATCCGCCGTCACGAAAAAAGTCGTGCCGTCGCGAATCCTTTTCCGGGTTCCGCGCCTCTTGTGACTGAGACGATGGGTCTCGGTTTGCACCGGAGGTGTTGCATGACATTTTTTCGCAAGAATATAGGTAAGGGGCAGCAGATCGTGCGGATTGGCCTTGGGGTTGGCGCGGCTGTGATGGCATACAGTTTCCTGAGCGGGTGGATCGCCCTCTTGGTGGGCGTATCGGCCCTCACCTTCGTCCTCACCGGCCTCATCGGCTATTGCCCGGCCTGCGCCGTTGCCGGGATCCATGATCGGATCAAGCCATGAACACAAAGGCGGTGACGACTGAAACTTTCGAAGCCGCCCGCCACGGCGATCGCAATGCGATCGTCCGGCTGCTCGAGCGGACGCAGCCGGATATTCGCCGATATGCCCGAGCAACCTGCCGGACCGCCGATGTCGACGATGCGACACAAGAAGCGCTTTGGCTTCTGTCGCGCCATGTCGGCGCGATCCGGGCACTCGCGACCCTGTCGAACTGGTTGTTCAGCGTGGTGCGGCGGGAGTGCCTGAGGCTCGCCCGACGTACCGGCATGATCGCCGCCGTAGACGAGGACGCACTTGAAACAAGTCTGGTGCAGCGGCCCGAACATGCGTTGCGGCTTGATCTGGCAGCGGCCTTCGAGGCTCTGCCGCCGCACTATCGCGACGTGGCTCTGATGCGCGACCTCCAGGAGATGACGATCGACGAGATCGCCGCGGCTCTCGATCTTTCGCGACAGGCAGTGAAAGCGCGGCTGCACCGTGCACGCCTGCTGTTGCGCGAATATTTGGCGGAGTGAGCGAGCCGAAGAGATTGTGCGCGAGCGGCTTCAAGGAACAATGGCGCGGCTATCACGAAAACGCGGATTCCTTCGCAGTTTTCGGAAACGCCAGATCGACGACCAAACCGCCGTTCGCTGCTTCTCCGAGCGCCACGGAGCCGTTGTGTGCCGTCATAATCTGGGCAACGATGGCCAGTCCCATGCCTGTTCCCTCACTCGCGCTGGTATTGCCCCGCACAAACGGCCTCAGCATTTTCTCGCGCTCCGCGGCCGGGATTCCTGGGCCCTCATCGCTGACCCGCACGATCCGGGCTTGCAGAACCTCGACTACAAGCACTTCCGTTCCGCGTGCGTGTCGCATCGCATTGATGATCAAGTTGTCCAAGACCAGGCGAATGGCCGGTTCGGAAACGGGGACAATGACCCGCCTCTCTGCTTTGAACTCGATGTCCATGCCCTGCTTCATCACGGATGGCACATGCTCGGCAATGGCCGCGCGCGCGATGGCTGCGAGATCTACCATGGTGAAGGTCAGCGCCTGGCCTGACAAACGCGCCAACTGCAACGATGTCGTGACGATTGATGCAAGCCGCGCCGTGTCGCGAACAAGGACCTCCCGCACGTCCGGGTCCTGAACAAGGTCGAGCTTCAACCGCAATTTGGTCAGCGGCGTCCGCAATTCGTGGGATGCGTTGGCAAGAAAGTTTCGCTGCGCTTCGAACGCGTTGTCGATACAACCGAGCGCCGTGTTGAACGCGGCAACCATCGGCTTCAGTTCTATCGGAGTGTTGCGATCCGATATCCGGCGACCATTGGGAAGCCCGTCGATCTGCTCGGCTGAATCGACAACCCTTCTTACAGGGGTTGCGATCGTGCGCTTGACAGCAACGACAGCGATCGTGGCCGTGGCAACAAGAACAATACCCAGAAGATGGTAAAGCCCCTGCGGCCAAATTTCGCGCAGGACCACGAGCAGCGTTTCAGCATTCGAAAATGTCACTCCGCCGACCACAACGAGTTTGGGTGGATCCTCCGCGTTCAGTTTTCGGAGCCCGAGAAATTGCTGCTGGCCCGCCATGTAAGAAAACTCAGAGGAAAATACCTGGGGAGAGGTCGTATCGATGATGTCTTGAACCGATGCCGGCACGGCGCCGTGTATGATGGTTTGGGTTCCGTCACTGACAAAGTACCAGAATTCGGACTGCTCTTCGGAAAGCCTGATAATCTTTTCCGCAATTACGCCTTCGACCTCGAGCACAAACTTGCCGGTGTGATCGTAGCTCACACCATCCTGGAGAAGTTCGACGACACTTTCGACTGCGATTTTTTTCCTGCTCTGCCCGTCCGTCAACAGGAACACCGCGACGGTGAGGACGGTGCTGATCACCATCATCAGCGCCATGCCCAAGATGAGCACGATGGCCACCGGAAAGGCGATTGAATTCGGACGCCTCATTACTCTTGCACCAGCATGTAGCCGATGCCGCGAATGGTCCGGATCGTTGCGCTGCAATTGCCCTCGCGCAGACGCTTGCGTAGCCGCGAGACATGGGAATCGAGCACGTTGGACTCGATCTCCTCGTCGATATTGTAGACGGCAGCTTCAAGATTGTCGCGCTGCACGACGCGCCCTGCCCGCCGGATCAACGCTTCCAGAACGGCGAGTTCGCGTCTCGGAACGCTCAGCGCGTTCTCACCGATCATGGCGGATCGATTGATGAGATCAAACGATAGATTGCCGAATTGCGTGCAGCCGGTCTCGTCCAGGCTGTAGCGACGAAGAACCGCGCGCGCCCGTGCAATAAGCTCCATGGGCTCGAATGGTTTGCCTACATATTCGTCTGCGCCCTTGTCGAGCGCAGACACGATATCGGTCGGATCGTCCAATGCCGTCAGAACGAGCGTCGCCGGCCTCGGGCGGAGTTGCCGCAGCGTCGGCAGCAGCGACAGGCCGTCACCATCAGGTAGGTTGCGGTCGATGACGACGAGATCGAACTTGAAGGCAAGCAGTGCCGCCTCGGCATCCGCAAGCGTTTCGAATACATCCGCAACGCCGATCGCGGCTTCCAGCATGGTCTTGAGCGAAGACGCCAGCTCACGATCATCTTCTACGATCAGAATTCGCATGTTGCCTGCCAGTGTCGACTAGAATTGAGTTTTGAAGATGCGAATATTCATGAAGGAAACAAAAAAGGACTCTAAACAACACGACGTAAGTCAGGTCGCAATCATCCCAATCGAAACAGCCCTCTCTAAAACATCCGGCATCCCTGCGGAATTACTCGTAAGAATACATGGGAGGATCGTAATCGCGTCCTCTACGGCGTTCATCGGACATATCAAGACGTTGCACGCAATTAGCATGAGCATCGGTTCCCGGCACGAATCCGTACTCGGCACAACGGTTTCTGTATTCTACGGTTTCGCATCCCGCCAGCACGATCAGCAGGCCCGCTGCAATGAAAAGACGCATAAAATGACCTCGGTTTATTTCTCGTTTTGTCGATGCCTGGATCCCATTGCCACCTTGCGACAATGTTACGAGACACAAGCGTAGTCCGCCTCAGCGGCTGCCAATGGAAGGGGTTGTTTTTTCGGCAGAAACGGCTGTTCCGGTTGCCGCGAGGGCGAGCTTGCCTCCCCTGTCCGTCCAGGACGGCGGCGCTCCGATGGAGGCGCCGATCATGCCGACCACACCCGGCGCACGCACGAAGTCCTCACAGGTCGCAGAACCGGGTTTCCCACCAAGCGACGTGCGAATGTCATAAACGGACGGCAAGTACAGATCGAAATCTCCAGGTTCTTTGCCGGCGACGACCATTCTTGAGAAATCCTTGCCGAAAGCCGCGGCCAGGTCATAGGTGTCACCAACCTGCGAAACGCGCGCTTCACTCGTAAACGAGTTCGCGCCCTTCGACCAAACGATCGCCGCCGTTTGTTTGCCGGTTCGATCGACGGCCTCCGCTTCGACGGCCAGCCCGCCGAGCCCGAAGGGCAGTCGTGGTATGCCGACCGGCAAGGCAAGCGAACTGCCGATGGAAATCGCCTTGGCGGCACCAGCGACGGACGGCTCGGTCGGGACAATGTCCGTAACAACCGTTCGGACCGTCAGATCTGCGGGCGTACCGAACGGGACGATCCGATATTTTTCGCTCATGGTGATGCAGATCGCGCGGTCAATCGCGTTCGTTACCAGCAGGCGGTCCTTCTGCTTCTCGACACGCTGCAGCGCAGGCGGGGCCAGAGACGTCGGCGCGATGCTCACCGTTTTGACTTCCTTCAGGCCATCCTTGCGGAAATAGACTCTCTTCTTCTCGAACTTCCCCTTCGGAGCACTGAGGTTGCTGTAGGAGGTAAGCGTTCCTGCTTCCTTCAAGGGAACGGTCGTACATCCCCCAAGAGTGAGCATGATCGACACTATTCTTGCGATTCCCCGCCCCCCTGCCACGCCCCTTCTATGGCTGTTTGTCTTCTCATTGCATGTCATTCGCCCAGAACCCTCGTTGTCAAAGACGAGCGCCGATTGGGGTCCTGCACCTTGTGAAAACATTACGAATTCAGCTCAAACGCGCTGACTACCATTTGAATTCAATATCCGGGAAAAATCAGGTCTCTGACAGCGTAATGTTCCTGCAAAAGAACAATAGGACAAGGATGTACGGTGATTTTACGCTGAGTACATTGAAGTACCTTTTTATGTTTTTTAGCGCGATAATCCTATTCAGCATTCTGTTCCTGAGCGCATACTCCATTTACTCGCAGCTCAGCGACGCCAACGATATTTTATAGGCTTGTACGTCTGCGCTGAGCGCGGGAAACAAAAAAGGTCGACAAAGGAGTGCTTTGTCGACCTTTCCTCAAGTACCCGCGCATCGGCCGAGCAGACTAGTTTCCGGTGGCGCTTGCCGGTGGCTGCGTGGCTGCCTTCAATCCACCTTCCTGCAAATCCGCCTCATCGGCCAGAATGGCGGTCGCCTCAGCAAGCAGAACGTCCTTTGCGTTCTTGCGGGCGTTTTCCATTGCGATATCGGCACTCAGGCTGCGTTCATCCGCATTCAATCCATCGTCCTCACCGGTATCCTCGCCATCGCTTCCCTGGGCTCGAGCCTTAAGACGATTTTCGCGATCCTTCATTTCCTTGCGACGTTCGGCTTCGTTGAGGGAGACAACGCCTTTTTCGCGTTGCGCCTTGATGTCGGCGATGTCTTCGAGGAGGCGCTGGAAATCGGGGTCGCTTGCAATGCGCGCATTATGGCGGTCCTGCAGTGCCGGCAGCAGCGCCGTGACGGTATCGGCCGGCGTATAATCCGCAGGCTTGATCTCTGACCACGGCAGGGCGTTATCATAGCTCGTCTCGCCAAAGCGCGTCGGGTCGGAAAGCCCCGGCAGACTGATATCGGGCGTTACGCCGTGCAGCTGCGTAGTGCCGCCATTGACCCGGAAGAACTGGGCGATCGTCACCTTGAGTTCTCCAAACGCAGGCTTGCTGTTGCGGACCATCTGGTCGAGGTCGACGACGGTTTGAACCGTGCCCTTACCGAAGCTGGGCTCGCCGATGACGACACCGCGGCCGTAGTCCTGGATGGCCGCAGCAAAAATCTCAGAGGCCGAAGCCGACCCGCGATTGATCAAAACACCGACAGGCCCTGACCAGAGAGGCTCAGGAAACTCCGAGCTTGTCACCACGACCTTGCCGTCGCCACTGCGTTGCTGAACGACCGGTCCAGAGCCGATGAACAGGCCGGTCAGGGCAATCGCCTGGTCCAGCGAACCGCCGCCATTGTTGCGAACGTCGATCAGAACGCTGTCGACCTGTTCCTGCTTCAGCTCTTCGAGAAGCTTTGCGACGTCGCGGCTCGCGCTGCGATAATCCTGCTCTCTTTTGCGCCGGGCTTCGAAATCCTCATAGAAGGCCGGAAGAGTGATCACCCCGATCTTGCGGGTGGTATCGCCCGCCTTCACAGACAGAACGCTCTTCTGCGCCGCCTGCTTTTCGAGGCTGATCTTGTCGCGCACGAGGGTGACGATGCGATGGGCGGCGTCTGCTCCCGCATCGGCCGGCAGAACGTCGAGGCGCACGACCGACCCCTTCTTCCCGCGGATCAACTGCACGACTTCATCGATGCGCGTGCCGACCACTTCCTTTATCGGGCCGTCGTGACCCTGCCCAACGCCGGTGATGCGGTCTCCGACCGCAAGCTTGCCGGACAGCTGCGCCGGCCCACCAGGCACGAGCTCGCGGATCGTCGTGTAGTCGTCGCGTTCCTGCAGTACCGCGCCGATTCCAACCAGCGAGAGCTTCATGGCGATATCGAAATCGGCCGAAGCGCGGGCGCCAAAGTAATCCGTGTGCGGATCGACCGACGTCGTGTAGGCGTTCATGAACGACTGGAAGACGTCGTCACTCTTGTACTTGGAGGCACGCTCGAGCGCGTTTGCATAGCGCTTGTCGAGCGTTTCGCGAATGGCCGCATCAGTCTTGCCACTGAGCTTCAAGCGCAGCCAGTCGCTTTTCACGCGCTTGCGCCACAGCTCGTTGCTCTCGGCTTCCGACTGCGGCCAGGGCGCCTTCTCGCGCGACAGGGAATAATCCTCCTGCTTCGTGAAATCGAAGTCCTGCTTCAGCAGTTCGCGCGCGTAGTTCATGCGGTCGACGACACGCTTTCCATAGACGTTGAAGATCGCAAACGGGATCTTCAGGTCCTTCTTCTTGATGGCGTCGTCGATCTCGTTGCGGTCAGGTTTGAAACTGTCGATGTCGGCCTGCAGGAAGAGCCCACGATCCGGATCGAGGGACTCGATGAAGCTGTCCATGATCTTGGCCGACAGGGCGTCGTCTAGCGGAACGGGCTTGTAGCTGTAGCGCGTCAGAAATTTTGCGCTCAACTGTGCGGCCTGTGCCTGCTGCTTCAGCGGCTCCAGAACAGGAGGCGAGGCAACGTCTGCATAGGCGGACGGCGCGATTGCAAGAAATGCACCAAGGAAGACGTATGAAATGCGCATTCAGCGTTGACCCAATTCTTAATGCCGAGTGTCGAAGAGGGATCTAGGTGAAGCAATTATGGCTTTTTGGCAACCGGATTGATCCGACGCCGAGGCCGGCCTTACGTCAAGGCAGGCTTCCGCCCGGGACTAATGGAGCGAGCCTGCCGCCCGGAATTCACCCGGCGCCATCCCGTAAGCGCCCGTGAAAAGTCGGTAAAACGTTGCAAGACTATCGAATCCGCAGGCATAGGCAACCTCGGTGACGGGCAAGGCGGGCCGCTCGACGCGAAGCCGCCGTGCCTGCGAAATCCGCATCGATGCCAGCGTGCGAGCGAAGGTCAATTCCGCGTGTTCGACCAGGACATGCAGCTGGCGCACGGAAATACCGAGCTCGAGCGCGACCTTTGCCGGCGTCAGTTTCTGCTGGTTTTTGTCGCGCGCCATGATCTCTTCGGCGGCATAGCGCAGGCCCGAACGAAGGGCCGCACGCACCTCGGGCATACCGGGTTTCAGTCTGTCGAGAATGGTCACCGGGTGGGCGGCATGTTCACTGATCCAGCGGCCGTGAATGCGCTTGATCGGCAGCGCATTGAGATAGTTCCAGCGCTCTCCTGCCCGGCTGACGATGATCAGGTCGGCCTCTTCCAGCACCTTCAGATGCTGCATGATGGTACAGCGATCCATGTCTGAAAAGGGCGGCGCAGAGCATGCCGGTGGTCTGCGCCTCGCCCTTGAGGCGATCGAGCATGGCCCGCCGGCGTGGATGGGCCAATGCCGAGAAAACCAAGACTTCTTCCCGCTCGCTTGACATGTTATTGTTTTACAACATATTGACGCCAGATGGGACGGAGACCGCGCAGGTAAGATCGGATTGAGAGCTTTTCGGGAGCAATCGAACCGAGCCGGTTGGCTGGACGTCGCCGATCGGAGTTCAGCGTTGCAACGATGCCCCCACGCAAGTTGCCCAAAAAAGGGAGATCATTGAGAATGTTGCCTAAGATAGTTTCAATTGATGAGTGGCAAGCCGCAATCGAACAACAGATTGCCAGGGAGAAAGCCCTCACCCGCGCACGCGATGACTTGAGCGCCGAGCGACGGCGCTTGCCGATGGTCAGGATCGACAAGGACTATTCGTTCGAAGGCCCCACGGGCACGTTAAGCCTTGCCGACCTCTTCGATGGTCGGCGGCAACTGATCGTCTATCACTTCATGTTCGCGCCCGGATGGAAGGCGGGCTGCGACGGCTGTTCCTGGGTCGTGGACGCGATGACCCACCCGGCGCATCTCAACGCACGCGATACGTCCATCGTGCTGATCTCGCGCGCGCCGCTCGAGAAGCTGCAGAAATATCAGGCCCGGATGCAGTGGCAGCACCCGGTCTGGTACTCGTCCATGGCGAGCGACTTCAACCACGACATGGGGGCCACGGTCGCCGACCCGGATGACCCGACCAGGACCAGCGAGCGTCATGGCGTCAGCGTTTTCCTCAGGGACGGCGACGATATCTACCGCACCTATTTCAACGGTGCGCGTGGCGTCGAGTATCTCGGCAGCATGTGGACGTATCTGGACCTGACGCCCTACGGTCGCCAGGAAACATGGGAAGTGTCTCCCGCGGGATGGCCACAGACCGAACCCTACGTTTGGAACCGGCGCCACGACGAATACGGGACCGAACCGGCCTTCTGATTTTCCCCGGCGGCGAGCATGGAATTGTCGTGCTGCCGTTCCTACGTCTTGTCTTGCCGATCGTCCGACCTCCGTCATTGCTGCGGGCCCGAACAGGGCTCGGGCGCGATGCTGAAGGAATATCGCCGGCCCTGGCTGGAGCGCTGAATGTGGGGATGGATCGCGCCTTGAAGAGGGGCGCTGTTGGGGGCCGCAATCGATGGGAAACGAGACACAAATCGGCAAGGAAGGTCCGGCGCCGAGGGGCAACAGGTTTTGGCGGCGGCGCGGCGTTCGGATTGCATCGATCGCGCTTGCTGCCTTGCTTTTCCTGCTGGTCGCGCCGCTTGCGGCTATTCTCTATCCGACGCTGAAGAGCTATCCCCGAAGCGACTTTCCGGCCGCGACCTTGCAACTGGAGCGCAACAGGCAGGACCTTGCCCATCTGCGGCGCCTGATCGAGGTCGACCGCAGCTTCTCGCCGACCGCCCAGGTCGCGTTTGCCGATGCCCTCGAAGTGATCGAACAACGGGCTGGTGATCTCGACCGCGCCGGTCTGGCGATCGCGGCTGCAAAAGCGGTCGCGCTCGCCGACAATGGGCACACCAGCGTGGTCGGCCTCGTCGGCGGCCACAGCTTCAATGCGGTTCCCATCCGGCTTGGCTGGTTTGCCGACGGCCTGTTTGTGATCGCCACGACAGGCGAGCAATCGCACCTTTTGGGCGGAGAGATCCTTGAGGTAAATGGAAGAGCGACGGAGGCCTTTGTCGATGCGCTTCGGCCCTATTTCGGCGGCCCCGCCAATCTCGCCAAGGAATTCGTCCCGAATGTCGCGATTTCGCCGGAATTGCTCCATGCCGCCGGCCTTGCCAGAAACCGCCTATTTCATCCGTCGCGCGGATGGAAGCGCTGCGCAGATCGCTCTTGTCGCCACGTCCGGTGCGCCGGAACCCTTGAACGCCCATGTCTGGCCACGACGCGATTTCAGTCCCTTGTCACAGACCGGTCGCGGCGCCGGGTGGCGGCACGTGCTCGACGATGTCACGCTACCGGCCTATCTCACGCGCCCCGACGCCAATGTCTGGCACCACTATCCCTTGCCCGATCTTCTCTACATCCAGATCAACCGCATCAGAGATGCGACGCCGGAGGGCCTGTCGCAGGGGCTCGCCAAGGTGCTGGACGAAGCTGAGAAAAAACCGATACGCAATGCAGTCGTCGACCTGCGGTTCAACAATGGCGGCAATTACGAACTGACCGCCGATTTCTCGCGAAGGCTCCCGGCCATCCTGCCGCCGGAGGGACGGCTGTTTGTGCTGACCAGCGCGAACACGTTTTCGGCCGCGATCAGCACGGCGGCGCGACTGAAGTACTTCGGCGGCCCGCGCACGGTACTTGTCGGCGAGCCGATAGGAGACCGGCTGCAGTTTTGGGGCGAAGGCGGCCGCACGGTTCTGCCGAACTCGAAGATCACCATCCGTTACTCGACGGCCTATCACGACTGGGAACACGGTTGCAGCCTGTCGGAGATCAGGACCTGTTTCCTGCTGAATTACGTCTACGACGTCCCGGCAGGTCCCCTTCAGCCAGACGTCGCGCGCTCCACTAGCTTTGCCGACTATGCCGATGGCACCGACCCGGCAATGGCCGCCGTCATGAAGATACTCATGGTGGGCAATGCCGATTGAGAAGCAGCTTGTGGGGAGGCAGGGCCGCGGCCGTACGCCGCCGTGGCCGCTGACATCCGTTGGCCCGGCCATTCCCGGCGGCGAAGGATCTGCGGCGACGCTTTACATCTTCTCGCCCGGCAGTTCGCTGGCCTGCTTGACCCAATCCATGAACTGCGCCTCGTCGAGTTCGTCCGTCTCATAGATGTCGAGATAACGAACATCCGGCTGTTTTGACGTGCCGGGAGGTAAGGGGCTGAATTGCGCCCCGCGGAAGAAAGCGACCTTCACGTATTTCGTCATGCAATGAAAACTGAGGAACCAGACATCCTTTTCCACGCCATAAAAGGGAGAGTTCCACTTGACCGCTTTTTCGACGCCGGGAACGGTCTTGACGACCAGCCGGTCCAGCCGCTTGCCTAGATCGCTTTTCCACCCCGGCATCGCAGCGATGTACTGCTGCACCGGCGCATTTCCGTAGCCCTTTGCGATCTGCGGATTGCCGCCGGTTAGAAGGACGACGCCATCGGCCGATTTTGTCGGCGGCGTCTTGCGTCCGATCTTTGAGCGTGGCGCAAGGGAAGCGGCTTTCGGTGCGTTCTTTCCGACTTTCTTCTCAGACATCCCGGACCTCGACTGTTCCGTCAGTTCGTTCAGGGTCGGATCCACCGTGATGGGCGCGGAGCCCCATACCAAATGGCTAAGCACGATACATAGCCATCCAGCTATGCATCGGTCAAGAATAAACCTCCGGTGTCAGCTGCATTGCGGGCCGCAACTCGATCAGAAAGCCGCTTCGCCAAGTATTGGCCATCGGCACGGCATCCCTCCACAGCCGTAGGGTCATGGCATGCAAACGGTCCGGATCCCCTTGCGATCCCGACCTGTGCAGCAGCGGCTCTCGTGACGAGCCATCATTCGGGATCTCGAGCGTGCTCTCCACCAACACCTTGACCGCCGGACAACACCCATGCCCAAACGGCTGTAGACCTGCTGAACTGAAAAGACGCTCTGCCGACACGACTGCGCGCGCTGTTGCAGCCTGCTCCGGTCGATTTGCCACGTGGGCCCAAGGCCACGGCCGCGATCCCTTGTCACCAGCAAGCGCCTCTACCCGGCATGTGCCGAACTGGCCGTCGCGGCCCGAACCGAATAGCGAAAGAGCGAAAGCACCCGCAACATAGGCACCCCAAGGTGCGTACTTGTAGGTGGCCTCTGCGCCCGATAGGCCTGCAGCCAAGCCCTGGAGTTTCCCTTTCCAGGTTGTCCGCTGCTTGAGGAAGATATCGATGAAGGCAATGGTTCTCTGCTCCAGCCCGCGGCGCGATGGAAACTCCACGACGATGGCGAAAGCGGTGGCCGATGGCCTGCTTGAGGCGGGCCACGAGGTCGAGACCGTTCACGTCGACGACGTCCTGTCGGCGCTGCTTAGAGACTGTCGCCAATGTCGTATGCCCGATGGCGAATGCGCGATCGACGACGGTTTCCGGCGGGCGTTCTTTGGCTCCTACCTTCCCGCTGACGGTTTTGTCGCCGCAAGCCCGATCTATTGGTATGGCGTCTCTGCGCAGTTGAAGGCGTTCTTCGATCGAATGTTCTGCTACGTGGCCGCGTCGCATCCACAATCGGCGTCCGTTGTCGCGCAGATGACTGGAAAACGGATCGGCCTCGTCCTCAGCTCAGAAGAGACCTACCCCACCGTTTCGTCCAGCCCGCAGCATCAGTTCCAGGAATTCAGCCGCTATACGCGTTCGACCTTCGTCGGCGTCGTTCATGGCCATGGCAACGCACGCACAGATATTTGCCGCGATCCGAGTGACCCGATCGGACGGGCACGCGTGTTCGGTCGGAACTTCTTCAGCGCTCACACCTCCGACTACCAGATCGACACGCCGCGATCAGGTCGCGTCTGGGCGTGAGCCGTCTTGCGTGCGCGCAATATCTTTCGGCTAGGCCAGGCGGACCTTCCGCCGCCTGGCCGCCTTTGCCTCGCTCGCGGCCGCATCGTATTGCTCCCTGAAGTAATCAAGCTCCGGAAAGTTCCGCTCCGCCCATCGGTCGAGGCTGATGAGCGTTTCGCTGAGAGACAGGCCGACTGAGCTCAGACTGTACTCGACATGGGGCGGGTTCGTCTGGTGATCGTGACGCTGCACCAACCCGTTGCGCTCGAGGTCCTTCAACGTCTGGGTCAGCATCTTTTGCGAAATGCCCTCGATCTTGCGCAGCAACGCGCCATTGCGCATCGGGCCCGCCGCGAGCGCCGACATGATGAGGATCGCCCATTTCGTCGATATCAGTTCGAGCGCATGCCGAGCCGAGCAGGATGCGTCGAACACGTCGGGATTGCTCGCAGGCGGGGCTCCAGCTTGCGGGGGCAGTTTCATCATCACCTCAAGGACATGCCGTTGCGGCCGCCGCTCTTCACGCCTCACAGGTAGTGCGCGTGATCGCGCCCCACAAGTTGCGAGTAGCACAGCCGAAGGCATGAGGGCGCGCCGGGCTACGCCCAGGGCGCACCGGCCGCCCATTCCGCTCGGATGGCCTCAATAAAAAGGCGGACCTTTGGAGAAACGTGCTTTCGTGTCGGATAGACGACGCAAACAGGCGGCTCGTCGCGTTCGAATTCTTCGAGCAGGGGGACAAGCCTGCCTTCCCTGATGTCGCGGCCCACCAGGAAGGCGCCGAGTTGCGCAAGGCCCGTTCCGGCGAGGCAAGCGTCGCGAATGGCCTCGGTGTTTCCGAGACGCAAGTTTCCCTGAACACCGACGTCCCGGTCTCCGCCGCCGACCCTGTAATGCCACGGTACCGGTCCGCCTGCGTGCTTGAACCCGATCCTGTCGTGGCGCGTCAGTTCGTCGATGGTGCGCGGCGTTCCGCGCCGCTTTAAATACTCCGGCGCAGCGCAGGTTATGAGCCGATGAGAGGCCAGGACCCGCCGCACGAGGCGACTGTCGGTGGGCCCGCCGATACGAACGGCAACGTCGATTCCGTCGCCGACGATGTCGCGATACTCATCCGAAAACGAAACCTCCGCTTCCACCTCGGGCCAACGGTTCAGGAAGCGCTGGAGAACGGGCAGAATGTGCAGCCTACCGAGGGCGATCGGCACATCGATGCGAAGGCGCCCTCTTGGGGCCTGGTGCCGTTGTGCCAAGGCGAACTCCGCGTCGTCCACTTCTGACAGGATCCTGATCGCATGCTCGTAGAAGAGCTGGCCCTCCTCGGTGAGGCTGACGCTACGCGTTGTTCTATGGATCAGCCGCGTTGCCATATTGTCTTCAAGACGTGCGACACATTTCCCGACCGCGGAACGGGAGAGGCCGAGCCGTTCCGCCGCCAGGGTGAAGCTCTGGTCATCGGCGACACGAACAAAGGCGCGCACATCGCCGAGATGGTCCAGCATCGCAAGATCCTATTGGGGACGATTCGTCCCTTTTGTTTCCATAAGGCCGAAGTTTATCTGAATATCGGAAACAGTAAAGAATGCCTCGCAACGTCCCGGCAACGGGACATGAAGGATTGGCTGGGCGCCACAACGTGCCTCGCCCCAGAATGAAAGAGGCAATTAGATGAAACTCCAGGAAGAAACCGACGGACTCCAAAGGAAGGGAGGCCCTGACCGGGAGAATTGGCTACCGGTCTATGCCGCCGGCCTGTCGACCTTTTGCGTCGTGACGACGGAGATGCTGCCCGTTGGGTTAATGACGCCGATCGCAGACGACCTTCAAACGTCGATGGGGACCGCCGGTTTGACGCTCTCGCTGCCGGCGTTGCTTGCCGCGCTCTTTGCGCCCACCGTGGTACTCTTGGCCGGCAGGATCGACAGAAGGCGCATCCTGACCACCCTTCTCTTGCTGCTGGTTGTTGCAAACATCATTTCGGCGCTGGCCAGTACGATCGGTTTGCTCCTGGCGGCGCGTATCATTGTCGGCCTTTGCATGGGCGGCATCTGGGCCGTTGCCGGAGGCCTTGCGCTACGGCTGGTTCCGGGCCGATCGATCGGTGTCGCAACGGCGATCATTTTCGGCGGCGTTGCAGCAGCGTCGGTTCTTGGCGTTCCGGTCGGAGCCATGATCGGTGACGCGGCGGGCTGGCGCTTCGCGTTTGCCGCGATGGCGGTCTTTTGTGCGATCGTGCTTGTGGTCAATCTCTGTGCGTTGCCTGCGCTGCCCGTCCACCAGTCCGTCCGGCTCAGCCAGTTTGGCCATCAGCTCTTGAACCGCCGGATCCAGCTTGGTTTGGCGATCACGTTCCTGTTCGTTGCGGGGCATTTCATGGCCTACACCTTCATACGTCCGCTTCTGGAATTTGTTTCGGGCATCGGCACACAATGGGTCGGGCTCATGCTGTTTGCCTATGGAGCCGCTGGTATTGGCGGAAACTTTGTTGCTGGCCCTGTCGCCGCCAGGCGTACCGGCGCGACCTTGCTGTGCATTGCCGGTGCCCTTGCTGCTGTCCTCTTCGGCTTTGCTCTCTTCGGAAACTCCGCTCTTGGCGGTGCGGTCGTCCTCATCTTGTGGGGCATCGCCTATGGCGGCGTCTCGGTCTCATTGCAAACCTGGATGATGAAGTCGGCACCCTCCGACATCGAAGTCGCAACGGCGCTGTTCGTCGCAATCTTCAATATCGCCATTGCCGCCGGATCCTTTGCCGGCGGTCGCATTGTCGATCAGTTCGATCTCGGCACCAACCTGCTCGTAGCGGGCATCCTGCCGTCCCTCGGAATTCTGCTCGGATTGAAAGCCCAACGTGCGGCCACTGGCAAGGCTGACTGATCATCGGACATATATCGAGCGGATCGCACTCACCATCTGTGCACAACCGGATGGACCGGGACGGCTTTCGTCCCGGCTCCGGCGGATCAGAAACAATCGCTTGAGGAAATTCCTACTCCGGCCGGGGGGAGAGAGAAGCAAAATCATTCCGCAATACTACATAAAATACATAGACTATATGTGTATGAGCCCAGGATTCTCACGCATGATGCTGGCAACAACACGTGCGCCGGACCCGTTCCGCCCACAACGAATGACAACGCTGGCCAGCCCAGATTTCGACGGAGGATCTCATGTCCAGTTCCATTTTCGGCCAGGCCTATCGCCGCCGCAGCGTGCTGAAATCGCTCGCGGCTGCCGGCGCCCTGCCCTTCATCGCGCCACTTGCCTCCTCGACGGCCCTTGCGTCCGGCAACAAATATGCCGGCCGCACGGTCAATCTCCTGATCATCCAGCCGCATGTCGTCACGGGCAAGAAAATTGCCGAAGATTTCGAAAGACTGACCGGAGCCAAGGTCAACGTCACGGCGGTGCCCTACGACCAGGTCAGCGTCAAGGCGACGCTGGACGTGCAGTCGGGCGCCAACCAGTTCGACGTCATCGACTATTTCTATACCTACAAGGGTCAGCTCGCCGAAGATGGCGTGATCGAGGACGTGACCGATCTCATCGAGCGTGACAAGGCCGAGATCCAGCCGGAAGACTTCATCCAGACGATCTACGACCAGTACACGCTGCATGACGGCCGTCGCTATGGCCTGCCCTATGACGGCGACAGCCATCTGTTGTTCTATAACCGCGAGCTGTTTGATCGCTACGGCCTGAAGGCGCCGGCAACCTGGGACGAATACAACGAGAACGCCAGGGTGATCACCGAGGCGGAAAAGAAGAACGGCATCTATGGTGCTGCGGTTCTGGGCGCGAAGATCCCGGTCATCATTCTTTCCACCTATGCCAACCGGCTCACCGGCTTCGGCGGCAACTTCTTGAAGGCGGACGGCACCTCGGCGCTCGACAGCACCGAGGCCGTCGAAGCCCTGAAGTCGCTGCTTGCGTCGGCTCCCCATGCGCTGCCGACCCCACTTGAAACCCGCTTCGAAGAAGGGCTGCCCGCGTTTCTCAACGGCAAGGCTGCACAGATCGACTTCTGGACCGATCTCGGCGGCTATGCACAGGACCCCAAGGGCTCGAAGATCGTCGACAAGTGGGGGGTGACGCGCATTCCCGTCGGCGGCAGCAACAAAACACCCCGCCTCGCCTTCAATGCCGGCTTCGGTTTTGCGATCACCAGCGGATCGAAAAACAAGGACGTCGCCTGGGACCTGATCAAGCTTGCGACCGGCAAGGACTACCACCAGGAGCTTCTGGCGCTCACCGGCTCGGGCATCGACCCGGACCGCCAGTCTGGCTTGAAATCTAAGATTTTCAGAGACTTCCAGCCGTTGGTGCAACCGCTGCTCGATGATGGCGCATTGGAAAACAGCCTTGCCTGGCCGACCGCCGTCTATGCGCCAAAACTCGAAAATGCGCTGACCGACGAACTGGCCCTGGCGCTCGCCGGCACCAAAAGCGCGGAACAGGCGATCGCCGATGCCCACCAGGCCTGGACCGAAATCATCGAGACCAACGGCTGATTGCTTGCGGGGTGGCGCTTCCTCCCGGCGCCGCCCCGCCACTTTTTTTGAAACGAGGCAAAAGACCATGAGCGCAAGATCCTTGCCGAAACGCAGGCTCGGCCGAACCGATTTCGACATCACGCCCGTTGGCTTCGGCGCCTGGGCCATCGGTGGCCCCGATTGGGGCTGGGGATGGGGAAGTCAGGACGATACCCGGTCGATCGCCGCCATCCGTCATGCGGTCGAGCGCGGCATCAACTGGATCGACACGGCGCCCGTCTATGGCCTCGGCCATTCCGAACAGATCGTGCGCGAGGCGCTTTCGACCATCCCACGCTCCCAACGTCCGTTGATCTTCACCAAGGCCGGGCTGATCTGGGACCCGGACAACCGCAACGCCCTTCCCGCCCGCATCGGCAATGCCCAATCCATTCGCCGCGAGCTGGAGGCTTCCCTGAAGCGGCTCGGCGTTGATGTCATCGACGTCTACCAGGTGCACTGGCCTGCCAATGACGGCACGCCGGTCGAGGAATACTGGGCGACTTTTGCGGAGTTGAAGAAAGAGGGTAAGGTACGGGCCATCGGGCTTTCGAACCACGATCGGGCGCTTCTGGAGCGCGCGGCAACGGTGGCGCCCGTCGATGTGGTGCAACCGCCCTTTTCGGCAATCAAGCGCCAGTTCGCCAGAGCAGACCTGCCGTGGGTGCAGGCGCATGGCAGCGGCGTCATCGCCTACAGCCCACTGCAATCAGGCCTGCTCACCGGCGCCTTTACGCCGGCGCGCGCCCGGGCCCTTCCGCACGACGATTGGCGATCGCGCGACGAGGAATTTTCGGGCGAAGCGCTTCACCGCAACCTGGCCTTTGCCGAAGGCTTGAGGCCGATTGCCGCGCGACACGAAACGACCGTCGCTGCGATCGCTGCGGCCTGGGCGATTTCCTGGCCCGGCGTCACCGGTGCCATCATCGGCGCGCGCGAACCGCTGCAGATCGACGGTTGGATCGATGCCGCAACCCTTGCGCTCACGCCCAGCGACCTCGACGATATCGAGGACATGTTGCTGGCCACCCGGGCCGGCAGCGGGCCGACACGCCCGGATCTGGCCGAGGCCGCATGACCACCTTTGCCGTCGAGGTGCTGGAACCCGCCGGCGCGGCGGGTGTTGCCGGGCGCGGCCACGCCTTTTGGGCGCGTCTCGCACGGTTGGCCTGGATCGCACCGGTCCTCGTCGCGCTGATCGTCACGACGCTCTACCCGACTGTCTTTCTGCTGGCGCTTGCCTTCAGCAAGAGCACGCTTGGAAAGCCGTTCGGCGGCTTCGTCGGCATCAAGCACTTCGCAACGGCGCTTCAGGATCCGATCTTCCTCGCGGCCATCGGCAGAAGCGTCGCCTATGCACTTGCCACCTCGCTGGTGCAGCTTGCGCTCGGCTTCCTGATCGCGCTGCTTTTCACTTCCCTGTTGAAGGCCGGCCGCTTTTTGATGAGCCTCGTTCTGCTGCCACTGATGACCCCGCCGGTCATGGTCGGCATCGCTTGGAAGCTGATCTTCGCGCCGGCAGGCGGGCTCCTGAACGGTACCCTGATCACCTATGGCTTTATCTCCGAGCCGATTTCCTTTCTTGGTCACCCGACGCTCGCCTGGCTGGCGATCGGCGCCGCCGACCTCTGGCAATGGACGCCATTCATCGTCATTCTCTGCTTTGCGGCTCTTTCCACGGTACCCGACAGCGTTCACGAGGCAGCGCTGGTGGACGGGGCCAATGGCTGGCAGCGCTTCTGGCACATCACACTTCCGCTGGTCGCAGCACCGCTTTCGTCGATCTATCTGCTGAAGCTCATTTTGTCGTTCAAGCTCTTCGACCTCATCTACATCCTGACCTTCGGCGGACCGGGCTTTGCGACGACATCGGCCGGCTTTGCCATCTATCGGCGGGCGATCGAACAGTTCGACGTCGGCCGCGCCGCGGCCGAAACGATGATCTATGCGCTTGTCATCGGGCTTGTGACCTTGCCCGTCGTACGGCTGCACCAGCACTTCGAAAGGCGAGAGCTGTGAGACCTGCCGCGCGACATCTGTGGCTCGGCCTTGCGACAGCGCCGGTCGTCAGCTACTTTGCCTTGCCTTTCCTCTATCTCATCGCGGTTTCCTTCAAGACGAAGGACGACGTGCTCAACGGACGCTTCTGGCCGACGATACCGACGCTCGCCAACTGGCCGGCGGCCTTCGACGCGGCCAACATCCTCGGTTTCATCCTGAATTCCGTGATCGTGTCGCTGGTTTCGGGCCTCGTCACCATCGCGCTGGCGCTGCCGTCGGCCTATGCCGTCCTGCGGCTGAAGATCGGTGGCAAATGGCTGTCGGACGTAACGCTGTCGAGCTACATGGCGCCGCCGATCGTAGCGCTGATCCCGCTGTTTTTTCTGCTGAAGACAACCGGACTGCTCGATACGCGCGCCGGCCTGATTCTCGTTTATGGTTTCGCCAACGTGCCGGTCGCCTTCTGGCTGCTGATGCCGTTCCTGCGCCGGATGCCGATCGAGATCGAACAGGCAGCGGCGATGGACGGCGCCGGTCCATTTCGCACGCTGCTGCAGATCGTCGTGCCGATCATCGCGCCCGGCATCGTCGCGACCTTCATCATCGTCACGGTCTTGTCCTACAACGAGTTCCTGTTTGCTTCCGCCTTCACCTTCTCCGACGCCACGCGGACCTTGCCGGTGGGCATCTCGCTCTTCCAGGGCGACCGTCTGGTGAATTTCGGCCAGATGGCAGCCGCCTCCCTGGCAGGCATCGCGCCCGTCTATCTGGTCGCGCTGTTCATGCAACGCTACCTCGTGAGCGGGCTTGCCCAAGGCGGGGTGAAATAAGGATCGCCAACCGCAAGCTATCGCGCAATAGGAGAGTTGAACGCTTGTTGCGCCGCAGCTTTTGGTTTCTTGTCGGTCCATTGAGGCGGCGCGCCGTATTTGGCTGCTATCGCGCCGACGAGGCCCGGTGCTCGACCGAAGGTATCGCATGCGGCATATTTGGGTTTGCCACCCAACCAGGACTGCGTGCGTTGCCGGGTCGGCAGCGAGATATTCAATGCCTTCGGCTCCTTGCCGGAAATCAGCACCTGCGAAAACGCGTCGGCGAATTTCGTCGAAAAGCTATAGGCGTCGCCAACTTCCGAAACACGGGGCTTGTCGAGGATCGAATTTGCACCACTCGCCCAAAGCATGGCGGCACTTTGCAGACCGCTGGCATCGACCGCTTCGGCCTCTACAGCCAAGCCTCCCAGGCCGACAGGCAATCGCGGCACGCTGACGGGCAGGACGAACCCCGTACCAATGGTGATGGCCGTGGAAACCCCTGCGAGCGCCTTGTCTGTCGGGACAATATCGGCGATCACGGAGCGAACCGTCAGATCAGCAGGCTGATTGGCAGGAACCATCTGGTACCTGTCGCTGAGCGCGACGCAGAGCGCCCGATCGAGAGCGTTCGAAACCAAATCGCGATCGGCATCGGACTTGATCTTGGAGGCGGCTGCAAAGGAAAACGTCGTTGGTGCGATGCGGACGGTTTTTACGTCGACCAGACGTTGTCCATCAACGTAGAGGCGTTTCTTGGCCACCATGCCTTTCGACGGACCGAGCTTGCCATAGGAGGTCAAAGTCCCCGCCTCCTTCAATGGAACCGATTGGCATCCGACCAGGGTTGCCGAGAGTAGCCCTGCCAGCGCCACCGCGCCGGCCGGGACGAGCGATGAAGAAACCCAGGCAAGCGATTGAATAAAATATTCTTTTAGCACGTTTAATGATCTCCGTTGACATGCAACGGCGACCTTGGGGATGGACAATTGCTACAGAATTACAAGCAGGTTAGAGCTGACACCGAAGGGATGGTGTCTCGAAAACCCTTCAAGCATGGGCGCGGCGGTGACCGCGACCTAAATCCACGCCTCTCGCGGTCAGAGGTGGACGACCACCTTGGTTCCGCTCGCTGAACTCGTGAGACTGACACGCCCCCCGTGGTTTGAAGCCACCTGTTTTACAAGGCTCAAACCAAGACCCGCGCCCGTGTCCTTGGGAGAAACCCTGTAAAAGGGTTCAAAGACGAGTTCCTGATGCTCGGCAGGTATGCCCGGTCCTTCGTCGGAAACTTCCACGCGCCCATCGCTTGAGACCAAGACGGCAATCATGCCCGAATTGCCACCGTGATCGATCGCATTTCGGACGAGGTTTGTGACCGCGCGCAACACGGCAGGTGGGTTGCCCTTTCGCGCAAGCGTCTCCACGTCACTGTGGAAAGACACCTGATAGCCAGCCCCTATCGCCAACGGAGCGAGATCGGCAACCGCCGATCGCGCGATGTCAACCAGATCCATCGGCTCGTCCAGAACGAGCGCCTGGTCGTTGCGCTCGAAGTCCAGAAGCTGCTCTGCCGCTTCTGCGAGCCGGGCGACATCATCCATCAGGCGCGTTCTCTCCCGGCCATCAGGCATGCCATCGATGCGCGTCTGCATGATCGCAATGGGGGTTCGCAGTTCGTGGGCCGCATCGATCAGGAAGCGCCGCCGCTTTCTGGACTCGTCCTCGAGGCGCTCAAGTGCGCCGTTGAATGCGATCAGAACCGGGGCGACTTCGTTCGGGATTCCTGCGAGCGGAAGGCGCGTCCCGTGGCGGCGCGGATCGATCCGCGATGCTTCGTCGGCAACCTCGCTCACCGTCGCGAGAGCACGCCCGACGATGTGAGGAACGGCAAGAAAAATCGCCGGGAGGGCACTGGCGATCAAAGACAGGTAGATTGGATAGGCCTTCGCCAAGAGAGCCAGGGCACCCCAACCCTTGTCCGCCACGCCGCCAAACAGAATCCGGACTTCGCCAGCCGGCGTCTTCGCGTTTTCGATCGTCGCAATCTCGCCAGTGGTTGCGGCCCCCCTGATATCCGCTTCGTCGAACAGGTGGATTACCGAGGGCAGCGCGGCATAGGCGGGCGGAACGGATCCATAGGACGCGAAGGCACCGCTGGTGGTGGCGACTACGAACCACAATGCGCTGTTTTGCGCCTTGAGCGTCGTCAGGTCATGGGTCTCGGAAAGCTGCAGTTGACCATCGCTTCCGCGGCCTACGGCACGGGACACGACCGAGACGACCGTCCCCTCCATGGCCGTGTTCGGCGACATGATCGTGGTTGCCCAGATGCAGAGCCCGATGATCACCGAGGCAACGACGGCGATGATGACGAGGCTCAATTGCCAGCTGAGCCGCCACCAGAGCGACGGATTGCGTCCTGTCGTCTGACCCATCACTCTTCCTTCAGGAGGTAACCGACCCCACGGATGTTGTGAATCGAAACTCCGGCCCCAGCATCCGCCAGGCGCTTGCGCAGCCTTGAAATGTGGGCGTCGATCGCGTTCGACTGGATCTCTTCTTCGTAGTTGTAGACCGCTGCTTCGAGGGTCGAGCGGAGAACGGTTTTGTCCCGGCGCCTCGCAAGGGCCTGGAGCACAAAGAGTTCGCGCCTTGGGACGTCAAGCTTCACGTCATCGACGGTCACGGTGAGGTTCAGCGGATCGAGCGCCATTCGTCCCACCTTGATCTGAAGCTCAGCAAGCGCAGCCGGACGGCGCAACACGGCGCGCAGGCGCGCCATCAGTTCTTCGACGAGAAAGGGTTTGCCGAGATAGTCGTCCGCCCCGGTGTCGAGACCTTCAACCCGTTCCATCGGCTCGTTGCGTGCCGTCAGGACGATGATCGGCGCGTCTTGGCCAATGCGGCGCAATTGCGGGATGAAGCTCAGCCCTTCACCGTCGGGCAGGCGGCGGTCGAGAAGAATAGCGCCGTAGTCATTCTGACGCGCAAGTTCGGCTGCATCGGCGAGATGGGTCGTATGGTCGATGACGATGCCATATTTGCTGAGCGCCACAGCCAGTGCCGCCGCCAGCTCCCTCTCATCTTCGATCAGTAGTATCCGCATCGGCACCCCATGGCTTCGACCTTTCGAATCTGCCGCAAGAATTACAGCAGCATTACGGAAACCACGGGGCAGTCGAACGTAACACTGCTGCAATCGTTCAGAGCTAGCACACGCATCGAGCCGACCTCGCTCGTATCAGCAGTGATAGGCGCGGCCTTCAACGAATCGGAAAGGCAGGGAGCATGACGACGTCACAAGTGGAGTGCCCTCCCGGGTCGGGATTGAAAACTGTTAGTTCGCGCCATGAGCATAGGGCCGCTCGATGACCCGCGGGCCCCTGCTGCGCTTCCTCATACGCTCGATCCTGTCGGCACTTTTCCTCGCAGCCTTCCTGGCTGGCCCGGCGATCATTCTGATCCTGACGTCCGATCGAATTGCGATGTAGCGCGCCAACGGATCAGATCCCCGACGTGGCGATCTGGTCGATCCAGCCAGTCAAAACGTCGCCGCGCGGATTGACGGCGGACAACAATGTTCGAACTGCTTCGGGCCCATTCACGACCCTTGGTTGCCATCTTCGCCGGATGTGGGTGCCGGGGTGTTCTTCGCTTCCATCGCCGCTTCGATCTGCCTGATGACCTTGACGGCCTCCTGGAGGATTGCCCGCATCTCATCGTCATAGAGATATACCGGCATGCCGCCGGCGCGGATGATGTCCATCGTTTCGGCAGACTCGCTGAGGCGATTGGGCTGCCCGAGCAGCTCCCAACCTTCCTTGATCGCGACATAGGCCCGGGAGACAAGACGGAGCTTTTCGCCCTCCGTCAGCATGTGAACGTCGCGCGCGGCGCGGGTCAGTTCGGCGATGACGTCTTTCGTGCTTTTCATGGGACACCTTGGCTATGCAAGTACCGCGGTGCAACCGACCAATCCATTCATGGTAACTAATGTATAGATTGAGGAAAACAAGAGCCAACACCTTCACGTAAGGGCAAGCCGAGGCCCTGAAATCCATGCACCTCGCGGAAATTCACCACCGAGGACGCACGTCGGATGGCATCAACCGCTTCTTAATCCTTTGTTGACCATAATCTCCGTCGAAGAGCCGAGCCGCCGGCCGTTGCCGCCGGTGGATTGTACCTCGATTGAATCGGAAGCCGCTGTGTCTGAGTATCCTGTAACTGCGTATCCAGAGCCTGCCTCGCCTGCCATCGTCAGAGGCGTGAAGCGTATTGCCCGGTGGGCCGCTCGAGCGGCCGCCATCACCGCCCTTGCAGCATCCGCCATGACTTTCACCAGCACGGCGTCGTCGGCGGAAGTCCGGTCGCTGAAACTGTTCTTCACGCACACCGGTGAACGCGCGACGATCACCTTCAAGCGGGACGGCAAATACGACCAGAAGGGGCTCGCGCAGATCAACCGTTTCCTGCGCGACTGGCGCAGGAACGAGCCCGCCCGTATGGACCCGCGTCTTCTCGATCTTGTCTGGGAGGTCTATCAGCGCGCCGGTGGGAAGGACTATATCAACGTCGTCTCGGCTTACCGCTCACCCGCCACCAACAGCATGCTGCGCGGCCGCTCCCGCAGCACCGGGGTCGCCAAGAACAGCCAGCACATGCTGGGAAAGGCGATGGACTTCTATATTCCGGGCGTGAAGCTCACCCGGCTGCGGGAAGTCGCCATGCAGATGCAGGTCGGCGGCGTGGGATACTACCCGACGTCAGGATCTCCCTTCGTACATCTCGACGTCGGAAACGTACGGGCGTGGCCGCGCATGTCGCGCCAGGAACTCGCGCGTATATTCCCCAAGGGGCAGACACTCCACCTTCCGGCAAGCGGCGGGGCTTTGCCGGGGTATGACCAGGCGATGGCCGACTACAAGCGACGGGTCAAGGCCACCTCGATCGTCGCTGCAAACAGCGCCGGCCCAGCCAAACTGAAGGGCGGAGAACCGGCCGGCAACACGCTGTTGACCGCGATGCTTCCCACGCGCAAGAGCCGCGGTGAAGAAGCCCTCGAGCTTCAGACCATGCGGAAGGAAGCAGCCGAAAAGTCGCCGTTCTTCGACCTTGCGGCGATCACCGTGCCGCTGCCGACGCTGCGCGCCACGGCTACCGCCGCGACCGTGACGCCCGTCCCCACGCCCGAGCGGGCGCTACCCACAAACGTCTCGGCTTTCATTCCCTCCTCGTCGTTCAAGGTTGCGCTTGGCGTGGGCATGATGCGCCATCCAGCTGCAGGCGAAAGCAGCCTCACCGGCCCGTCGCCTACAAATGCCGAGTGGACAATTCGCGACGCCGCACTCTTCAAGTGGGCGCTTGCGCCGGCCAAGGAGCTTGAGCGTCTGGCACTTCCGGCGAACCTGGAGCTCTCGGTGGCAAGCGCCGACGATACACCGCGCGTTCTAAAGCGGGCGTCCCAGGCCGGTAAGGAAAACAAAAGCTTCAACAAAGAGCGCTTCTGGTCGGACGGTTGATGCGGCAAGCACCTGTCAGCATCTCGGCTTAAGGTTCGACCGGCCGGTCCGGCGTGCCACCAAGGCCGGCGTCACAGCGGCAGACGGCCCGATGATCACGCCAAGCTTTTCGGCCGAAGGAGCGGCGACCCCGCACACCTTTTGCCACGCCTTGTAACGCGGCCGCTCGGGAAAGTTCGCCCGAGCGGCCCGGTTTTCTCAGCGACCGCGGCCGCCGCCACCACCACCACGTCCGCCACCGCCGCCGCGGAAAGCAGCTCCACCGCCGCGACCACCACCTCCGTGGAAGCCGCCGCGGTTGCCACCCTGGAAGCCGCCGCCGCTGTAGCCGCCGCGACCACGGTCAAAGCTCTGGAAGTTCCGGCCGGACTCTTGGTAAAGCCGCCCATAATTGCGGCTCAGTTCGTTCTGGTTGCCGAATTGCCGTCCGGCACGGTCGAAGGACAGATGATCCGGCGCCCGTTGGCGAACCTGCTGGTTGCGGCGCGGTGCGGGCCTCGTTTCAGCACGGTTCTGGATACGCTGCGTGGCTTGGGGCCGGTTGGATGCCGCGCCTTGGGCGGCATTGCGCAGGTTCTCCCCGTCCGGCCTCTGAACCGGTTGCCAGCCATCCGGCGTATGCTTCTGCCATTGGCCGTCCTGACGGCGATAGACGCTGCCATCGCGGCCGGCATAAACGTCACCGCCCTTGCTGCCGGCGATAAAGCCCTTGTCGCCTTCCGAGTTGCGCCAGCGCAGGCCGCCGGCACTCCCGGTTGATCCGCCGCTGATGCGCGCGAACTCTCCGCCGTGCTTGACGGCTACACTGCCCCAGGAGCCGTAAACATTCTGCCCGCCCCGCGCGACCATCGCGTTGCCCGTGCGTGGATTGTAGGCAGAAATGAAACCGCGCTCGCCACCGGGACCCGCCACCGCGCCGCCGCGGAACCGTGTCCCCGTGACGGGGTTATAGGCTGCGCCGAAGACCAGGCCCCTTTCCGGGCCATAGGCGTAGCCATAGCGCCCGAAAGTGCCATAGGCCGGGTTGTACGAGGCGCCGAACCCGTAGCTGATCGGCGGCGGATAATAGGGCCAATCGTCGTCGTAATAGTCCCAATAGGGCGGATAATACCATCCCGAGCCCCAGACGACTGTATCCCAGGCAAGGTAGGTATAGAGATAGCCGAGCGTATAGCCGTACCAGATGGCATCCGGTTCCGTATCGTAGATGCGGACATAGGTCGCGTTATAGACCGGAGACGACGATGGGATCGTGTAGATCTCATCGGCAACGGCGCGCGCAACGGCGAAGGGCCCGGTCGGCGTATCGCCGACGAACCAGATGCCGTCCTTCAAGACGAAATACTTGTCCGCGACCTTGATGACCTGCTCGTTGGCATTGACGGCATAGAACATGGACGTGCCTTCGATCGGCTCGAACTTCGGCTCGCCATTGTAGTGGACGTCCACCTTCAGCGATCCATCCGTCGAAACCCGCGCGAGCTTCGGAATGCTCGCCCGCAGACGCGCCATTGCGCTTTCGGACGTGCCGGGGATCGACGCGCGCACAGCCGAGTAGGAGGCGTCGTCGGGCAGGTTTACGAAATCATCGGGCAGGTCAGGCGTGGCAAAGGTCCAGGGACCTTCGAGTGACGTTGAAGAAAACCACCGTCCGGAAACAAGTGTGTACCACGTCTTGCTGGCCCGATGGAAAAACACCGAACTGCTCGTATTGGAAATCCAATCCAGCCCGGTGCCCGCGATCGGTTCGAGGGCCGGTTTTCCTTCAAAGATCAGAAGCTCCGCCGGCTTCTCCGAATAGAAAACTTTCGGAACCTGGTTATCGCTGAAGGGCGTGGGCGGAAGAGAGGCCTTTACCCCTTTCCAGTTGTCGATTTCCGGTAGCTTGGAAAAGACGTCCGGCACCGATGCCGCTTCAACCCAACCGCTCTCCAAGGTCTTTGTTGTCAGCCAGTTCTTTTCGCTCCGCAGATAGTAGTCTGCCGCCTGATCCACCTTGAAGAGGTCCCAATTCGTATTGACCACGAAGGAGAGGCCCTCAACGCCCTTGACCGGAGCCGTCACCGGCTTGCCGTCCGTCTGCACCAGGATGGCCGGCGTCTCACTGACAAAGATCGGCGGCGGATCGGCCTTGATATCGGGGATATCGGCGAGGCGTTGGAAGTCCGCAAGGCTTGCCGCCAGGCGTTGCTGCGACACGACGATCGGATCGGTCGGGACAAGCTTGCCGATGTCGAGCGCGAGGTCAGCGAGCTGCTGTCGGTCCAGTGCGGAGAAATCGAGCTGCGTGGTGCGAACATCCGTCAGCGTAACATTCTCCGTCGCCTCGTCGGCCACAGTCTTGGCCGAAAGCCCGATGATCCCATAGATCGGCTTGGCGTCGGCGGACGGTTTGAGCTCGGTCGCGACAAGGGCTTCGAGCTCCTTGAAATCCTTCCAGGACGTGATCTGCGGCTGGAAGAGCGTGATCGTCGCGCCTTTTTCGGTGTTGAACATCCTTGGCCAGGCCGGCGCGGTGGCATCGGACTGGTTGAGATACTTGCCGGCAACAAAGCCATTTGCCCCGGCATAACTCACGGCACACCAGGAGGCTTCTGCGTCGCATTCCTTGATGTCGACTTCCTCGCCCTGGGGGATCACGCGCATGGCGTCAAATCCGGTTCCCGGGCCCACCCTGAAGTTCACATTTGCAGTCAAGATGGCGGGATCTGCAAAGGCTGAAGTTGAGAAGAACGAAGCGATCGTCAGGTACGCAAGAAGTCTACGCATGATCACATTCCCTTCCTGGGGTGTCTAAGCTGTTCGAAGTCCCTGCATGCTGGAGTGCGACTGAAAAAAAACGGACCGCCACGACAAAGTCGCCCGCGTTCGCAGCCGGTTAAAGTTGTTCAATTTCAGGATCATTGCACATTCGGTGATAGGTGCAACTGCGCAGCACGAAATCCTGGCGCGCACCGGCGCGCCTCGCGATCGTGAGGACTCTTCCGCCAAGCTGCGCTGAGCGTCAGCCGAGGTCGCCTGCCTGTTCGAGAACATCATGCGCGCGCTCGATGATCGGCGCATCCACCATGGTCCCGTTCAGCACGAAGGCGCCACGGCCGTCTGCCTGCGCCGTCTTCGCTGCGTCGATCACGGACTTTGCCCAGGCGATCCGTTCTGGGCTCGGGGAGTAAGACGCATTCAGCACCGGGACCACGGACGGGTGGACACAGCTCGCGCCATCAAACCCGTGGGCCTTCGCCTCACGAGCGGCTGCCTTCAAGGCATCCAGTCGCCTATAGTCCGCAACCGTCAAAAGCATGCCGAAGGACAGCTTGCCTTCCGCCTTGGCGGCAAGGTGGACCATCAGTTTCGGAAGTCGCAATACGTCTGGCAGCGGTTCTGCGCCCATGCTGGTCGCGATGTCTTCGCCGCCAGCGGCAAGGCCGACCACGCGGCTGACGCGGGCAATCGCGCGCGCATCGAGAACTGCCCCGGCATCTTCGAGGAGTGGCACGAAGGCGACCGGCGGCCTGCCGATCTGCCGCTCAACTGGTGCGAGATGCGCTGCAATATCCACTAGCTCCTGCGGCGACCGGGTTTTCGCGACATAGAGACCGAACGCGCCGGCACGGCAGGCGGCCTCTGCATCCGCCATCCGCAGATCCGGCGCCGAATTGACGCGGACAAAGACGGTCGCACCACCGCGTGCCACCTGCGCCACGGCGTCCTTCAACCCATCCCTTGCGGCCTGTTTCTGATCCGGGGCGACTGAATCTTCCAGGTCGAGGATGATCGCATCCGCTCCGCGTTCGTGCGCCTTGGCGATGAATTTTGCGGACGAGGCCGGGACGTAGAGTAGGGAGCGAAGCCTCATGCGGCTTTACCCTGGAGTATCGTCTCGATCGCGCCGCGATCCAGTCCCGCTTCGGCCAGAACTTCCGCCGTGTGTTCCCCAAGCGCTGGTGCCGGCCGCCGCCAGACGCCCGGCGTCTGGGAAAGCCGCGGCACGATGTTGTGCATCGGCAGGCTGCCGAACTCGTCATCCTCCACATCGACGATGATTTCGCGCTCGGCGAAATGCGGGTCCGACGCGGCATCTGCGATGTTGTAGATCGGCCCGACCGTCGCGCCGGCGTCACGCATGATCTTCAGCGCCTCGTCATGGTCGTGCCGGGCAAACCAGCCGCCAACGGCCTCGTCGACCAGATCGCGATTTTTGACGCGTTCAGAATTGGTGGCAAAGCGCGGGTCCTGGTTCATGTCGGCACGGCCGATGATCTCGAAGATCCTCCGTGCGACCTGCGGCGTCGATCCCGACAGCGCCACGTACTTTCCGTCGCGGCAGCGGTAGACATTGCGCGGGGCGGCCGTATTGGAGGCGCTGCCCACGCGCTCCTTGATCTTGCCGGTCGTCTGATAGATCGCCGCTTCTGGCCCGAGCACCGAGAACATCGGTTCCAGCAGCGACAGGTCGATGACCTGTCCTTTTGCGTAGCCGCGATCGCGCGCAAGCAACGCTGTCACGGTGGCCGAGCTGCCATAGACACCGGCGATCATGTCGGCAAGCGCCAGCGGCGGCAGCACGGGCTCGCGATCGGGAAAGCCGGTTCTGTAGGCAAAACCGCTCATGCCTTCGATGATGGTGCCAAAGCCCGGGAACTGCGCGTAAGGCCCCGTCTGGCCGAAACCGGAAATGCGCACGATGATCAGGTTGGGATTGCGGGCGTGCAGCGTTTCCGGCGAAAGCCCCATGCGCTCCAGCGTTCCCGGCCGGAAATTCTCGATGAAGACATCGGCCGTAGCGATCAGTGCCCAGAGCGCCGTCATCGCCGCCTCTTGCCTGAGGTTCAGAACGACGGAGCGCTTGTTGCGGCTATAGGTCTTCCAATAGAGCGAGTGGCCATCATCCTTCCAGTCTCTGAGCGGATCGCCCGCCGGCGGCTCGATCTTGATGACATCGGCGCCGGCATCGGCCAGCTGCAGCGACAACATGTTGCCGGCAACGAGCCGGGAAAGATCCAGAACCCTCGTGCCGACCAGCGGTCCCTTGGCGTCGGGATCGAACTGTCGCTTCGCAAATCCACTCATCGAAGGCGCTCCCCGGTATCCTTGTCGAAGAGCAGAACCTTGTCGGCATCGATCGTCAGCGTCACATCCTGCCCGGCCGAAAGTAGCTTGCCGCCGTGGACGACGACCGAGATATCCTGGCCGCCCATGTCGACGACGATTTCCTGGTCCTCGCCGGTCGGCTCGACGAGGCTGATGCGCCCCGGCACGCCCGTTGTTCCGAGCGTGATGTGCTGCGGGCGGATGCCGCAGACGACCCGCTTGCCAGCCTGCACCTGTCGCCCGAGCGGCAGGGATACGCCGCCCCGGGTCAAGGCCGTCGCTCCCTCTGTGACCGCCTCGATCAGGTTGATCTCCGGCGAGCCAATGAAGCCGGCGACGAAGAGATTGGCAGGATCGTTGTAAAGATCGAGCGGTGCGCCCGCCTGCTCGATCTTTCCGCCGTTCATCACCACAATCTTGTCGGCCATGGTCATGGCCTCGGTCTGGTCGTGGGTGACATAGACCATCGTGCGGCGAAGCCGTTGATGCAGCTTCTTGATTTCGCTGCGCATCTTCACGCGCAGCTTGGCATCGAGGTTCGACAGAGGTTCGTCGAAGAGGAAGGCACGCGGGTCGCGCACGATGGCGCGACCCATGGCGACACGCTGGCGCTGGCCCCCGGAAAGTTCCCGCGGCAGGCGGTCGAGCAGCTTTTCGAGGCCGAGGATTTCGGCCGCCTGGGTAACGCGCTTTTCGATCTCCGCCTTCGGCGCACCGGCGAGCTTCAAGGCGAAGCTCATGTTTTCCGCGACCTTCATGTGCGGATAGAGCGCGTAGGACTGGAAGACCATGGCGATGTCGCGCTCCTTGGCCGGCATATCGTTGACGACCTTGCCACCGATGGTGATCTCGCCAGCTGAAATATCCTCCAGCCCGGCGATCATGCGCAACAGCGTAGACTTGCCGCAGCCCGAAGGGCCGACGAGCACGACGAATTCGCCGTCGCCCATTTCCAGCGAGATGTCGTTGAGCACGGCGACACTGCCATAGCTCTTGCCGACGCTTCTAAGCTCTATCTCGGACATGTTTCCTCCCTTTCTTTCCGCCTCGCGCAGTTAGCGCTCGGCGACCTCAAGCCGGCCGATCGACATGCGCCCGGCGGACGCCATGCGAAGGCCAGCCATGCCGTAGCGCAGCGTCCCATCGTCCGCCTGAAGCAGCCGCTCGCCATCGACGGAAAGCGTCAGCTTGCCACCTTCGACAGTGAGATCGACCGCGTAGCTCCGGCCGTATTCGATACGGAACGGGCTGCGCGCGAGGATCTTCGTGCCGTGGTCTTCAAGAAGGATCACGGCTTCGCCGTTCTCGAAACCGGCGGCATAAAAGCGGCTCGTACCCTGAGCCCGGGCCACCACCAGGTGCGAGGCACCCGAGTGCGGCTGAAGCTCGGCCTTGACACTGACGTCGCGGAGATAGGCGTTGCCCGTCCAGGCGTCCGCGTCGGTTGCGGTATGGGCATGGATGCGGCCTTGCTGCAGGCTCCAATGGCCGCGGTTCCAGGTGAAGCGGGTGATGCCGCCCCATTCATGCGCTTCCTTCGACGGGTCGATGACGGCGCGACCCTTGCCGGATACGGAGAAGTCCGCAAGGAACAGCCGGCCGAGGAATTTCAGGCGTCCGAAATATTCGACCAGGATGCCGATCTCGTCGACCGCTTCGCCATCGCCGTCGGGGATGGTGAACGCGTAGTCCTGCCAGCCGCTCGCAGACGGCACGTGCCAGGCGCCTGTTTCCTGGATGGCGCCTGTCATGGCGCGGCGAACATAGGGCGCCACACGCAGGTTGCCGTCACCGTTCCAAGGGTCGAGCCAGAGCTTGAACGACACCCTTTGGCCGTCATCGGCAAGCGGAGTGAACATCGGGCGGTAGCGCTCGTCGTCGAAGTCGGAGCGGCGATAGAAGGGCTTCCAGAAAATGCGTCCACCATGCCCGCGCTCGAGACGGTCGAGCAGGATTTCCAGCGATCCCTTGGCGTTATCCGTATGACGCTCCGCCGATGCCTTGACGGCGATCTGGTTGAACGGCTCGGTGCGGAAGCCATGGGTGGCGCCGGGTGCGTCGAAATCGAAGCGAACGCCGCGGCGCTCGAAATCCTCGACCCAGAGCGCCGGAGCCTCCCGTCCCTGCAGGCGGAGCGCCAGCACCGTCAGTTCACGGGCAAAGGAGGGGATGTCGACGACGTTGACCGTACCGGTTACGCCGGAAGCGACGACGAAATCGTTGATCGGTTTGCGGTACTTGTCCCAGCCCGGCTGCACCTTTTGCAGCGTGCCGACGATCGCACCGGCATTGCCGGCGTTGCAGTCCGTGTCCCAGCCAGCCATGGTGGCGATCTCGACCGTGCGCGGCAGATCACCCTGACCGTAGATCAGGCTCATGATCAAGACGCCGGCGTTCGGAATGATGTGGCAGACGCCGGGATAGCGGTCATAGCCCCAATCCGCTGTCAACATGTCGCGGCAGGCACGCCAGTCGTTCCGGTTGCTGTCGTGGAAGCGGAGTACCGCGCGCGAAACCTTGGCATAGAGGGAGTCGGCCGGGATTGTCGCGAGACCCGTCTCGATCACGTCCTCGATGTTCTTGGCAACAAAAGCCTGGGCGATGGCCGCGGCGCAGAAGCGGGCGCCATGCAGGCCCTCGCCGTCATGGGCGACACTTGCCGCACGGGCTGAGGCTTCGGCTGCCTTCTTCGGGTCGGCCGGATGCACCCAGCCCCAGCTGTCGATGAAAATCTGCCCGCCGATCTGCTCGGCAACCGTCGTGCCGTTCTGGGCGATCGAGCCGGATTGCGGCGCGGGAATGCCAGCGCGCAGGTTCTGGTAGGCGGTATGCTCGGTCGAATTGCCGAAGCCGCCCCACCAATACATGCCGTGTTCCTCGGCCGCATAGTTCAGCCAGGTCTTGCCGACCTCTTCGGCGGTGGCGCCGAGACCGTAGTCGCGCAGCGCCCGGATGAAATAGACCGGACCGTTGGTGTCGTCATCGGCAGCGAAATTCTTGAAATCGCGCAGATATTCCGTCACCTCGCCATAGGTGTCCCGGACGCGTTCATAGCTCCAGATCGTCGGTTCGACAGGTGCGCCCAAGCGCACGCCGATCGCCTTGCCGATAAAACCGGAATAGATACGCTCGAAGATTTCTGTGGTGCTGAGCATCGGATACTTTCGAATTCTAGAGACTGGAAACCTGGGTGAGCTCGGGAGCGGCAAAGAGGCCTGCGCGCGCCGTGGCCCGCGCCATTTCGCGTTTGTGGTCGGCCGCCCGGATTGCGGTCACGGTTGCGGTAAAAGCATCGGCCGATCGGTAGAGATCGAGCTTGTTGACGCGGTCGAGCTGGGAGACCATCGCCCGGTCGATGATGCTCTCGCCCTGCATGGCGCCGAGGATTGCGCCGGCCATGACGCCGATCGAGTCCGTATCGCGGCCGGAGTTGATGCCGTCGATGATCGACTTGTAGAAATCACCGTCATTGACGACCGCAAAGCCGAGCGCCAGCGGCAGTTCCTCGATCGCGTGCAGACGCGACGGCTGGTAGGCGTCGGTCGCAATGCCGGCCTTCTGCGGCGTGTGCTGCACGTCGTCGCCCATTGGAGAATAGCGCGCGATGATGCGGTGGAATTCGGCGACGACTGTCGCATGATCCGCGCCCTTCAATGAGCCCGCAGCCTCGACGATATCGGCGATCGCATCACGCGTTCCGTCCTTGGCAACGGCCAGCGTTTCTTTGATGACGGTGTCGAGGGTGGTGCCCGGCACGAAAGCGGCGGCGACCGCGGCGGCGAGTACGCCGGCAGCTTCCAGGCCGAAGCTCTGCTGGTGGCCGGAGGCAAAGGCGATCGCCTCATCATAGGCTGCCTTCGGATCACAGGCGTTGGCGACGCCGATCGGCGCGATGTACATCGCCGCGCCACAGTTCACCATGTTGCCGACGCCGCCCTGGCGCGGGTCGCAGCCGGAAAGTTGATGGCGCTGGAAGATCCACTTCTCAGGATAGAACAGCCGCTCGATCAGCATCGTCTCGCGCTGCAGCTCCGGCACCCAGCGCGGCGTCCAGGCAATTTCCCGCACCATGCCCGAGGCCATATCCCAGGCATCGAGATGGCGCTTCACGTCGTCGTAGATCGACATCACGCAGAGCGTCATCAGCGTGTCGTCGGTGACGATGCCGCTGCCGCGGACACGGCCGTTGCGGGCCGCCTCACTCTGCTTCATGCGGTGCCACTCTGTGTCGAGCGATGTCACCCGGCCATAGCGCTGGCGGATTTCCGCAGCGGAGAGCTTTTCGACCGGCGCCCCGATGGCGTCGCCGTAGGCGACGCCAAAAAGAAGCGCCCGAACCCGTCCCTTAAGGGAAAGCCCTTGAGCATCATTTGTCATTGAGAACCGTCCTTGCATATTCGGTCATTTTCTCGCCGCCGGCAGCGTTCCACTCGGAAACGAACTGGTCCCACTGGTCCATCTTGGCTTCGCCGGAGACGAACTTGTAAACCCAGGCCCGGTAGACGTTCTCCGTGGCGTCGATGTCTGTGGCGTATTCCGCAGGCCAGACGAAGGCGTTGTCCGGCTTGAAGTCGGCGGAGATCGTCTTCAGCGATTGCTGCGCGGCATCGCTCAGCCACTGAACCGGCGGCTGCCAGTTGGCGGCAACGAGGAAGCGGGCATACCAGGTAGCGAGCTTGTCGGTCGGCTTGATGGTTTCGCCGTCCTTGGTGTACTGCTCGCCCTCAAAGCCGAGCCGTTCAATCGCCTGGCCCTCGGGGCTGGCGATGAAGTCGAGCAACTTGACCACCTCCTCCTTGTGCTCCGAGGTCGTTGCGATCGCGAGACCGCGCGCTTCCTTGGAGACGTCCAGCGCCATCAGGCCCTGGCCGCCCGGACCCTTCGGCGGCGAAAGCAGGCTGAGGGTCACGCCGGGATGGGCCTGGCGCATCTTGCCGCCATAGATGTCGATGACCTCTGCGGAGGAACCGAAGATCACCCCGGCACGGCCGGAATAGAACTTGTCTTCCTTCACGTCCCACTTGGTGGTGATGAATTCCGGATCATAGAGACCCTGCTCGCGGAGCGATGCGTAGAAAGCGATCTTTGCCTTTTCCGCGGCCGAAACGCGGGCATGGATCCACTCGCCAGCATCGTTCTTCAGCCAGGTTCCGGTGACGCCAAATGCCTGATTGAAGACGGCGTCGAGCTCTTGAGTGTTGTCGGCGGTGGTAACGCCGTAGCTGTCGGCCTTGCCGTTGCCGTCGAAATCGCCGTCCTTGATCGCCTTGAAGAGGGTGACGTAGTCGTCCGTAGTCTTCGGTGCTTCGACGCCCGCTTTCTCGAGCCAATCCGCGCGGATCACCGGCTGCGGTATGCGCGGCGGGTAGACATAGAGCAGGTAGGGATAGTTCTTCAGCCGCTCGACATTGTGCGGGAAGAGCGCGTCCTTGAGATAGGTCGTCTTCGGCAGCCAGGTGTTCCAGTCCTCCAGCACGCCCTGTTCGGCCATCTTGGCGTCGCCGCCCTGGAAATAGATGAGATCGGGGATATCACCGGACAGAAGCATGGCGCTGAGCTTGTCGGCATAGCCAGAGGACGGCAGGTCGACGACCTGGATATGGATGTCGGTGCCCTTGGCCTTCAGCGCCTCCTCATAGGCCTTCATCAGCTTTACGTCGTCAGGATTGCTCGTCGTGAGATCCTTCGAGACGACGCGGATCGTCACCGGATCGGCGAAGGCGGGCATGGCGACGCTCGCCATCAATGCCATGGCGGTGGTTGCGCCAAGGATCAGTTTTCCAAGCATGTTTGTTCCTCCCAATATGCTATGGCTTTTATGGTTCGGTTCTGCATCGTCAGCCCTTCAGCGCACCGCTCATGGTGCCCTTGGTGAAGAACTTCAGAATGAGTGGGTAGATTGCGAGGATCGGCGCGATCGTAAGCAGGATCATGCCTGCCTTCAGCGCGCGAATGTTGATCTGGCTCGCACCGGTGTAGTTGTTGCTGTCGACGACCCCGACCATGGCGAGCTTGTCGCCCTCGACCACGAACTGGCGCAGCACGACCTGCAGCGGCCATTTTGACTGGTCGTTGAGATAGATCATCGCCCGGAAGAACTCGTTCCAGTGGAAGACGAAGTAGAAGAGAGCGATGGTCGCAAGCGCCGACTTGGCGAGTGGTAGCGCCACGTACCAGAAGATCTGGAAAGGGTTGGCGCCGTCGAGCTCCGAGGCCTCGATCAGTTCCTTCGGCACTTCCTCGAAGAAGCGGACGAGAATGATCAGATACCAGGCGTTCACAACCTTGAAGAGGATCAGAGACCAGTAGCTGTCGAGAAGGCCGAGGCGCTTGTTGATGAAATAATCGGGAATGATGCCGGGCTCAAAGACGATCGTCACCAGCACGAAGACGAAAATCGCGCGCCGCCCCGGCAAACCCGGGCGGGAAAGTGCCCAGGCCATCAGCGCCGTCAGCACGACACCAAGGACGGTGCTGACCAGCGTGATGAAGATCGAGTTCAGGAGGCCGCGCTGGACGGCCGGGTTGTTGACCAGGAGGCTCCAGACGTCGGTCGAAAACCCGTTGGGGACCACCGTCAGGCCGCTCATGCCGGCAACCTTGCCCGGATCCGAAAAGGAGATGGCGAGCAGGTTGAGCAGCGGCTGGACCGTCAGTACGACGAGGAACATCAGCGTCGAGACGATGATCGCATATTCGAGCCGCTCGAGCGGCGTTCTGCGAACGTTGTGGGCGGCCATCACCATACCCCCTTGCCGGTAAGGCGTTTGGAAAGAAGGTGGGCGGCGACGATCATCAGCATGCCGAGAACCGCCTTGAAGAGGCCGGCGGCCGTTGCCAGCGAATACTCGCCGGTCTGCAGGCCGATGCGGTAGACATAGGTGTCGATGATATCGATCTTGCTGCGCACCACGTCGTTGGAGAAGTTGATCACCTGGTTGAGGTCGGCGTTCAGGAACATGCCGGCGTTGAGGATGAACAGCGTCGCGATCGTCGGCACGATGCCGGGAATGGTGACGTAGCGGATCTTCTGCCAGCGATTGGCTCCGTCGATCTCGGCCGCATCATAGAGTTCCTGGTCGATGGCGATGATGGCGGCAAGGTAAAGCAGGCTGTCCCAGCCGGCCGATCGCCAGATCTCGGAGAAGACCAGCACCCAGCGGATCGAGCCCGTGTCGGTCATGAAGGAGACCGGCTGCAATCCGAAGAAACCGATGATGTCGTTGACCGCGCCGTCGCTCGGCGAAAGCACCGCGATGAACACGCCGGCGATGACCACCCAGGAAAGGAAATGCGGCAGGTAGATCGCCGACTGGATGAACTTGCGGAAAGCGCCGCCCCGGATCTCGTTGAGCAGCAGCGCAACGATAATCGGGACCGGGAAGACGAAGACGATCTTCATTGTCGAGATGATCAGCGTGTTTATCAGCACCTGCCAGAAGATCGGCGAGGAGAAGAGCGTCTGGAAATGCTTGATCCCGACCCAGATGTTCGGCGGGATGATGCGCAACTGCTCGAAGGCGATCTTGGCTTCCCAGATCGGAAAATAGTGAAAGATCACGAAGAAGATCAGCCCAGGCGCCATCATCAGGTAGTAGGGCCACCATTGCCGCACGTTTTTCGTGACGCTTCGCCGATGGACGTTGGGAACGTTCCCACTTCTAGGCATGGCTGCATCCGCTACAAGATCGTTGCTTACGCTCATTGTTACCTCCCTGCCGCCGTGCGCACAGCTACCGAGGCCGAGACATCGGCAAGCGAACCGCGCTCGACCAGTCGGCACGGCAGAAATATCCGGCCGTGCTCCGGGCGGCCGGCAATCTGATCGAGCAGGCATTCGACCGCGCGAATGCCGATCTGCCGGCCAGGCTTTTCGATCGTCGTCAGACCGGGCCAGGAGAAAGCACCCGCCGGAATGCCGTCGAAGCCAAGAATGGAAATATCCTCCGGGCACCGGAGCCCCGCCTCGCGCACGGCGATCATGGCACCGAGTGCCATCAGGTCGTTGGCGACGAAGACGGCGCGACTGCCTCTCCACGGCCCGGCGAGCAAACGCCCCATGGCCTTTCGGCCACCCTCGACCGTGTAGTCGGATTCTTCCACCCGCAAGATGTCGGGGTCGATGTCGCGCGCGATGCAATGCTCGTGCACGGCGCGCAGGAACCGGGCGCGCGCAAGACGCGACCGCGGGCCGAGCATCAGGGCCGGCGCCGGGTGTCCGCGCTCAACGAGGATATCCATGCCGAGACGGACAGCCTGGGCGATATCCGATCCGACGCTCAAGGTATCCGGAAAACGCTCGGCGCTCGATCCGATGAAAACGAAGGGTAAGCCGAAGCGATCGAGATCATCGAAATTGTCGGCGACCGGATTGATGATCGCGCCATCGACACGGGCGCGCCGCAGGGCGCGAAGATGCGTCGCCTCCGTGCCGGCATCCCAGTCCGACGAGAAGACGAGAAGCGAAATGTCGTCCTTGGCGGCGCGATCCTGGGCGCCGCGGGCGACTTCGGCCCAGAAGGGGTTGGTGATATCGGGAATGACCAGGCCGAGCATGCCGCTGCGCCCCGAACGCATGCCGACGGCCAGATGATTGCGCTCGTAGCCGGTGGCTGCAACGGCCTTCAGCACGCGGTCGCGGGCTTCGTCGGAAATGCTGGCAGAACCCGCCAGAACACGTGCAACCGTGCTCTTCGAGACCCCTGCCCGCTCCGCGACGTCGATAATGGTGGCCCGTTGCCGGGGTCCGTTCTTCATGTTTCCTCCCGGGCCGGAAGCCATCATCAAAGGTGACAGGCCTCAAGCTCGTGGGAACGTTACCATGAGAGTTCACGCATTGGCAAGACATGAAAATCCCGCCTTAACGCAAGGCTCCTTTGTCGCCGATTGCGCGCGACCGATCTCGCCGTGGGCATCTTGCCCCCTCACGCCAGGAACGTACTCGACGGATGCGGGGATATTATTGAGCGATCGCCTCATGATACCAGCAAGCCATTGGCTGAAAATAGACTTCCACACATTGTTTCGAACACGCGCCGATCCGGATCAGGCACCGGGCCCGCGCTTCTGGCTCGCCGGATGCGCGGAGGGAAACCTGTGCGAAGCACGCGCGGACCTGCCGGGCGGTCTGGTCGCGGAGCTGGAAGGACTTGCCGCAACCGAACCGCCCTTCGTTCATCCCAGCACGCCTGTGAACCTTGAGTGCTATCTGTCGCTGCTTGGTGATGATGGGCCTGCCGAATACGATTGCGGCCTTGTCTTTGAGTTGCAGCACGACACTCCTCACCAAGGCGATGCGCGGCTCGTTCGCAACGACCCCGAAGAAGGCGACGGATGGGGTTCCGGAGTCCTGGTTCGATCTTGGCTTCCACGGCGTTGCCGACTTCTGGTCGCCCTGGTGCGCTGCCATTGTCGACGGTGAAGTCGCCTCCCTGGCATGTGCGGCGCGGCTCACCGATTCCGGCGCCGAACTCGGGCTTGTGACCGCCAAGGCGTTTCGAGGACGCGGTTTCGGCGCTGCTGCGACGGCTGGTTGGTCGCGGCTGCCGACGCTTCGCTCTCGCACCTTGTTTTACAGTACCGATCGAGACAACGCCTCGTCGAAGCGTGTCGCCTCCCGCCTTGGCCTCCGGCATCACGGCGCGAGCTTGCGGATAACGTGAGCTTAGCTGCCGTGCCCTCGCCCGCTTCTCTACACCGAATGCAGCGCGGTCGCTCGCCGCATCGGTTTTTGGTCAATAACGCTTCGGTCAGAACGAGCGGGGCGCGGGATCCAGAAGCTTCACGCTGCCGGCGGTCACCTGATAGATGGCGCAGGTTCGCTCTACCGAGCCGTCCTTTGTGAACCGGAAGGTGGCCGCCGCACCGACGAAACCGTTTGGCGCGCGGATGCTTTCCTGATTGATGGCGCCTTCCCCCTGGGACCGCACGAGACCAGCCGCAAGGGCGATGACGTCGAACCCATAAGCCGCGTCCGCACTTGCCGCACGCTCGTAGCGATCGAGGAAGCGCGACGTCATCCGCGAGCCGTTTTCCGGGCCGAAGAGACAGAGGTGGCTTCCGAAAAATTCGGGTCGCTTGTAGGCGGCATTCGTCCAACCGGAAGTTCCGACGACCATTGCATTCGGTTTCAGATAGCCGTTGGCCTTGAGTTGCGACAGAGAACCGACCTCCCCCCCTTCCGATCCGATGAGGAGAACCGCATCAATATCCTTTAGCTTTGCCTTGGCGGCCGCGTCACCGGAAAATGTCGTGATGCCGGTCACGGCGACAAGCGCCGGCTTGATGCCATAGCCCGCAAGACCGCGATCCAGCCTTTGCCGTTCGGCGGCAGAGACATCGCTGGGCAAAAGCACGATCAGCCGCTTGCGGCCGGAGGCAAAAGCATAGGAAGCGCCCTCGACAGCGCTATCGATGCGGTCAGAAACGAAGGCGAAGGTGCCGGCCGGCCGCTCGGCGCCGTTGCCGCGCAACGCGAGAAGTGGCGCGCGGGCAGAGCCAAGTCCCTGGCGGACGGTGCTGACAGGCACGTCCGCAACCGACAGCGCAATCAACGCCGCGTTCTGGCCCGCGAGACGCTTGGCGGCGTCCTGGACTTGCTGCGGCGAACCGTCGGTATTTTCGACCAAAAGCGAAAGCTGGCCACCACCCACCTCGTCCACGGCGAGCGACGCCCCGTCGCGGATGTCGCGTTCGCGCACCGTTTCGCCCGACGGCGCCATCAGTGCAGTGATAAGCCCGACACGCGTTGCGCCGGTTCCGAAGGCCTCCTGCGACTTCACCGCATGCTCGGATGCGCGCCGGGCATGCCTTGCCTGCGGCGATTCGACGTCGAGCACCTCAGGGGCGGTGGGAGCGCCCTGACAACCGGCGAGAACGCCAAGCGCGAGCACGCCGAGTGCCAGCCATTGTCGGCACGACGACACGCGCCGTGCCGGGGAAACCACAACGTGGGGCATGTCGATCATACCGGCTGTCTCAATTCATGAAGTGCCGCATTTTGGCGTAGAAGCAATCGCACTTGGCAATGTAGTCCTCGTCACGCCAGCTCGATTGCAGGTAACCATAGGCCTTGCCGCAGGCGACCTTGGTCTCGGACGCCCAGACGAAGGCCGGCCGCGTCGAAGCGATCCAGCGCGGATCGTCGGCAACGGCAATCGCCTCGTCCATGCGCGCCACGACTTCCTTGGTCAGCGTCGCCACGTCCTGATCGACCGTCAGCGCGGACTGGCTGATCTCGGTGCATTGCCGGGCCGCCGGCGCATAGTCGCCGATAAGGTCGGCCGCGAAACTGGATATGGGCATCAGTGCGAGCATCACCCCCGCCAGCATGCTTCTGTTCATGAAAGTTCCCCTCAATATGCGGTTCCCGGATGATTGCCGAGAACCGCTGAACTGTCGAGATCAACCCGGCGTTAGTGCACGTCCTGCGATGTTTTCGTCCCGTTTTCGTTGAACAGCACCTTCACCACTTCCGTCGAGACATTGAAGTTCTCCAACACGGCAACCGTATGCCAGCCACCACTACCGGCGTTACCTTCGGTGTCCACTTGCAGGTTGGCGTTCTGCCCATCCTGAACCACCTGGAGATAGTCGCCATCAAGCGTCGTTCCCGAAGGCAGGTTACCGAGCAAAGCCGACAAGTCGACAGAGTCGTCGTCGCCGTCGTAGTCGGTGATGACGTCGGCGATGTCGAGTTGCAGGTCTTTCGCATCGAGAACGAAGGTGTCGTCGCCTGAGCCACCAGTCAGCTTGTCGACGCCCGTCCCGCCATACAGCGTGTCGTTGCCGGAACCGCCAACCAGCGTATCATTGCCGGCATCGCCGTAGAGCTTGTCGGCTCCGCCATTGCCCGAAAGCGTATCGTTGCCCTCGCCCCCGGCCAGAATGTCGCCATAACTGCTACCGTAAAGCTTGTCATTGAAGTCGGAGCCAATGACACCTTCTATATTCCTGTAGTCTTCCTCTCCCAGGCCGACGCTGGAAAGATCTACATCATCCTCCCAACTGCTCTGTACCAGCGTAAACGTGACGGGACCGGTCGCATCTGAAAAGTTGAGCAGGTCCACGCCTGCTCCGCCATTAATGTCGTCGTCGCCCGCGCTCGCATAGATGATGTCGTTGCCGTCACCTCCGTTGAGCGTGTCGTCGCCAGCTCCGCCATGGATGACATCATGCCCCGCACTGCCGCTGATTTCATTTGCCGTGGTTGTGGATCCGTCGGACACGAAGGTGAGCGTCGAGGAATTCGACAAATCGCCATCCCTGTCTTCTCCGGTGACGCCAAAAGTCAGCGTCAAATCCGAAGCGGCGACGGTTTCGGTGTAACCTACCGTCGTGAAGGAGACATTGATGCCGTTCTTGCCAAGAACTTCGATGTAATCGAACTTGAATCCGACATCGCTCGGAAGAATTGTAACACTCGTCTGCCCCGCGACGACAGTCTTGGAAAAGGTGTATGGCGTGGAATTGCCATCCCTTACCGTGAACTCAATCGATCCTGGATCTTTAACCGTCCCGAAACGCAAGGTAACCGACGATACATCCTTATCGAATTCAATCTTGAACTTCTCCCCAGTAGAGAAGGCCGGATTGCCGATCCCGAACTCGTTTCCACCGCCTGACGCCGTGTTGGCATTGAAGGTCACTTGCCCCGAGGAGGATGCAAGTGCTGTAAACTTGGCGAAGCCGAAATCGTAGGTCTTCGTTGGGCTATTGGGGAAATCGTTCGCCGCATCAATGGTTACCTGCGTTCCAGGACGTTCCTTCAACTGTTCCAGTTGATAGGTCCCGTCCGCGTTCGTTGTCAGGCGATAGATGTCGGTACCGAAGTTGTCCTTCACGAGCACCTGCCCGGTGCCCGTTCCCGTTGTGGTCCAGCCAGTAGGCAGCCCGCCCACGCTGTCGATCTTGTAAACTTTGATGCCGTCGGCGCCTGGCGTCGCATTGATGACACCTTCCAGCGCACCGGTACCGTTGCCCATGTAGGCGCTGCTGATGGATTGGACGGTCGGGACATCGTCGACGATCCGGATGTTGAGCGTGGCATTGCTCGTCGAACCATCTTCATCTGTCACGGCGACGACGAAGTTATCGAAGACCCCGCTATCGGCTCCAGCCGCAGTATGCGCCAAGCTGTTGTCCTGCAGCAGATAGCTGTAGGTGAAGGTTGCGCCCGTCACCGTACCGTTGACCGTCGTTGGCGTGTAGCCGGTGATCGTCAGAAGTCCAAGTGCCGTGTCCACCGTGGTTCCTACGGCGTAGGCGCCCCCCGTCACGACCGAAGTACCATTAATCTTCAGGCCGGCGAGTCCGTCCGGCGTCGTCACGGAGAAGCTGCCGGTCTGCGTAAGTGCAGCCACATTCGGCGAAGAACCATCCGAGAGATTTTTCTCGTAAACCGTCTCTTCGGCGCTGGACGACAGCCCGTTGACGCTCACGCCATCATCAGTGCCAGTGATCGTGATCGTTACCGTCTGTACCGCCGTGCCGCCATGGCCGTCATCGATCGTCACATCGTACTTCTGCGTCAGCGTCTCACCAGCATTCAGCGAATCCAGCACGTTGTCGGCCACCTGGAAGCTCCAGCCAACCGAGTCGGTCGACTGGTTCAGCGAGCCGAGCGAGAAAGTGCCGAGATAGCCACCGCCCTGCGCCGTGAAACTGGCGCTGTGGGTATCCAGCGTGTCGACGTCGGAAAAGCCGATCGTGCCGCCGTGCGTGTGCGTGGCCGTATTCTCACCGGTCGCTCCGTCGGCGATCTCCGTCACCGCACCGCCTTGTGAGACCGAGGTGATTACCGGAGCATCGTTCGTGCCGGTGATCGTGATGGTCACCGTCTGGGTCGCCTTGCCGCCCTTGCCGTCATCGACGGTGACGTCATAGGTCTGGGTCAGCTTCTGGCCGGACTGCAGCGAGTCGAGCACGCTGTCGACGACGTTGAAGCTCCAGCCAACCGCGTTGCCGGCCTGATCGAGCGTCCCGAGTGCAAAGGTACCGAGGTAGCCGTTGCCGTTCGCCGTGAAGCTGGCGCCGTGCTCATCCAGCGTGTCGACGTCGGAAAAGCCGATCGTGCCGCCGTGCGTGTGCGTGGCCGTGTTCTCGCCCGTCGCCTTGTCGGCGATCTCCGTCACAGAACCGCTCTGGGTGCCCGAGGTGATGATCGGGACGTCGTTGGTACCGGTGATTGTGATCGTCACGGTCTGGGTTGCCGTGCCGCCCTTGCCGTCATCGACGGTGACGTCATAGGCCTGCGTCAGGGTCTGACCAGCCTGCAGCGAGTCGAGCACGCTGTCGGCGACGTTGAAGCTCCAGCCGACCTTGTCGGTTGTCTGGTTCAGCGGATCGAGCGCAAAGGTCCCGAGGTAGCCGTTGCCGTTCGCCGTGAAACTGGCGCTGTGGGTATCCAGCGTGTCGACGTCGGAAAAGCCGATCGTGCCGCCCTGTGTGTGCATGGCCGTGTTCTCGCCCGTCGCCTTGTCGGCGATCTCCGTCACAGAACCGCTCTGGGTACCCGAGGTAATGATGGGCGCATCGTTGGTACCGGTGATCGTAATCGTCACAGTTTGCGTCGCCGTGCCGCCATGACCGTCGTCGATGGTCACATCATAGGTCTGCGTCAGCGACTGGCCGGCCTGCAACGAGTCGATGACACCGTCAGCAACCTTGAAGGTCCAGCCGACCTTGTCGCCCGCCTGATCGACGGGATCGAGCGCGAAGGTACCGAGATAGCCGTTGCCGTTCGCCGTGAAGCTAACGTTGTGCTCATCCAGCGTATCGACGTCGGAAAAGCCGATCGTGCCGCCCTGGGTGTGCGTGGCCGTGGTCTCGCCCGTCGCCTTGTCGGCGATCTCCGTCACAGAGCCGCTCTGAGTACCCGAGGTAATGATGGGCGCATCGTTGGTACCGGTGATCGTGATCGTGACCGTCTGGGTTGCCGTGCCGCCCTTGCCGTCATCGACGGTGACGTCATAGGCCTGCGTCAGGGTCTGACCAGCCTGCAGCGAGTCGAGCACGCTGTCGGCGACGTTGAAGCTCCAGCCGACCTTGTCGGTTGCCTGGTTCAGCGGATCGAGCGCAAAGGTACCGAGATAGCCGTTGCCGTTCGCCGTGAAGCTAGCGCTGTGCTCATCCAGCGTATCGACGTCGGAAAAGCCGATCGTGCCGCCCTGCGTGTGCGTGGCCGTGTTCTCGCCCGTCGCCTTGTCGGCGATCTCCGTTACCACACCGCCTTGGGCGTCCGAGGTGATGACCGGGGCATCGTTGGTACCGGTGATCGTGATCGTCACCGTCTGGGTCGCCGTGCCGCCGTGGCCGTCATCGACGGTGACGTCATAGGTCTGCGTCAGCTTTTGGCCAGCCTGCAGCGAGTCGAGCACGCTGTCGGCAACCTTGAAGCTCCAGCCGACCTGATCGGTTGCCTGGTTCAGCGGGTCGAGCGCGAAGGTGCCGAGATAGCCGTTGCCGTTCGCCTTGAAGCTGGCGGTGTGCGTGTCGAGCGTATCGACATCGCTAAAGCCAACCGCACCGCCCTGCGTGTGTGTGACCGTGTTCTCACCCGTCGCCTTGTCGGTGATCTCCGTGACCGCACCGCTCTGCACGCCCGAGGTGATGACCGGTGCGTCGTTGGTGCCGGTGATCACGATCGTCACGGTCTGGATCGCCGTGCCGCCATGACCGTCACTGATGGTCACATCATAGGTCTGCGTCAGCGACTGGCCGGCCTGCAGCGAGTCGATGACACCGTCAGCAACCTTGAATGTCCAGCCGACCGAGTTGCCCGACTGGCTGACCGGGTCGAGCGCGAACTTGCCGAGATAGCCTTCGCCGTTCGCCTTGAAGCTGGCGCTGTGGGTGTCCAGCGTGTCGACATCGGCAAAAGCCACCTTGCCGGCGTTGACGTGCACCACTGAGTTCTCGCCGGCCGCACCGTCGCCGCGCTCCGTGACCGTGGCGCTCTGCGCACCCGAGGTGATCACCGGTGCATCGTTCGTCCCGGTGATCGCGATCGTAACGGTCTGCGCCACGATCCCGCCATGGCCGTCATTGACGAACACGGTGTACTTCTGCGTCAGCGTCTGGCCGGCCTGCAGCGAGTCCAGCACGCCGTCGGCGACCTTGAAGTTCCAGCCGATCCTGTCAGCTGCCTGATCGACCGCATCCAGCGAGAAGGTACCGAGATAACCACGGCCCTGCGGCAAGAAGCTGGCGCTGTGGGTGTCGAGCGTATCGACGTCGGTAAACGTCACCGCGCCGTCCTGCGTGTGCGTCACCGTATTCTCGCCCGTCGCCTTGTCGGCGATCTCCGTCACCGCACCGCTCTGCACACCCGAGGTGATCACCGGGGCGTCGTTGGTGCCGGCGATCACGATCGTGACCGTCTGCGTCGCCGTGCCGCCGTGGCCGTCATCGGCGGTGACGTCGTAGGTCTGCACCAGGATCTGGCCGGCCTGCAGCGAGTCGAGCACGCTGTCGGCAACCTGGAAGTTCCAGCCAAGCTTGTCGGTTGCCTGGTTCAGAGGATCGAGCGAGAAGGTACCGAGATAGCCGTTACCGCCCGCCGTGAAGCTCGCCGTGTGCGTGTCGAGCGTATCGACGTCGCGAAAGCCGATCGTGCCGTCCTGCGTGTGCGTGACCGTGTTCTCGCCCGGAAAGCCGTCAAAGCGCTCCACCACGCCGCCGAGCTGCCAACCGGACGTGATCACCGGAGCATCGTTGGTGCCGGTGATCGTGATCGTCACGGTCTGCGTCGCCGTACCGCCCTTGCCGTCGTCGACGGTGACGTCATAGGTCTGCGTCAGCTTTTGGCCAGCCTGCAGCGAGTCGAGCACGCTGTCGGCAACCTTGAAGCTCCAGCCGACCTGATCGGTTGCCTGGTTCAGCGGGTCGAGCGCGAAGGTGCCGAGATAGCCGTTGCCGTTCGCCTTGAAGCTGGCGGTGTGCGTGTCGAGCGTATCGACATCGCTAAAGCCAACCGCACCGCCCTGCGTGTGTGTGACCGTGTTCTCACCCGTCGCCTTGTCGGTGATCTCCGTGACCGCACCGCTCTGCACGCCCGAGGTGATGACCGGTGCGTCGTTGGTGCCGGTGATCACGATCGTCACGGTCTGGATCGCCGTGCCGCCATGACCGTCACTGATGGTCACATCATAGGTCTGCGTCAGGATCTGGCCGGCCTGAAGCGAGTCGAGAACGCTGTCGGCAATCTCGAAATTCCAGCCAACCTTGTCACCGGCCTGATCGACCGTCCCGAGCGAGAAGGTGCCGAGATAGCCGTCGCCACCTGCCGTGAAGCTGGCGCTGTGCTGATCCAGCGTATCGACGTCGGAAAAGCCGACCGCGCCGCCCTGCGTGTGCGTAACCGTGTTCTCGCCAGCGGCATTGTCGCCAATCTCCGCGACCTTGCCGCTCTGCGGGCCCGTCGTGATGACCGGGGCATCGTTCGTGCCGGTGATTGTGATTGTGACGGTCGTCGACGACCTATCACCATCTCCGTCAGTGATCTCGTAGGTGAACGTATCCGTCACCATCTGGCCCGCGGCGAGACTTTGCACACCGGCCGTCGTGTTGTTGAGCGTGTAGGTATAGCTGCCATCGGAATTCAGCACCAACGTGCCGAACTGACCTGCCGTCGAACCGCCGACCAGACCTGTTGTGCTCCCGAATGAAACGGACGTCACCGATACGCCGTCTGCCCCTGCGATATCCTTGACACCGTCCGTGCCGTTCTCATCCGCACCTCCCGAACCGGTCAGCACGTTGCCATCTGCAAAGACGGCGCCATCTTCGGACACGCTGTCCGTGTCGGCGGCAGCGACCGGCATGTCGTCAGAGACCGCGACCGTCACCGTGCCTTCGGCCCTGTCGCCGTCGATATCGGTCGCAACCACCTTGACCTGGCCAAGATTCGCAAGGTCGTCGGAATTGATGCCGGGATGGCTGGCGTAGTTGCCGTTCAAAGTCGCCGTTACCGTGGCGCTGTCGCCTGCGCGAACCAGGTCGAGCGTGACAAGCGTCGCACCGCCGGCCCGGCCAACGATCTGCGTATCGGAAACACGGTCCCAGACCAGCACGCCAGTCAGCCCGCTGGTGTCACCGAACGCAATCGTCGCGATCGCATCCGAACCCGCGACAAAGCCAATCGTGCCGCTGCTCGTCTCGGCGCCACCGACCGGCGTCGAGCCATTGGCAAGGTTCTGGTCATCGAGCGTCAGCGCTGCGGACGCGGCAAGCGGATCAACCGACGGACCTGCGCCGTCCACCACCTTGATCGTCTGGATGTCGCTCGTTGCATCGTTGTCGCCGTCCCTGGCCGACAGCGAGAACGTCACGTCGAGACCGCCGGCATTGTTAAGATTGCTTGCTGCCGTGAACGACCAGGTCTTGTCCGCATTGACCGTCAGCGTACCCTCGGCGAGCGTGAAGTCCACCTTCTGGCCTGCGGTCAACGTCAGCGTCTGCGTGGTGTCGCCAACCGTCACGTCCACCGTGCCGACGCCGTCGGCACCTCCCGTCAGCGTCCAGTTGCCGGAAAGTGTCTGCCCTTCGGCAACTTGAGCCGTCTCGGGATTCGTGATGCCGATTACAGGAATGTCGTCAACGACATCCACGCGCAGCGTGGCCGTGCCGGTCGCGCCGTCACCGTCGGTGACCGTAAGGGTGAAGATATCCCGGTCCTGCTCGACATTGGCACCAGGGTTGACGCCCGAACTGGTGATGGCGCTCGTCAGTTCATAGGTATACTGCGCGACACCGGTCGCGGGATCGTAGGCCGTGATGGTGAGCACGCCGAACTGGCCCGCAACCGGCTGGCCGACCAGGCCGCCGATGGGAAAGGTCCGGCCGTTGATCGTCAGGCTGGCGATATCGCCGGCACCATCCGGATCGGAAATGGTGAAGATGCCCTTGACCGACGCGCTGCCGTCACCGGCGCGCGAACCGCTGGCGAGGCCCGCTTCATCGACCTGCCGGTCGCTGACAAAGATGCCGCCGGGGCCGCTGCTGCCGTCGGGAATGATCGACGGTGCGTCGTTGGGATCGAGGGTCGGCGGCAGAAGCTCGGTCGTCTCAAGCGTCGGAAACTGCAGCGCGGTCGGCGCCAGCAAGTTGATGACCGGTCCGGCCTCGCCGATATCGCCATTAGCCCCTGCGAAGTCGCCGCCGCTGCTCTGGTTCGAAACGACGCTGATGCTGCCGTCCGGGCCGGCCGCGACGTTGATGCCGTTTTCTCCGAGCACCGCCACGAGGGTTTCGCGCGGGATTTCGGCGTCACCGATCAGGAAGGTCGGGACCTTCAATGCCGCGTTGTGAATGGTGATCGTGGAGCCGTCAGGCTGTTCCAAAACGATATCGCTGCCAACGACCTTGATCTTTTCGATCGACGCGCCCACAGGCAAATGCACGATATTCGAAGCATCGGCGCTGATTTCCGCAGGCATGGGCGCTGTCTGGGGCACGGTTTCGGCGCCTTTCACGGGAGCGCCCGTCGCGGGGTCGATGAGTTCCGGCTCGCCTGCGGGAGCGGCCTGCGCAACCAGGCGGTCAGCCTTGCCGTCGGGCGCGTTGCGGAATTCGATTGCCTCTGCCGACAGAGCTGCGGCGTCGTTGGAAATTGCGGTGCCTTCGGTTGCCATGGAAATACCCCTCGACCTTTGCGGGCGACGAAAACATCAACCCTGCGAGAGCGCAATCGGCACTGAAGAGCCTCACCTAAAACAGCATACTATATTATGCTAATACCCAAAATTGGTGACGTTAGTACAAATTTAGTATTTCTGGTCATCGTTCGGAAACCAACCCTGCTTTTGGATCAGCGCCGCGATGCTGCCACGGCAAAACGTGCGTCATTCAATGACGTGGACGTCTATATCGCCAGGTGCCAGCGCAAGCCTTTTCCGAGACAGGCGAATGTGATCGGCCACCGTCCTCATCAGCAAGGTCAGCAAGTCCACGGCGTCCCCGATATAGAAGTGGCTTGAGCCGAAAGAATACACAAGTATAAAATTTGAATAAAATTTTAGATAAAACGTATCTCTTCGAAACACTCTAAATAATACATACCGCTTTACCGGCATTTTTCTTTTCGTTCGTACAGTGTCCTCAAGAAACCGAGAGACACGGCGATGAATAAGACGCATTGGAAGCACGGCAGGAAATACCTGAAGACTTCGGTCTTCGCGATCGGCCTTGCGTCGCTTTTCGCAACGACACCTACGCAGGCTGGCCAACCGGCCGTGCTCGGCCCCGGCCTGTTGCATCAGATGGTGAGCCTGGCAAGCCCGCTCGCCGCCATCGCAACGCAGACCATCGACACCTGGTCAAAGCAGGCTTCCGAAGCCCTCCGGCGCCAGAACGTGCAGCAAGTGGCGCTGGCGACCCGCCCTGATCTCCGGCCCCAGTCGTCCGCACAGTCGGAACCATCCGCCGTTTTCCACTCGGTTGCGTTCCGGGTGTCAGCGATCCCGGTCGCCCGCAAGTGGAAGACCGTCTACCCGGCAGTGGTGGCTGCGGACTTCAACGATTGCGCACAAAAGAGCGGTTGCGCCGCCCGCGACATTCTCGGCCAGGCGATCGAAAACGCTGATGGTCTTGCCTTTCGCCAGAAGATCAGCGGCATCAACCGGACTGTGAACCGGATCGTTCGCTACCAGCCGGACGCGGAAAACTACGGGGCCAAGGATTATTGGGCGACGCCGGACGAAATTCTTGCCCGAGGCAAGGGCGACTGCGAAGACTATGCCATTTTGAAGATGGCCGCGTTGAAGGCGGCGGGACTGCCGTCGGAGGCGATGTCGATCGTGGTTCTGCGTGACGTCAGGCGCAACCTATATCACGCGGTCCTCGCGATCACGACGAGCCAGGGCCACTTCATCCTCGATAACCTCAGCGACGAGGTGAAGCTCGATACCGCCTTGCCGAGCTATCAGCCGCTGTTTTCGGTCAGCGCCGAGCGTTCCTGGATCCACGGCATCAAGAGCACCGGCGACAAGGTCGCCTCCGCCGCACCGCTTGCCGACGTCATGCCCGGAGAAGGCATCGCCGTTCGCTGACTGTGCCCGCCAGGCTCGACTTGGCTGACGGCCTTGTGGTTAGCAGCGACCACTACTCAGTCAACCGAGAATGAAGCCGATGATCACGTCCTGATCCACGAGCGGGGCGAGTGCAGCATTGAGCTTGCCGCGCGTAACCTGCCCCTGCACCCCGATGGTGAAGCCCGCCGGCTGCGGCTCGCCCGGAGCCGCTTTCAAGCGCTGGACCAGATCGACGAACTGAACGTCGAACGAAAGCCTCAAGCCACGCGCCGCCTGCGGCTGCTGGGAGCGCAATACGCGCGTCTGAACGAAGGAGAGGAAGGCCGCGTTGTAGGCGACGATGTGCTTGCTGCCCGTGAGCGCAAAAGCTGGCGACGGGCTGGCGCGTACCTGGCTGGCGACGGCCGCCAGGCTGCCGCGCTTTCTGGCCGTCTCAAGCTGATCACGAAGGTGGCGGGTCGCGACATAGCGCAGACGTGCGGTCAGATTGCCGTCGCCTTCGAGTTCCCTTTCGCAGGACGCAACGATATCGGCAAGCCGACAGCCATTCCGTGCGGCAAGCTCGCCCAGACAGTGCCAGTAGATTTCCTCGAGCTTGATGCCGCGGCGTTGACCGCCGACGGTAACGACGCGGAACCGAAGCGCACTCATGTCCTCTTCATCTGCCAGAGGCGGCGTCTCGTTCATCGGTCAGCGCTCCCGCAGCGCTTCCTCGCGGGCCTTGTTGATCGGCTTCATCAGGTAGGCAAGAATCGTCTTCTTGCCGGTCATGATGTCGACCGAGGCAATCATGCCCGGCATGATCGCGTATTCGCGCCCGTCCTTCACGAGGGCGGCCATGTCGGTTTTGACGCGCACGAGATAGTAGGTCTCACCGCTGTTCTGGTCGACGAGGCTGTCAGCGCTGACGGTCTCGACAATTCCGCCGAGCCCCCCATAGATCGAGAAATCATAGGCAGAAATCTTGATCAGCGCCGCCTGTCCGGTGCGAACGAAGGCGACATCCCGCGGAGAAAGCCGCGCCTCGACAAGCAGCGTCTCCGACGTCGGAACGACGCCGCCGATCACCGCTCCGGGCGTCACATAGGCGCCGACGGTGTTGACATCGAGCGTATTGATGATGCCATCGACCGGCGAGCGAATGTCGGTATTGGCAACCCGGCTTGTGGCGCCGCGAATGGTCTCATCAATCACCGAAAGCTGCGAAAGCGCCTCGGTTTTTTCGGCCAGCGCCTCCTGCTTCAGTTGCAGCGAGAGCTCCGTCACCTGCAGCGACGCCTCCCTGAGCGCCGCCTCGAGTTTGCCGACCGATTCTTTCCAGAGTGCGAGCTGTCCTCTGGTGTCGGTCAGTTCCTTCTCGACCCGAAGCAGTTCGGTTTGCGCGACGAGCTTGCGCTTGCCCATCGGCGCGAGCAGCTCCTGCTCGCGCTCGGTCACCTGCATGCTCTCGCTCAGCCGGGTGATGTTGGCCTCCGCTTCCGCCAATTCCTGCTGGCGCTGTCCCTCACGGGCCTGCATCACCGACAGCTTGTTGTTGAAGTTTCCGGCCTTGGCCTGAAGCAACTGTTCCTCGTTGGCGCAGATTGCCGGGGCAACCTTGGCGATATCCTCGGGGCAGATGTACTTGCTGTCGTAGGCCCCGGTCTCCTCGAGTTCCAGCCGTGCGATCTGCGCCCGCAGCGAGCGGGCCTTGGCTTCGAGCTCGCCGAGCGACGAGCCGCTTGCCGTATCATCGAGGCGCAGGATCAGGTCGCCGCGGCGCACGACCTGGCCGGGCTGCACGGCGATCTCGCGCACGATACCGGGCTCGCTCGATTGAATGATCTGCGTTTTCGAGACGGGAATGACCTTGCCTTCGCCGCGGGCGATCTCGTCGACCTCGGCGATCGCCGCCCAGGCGACGAAGGAACTGATCAAAAGGCCGATCACCAACACTCCAGCGCGCGCGGCCAGCGGCGGTTTCTCAGTCATCTCGGCGCCCTCCGAAACGCGGGGACCGGCATTGCTTCATCGTCATTTAGATAAGGGTGGATCATAGCCCCGCCCCTTCTGCCGGCCCGGCGGGACCGGAACGTCGCTGCAACTGCTCGATAACGGCAGCCTTCGGTCCGTCGGCGACGATGCGCCCTCGGTCGAGAACCAGCAGCCGGTCGACAAGGCTCAGCATGCTATGGCGGTGCGTTGAGATCAAAAGCGTGACGTCGCCGCTGAAGACATTGGAAAGCTTGTTGATCAACTCGCGCTCGCTGGCGAGGTCCATCGCACCGGATGGCTCGTCCAGAAACACCACCTTCGGCTTGCGCAGTAGCAGCCGGGCAATGGCGACCGCCTGGCGCTGTCCACCCGAAAGCTGGGAACCGCGTTCGCCGACCGGCATGTCATAACCACGCGGATGATGCGAGACGAACTCATCGACGCCGGCCAGTCTCGCTGCCGCAACCACCTCTTCGTCGCTGGCGGTCGGGTTCGCCATCAGCAGGTTTTCCTTGATGGTCCCGGAAAAGAGGTCGGAATTCTGCGACACGAACGAGACGGCCGAACGGACGACGGAGGGGTGTAGCTGCCGAATATCGACACCATCGAGCAGGATGCGTCCGGCGCTCGGCGCGTAGAGACCCGCCAGAAGGCGGCCGATTGTCGTCTTGCCCGAACCGATGCGGCCGATGATGCCGACGCGCTCGCCCGCTTTGATCGTGACGTTCATACCGCTGACCACCTTGTGGTCCGTTTGCGGGTAAGCAAAGTCGAGATTCGTAAAGGTGATGCTGCCGTTGCGGATCTCGCGGTTGACGAAGCCGATCGTGTCCGGTCGGTCCTCCGGCTGCTCCATCACGGCATTGAGGATCCGCAGCGACAGAATGGCCTGGCGCAGTCGCGCCAGCGTCATGGCGATCTGCCCGAGCGGCGCGACGGCGCGGCCGGAAAGCATGCTGGCAGCAATGATCGCGCCGGATGAAATCTTGCCCTCGGTAAATTCATAGGCGCCGGCAACGACGATGCAGACCGTGACCAGCTGCTGCACGAACTGCGTCGCATGCGAGGCCCAGGAGGAAATCTCCTTGATCTGCTCGGACGTGTTCGAGGAATGCTTGGCGAGCTCGTTCCAGCGGCGAAGCAACTGCTTTTCCGAGTGCAGCGTCTTCACCGTCTCGATCGCACTGATCGTTTCGACCAGCAGCGCCTGACGCTGGGCTGATTCATTCGACGCGGCGGCGACGCGGTTGCCGATCTTGTATTGCGCGACATAACCGATCAGGAGACTGAAGATGAAGGCGACCGCCGGGATAATGGCGATCCAGCCCGCCACCGCATAGACGGCTGCGATGAAGACGAAGACGAAAAGACTGTCGATGATCGTGCTGAGCGTGTTCGACGTGAAGAATTCCCGAACGAATTCGTACTGCATCGCCCGGTTGGCGTATTCGCCGGTCGAAGGCGGTCGCGACGCCATGGTCGCATGCAGGATCTTCTCGAACAGCATGTAGGAGAGTTTCAGGTCCGCCTTGCGGCCGGCATAGTCGATCAGCGCCGCACGCACAGTCTTCAAAAGGAAGTCGAAGAGAATGGCGGTGCTGATCCCGAGCGCCAGCACCCAGAGGGTCGCGATAGCCTTGTTCGGCAGGATGCGATCATAAACGTTCATCGTGAAGAGCGGGGCTGCAAGCGCCAGCACGTTGATGAAGAACGCGGCGACCGCGACCTGCACATAGGCCTGCCAGAACGGCTTGACCGTGGCGGTCAGCCAATGGCGGCGGTCGATGTTGCGCGCCTCGCCGACGCCGCGGCCAGTCGCGGTGTTGAGGTAGGTGGCCGAGAAAGACAAGGCGTAGGCGAGCCCGCCGACCTCAAGGTCGGACAGGGTGATCGGCATCTCGCGGGGCGCCGCCAGTCTGTTGGAGAGGCTTAGCGTGCCGTCGGGCGCCTCTTCCAGAAGCGCCATGGCACTGCCATCGCGAAAGACCAGCAGCAGAGGGTAGACGAAATCACGATTGCCGATCGCGCGCGCGGAAACGAGCTCCGTTTCCAGGCCGACCCGCTCGGCAATACGGGAGACGTCCTCGGCGCTCGGCAACCGAGGGTCGAAGGGCACGTCCGAATAGAGCACACTATCTGACGAGGGGCGGTTCAAGAAGATGCAAATCTCCTTGAACGCCTCGGAAAAGCCGGTCAGAGACGGGCCAATCTGCACATGCCTGTCAATGCCTTGCATTACCACCGGTTGTGTCCACCCTGACGAGGACTATTCATTTCTGCCGGATCGGCGCCAACAGGTCGAGCGGCAAGTCGTTCGTCTGGCGCGACGGCACACGACGATAGGTTTCCGTGGCCGGCGCATCCGGGACATTGAACTCATTGCGCGCATAGGCTTCCGCCTGCGCCGGCGCCTTGATCTTCATGGTCGGCAGCAGCTGGCCTGTTGCTGCCAGCAGCCGGTACTCGGCAAAAAGCGCGGCATACTGCGCGGTCTTTGCGAGAACGCTGACGTTGAAACGCGAATTCTGCGCGCCGAGCACGTCGAGCAGCGAACGCTGGCCGACCTTGAGCTGCTCGCGATAGGATTCGACGAGTTGCACGTTCATCTGCGCCTGCTGGTTCAGCGTGCGGGCGATGTCGTACTGGCTGCCGCGGCGCTCCCAGGAGATGCGCACGGCTTCCTCGACCTCGCGGTGCGCCTGATGGAAGACCAGGCGCTGTTCGCTTGCGCGGCGCATCTGCTCCTGCTCGTTGGCGACATCGATGCCGCCACGATAGAGATTCCACTTCGCGACGATCCGGCCCTGTGCGTCCCAGGTGTTGCCGGTCGAGCCGTCGATATCGTTGCCTGAGCGCACGCGGCCCTCGGCGAAGACTTCGGGCAGCATGTTCGAGCGTGCCGCCTTGACCTGCGAGTCCGCGACATTGATGTCGGAGTCGGCAGCCTTGATCCGCGGATTGTTGGTGCGCGCAATGCCGATCGCCGTCTCCAGTGTCTTCGGCAGCGCGCCGGCGACCGACTTCGGCATGGATGGATTGGTGAGGGGCTGTCCGACCAGGCGGTTGAAGCTGATCTTGACCGTATCGAAGGCCTCTTCCGCTTCCTGCAGGCGGGCCTTGGCCGCCAGCAGCCGTTCGCTTGCCTGCTGACGGTCTGCCTCGGTGAGAGCGCCGCCCGAAATCAACGAACTGATATCCGACAAGATCGACTGGTGCACGCCGACGTTCTTGCGCGCTTCCGCAACGATCTGCTGCTGGAGAATATATTCGAAATACTCGCGAACGATCTGCAAGCCGATCGTCTCGGAACGCTCCAGCACCCGGAAGGAGGCGCTATCGACGCGCGCTGCTTGACGCTCGAGTTCGGCGCGACGGCCACCACCATCAAAGAGCTTCTGCGTGATGGTCAGCCCGACGTCGGAAGGATAGAGCGGATCGTTCTCGATCGAGGCAAGGCGACGGCTGCTGTCTTCGAGGTGGCGCACACCAGTCGATGCTTCGACGTCGACGCTCGGCAGATAGAGACCGCGCGCCTGCCGCAGTTCGAATTCGATTGCCTCACGGTTTTCGATCGACTGACCGATTTCCGGATTCGATTCCATCGCAATCTGAAGCGCTTCCCTCAGCGTCATCGCTTCCGCAGCACCACCCGCAAACACCGTCGACGCGAGCAGAATAGAAAGCAGCCCGCCTCCAATAAATTTCCCCACTTTCAACTCTATCCCCCTCGCAATCAGTACGACATGCTGGTTAATCCAAACGTACGTCGCAACTGCCTTATTTATCGACAGATAATACAGAGGTAATATAAAGCAGGGACCAATTTTGGGGTGGTCCCTGATAGGCCCAAGCTTTCGCACGGCTATGTTGCAAAAATGGAACAACGGTGTTGCGCCAAAAGATTCCAGTAACCTATTGAATTGAAATAAGCTCCACGACAGTACTGCAGATGACAGGCAACCCTTTGCAACAGTGGGGCCCAGCGCAACACAACCCTAAAGCGACAAACGAACTGGCCCTCAGCCGCCGCGAGCGATCGTTGCATACGACTCCGGCACAAGCAACGTTATCGCCAGTCATTCACGCCGAAGGCAGGCGGACGAAATCGACAGGCCGGGTGCCCTCGCTGGCAACTATGACCGTCTCGGAGGCAGCTGCCCGGCGCAAGCGTTCCAGATCGACACTGCCATCGAACAAAGCTCCGCCGACGCTGAGTTCGAGGTCGACCTTGCTGCCATCGGCAGAGAAATGGGCGGACGACAGCGCCGTCGTCAGGCGGTTTGAGACATGTTCCGCATCCGTCTCCGTTGCGCCGACGAGCAGGACGTCGAAACTGGCTGGGCCCGTCCGGGCGACGATATCGTCGCGACGCACGGACGTGCTGATCGTCGAAGCGACGAATTGCAGCAGCTCCTCGCTCCAGGCCGGGCCGAAAGCAGCGCCGACGTCATCGAGATTGTTGATACGCAGATGAATGAGCGCGCCATGCAGCTCCTCGCCGGCGCTTTGGCGGCGGCGTTCGAGGCCATTGACCTGCTGTACGAGCCCGCGACCGGTCACGCAGCCCGTCGTGGCATCATGGGCGACAACATGATTGATCTGGTTGCGCAGGCGCTGCGCCCGGCGAAACTGCGTCGCTGCCACGACGATCAGTGGCACGCCCATCAGCAGGGAGATTAGCGCGGCACCGACCATGGCAGCCGCATAAGGCTGGTCGACCAGGGCGACCAGGCTGAGATAGACCAGGAGCTGGGCGAGCACGGCGAATCCAACAATGCCGCCGATGGCATATCGCGCGATCCGCCAATCTTTCTGCCCGTTGAACTGCACGTCTCTTTGCATGCCTCGCTCCCGATTCACGAATGACGATCGGTCTAGCGCGAGTTTATGGATTTTCCATTTCGATGGTACCTACAACTTTATGCAGTGCGCCGGTTCTCCGCAAAAAATGCACCAAAACGGGAATCGTTTTTCCGGCGTCTGCCCGGCGAGGTGCGACGTTCGGTTGCTTATCGCTGCTCGCCTATCTCGACGCCGTCAAGCGCAGCAGATCTCTCGACACCTGGTTCCAGCTCGTCATCCAGGACTGAATGGCGAGCCGTTGCGGGCGACGCTTGGACGACCTATGACGTCGCCGCGGCCCGGAAGGCACCAGCCAGCTTCCGCACCGCCCCCTCGATCTCGCTTGGCGTATAAGCGGCAAACCCCATGAGGAACCCGGGCTCGGGCTTGCCGCCGGCGTGAAGCGCGGACAATCCCATGATCTCGATCCCGACACGTCGTGCCGCATCGACGGCCGCGGCCTCCGAGATCGCACCTGTCAGCGCGCACGGCATCTGCAGGCCGCCATCGGGCACCCGCGCTTCAAGGAAATGCGGCAGATGTTTTATGACAAGCATCGCCAAAAGGTTGAGCCGGTCGGCGTAGATGCTGCGCATTGTGCGCACATGGGCGCCGAAATGCCCGCCTTCCATGAAGCGCGCGAGTGTCATTTGCGCCATCGGAGCGGAGTGCCCGTCAAGCAGAGTACGCGCGACGGTCATCGGCTTGACCAGCTCAGGCGGCAGAACTGCATAGCCGATCCGAAGCCCTGGAAAGAGCGATTTGGTGAAGGTGCCGATGTAGATCGTCCGGTCGTGCGGATCGAGGCCCTGAAGGCAGGCCGTTGGTTTGCCGGCATAGTGGAATTCGCTGTCGTAGTCGTCCTCGAGGATCCAGGCCTGATGGCGGCTCGCCCATTCGATCAGCGCAAGGCGGCGATCGAGCGTCAGCGTGGCGCCGGCCGGGAACTGATGCGAGGGCGTCAGGAATACGGCCTTGACCTTGCGCGTCTCCGCCTTGATCTGGTTGACGGCGATGCCATGGCGGTCGACGCGGATGGGGACGCATTCGAGCCCCGCCGCATCGAACGCCTTGCGCGCGCCGTAATAGGCCGGATCCTCGATGAAGATGCGGTCACCGGGATCGAGCAGCATGTTTGCGCACAATGTCAGCGCCTGCTGCGAGCTGGTGAGGATCAGCACCCGTTCGGCCGTGGTACGGGCGCCGCGTTCTAGGTTCACATAGTCGGCAATGGCACGGCGCAGCTCCTCGATCCCTTGCGGGTCGCCGTGAAGCAGCGCCCTTCTGCCGGTTTCGCGCAAGACCTGCCGTCCGAGGCGCTCCCACAGCGCGAGCGGAAAAGTGCGCGTCTCCGGCACGCCATGGGCGAATGGGCGGGGCAACAGCTGTTCACTGACGCCGCCGCTGCCGAACATGGCATTGCCCCGCCTGCTCAAAGCCGCTGCCTGGTTGGGCGACTGCGCGCGCCTTGGAGACAGGCGCCTGCCGGGTGCAAACTCCTTCACCTCGGCCACGAAACTGCCGCTCCCGACGCGACGGTCGATGAAGCCTTCGGCATGAAGCTGGCCATAGGCCGCTTCGATCGTATCGCGCGATACGCCGAGGGATTTGGCGAGCACGCGCGAAGCTGGAAGCGGCTTTCCCGGCCCAAGCGCACCGTCGAGGATCAACTGCCGGATCGCCCGCTGGATGCGCGCATGAAGCGGCATCCCAGCCTGGGCGGGCTGGGCAATCCATGCCTTCACGGACTCGAGTTGGGAATGCTTGAACAAATGGTCTGATCATCTTCAGAAAAATGGATGGGCATATCGGGCCAATGACTGGCTATTTGTCAACGCGGCTTGCCAGTCCTCCCCGAAATTTCAGGAGCCCCGATAGATCATGTCATCACATGTTTTCCCGTCATCCCTTCGCTTCAACGACCTTGCCCATCCCATTGTCGCGGGTCTGATCTCCGTCATCGTCAACTATGGCGGCACCTTCATCCTGGTCTTTCAAGCTGCGAAAGTGGCTGGGCTCAGCCCCGAGTTGACGGCTTCCTGGGTCTGGTCGGTCTCGATCGGCGTGGGAATGACGGGGCTTTGGCTGAGCTGGCGCTATCGCGAGCCTATCATCACCGCCTGGTCGACGCCGGCCGCAGCCTTTCTCGTCACTGCGCTTGCGACCACGCCCTATGCCGAGGCCATCGGCGCCTACATGATCTCGGCTCTAGCCTTCGTCGCACTCGGGCTTTCGGGCTATTTCGAGAAGGTCATCCGGCTGATCCCGCCAGGCATCGCCGCGGGCCTGCTCGCCGGTATCCTGCTGCAGTTCGGCATCGGCGCGTTCGGCGGCGCAAGCGTCGATCCGTTGCTCGTCGGCCTGCTGATTGTCGCCTACGTCGTCCTGAAGCGCTTCTCCGCCCGCTATGCCGTGGTCGGCATCCTCGTTCTCGGGCTCCTGTTCCTGCTCGCGGAGGGCCGGGTCGACCTATCGGGTCTGAGGTTGGAGTTCGCGGCGCCCATTTTCACCATGCCGTTATTCTCGCTGAACGCGCTGCTTTCGGTCGCACTGCCGCTGTTTCTCATCACGCTGACCGGCCAATACATGCCGGGAATGCTGGTGCTGCGGAATGACGGCTTCAAGACCAGCGCCAACCCGATCGTGACGACGACTGGCCTCGGTTCGCTGATCATGGCGCCTTTCGGCTCGCACGCCTTCAATATCGCGGCAATCACGGCGGCGATCGCAACCGGCAAGGAGGCCCACGAAGACCCGTCCAGGCGCTGGATCGCGGGTATCGCCGCGGGCTTTTTCTACGTGCTCGTCGGCGTGTTCGGCGTTACGCTTGCGGCCGTGTTCATGGCGTTTCCTGCGACCTTCATCACCACGCTAGCCGGCCTCGCCCTTCTCGGTACCATTGGTGGCAGCCTTGCTGCAGCAACAGCCGACCCGGCCTGCCGCGAAGCGGCGCTCATCACGTTCCTGGCCTCCGCCGCCAACATCAAGCTGCTCGGGATCGGCGGGGCCTTCTGGGGCCTGGTGATCGGCCTTCTCGCCTACATCGTTCTGAACGGCCGCCTACCGCAGCGTCGCGGGAGCAAGCTGCCCCTGAACGAAGGCACAGCGAAGTAGCAGGATGACCGGGTCCCGCCGCGTTTGACGGCCTTCGTCGCTGATGAAGGCCCTATGGCGGGTTTTGGTCCATCTCGCCCAAAGCCCCCCAGCCCTGAAAATCGGCGAAGCCCACCAACGGAGAAACCGAGCATTTCAAAGGGTGGCGGCAACACATGCCGCCATCCGCCGCTCCAGGCGAAGTCGCGGAATGCCAATCGGTCCGTCAGGACCGAGCTTCACACTCCTTAACGCCAGCGACCCACGTAGGCCGCCGTCGCGGGCCGCCTGTGACGGCTTCGTTGACGCATGTGCAAACGTCAGCTTGTTGCCGCTGGACAAGGCGAATGTAACGCTATAACACAACACATGTTACGTTATTACATTATAGGAGATTTCATGTCCCGCTCCGGTTTGCCCGCGCTTTTCGCCACCACCATTCTCGCGACCCTCGCCTTTCCGTTGACCTCTCATGCCGAGGAAGAACAGCAGCGCGAGACCTGGCGTTTGTTCATTGCCGACCACACCCAGCCCGTGGTCCGCGCCATCGATTTGGAAACGGACAAGGAAATCGGCCGTTTTGACCTTGAAGGCTACGCCGCCCTTTCCCTGAGCGACACCGGACGAACCGTCTTTGCCGTCCAGGGCGAACAGAACCTGATCCATGCCATCGACACCGGCATAGCGCTTTCCGATCACGGCGAGCACCGGGACATCGAGGTCAAGGAGCCGAGGCTGCTTGAGACAACCATTCGCGGACAAAAGCCCGGCCACGTGGTTGCCCATGGTGACGATCTCGCCATCTTCTACGATCGCGGTGGCAAGTTCGATCTGCTTGGCGAAAGCGCGCTTCTGGACGGCAAGGCGGAGCTCAAGGCTTACGATACTACCGCCGCACACCATGGCGTCGCGGTTTCGACCGGCAACCATCTTCTCGTTTCGGTCCCGAACCTCGAAGCGACGGTAAAGGAAGGTGAGCTTCCTCCCCGCCTGGGCCTGCGTGTTCTCGACAAGGAGGGCAAGCAGGTCGGCGATGTCGCAACCTGCACGGGGCTCCACGGTGAAGCGACGTCCGCCCGCCTGGCCGCCTTCGGTTGCGCCGAGGGCGTCCTGGTCGCACGCCCAGGTGGGCTCGATGGCCCCAAGCTCGAGATGCTCGCCTATGGCGACAAGCTGCCGGAGGGCAAGGTATCCACACTGCTCGGCGGCACTTCTATGCAGTTCTTCCTTGGGAACTACGGAGAAGACAAGGTCGTACTGATCGACGCCGACGCGAAGGAACCCTACCGCCTCGTCGAACTGCCGCTGCGGCGGGTGGACTTCATCCTCGATCCAGCAAAGTCACGCAACGCCTATATCCTGACGGAGGACGGCAAGCTTCACCTCCTTGACGTCGTGGATGGCGTGATCACCAAATCGGAAATCGTCACGGAGCCCTACAGCAAAGATGGCCACTGGCGCGACGCAAGGCCCCGCCTCGCCGTCGCCGGCAATCACCTCGCCATCACTGATCCGCGCCAAAGCCTGGTACGCGTGATCGACACGGAAACACTGAAGGAGACCCGCACGATCGCGGTCGAGGGACAACCCTTCGCAATCGTCGCAGCCGGTGGGTCGGGCGCAACCCACTAGGCAACACAGGCAATGAAGTCTGGACGCCGGCCAAAGGGCCGGTGTCCATAAGCAGGTGAACCGGCAGCGCCGGTTGCCCCACCATCGTTCGGCCTTTACTTCCGGAATTACACCGAGAGCCAGCGCCAAGGTCTTAGCGGATTAACTTGCGCGGCCCGTTTCTATCCTTCGCCTTGGACAATCATTTTAAGGCTGCCTTAAGGTAGCGGCCTGATCGCTCCGCCCTCGATTGAAGACGAGGACGCAAGAACGATGCGGAAAGCAAGTCTGCTGGCGCTGGTTTGGGTTTTGATTGCGGCCATCCTGCCAGCCCGGGCGCTCGAGGCGCCCCTGCCGATGGACGAGGCCTTCGTACCTGGGATCGCCAGGCAAGACGACGGCCGGCTGGCGATCACATGGACGATTGCTGACGGCTACTATCTCTACAGGGACTTCCTGGCAGCAGAAGATGAGGGTAACCGGCCGATCACCCTGCAAACCGAACCGGGGACAGTCAAGGACGATCCGGGCTTCGGCACAACCGAGGTCTATTACCAAAAGGCTTCGGCCCGGATCGCGAATGCGCCTCCGCTCATTCGCCTCACCTATCAGGGCTGCCAGGATGACGGGCTTTGTTATCCGCCGACAACGCGGACGATCGATACCGCCGCGATGACCATCAGCAAACCGGTCGGTGGTTTTGCCTTTGCGCCTGCCAAGGACGCACGGCCCGTGGAAGCGCCGGACACAGGTTTTTCCATCGCAGCTGACGGCGGAGAAACGGCGGTCGACCGGCTCATGACCGGTGGCGGGTTTGCGCTGCTTCTTGCAGGCTTCCTCGGCTTCGGACTGCTGCTCGCCTTCACGCCCTGCGTTTTCCCGATGTATCCGATCGTCGCGGCCATGCTCACGCGCGAGGGAGAGGGGCTGACGGCACGACGCGGTTTCATGCTCGCCTCCGCTTATGTGCTGGCCCTTGCGTCCGCCTTCGGTCTCCTTGGCATCGTGGCCGCTTGGTCGGGGCAAAACCTGCAGATCGTGATGCAATCGCCCGTCGCTGTCGGCGTGGTCGCGGCACTGTTCGTCCTGCTGGCGCTCTCCAGCTTCGGGCTCTTCCACATCAAGCTGCCGGCAGTGATCGGCAACCGCCTGAGCGGCGGCCGGCAGAAGGGCGGCTCGGTCGCCGCCGCCGCCCTGCTCGGTCTTTCCTCCGCCTTCCTCATCGGCCCCTGCGTAACCGCGCCGCTTGCCGGCGCCCTCCTCTACATCGCCCGGACCGGTGACATTGCGGTCGGCGCACTCGCCCTTTTCGCCCTTGGCCTTGGCAAGGGCATCCCGCTCATCATCATGGCGACAATCGGCGGCAAGGCGCTTCCACGCGCCGGCGCGTGGATGGAACGTGTCCGGCACGTCTTCGGCTTCGCATTCCTGGGAACGGCGATTTGGCTTGCGACGCCGCTTGTGCCGGAGCGCTTCGTCCTCCTGCCCTGGGCCGTGTTTTCCCTTGCCTTCGGCATCTACGCGGTCGCTCCCGACGGGCTGCGGTCCACAGGCGGCTACGGCGTACTGACGCGCTTGACCGCCGTCGTCTCGCTCATTTGGGGTAGTCTGCTGCTGGTGGGCTTCGGCCTTGGAGCCAGCGATCCGCTCACTCCGCTCGGCCCGCTCAAGAGGGCGGCGAGTGTTGACCAAACAGCCGCCATCCAGATGTCGGATTTTACCAAGGTCGGCTCGGCCGGCGCACTCTCCCGCCTTCTCGACACCGCAGCCTCCGGGAGGCAACCCACCCTCGTCTATGTCACCGCTGGCTGGTGCGTCACCTGCCGCACGATCGAGCGGTCCGTTCTGACAAAGCCTGATGTCGCGGCGAGCCTTGACGGGATCCGCTTGGTCAGCCTCGACGTCAGCACCCTCGATGCGGAGAATGGCGCACTGATGCGATCACTTGCCGTCGTTGGCCCGCCGACTATGATCTTCTTCAACCGCAGCAAAGAGGAGGCCCCCGGTACGCGCCTCGTCGGAGAAATCACGGCCGGCTCGCTTGCGGAGGCGGCACGGATGGCCAAGGGCAGCGCGCAATGAACGCCGTCGCAATAGGTCCCTTCGCTTTTTCCGCCGATCGCTTTTCGGTCATCGCCGGGTTGATCGTCTTCATGCTTGTCGGCTCGCTCCTTGCCGCCCGCATCCACAACCGGCTTGGCACCTTTACGACGGCTGCCACACTTTTCGGCGTTGTCGGCGCGCGCGCCGGGCATGTGCTCATCCATGCCGAGAGCTTCCTGCAGGAGCCGTTGCGAGTTCTCGCCATCTGGCAGGGCGGCTTTTCCCCGACGGGCGGATTCCTCGGTGTTTTCCTCGCCGCAGTGATGCTCTGGCGAAACGCACCGAAAGCCGCTCCTTGGGCGATCCTCCCGCTTGCGGCCGGCCTCTTCGTCTGGGTCGTCGCCACAACCCTCACCGATAGCGGCGCTGCACCCCGTGCCCCGGAAACGTCCTATGCCGTTCTCGCACGTAACGAGAGCCTCGCCATCGCCGAGCGCAAGGGCCGCCCGGCGGTTCTCAATCTCTGGGCAAGCTGGTGTCCGCCCTGCCGGCGGGAAATGCCGATGATGGCGGAGATGACCGAAAGGAATCCTGAGGTCGACTTTCTCTTCGCCAACCAGGGCGAAAGCCGCGCGGCGATAGAATCCTATCTGCGCCAAACAGGCGTCGACCTGGAAACCATCCTTCTCGACCCTTTCTCGGGCCTATCCCGGCACTACGGCGCGATCGGCCTTCCTGCCACACTTTTCATCAACCCGGACGGTACGCTCGCCGCCACCCATCTCGGCGAAATCTCCCGCGAGGCAATCGCCGAACGGCTCGCCGCCTTTGCATCTGAGGACAGGAAGCAGGCAGAATGACAGCCCCGGCCTTTCCGACTTTCGTCGTTTGCCTGCGCGGCATGATCCTCGAAATCGCCGCACGCGCCGTCGCTCTCGGCCCCAATCCATTCGCACAAGGAGAAATCTGATGTTCACCCGCAGAACCGTTCTGACGGCCACGGTCGCGACCGCCGCCGCCGTGCTTGTCGGAGGCCGATCATCCTTCGCCCAGCAATTGACCAAGGAGGAGGTGTTTTTCGACAAGGACGCGCCCGTCCTTGGCAATCCGAAGGGCGATGTCACCATCGTCGAGTTCTTCGACTATCAGTGCCCTTACTGCAAGAAAGTGCATCCGACGGTCGAGAAGGTGGTCAAGGCCGACGGCAACGTGCGGCTCGTGCTGAAGGACTGGCCGATCTTGGGCGAAGCCTCCGTCTTCGCCGCACAGGCAGTGCTTGGAGCCGCCCAGATCGGCAAATACCAGCCGGCGATGGAGGCGCTGATGAAAACCAAGGCGAGGCTGTCGCAGGACGACATCGAGAAGGCGCTGACCGCGGCGGGTCTTTCGATGAAGGAGCTGACCGCAGCCGTGAACACGCACAATGCCAAGATTTCCGGGCTGCTCGACCGCAACTACAGTCAGGCACTCGCCTTCAATTTCGCCGGCACGCCATCCTTCGTCATCGGTTCGGCGATCATTCCCGGCGTTCTGGATGAAAAAGGACTGAAGGACGCCATCGCCAAAGCGCGGAATTGAAGCACGAACTTGGTGAGCTTACCGGACTGCCGCTTCGAAAGGCGGCCAGAGCCCATTTGCGCGCGACCTGACCGGTTGAAAGGGTCGCGCGCCGAGAGGTTCACCTTGGCAGCCAGCCGACGAGCGGAAACCGGGATCGCTCAGCCTGGTGAGCCACCGCAGTCCGACCAGGCAGGCACCCATTCGGCCACCCGACTGCGGCCTTTCTGGCATCATTGAACGACCTTGTTAGGCCGAGAATTTCACCGTTACGCCGCGCTGCCGAAAGTACGCCTGCATCAGCTTCCGTCCGGAACGGTTGTTTTGCACGAGCCTGGTCGGGTCGAATACGGCCTCTTTCAAACCTGCCCGCATCAATGCTGCCTTGAGGGTCGCGATATGAAGATCGATGTCGGCATTGTCTGCCTGCAGCGATGCGTAAATGCGATCTGTTGCCTCTGCTACGGTCGGTTCGCTCACTATACACTCCTGTTGCTGTCTTGCTGGCGTTTGGCACGCTTGTCGGCTTGGCCCTATTTGCTGGAGCCGCCAACGTCAATCGGGAGAGGGCAGAATGTGCTTCCGACAGAACGCAGCAGGGCCTTGGAACAGGTTATCGAAGGTGTCGGCTTGACGCCTCGACGAAGGCGTCGAAGACGCGAGCGCCCGGATGGCTGTCGGCATCCAGCATTTCGGGGTGCCATTGAAGGCCCATGGCAAAGGTCTGCGAGCCGATCTCGATCGCTTCAACGACACCATCCGGGGCTCGGGCCGTAACGGTCACCGCGCCCGATACCTCCACGATCGCCTCGCGGTGAAACGTGTTCACGGTGAATGTTTCGATGCCGAGGATGTCGGCCATTCTGGTGCCGGGGACAACGCTGACGTCATGCGAGAAATTGGCCTGGTCGTGATTGAGCGCGTCGGGCCACGACGAATGGACATCGGAAACCATCCGGCAAGCGTTGAGGCAGCCGAGCATCTGCATGCCGTTGCAGATGCCGAGCACAGGCTTGTCGCGCGCAAGGAAACTTTCCATCAATGCCATGTCGACGGCTAGCCGATCCGAGGGCGGATACTGGGATTGGTCTCCTTCGACATACCAGCTTTTCGGGAAGTTGATGCGGCCGCCGACGCTTAAGAACCCATCAAAATCTTCGACGACCTGGTCGACGAGATCGGGAACATAGGGGATGCCGAAGGCAAAGGCGCCGGCGCGGCGCAGGGCGGAAAAGTAATTTCTCGAGACGTCATAGCGTCCACCGCCCGCACTGGTGTTTTCATCCATGATCACGGCGATCTTCGGCATGCGTTTCATCGGGTTCATCCTAGATTTCAATGATTCCAAGTTCGGACGTTGAGCAACCTAGCCTATCTTTGCCGCGGGGCGGAACGGGGCTTCGCTCAGCGCATTCCATCGGTTAGGCCAAAGCCATCCGAACCCTATGGTTCCCGCCGATCTCGATCAGTTCGGATCGAACAGGCGCGGTAAAAACATCCGGCGCGGTGCTGCCATCGGAAACGAAGCTGCGGCCGGCAAGTTGCGGCACGGTGGCGTCGCTCGCCTGCCTTTCCGCCGGATTCAGCGCAGCATCCGGATCGGGAATGGCGGCGATCAGGCGGCGCGTGTAGGGATGGGTGGGGACTTCGAAAATCTCGCGCCAGCCGCCCTCTTCCACGACTTCGCCGAAATACATCACCAGCACCCGGTCGCTCATATGTTCCACCACGCTCAGATCGTGGCTGATCATCAGATAGGAGAGGCCGAGTTTTTCCTGAAGGTCGAGCAGCAGATTGATGATCTGCGCGCGGATCGACACGTCGAGGGCCGAGACCGGCTCGTCGAGCACGACGATCTCAGGCTCGAGGATCAGCGCGCGGGCGATGCCGATGCGCTGGCGCTGGCCGCCGGAGAACTCATGCGGATAGCGTTTGGCCTGTTCGGGCGTCAGGCCGACATTCTTGAGCATCGCCTCGATGCGGCCTTCGATTTCCGAGGCGGCGGTAATGCCGTGCAGCCGCAGCGGTGCTGCGAGCGAGGTGCGCACGGACTGGCGGGGGTTGAGCGAGGCATAAGGATCCTGGAACACCATCTGCACCGCTTTCGCCCGGTCCATCCGTTGCGGCGCGCCGGGCCCCGCGAGCGGCTGACCGCGATAGCGGATCATGCCCTCAGTCGGTTCCTGCAGGCCGAGAATGGAAAGCGCCGTCGTCGATTTCCCGCAACCGGATTCGCCGACGATCGACAGGCACTCGCCCTTGGCAAGCTCGAAGCTGATGCCGTTGACGGCGTGAAGCGTACGCCGTCCTTTGCCGAGCAGGCCACCGCCGGAAATGGGGAAACGGACATGGAGATCGTCCACCTGAAGCAGCGGCGCGGTCATGGCTGGCTCCCTTCCCGTTCGCGTGGCGCGATGAAGCGGCTTTCCGTCAGCTTCGAGCGGTCGGCGATGATGCTGTCGATGTCGACGAGCCGCTGCCGCCCATGTTCGCTGCGGCTGCCAAGGCGCGGCAGGGCGCCGAGCAGGCCGCGGGTGTATTCGTGCCGCGGGCTTTCAAAGAGCGCCCGCGTCTCGTTCTCCTCGACGAGGCAGCCCGAATACATCACGCCGACGCGCTGGCAGATGCTGGCGATGACGCCAAGGTCGTGGCTGATGAAGAGGACGGCCGTCCCGCGCGCCGCGCAGAGTTCCTTGATGAGGCGCAGCACCTCGGCCTGCACGGTTACGTCGAGTGCCGTCGTCGGCTCATCGGCGATCAACAGGTCCGGGCTGCAGGCAAGCGCCATCGCGATCATCACCCGCTGGCGCAGCCCGCCGGACATCTGGTGCGGATAGTTCCTGGCACGGCGATCAGGGTTGGGCACGCGCACATTCCCGAGCGCTTCGACGGCGAGCTTTTCGGCTTCCGCCCAGCTTTTTCCCTGATGTAGCACGAACATCTCGGCGATCTGTCGCCCGACCGTTGAAAGCGGGTTCAGCGCCGTCATCGGCTCCTGGAAGATCATGGCGATGCGATTGCCGCGCAGGCGCCGCATCTCGCGTTTCGGCAACGCCAGCAGGTTCTGCCCCTTGAACAATATCTCGCCACTGGTAACGGCAAGCGGCCGTTTCAAAAGGCCCATGACGGCAAGCGATGTGACCGATTTTCCGGACCCGGATTCGCCGACGAGGCCATAGGCCTCGCCGGGCATGATCTGGAACGAGACGCCCTTGAGCAGTGGATGGTAGCTGGAACGGCCGAGCGAAACGCCAAGCTGCAGGTTCTTGATGTCGAGAAGCGGCGCGGTCATGGCTTGCGCGTCCTCATATGCGGATCGAGGCTGTCACGCAGACCATCGCCGAGAAGGTTGAAGCCAAGCACCGAAAGGAAGATGGCAAGGCCAGGGAAGAGCGCCGCCCAGGGGGCGAGCTGGATCAGCTGGCGTGCATCGGTCAACATCGAACCCCAGCTCGGGAATGGCGGCTGGATGCCGAGGCCGAGGAAGGAGAGCGCCGCTTCAGACAGCACCGCCGACCCCATGCCGAGCGTTGCCATGACGAGGATCGGCCCCATCATATTGGGCAGGATCTGCGTGAACATGATGCGCAGGTCGCCATAGCCCAGCGTCTGGGCCGCCTGCACGTAGCCTTGCGATTTCAAGGAGAGAGTCGAGGAGCGAGCGATGCGGCAGGTCCAGCTCCAGTTGGTGAGGCCAAGCGCGATCAAGAGCGACGGCAGGCCGGGGCCAAGCACCGCCATGACGGCAAGCGCGAAGATCAACGAGGGGATGGCGAGCATGACGTTGGTCAGGCCGTTGACCAGATCGTCCCACCAGCCGCCCCAATAGCCGGCCGTCATGCCGAGCGTGACGCCGATGATCGAGTTGATCACCTGCGACACGATGCCAACAGTCAGCGAGATCTGCGCGCCGTAAAGAATGCGGGTATAGACGTCCCGTCCCTGCCCGTCCGTGCCGAACCAGAAGGTGGCGTCCGGCGGCAGTTCGGAGTTCATCAAGTCGGCATCGAGCACGGGGTCAAAGGGCGCGATCCAATGGGCAAGGACACCGGCGAAGATGACGAGCGCAGTCAGCGTCGCACCGAGCCAGAAGTTGAAGCCGAGGCGCACGGTCGTCACTCCTGCTTGATGCGCGGATCGATCGCGGCATAGACCAGATCGACGGCGGTGTTGATGATCAGGAACCACAGCACGATGACGAGGATCGTGCCCTGCACCACGGGAATGTCGCGGATCGCCACACTATCGACCAGCAGCGAGCCGATGCCCGGCCAGGCGAACAGCTTTTCGATGACGACGGCCTGGCCGATCAGCGAGCCGAACTGCAGGCCGACCGTGGTGACGATCAGCACCAGCGCATTGCGCGCCACGTGCCAGCGCACCACCTTCGCCTCGCTCATGCCTTTGGAATGGGCGGTGCGAATGAAGTCGGCGTTCAAAACGTCGAGCACGCCGGCCCGGGTGGTGCGCGCCAGCAGCGCGAGCGGCGTGACGCCGAGGGTCACGGCCGGCAGGATGAGGTTTCGAAACGAGCCGTCGCCGTAACCGAAACTGGGCAGCCAGTTCAGTTGCAGGGCGAAGAGATACATCATCAGAAGGCCGAGCCAGAATTGCGGCATGGAGAGGCCCGAAACCGCCCCGATCATCGTCACCGTATCGAGGATCGAACCGGGCCTGAGTGCTGCAAGAAAGCCGAGCGGCACGCCGACAACGATGGCGAAGACCATGGCGGCGACGGCCAGCTGAAGCGAGGCGCCCATGCGGTCGTTGATGAGGTCAATGACCGGCTGGCGGGTGCGGAAACTGGTGCCGAGATCGAACTGGGCGAGATCCGTAACATAGGTCACGAAGCGCTCCATCAGCGGCTTGTTCAGACCGAACTCCTCATTGAGGCGAGCGATCATTTGCGGATCGGCGGCACGCTTTCCGTCGGCAAAGAGGCTGGCCGCGAAGGTACCGGGGACGACGGAGAAGATAACGAAGATCAGCAGCGCCACCACGACGATCGTCGGGACGACCTGCAGAATGCGGCGCAGGGTAAAACGAAGCATGAGCGGTTCCATTTTGGCCACCCGGATGGGTGGGACAACTGATGTGTGGGGCGGCCGAAACCGCCCCGAACCTCTCAGGGCTTACTTGCGTGCGTCCGGCGCCGTGTCGTCGATCCAGATCTCGTCATAGGGCTGGACCGCCAGTTCCGTGGCGTTCGGGACAAGGCCGTGGATCCAGGGCTGGTAGGCCATGACCGCCTTGTTGTAGTTGAAGAACCAGACCGGCGCATCGTCCTGCACGATGTTGTTGGCCTGGCGCAGCAGATCGCTCTGCTTGGCAGGGTCGCGTTCCTGCTGGGCCGCCTCATAGAGTTTGTCGAAATCCGGGCTCGCATAGCTCGCGTAGTTGCAGGCGGACTGCGCCGTCTTGGAATAGAAGCAACGCAGTGCATTGAGCGGGTCGGGACCGGACAGGTTCGACCAGATGAAGGCCTGGAAGTTGTTCGACGTCACGGCATCGCCAAGCGCCGAGCTTTCGACCGGCTTCGGCTTCACGGTGACGCCGACCTTCTTCAGCATCGGCAGGATGGCTTCAACGATCGGCACGCCCCAGCTTTCGTTCGGGCTCGCCGTGACTTCGAACTCGAAGCCATCGGCATAGCCTGCTTCCGCCAGGAGTGCTTTCGCTTTCTCTGGATCGAAGGCGTAGGGCACCTTGTCCTTGTCGAAGGCCGGCGAAGACAGCGGCAGCCAGCCGGAGGCGGGGTAGGCCTTGTTCTTGACGAGCCGTTCAATGATCAGCGGCGCATTGATCGCATGGTTGATCGCCTGGCGGACCCGCTTGTCCTTGAAGGGTTCGAAGGCCGGGTTGAAGCCGATGTTGCGCGTATAGACCTCGGCAACTTCGAGCAGGTGATCCTTCAAGGCGTCTTCACCCTGATAGGCCTGGTATTGGGTCGGGCCAAGGATCGAGACATCGATTTCCTTGTTTCGGAACGCGACGTCGCGCGCGGCGTCCTCGGCCATCAGCACGATGTTGATGCGGTCGAGATAGGGCTTGCCCTCTTCGTAGTACTTGTCGAACTTTTCGACAACGACCTGCGATCCCGGCACGTGCTCCTTGAAGACGAAGGCGCCGAGGCCAACGGGGGTCTTGGCGAAGCTCGATTCATCCTTGACATCAGACGGATAAATCACCGTCGTGTTCTGCATCAGCGGGAAGCCGGGGTTGATCGGTCCGGTATAGGTGATCTCCAGCGTGTGGTCGTCGATTTTCTTGAGACCGGAAATCTCCTCAGCCTTGCCGGCGATGAACGCATCCGCACCCTTGATGACGGCAATGTAGCTTGCGCCCGGGAAGGCGTTCTTCGGGTTGGCGATGCGCTTGTAGCTGTAGATGATGTCGTCGGCCGTCAGTGGCTTGCCGTTGTGGAAGACGGCATTTTCGCGCAGGCGATAGGTGTGCACCGTACCATCCTCGGACACCTCTTCCGAGCTAGCGAGTTCCAGGACCGGCTTGTTCTGGATCGAATCCCAGCTGTAGAGCGCGCGGTGGATCGCCTGGGTGATGAATTCCTCCTGGGTGTTCGGGCTTGCCTGAACGTCGAGCGTGGCGAAGCTCGAGCCATAGGGTGCGGTAAAGACGAGCGTTCCGCCGTGGCGTTCGCCGGCAGCCAGCGCTCCGGTTGCCACCCCGAGGCCGAGCATTGCGGCCAATGTCAATCTTTTCAGCATGCTGTTTTCCCTCTCGTGCCGTTTTCGGCTTTGTGTTGATTGGTCTTTCAGGTCGTCAGCGTGCGTCGTGCACGACGCGGCCTGCAAGCAGGGTCATCAGGCAGCGTGTGCCTGAGAGAATGGTATCGGCCGGTGCCTCCAAGAGGTCGTTGTCGAAGACGGCGATGTCGGCCCATTGTCCCGGCACAAGCCTGCCCTTCACGTCTTCGGCCTTCTGAGAATAGGCGCCGTATTCCGTGTAGGCCTGCAACGCTTCCTCGCGGCTCAGCTTTTCCGCCTCCACCATCACGGTACCCTTGCCGGTCTTGCGCGTGATCATGGCGTGAAGGTTCGGGAAGGGATCGGGCGAGCAGACGGGCGAATCCGAGCCGGTCGAGGGCTTGAGACCCATGCGCATCCAGGTGCCGATCTGGTAGGAGGCCTTGCCCCGTTCCTCACCAAGCACGGAAACGTAGCTGTCGCCGAAATCGTGGATGAAGGCCATCTGCGGCGCCGGCAGGATGCCTGCCGCCTTCATGCGCCGATCTTGCTCCGGGCTCGAGAAGCCGCAATGCTCGATGCGATGGCGCCGATCCGGATCGGGATTACCGGCCAGCGCCTTTTCGTAGGCCGTGATCAGCTGCTCGATCGCACTGTCGCCGATGGCGTGGCAAGCCATCTGATAGCCCCGGTCGTGGCAGGATTTGACGATCGCCTCGACGTCGGCATCCGGCAGCATCTGTACGCCGATATTGTCGGGCTCACCAAGATAGGGCTTCGACATCCATGCGGTGCGCCCGCCGGCCGAGCCGTCGAGGAAGATCTTCACGGCCCCGACGCGCAACATGTCGTCGCCCGCACCGGAAATGAGCCCGGCACGCCAGGAATCCTCTACGATCGAGACGCCGGGATCGCCGAGCAGTGTCAGCCAGACGCGCACCGGCAGGCGGCCGGAAAGCTTGGCCATCTCATAAGCCTGGATTTCCGCAAAGCCGGCAAGTTGGCCGACCGCCGCATCCATGCAGCTCGTAATGCCGAGCGACAGAAGATAGCGCCCTGCCCGCTCGATGCCGTCGATCAACTCCTCCGTCGTCACCTCGGGAATAGCCGTCTTGATGAGGTTCTGCGCGTTTTCCGCCAGGAACCCGTTGAGGCGCCCGTCCGTGGTGCCGATCACGCCGCCGTCCGGCACCGGCGTCGCCTCGGTGACATCCGCCAGGCTCAGCGCCAGCGAATTCGCGATGGCCACATGGCCGCAGGCGCGCGTCAGCAGCACGGGATGATCCGGTACGGCGCGGTCGAGTTCCTCGCGGGTCGGATGCCGGCCGACATCGAGCTTGACCTGGTCATAGCCCCGTGCCCGCACCCATGCGCCCTTCGGCGTGACGGCCGCGCGTTCGGCAAGTTTCTCCATAAGGGCGGCAAGCGTCGGCGCAGCGGCAGGGGTCGCGTCGACCCAGCCCATGGTGATGCCGGTGGAGATCAGGTGAAGGTGATTGTCGATAAGACCGGGGCTAGCAAAACGGCCTTCGAGATCGATCACCTTGGTATGGGGCCCCTTGAGGCTCGCCATCTCGGCATCGCTGCCGGTGGCCAGAACCTTGCCCTGCCAAATGGCAACGGCCTCGCTGATCCCCTCCTCCCTGCCTCGCCAGATTCGGCCGTTGTGCAGAATAAGATCAGCGTGAAGCTGGAAGGCCATTAACAATCCCCCTTTTGTTATCAGCCTGATTTCGTGAGCCTCCTCGCTGCCTCGAAATCAGAACTGTTTGCCTTGGGCGCAACGTGGAAGGTTTGTCGGGGTTTGGCTAATTCGCTTTTAGCAAAGGCTGATGCAATATCGGCATAGCGATTTCTTTCCAACGACTTATGATCCCCTCAGCTGCAACGCAGGGGAGATCTGGGCATGGAGATCAAGTGGCTGGAGGACTTCGTGACCCTCGCCGACACGTGGAGTTTTTCGCGCGCTGCCGAGTTGCGCAACGTGACTCAGCCGGCGTTCAGCCGCCGCATCAAACAGTTGGAGCGTTGGCTCGGGGCGACGCTGATCAACCGCGCCACCATGCCGGCGGAACTGACGCCGGCAGGTCGCAATTTCCTGCCCATAGCGCAGGAGGCAATCCGAACCTTCTATGCAGCGCGCGAATCGCTACGCCCGTCTCACGAAGAAGGCCTCATCCGCTTTGCCGCGCTCCATACGCTGACGGTAACGATCTTCCCTGGCTGGCTCAAACTGCTCGAAAACGCAGGTGGCGCTTTCAGCACCTCGCTGATGCCCGACCGCGGCGGCATCGAGGCCAATCTTGACGCCCTCATCGGTGACGAGGCGGATTTCTTCCTGACTTATGCGCATTCGGAGGTGCCATTCCATCTCGACCGCGCACAATTCTCGTCGCTGACGATCGCCCATGATCGGCTGATCCCGCTCGCCGCCGCAAACGTCTCTATCCCCGATGGTACGCTACCGGGGCTGAATATTCTCGACCGGGCTGTGGCGCAGCCGCGGCTCGCTATTCCCTATCTGAGCTACGGGTTCAATTCGTTCTTCGGGGTCGCCCTTTCGCGTCTCATGCTGCGGCGCCCGCCCTTCCGGCGCCGCACGACGCATGAAAACACGATCAGTGCCGGGCTGATGAACATGGCGATGTCGGGTGCCGGCGTCTGCTGGTTGCCCGAAAGCCTTGCCCGTGACGCGATCGATGCCGGTGGCCTCGTACCCGCCTCTACGGATAAGGGCTGGAATCTCGACCTCGAAATTCGGCTTTACCGTCACGCCGCGACGCGCAGGCGCAGGGTCGAGGACCTCTGGCAAACGGCAAAGCTCTTGCTGGAACGCGAGCCCGCCTAGACGGGCTCGCGGGAAGATCAACACGCGCAATTCGTCGCATCGCGAAAAGATGGTCTAAATCTTGACCCTCAGCGCACGCGGATCATATGCCGGTGCCAGATGCACCGTCGCGGCATAGCGAATGCCTGCAAGATCGATCTCGAAGCGCTCCCCCTCGAGGAACGTTTTGTCCACGCCTTCAGGGTTTTCAAGCAGGCCGAGTGCGACCGAACGCCCAAGCGTGTGACCGTAGGCGGCGGAGCGGACCTCGCCGACCGGTTTTCCCGCACGCAGGATCAGTTCGCCGCCCCAAAGCATGGGCAAGGGATCGTCCAGGGTAAACTGAACGATGCGGCGCGAGGGCAGGCCCTTGGTCTTTGCGGCCACGAGCGCATCGTGGCCGACAAAGCCGCCGGGTTTTCCCAGAGCAACCGCAAAGCCAAGACCAGCCTCGTAGGGGTTGATGTCGGGCGTCAGTTCCCGGCTCCAGGCGCGGTAGCCCTTCTCCAGCCGCAAAGCCTCAAGCGCATAGTAGCCGCAATCCGTCAGGCCGAAGGCGCGACCGACCTCGTGCAGCGCCTCGTAAACACCGACAGCGAATTCTGTCGGCACGATCAGTTCCCAGCCGAGTTCGCCGACATAGGTCATGCGGTTGGCAAAGGCCGTGGCGTAACCGATATCGATCTCGCGGATAGTCGCGAAGGGAAAGCCCTCGTTCGAGATATCCGCCGAGGTAAGCTTCGAGAGGATGTCGCGCGATTTCGGTCCCATCAGCGCCAGGACTGCATAGGACGACGTCACGTCGGTCAAAGTCACGTGGGCGTCCGCGGCAAGGTTCTTGCGGATCCAGTCCGCATCATGCACCGCTTGGGCCGAACCTGTGATCAGCATGAAGCGATCGGCCGCAAGTCGCATGACGGTCAGGTCGCTCTCGTAGCCGCCCCGCGCGTTCAAGAGTCCGGTATAGACAGAACGGCCGATCTCGCCGTCGATGTCGGCAGCGCAGATGCGGTTAAGCGCTGCTGCCGCATCCCGCCCCTGCACAAGCAGCTTGGCGAAGGAGGTCTGGTCGAAAATGCCGGCGGCCTCGCGCGTTGCCTTCATCTCGCGCTTGACCGCTTCATGCCAGTTCTGCCGACCGAAGGAATACTCGGTGACGGGGCGCTCGCCTTCCGCAGCAAACCAATTGGCCCGTTCCCATCCCATTTTCGAACCGAAGCACGCGCCCTTGGCGGCAAGCCGATCGTAGAGAGGCGAACGGCGGAAGGGGCGTGCCGTATCCAGCTCCCGGTTCGGCCAAGGCATCGCATAGTGCAGACCGAGCGTTTCCTTGACGCGATCGTGAAGCCAGCGCGGATTGTTGTTGAAGCCCGCGAAGCGACGGATATCGACCGGCCAAAGATCCATGGTCGGCGCGCGGTTTACGATCCACTCGGCAAGGGCTCGACCTGCCCCGCCGGCGCTGGCAATCCCCATGGAGTTGAAGCCTGCGCCGACAAAGAAGTTCTTCAGTTCGGGCGCCTCGCCGAGAATGAAATTGTTGTCCGGGGTAAAACTCTCCGGGCCGTTGTAAAACTTCTTCACCTCGGATGTTTCAAGCTGCGGCACGCGCTGCAGCGCATTGTGCATCAGGATTTCGAACTGATCCCAATCGTCAGGTAAGAGGGCGAACTCGAAATCGTCGGGAATGCCTGCCATGCCCCAGGGCTTGGCTTCCGGCTCGAAGCCACCCATGACGAGCCCGCCGACTTCCTCCTTGAAATAGATGTAGCCGTCCGGATCGCGCATGACCGGCAGGTCAGGATGTACGCCCTCGATGCGGCCGGTGACGATATACATGTGCTCGGCCGAGTGCAGCGGCACGGTGACGCCGCACATCTGGCCGACCTTGCGTGCCCATTGACCGGCACAGTTGACGACGATCTCCGCGGCAATGGCCCCCCGATCGGTTTCGACGCCGGTGACGACGCCGTTTTTGGTCGAAATGCCTGTGACCCGGACGCGCTCGATCACGCGGGCGCCGCGATTGCGGGCGCCTTTGGCGAGCGACTGCGTGAGGTCTGTTGGATTGGCCTTGCCGTCGCCCGGCAGCCAGACGGCGCCGACGAGATCGTCGATCGCCATGACCGGCCAGAGCTCCTGCGCTTGCTTCGGCGAGATCACCTCGATCGCGACGCCTTGGGCGCGAGCAGAGGCCGCCGTGCGCTTCAACACGGTCATGCGGTCTTGCGTGCGGGCAACCGAGAGCGAGCCGCAATTCTTCCAGCCCGTGGCAAGGCCGGTCTCGGACTCAAGCTCGCTATAAAGCTTGGTCGAATATTTGATGAGGCCCGTCATGTTGGCGTGGCTGCGCAACTGACCGACGAGACCGGCCGCATGCCAGGTGGTGCCGCCGCTTAACTGCCCCTGCTCCAGCAAAACGACGTCGTTCCAGCCGAGCTTGGTTAAGTGATACGCGACCGAGCAGCCTATAATACCGCCGCCGACGATGACGACCTGTGCCTGTGTTGGAAATTCCTGCGCCATGAAACGACCTCCCGAACCCATGGAAGGCCGCACGGTAACAAAACGCGGACAAAGAACAAGACAAAAAGTTACAAAAGATTACATTTGTTGTTCTGCAACGACCAGGGCTGGACCTTTGCGCTCGAGCGCCTCGCGGATCGCCTCCGGCGGATGTCGATCAACAATCACTCCGGCGGCGGCTTCGAAGCGGGGAATGCGAAGCGGCGTCAGCCGTCCGAACTTGGAACTGTCGAGTACGAAATAGGCTTTGGCCGCCGTTGCCACCATGCGCGAGCGCTGCTCGGCGCCGCTGCGGGTAAAGTCGGTCACCTCTCCATCGGGCGACAGGCCCCCGCCGCCTAAGAACGCGACGTCGACGCGGAAATGGCTGATCGCCTCGAGCGCATCGATACCGATGGCCGCTTCTTCATCCGGATCGATTTCGCCGCCGAGCATATGAACGCGCACCTGGGGCTGTCGGCACATCAGCAAGGCGATCGATAGCGAAGTCGTGCAAATCGTTAAGTTTTTTCGCCCAGTCAGGGCATGGGCCACAGCAAGCGTCGTCGTGCCGGAATCAAGGAAGATCACCATGCCGTCGCGCACGAGACCTGCTGCTGCACGACCGATCAGCGCTTTTGGCCCGGCATTCTCCTCCCGCCGCTCGACGAAGGCCGCTTCCGTCGGTTCGAACAGGGTGGCGCCGCCATGGACAAGATCGAGCTGGCCGCGATCGGCAAGAAGCTTCAGATCGCGCCTGATGGTCTGACGCGAAACATCGAAGAAATCCGCAAGCTCGGTGATACCAACGGTACCGTCGGCTGCAAGCCGCCTGAGGATCTCGCCGTGACGGCGTGGAGCAAGAGCGCGGGCGTTTTGTTGTTCTGACATGTGACTATCTGTGTCCATTTTTGTCCATTTGACAAGCTGCAACGGCTGTCCACGCCGCAGCGCACGCGCAGTAGCCCCTCACCCGCACGGATTTCGAGCGGATTTCTTCGGATCCTCGTTTTAACGGGATTGGCAACGGTCCAATATGTTGCATAATGTAACTATTCTTTCCGCGCACCACTTCGACGCCCTCAGGAAGAGACAATGCAACAGCCATGTACGCAGGCTCGCCACTTCACCTTCTACCTGCTCGATGGATTTACCCTCCATGGCTTCTCCGCGGCGATCGAAGCGCTACGCCTCGCCAATGACGTGGCCGGCCGCCCGGTATACGGGTGGCACCTTGTAGCGGCGGATGGAGCACCCGCCGTTTCATCCTGCGGCACGGGCATTCCGGTAGCGGCGCCGCTCTCGGCCGAACGCAACCGGTTTGGCCGCGATGCAGATCCGGGCTTCATCGTCATCTGTGGCGGCCGCAAGAAGCCATCGGCCGACAGGGCCCTGGAGGCCTGGCTGCGATCAGGCGCTCGCAGCAACGCGCGCCTCGCCGGGCTTGGCGGCGGCGTCTACTGCCTAGCGCGCGCGGGGCTGCTCGATGAGCGTCGCTGCGCCGTTCACTGGGAACACTTTCCAGACTTCTCCGAGCGGTTCTTCATCGCGGACCCGCGCCAGACCGCCTTTGAGATCGACGGCGGGATCTATACCTGCGCCGGCGGCAACGCGCCCTTCGACATGTTCCTGCACATCATCGAAGAGGACCTTGGTCGGGACGTGGCCACCCGTATCTGCGAGGCGGCACTCTGCGAGCGGCTGCGTGAGACCGGCGAGCGCCAGCGATTACCGTTGCAGGCACGTCTCGGCATCGACAACCCTCTATTGATCCGTGTCATCGAAAAGATGGAGGCAAATCTTGCCGAGCCATTGAAGCTCGCCGACATGTGGCCCTCGACCGGACTTTCCCGGCGCCAGATCGAGCGCCTGTTTCGAAGAGAAATGGGGCGCACGCCGGCGCGCTACTATCTCGACCTCAGGCTCGAGCGCGCTCACCTGCTGCTCATAACCTCGTCGCTTCAGGTCATCGAAATCGCGGTCGCCTGCGGCTTTTCCACCGCCTCGCACTTTTCCCGCACCTACCGCGAACGCTACGGCCTTACGCCGCAGCGTTCGCGTCTCAACGAGATGGAGCGCCTGCGCGCAGGAAACGACCGCAAAGTGGTGATGGCGGAGCTCCGGGTGGCGTAGAGTGACGCGGACAAAAGCGCCGCCGTCCTTCAGAGCGAAGGAAGGGCGGCGCTTTGCGAAGGGCTGGTTGCGGGTTAGCGCCAAGCCTGGGTGCGCGCGAGCAGACCGCGCGCGATCAGCGCGTGGACAAGTTTGGCCGCAACATTAGTGTAAAAGATCATCATGCCCATGGCCGCGGCCGGCGCTATATCGCCGGCGTCGTCCATGTTTAGCACGGCGACTGACGCGAGCTTGGTGTCGGTCGAGTAGAGAAACACCACCGCCGAGACGGTCGTCATCGCATTGACGAAGAGATAGATAGCGATGTTGAGGATCGCCGGCAGGCAGACCGGCACCGTGACCCGAAAGAACAGCCGGTGGAAGGGCTGTTTCAGCGACGCGGCGACGGATTCGAACTCCGGGTCCATCTGCTTCAGCGCCGTCAGCGCGGTCAGGTGCGCGACGGTATAAAAGTGCGTCACGGTCGAGACGACGAGGATCGTCATCGTGCCGTAGATCGGGTGCAGCGGATTGGCCGGGTTGTTGAAGAAGAAGATATAGGCAAGGCCGAGCACCATGCCGGGCACCGCCATCGGCATCATCGCCAGGAAGTGAAAGAGGCCACGGCCGAAGCGGAAGCCATCGGCCTTCTCCACCATGTAGGCGCCGGCAAAGACGACGATCGAACCGAAGAGTGCCGTCAAAAGCGCGAGCCGGATCGAGTTGCCATAGGCGGCCCAGCCGCCACCGTCCATCAGGTCGAAGGCAAAATTCTTGGCTGTCAGCGTCAGGTCATAGGGCCAGAACTTCACCACCGCTGCGATCTGGCACATGGCGATCATGCCGAGGATGAAGAGGCTGACGAAGCAGGCAAAGGTGAAGCACAGACCGTCCATGCGGGCATTGAGCTTCGGCTGATAGGGCACGGCGCGCGCCGACAGAAGCGCTACCTGCCGCTTCTGCATGTGCCGGTCGACGTAAAAGGCAAGCACCGCCGGCACCAGCAGGATGACGGAAACGACCGCGCCCATCTCGAAGTTCTGCTGGCCGATCACCTGCTTGTAAATGTCGACGGCGAGCATGCCGTATTGTCCGCCGATCACCTTGGGCAGGCCAAAATCGGTGATGACAAGCGTGAAGACGACGAAGGCCGCAGAGACGATGCCGAAGCGCGCGCCGGGCACCGTGACGGTCGTGAAGGTCCGCCATTTGCTGGCTTTGAGCGATGCGGCCGCCTCATAGTGGCGAGCATCGGCAATCGAGAGCGCCGTCAGGATGATCAGGAAGGCATGCGGCAGGGTGAAGAAAACAGAGCCTATGACGATGCCGATCGGCCCGTAGATCGAATAGCCAAAAAGCCAATCCCTGAAGATGCCCTGATTGCCGAAGAGATAGACGAGTGCAATGCCCGGCAAGAGTGACGGCACCAGGATCGGGATCGTCAGGATGCCGCGGAAAAGCCCTTTGAGCGGCATGCAGCTGCGCGTCAGGCCGTAGGCAAGCGCAAAGGCGACCGAGATCGTGAACACCGTGCTGATCACCGCCATCAGCACGGAATTGTAGATCGACTGCGCAAGCGCCGGCGTCGAGAAATAGGTCGTGAAGTTCGTAAAACCCAGAGCGCGCGCGGGTCGCAGCACGACGCGCCGGAAGGTACCGGAATCATAGTCCCGCCACTCAGTCCCCTTTTCGAGGGTGGAGCCGACCAGGAAGGCGGCATCGTCGTTCGTGCCGCGAATACGGTAGTGAACGGGGCTGCGGAACTTGAAATCCGGGAATAATTTTGTGGCCGCGAGCCGTCCGTCGGAACTGCTGGAAAGCTCGGCTTCCGTCACCGCCCCGAGTTCCCGGTTCAGGTCTTCGGCGGTGACGACCGGCCCCCAGTTCGCCCCCGTCTCGTCGCTCACCTGGAACTCGAAAGCCGAAAGCTCGAACCGGTAGGTCGACAGCGACTTCGACAGCATGACGAAGAGCGGCGCGCCAAGCGCGACGACCAGATATAGCCCGATGACTGCCATGAAGCCGAGCTTGATGCGGTCGTCTTTGGAGGATTCCTGGCGCAGCCGCTTGCCGATCAGGGGAAGGTGGGGTGCTTCCAGAACCATGTTCATCGTCCAGCCCCCCTCGGATAGAGCAGCAGGCGTTCGCGCGGGATCTCCACCTGGATGGCGCCGCCGGTTTCGATCCGGAGGCGTCTCACCGCGTTGACGGAGAAGTCGGCAACCAGCGTGCGCTCGCCGAGACGCGGGGCCGTCAGGCGCGTGCGCCAGAACATGCCGAGGAACTCCATCTCGCGCACCTCGGCATCGATCAGGTTCTGCGGTGTGGCCGGCCGGTCGCTGGCGTTGACGGCATGGGCATCGGCTCCGTGGGGAATGATGTCGACCGGGCGGACGACCGCCGTTGCCGCGTGGCCGGCGGAAAAATCCTCCGTCGAACAGCAAAAGGCGGAGTGGCCGATCTCGACTTCGTCATCTCCAAGAACCCGGGCTTCGAACTGATTGGTCTCGCCGATGAAGTCGGCGACGAACAGCGTTTCGGGATGACGGTAGATTTCGGTCGGCGAGCCGACCTGCTCGATGACGCCGTGGTTCATGACGACGATCCGGTCGGCCATGGCGAGGGCCTCCTCCTGGTCGTGCGTCACCATGATGGTCGTCACACCGAGCTTTCTCTGCAGCGCCTTGATCTCATGGCGAAGGTGCACGCGAACCTTGGCGTCGAGTGCCGACAGCGGCTCGTCGAGCAACAATAGCCCCGGCGAGATGGCGATGGCGCGGGCAAGCGCGATGCGCTGTTGCTGGCCACCGGAAAGCTGGGCCGGATACTTCTTGCCGTGCGCCGAAAGGCCGACCGTTTCCAAGAGTTCGGCGACCCGGGATGCGACCCCCGCCTTCGATCGGCCGGTGTTTTCCAGGCCAAAGGCGATGTTCTGCTCGATCGTCAGATTGGGAAAGAGCGCATAAGACTGGAAGACGATGCCATAGTCGCGGCGGGAAGCCGGCAGCGTCGAGATATTGCGGCCGTCTTGCAGGATGGTGCCTTGCGTCTGCAGGTCGAGACCGGCGATGGCTCGCAGCAACGTCGTCTTGCCGCAGCCGGACGGGCCGAGAAAACAGACGAACTCGCCCCTGGCAATCGACAGCGAAATGTCGCGAAGCGCGACGAAATCGCCATAGGTCTTCCAGAGATCCGAGATCTGCAAGTAGGGGGCCGGCTCCGCGGCCGCGTCATCGGCGAAGTGCTGACGGCTGGTGGGCGTCGGTTCGATCGACAGGGCATGCCTCATCTGCAAGCTCCGCTGGCTTGAGGGATTTTCTTTCCGAGAAATGCGATCGGGCGCAGCGCAAAGGCGCTGCGCCCGGCCGATCAGGCTCAGCTCTTCGGTTCAGACTTGGCGTCGTAACGCTTCTGCCATTCCTTGAGGATGTCAGAGCGGTTGTTTGCGGCCCACTCGAAGTCGTTGACGATCATCCGGGAAGCGATGTCGTCGGGCAGGTGCTCGACCTGCTTGGCGACGCCCGGATAGGCAACGACGGCATAGCCGGCATTGTACATTTCGTTCGCTTCCTTGGTGACCGACCAGTCGACGAGCGTCTTTGCGGCTTCGAGGTTTGCCGTGCCAGCGATGATTGCGGTTGCCTCGGCCTCCCAGCCCGAACCCTCGGCGGGGAAGATGATGTCGATCGGTGCACCGGCACTCTTGGCCTTGGCGCCCGGAAACTCGAAGGACACGCCGATGACGGCTTCACCGGCGCCTGCCATCTTGCACGGCTTGGAGCCGGAATGGGTGTAGGCGGAGATGTTCTCGTGGAGCTTGTCCATGTAGTCCCAGGCCTTCTCCTCGCCCCACATCTGCATCCAGCCGGAGACGTCGAGGAAACCGGTGCCCGAGGATGCCGGGTTCGGCATCACCACGTGGCCCTTGTATTCGGGGTTCGTCAGGTCTTTCCAACTCGTCGGCGGCTTGAGGCCGAGCTTTTCGCCCTCGACCGTGTTGTAGCAAAGAGCCGCGACATAGGCGTCCATGCCAACCCAGCTCGGCGGCGTGTCCTTGTCGACGAATTTCGGGTCGAGCGTCTCGACGCCCTTGGGCTTGTAAGGTTCCAGCATGCCTTCGGTCTTCAAGAGAAGCAGCGAGGTTGCAGCGAGCCCCCAGACGACATCGGCCTGCGGATTGTCTTTTTCTGCAAGCAGCTTGGCGGTCATGACGCCCGTGGAATCGCGCACCCAGTTGATCTTGATGTCCGGGTGGGCCTTTTCGAAGGTCGCCTTGTAGCGGTCGAGGTCGACGGCTTCGACGGCGGTGTAGACGGTGAGCTGTGTTTCAGCGGCAGCGATGGCAGGAAGCACAGCGGAAACGGCGCCGGCAAGCACAAAGAGCATGCGTCTGTTCATGATTGAAGTTCTCCTCTGAGGTCCTGGTAAAACCGGGGAAGCGCGGCGGACAATCTTGTCGTTGCCCTGTTGTGATCGGCTTCGGGAAACATTCTGCGCAGCGGTTTCCTGTAAGTAAAATTTATTATTCTTATCGATTAGAAGAAAAAAACTATGGATGTTCTGCCGCAGAACTGGGCATGGAAACCGCGCTTGACCAAGGCGGCGGCAGGTTTCGATACGATTTCGCACAATCTGCCGGATGAAGGAGCAGATCTAAGATTGCGCGTCGCGCAGAGCCCCGCGACGCTGCGGGAGCAAATAGAAAGGGAGCCGCCATGGCGGCTCCCAGAGGGGTGAATCAGCGGGGGAAACGCTTGAAATCACCATGGCAAGGAGAATGTCTTGACGTTGGTAAAGCTCTTCATCGCCTCGATGACGCCTTCCTTGTAGCCGTTGCCGGAATCCTTGATGCCGCCGAAGGGGCTCATCTCGATCCGGTAACCCGGCACTTCCCAGATGTTGACCGTGCCGACCTTCAGCCCGGCGATGTATTTCTGCATTCGCCGGAAGTCATTGGTGCAGACGCCGGAAGAAAGGCCGAAGGCGGTTGAGTTCGAGAGCGCGATCAGCGCGTCGTCATCATCGGGCGCGCGCACGATCGGTATGATCGGCGCGAAGGTTTCTTCCATCACCAGTTCGCTCGAATGCTTAACGCGGTCGACAACGATTGGCGGCAAGAGGGCGCCTTTACGGCCGGGATCGTAGAGGATCTCCGCCCCTTCTTCCGCTGCCCGGTGCACCCGCCGCTCGAAGACTTCCGCCGCCTTGGCATGGACGACCGTGCCAAGGTCCGTCGCCCGGTCCATCGGATCGCCGAACCTCAGCTTTTTCGCTCGCTCGAGCACCAGCGGCACGAAGCGGTCGGCAACGCTCTCCTGGCAGAGGATGCGTTTCACAGCGGTGCAACGCTGGCCGGAGTTCTTCGTCGCGCCGGCAACGGCCAGATCCGCGGCTCTTGCGAGATCGTCGTCCGACAGATCGTTGAGGATGATCAGCGGGTCGTTGCCGCCGAGCTCCAGGATCTGCCGCTTGTAGTGGGCGTGGGCCGCGATCAGCTTGCCGACTGGAACGCTGCCGGTAAAGGTGATGAGGTCGAAGTTCGGATTGGTGATCATCTCCATGCCAATATCGGCGGGCCAGCCGGTCACGACCGAGAGCATTTCCGGCGGCAGGCCGGCCTCATAGAGAATGTCGGCGAAGATAAGCGCCGTCATCGGCGTCAGTTCTGTCGGCTTGAGCACAACGCAATTGTTCGTCGCAACCGCCGGCGCGACCTTGTGTGCCACCATGTTGAGCGGATGGTTGAACGGCGTGATCGCCGAAATGGCGTTGAGCGGTTCGCGCGTGGTGAAGATCTTGCGCGCCTTGCCGTGTGGTGTGAGGTCGCAGGAGAAGATCTCGCCGTCGTCATGAATGCACATCTGGCCCGAGAGCGTCAGCACGTCGAAGGCGCGGCCGACCTCGTAGAGCGAGTCCTGCTTGGAGATCCCGAGCTCCAGCGTGATCAGATCAGAGATCTCCTCCTTGCGGGCAACGAGCAGGTCCGCAGCCTTGAGCAGGATGCGCTGACGCTCGTAACGCGTCAGCTTCGGCTGGTAGGCGGCCGCGATCTCGAAGGCCTTGCGCGCATGCTCGGCGCTGCCCGCAGGCACCGTGCCGATCACCGCATCGTTGAAAGGGTAGCGCACCTCGATGCGCCCTTCGGTATCGACTGTCTTGCCGGCGATCCGCATGGGCTCGTGGCGAATTGCAAATGCTGTTTCCACCTTGGTCATCGCTCCCTCCCTAGTGCGTTGTCTGGGCGGCTGCGACGAGCGCGTAGTAGAACGCATCGAAATTGCGCAACGACGCGGATGTCAGCAATTCGGGCAGTTTGCGGTTGGCGATGAAAGGCACCGCCTGTTCGGTCAGGCCGCCATGCGAGCGCAGCGGTTCGTTCAGCGCCGCCAGATCATGGCGATGTTCGCTGGTGCCGAGCGTCTTGTTTTCCGAGGAGATCAGCACGAGATCGCCGATCCGATCGTCGGGCAGCTCGAAGCGTACGCAGGCTTCCGGGCGGGAGAGCACGACGTCGATGCCTTCGATCGCCTGCAGCCGCTCGATGATCTCCTCCTTGTCCGCACTTTCGGGCAGATAGGCCGTGGCAAACGAGCCGAGCGCGCCGTGATGCACGACATAGGGGTCGGTGATCGGCAGGATGACGCGCGCGGCGTCCTTGCCGAGCCATTGGTCGAGCAGGTCCTGCACGTAGATGACATCCGGCGAACCGTCCGCCTTGTGCTTCGGCTTCATACCGTGGTCGGCCGTGACGATGATGGCCGCGCCGAGCGCGTCGAGGTCGGTCAGATACTTGTCGAACATCTCATAGAAGGCGTTCGCCTGGGGTACGCCCGGCGCATATTTGTGCTGCACATAGTCGGTGGTCGTCAGGTACATGACATCCGGCCGAAATTCCTTGAGCAGCTTGACGCCGGCGGCAAAGACGAATTCGGAGAGATCGGCCGAATAGACTTCCGGTACAGCGCGACCGAGCCAGGCCGAGGCATTGTCGAGGCCGTTTTCCGCCTCGGTCGTCTTGTCCGCCTTTTCAGACGAGAAGCAGATGGCCCTGCCCTCGTCATACTTCAGCCCGTGGCCGAGCAGCGCCCTGAGCTTGTCCTTCGCCGTCACCACGGCGACCTTCGCACCCGCATCGTAGAAAGCCTTGAAGATGGTCGGGGCGCGCAGGAAGCGTGGATCGTTCATCATCACTTCGTTACCCGTCTGCGGTTCGTAGAGATAGTTGCCGCAGATGCCGTGGATCGCCGGCGGCCGGCCGGTAGCGATGGAAAGGTTGTTCGGATTGGTGAAGCTCGGGATAACGCTGAGCGCGGTGCGCTCCGTCCCGGTCTTGCGGATGCGCTCGAGCGTCGGCATCAGCCCGGCCTTGATGGCTTCGTCGAGATAGGCCGGCTCGCAGCCGTCGAGGCAGATGGCGATGGCCGGGACATTCGGCCAGGGATAGGTGCGACGGTTGGCGGTAACGGTGATCTTGGACATCTTGTTCATCGTAATTTCCTCAGTTCAGGCAGCGAGACGGCGACGTTCTTCAAGGGCGACGGCCGGGGGAGCGGCGCTGTCGACGCCCATTTCGGAGAGTGAGTTGCGGGCGGCCTCGACCACGCGGCGCATGACATGCTCGTCCATGCGACCGATGCAGCCGACGCGGAAACTGTCGACCACCGTCAGCTTACCCGGGTAGATTATGAAGCCTTTGTCCTTCATCAGGTCGTAGAAGCGGTCGAAGGCGAAGGCCGGGTGGGCCGGGCTGAAGAAGGTGACGATGATCGGCGACAGCCACTGGTCGGCAAGCAACGTCTCGAAACCGGCCTCGCGCATGCCCGCGACCATGACGTCGCGGTTGCGGGCATAACGGGCTCCGCGACCGGCGACACCGCCCTCTTCCCGATGCAGACGCAAGGCCTCCAGGAACGCCGCGACAACGTGGGTCGGCGGCGTGAAGCGCCACTGGCCGGTCTTGTTCATGTAGTCCCACTGGGCATGCACATCGAGGCTGAGTGAATGGCTGCGCCCCTTGGCTGCCTCCAGTTCGCTCTTGCGGGCGATAACGAAGCCGAAGCCCGGCACACCCTCGATGCACTTGTTGGCGGAAGAAACGATCGCCTCGTAGCGGAAATCGCCGATACCGGCCGGCACTGCGCCGAAGGCGCTCATGGAGTCGACGAGCAACTTGCGACCGCGGGAATAGACTGTGTCGGAAATCTCCTTCAACGGGTTGAGGATGCCGGAGCTCGTTTCGCAATGGACGATCACGACATGGGTGATTCCAGGGTCGGCATCGAGCGCTGCTGCAACCTCCGGACCGCGTGGCGGCATGTAGTCGCCCTTGTCGATCGTCATATAGTCACGACCGAGATAGGAAAGCGTCTGGGCGATGCGCTTGCCATAGGCGCCGTTCATCAGCACCAGCACACGGCCGTCCTTCGGGACGAAGCTGCCGAGCATCGCCTCGACCGAAAACGAACCGCTGCCCTGCATCGGCACGCAATCGAACTCGCCCTTGGCATCGCCGGCAATCTCGAGCAGTTCCTGGCGAAGCTTGGCGGTCATTGCCCGGAAATCGCCATCCCAGGAACCCCAGTCCCGCAGCATGGCTTCCTTAACCCGATAGGCCGTGGTTAGCGGGCCGGGCGTCAAGAGATAGGGCTCGCCCAGCCTCGGTGTTTCCAGGGGCGCGATGGTTCTTTCAGAAGCGGTGTTTGGCATTGTCCGTCCTCGCGGTTGGCGTGTTCGAGAACGACAATGGGGCGGAAACATCTATCTGTAAAATCGTTCTTTTGTATCAATCTATCGTTTCAATTTATATATCTAAGCAGCAGGCACGAGCCGGCTTTCCAGGAGGTCCCCGCTCTCGCGCAGGCGCGGATAGGCCATCGTCGTCACCAGCGAATTGACCTCCTTCAGCGCCCGAACGATCTCGAGATGCATGTCGCTCGACAGGATGCTGGTCGCGATGCCCTGCCGAAGCCGCTCCAGATGGCACTTGCTGCTTTCTTCGACCAGGCGACGCACATGTTCCTTCTGCCGAACCATTTCGCGCGCGATCACCGGGTCCGGGGAGACGAGAAGATTGGCCGCCAGCCTGACGTTGGAAGACACGGCCGCATGCAGCAAGGTGAGTTCACGCCATCCCTCCTGCGAGAAGGTCCCTGCGCCCGCAAGCCGCTCCTCGGCCATTTGCAGGAGGCTCTTTGCGACGACGTCTCCGGCATATTCGAGATGGATCGCCGCCTCGGTGAGTTCGATGCCGCGCCGCGATTGCTCTTCGGTCAGGATGCCGCGGTTGACGGCGGCGATGTAGAGCTTGATTGCGCTATGGGCCACGTGGATGTCGCCATCGATGCTTCTGAGCGCCTTGACCGCCTGCGGTGTCGGCGCGTGAATGACGGTCATGACGGGCTCCAGCATCCGGGCGATAAGATTGCCCATGTGCAACACCTCGCGTGCCGCGGCCGCCAGCGCCTGCGCCGGTTTGTCGATCAGCGCCGGGTCAAGCGCGCTGACATGAGCCGCACGATCATTGGCACCGGCGGCCTCCGGCATGAGCAACCGAACGAGGCGCGCCATCGGGCCGCAGAAAATCACCCCGACGAGAACCAGGGCAGCGTTGAAGAGCACATGCAGATTGACCAGCTTGCCGGCCACAGTCTCCCCAGGAAGCCAGTCGAACGGGGAATGCATCGAAAAGAGTCCGAAGATCGCTGCGGCGAACAGGGCGCGGAAGAGGAGATTACCAAGCGGCAGGCGTCGGCCTTCGACCGGCAGACCGCGGGTCAGCCACAGCGCGATGAGCCCGCCGCCGATGTTGACGCCGAGCACCAGGGGAATGCCGACGTCCAGGGGCACGATGCCCTTCACGGCAAAGGTCAGGATCAGCAGGATCGCTGCCACGCTGGAGTGCAGCGCCCAAGTGAAGAAGGCGGCAAGGATCATCACGCTCAAGGCATCCTTGCCGACGAAAGCGACGACGGAAGGCAGCATCGGGCTCTGAGAGAGCGGCTGCGTCGCATGGCCGATCATCTGCAGCGAGAGCAGCAGCAGACCGATGCCGAGCACTGCACGCCCGGTCTCGACGGACTTGCGGGTCGATGCCTTCAGATGCGCAAGACCGCCAGCGGCGATCAGAAGCGGCGCCAGCCAATGCAAGTCGAAGGACAGGATCTTGACGACAAGCGCCGAGCCGAGATCGGCACCAAGCAGCACCGCCAGGCCGGTATCAAGCGCCAGCGCGCCGCTGACGGCAAAACCGGCGGCAAGCATGGCGACCGCCGTCGAGCTTTGCAGCGCAATGGCAACCGCGCAGCCGCAGATGGCCGCACGCGGTCGTCCACCGGCGCCACCGACGGTACGCGCGACGATGTCGCCTGCCGCCGCCTCAACACCTTTCTTCACGAGGCTGACGGCGTAGAGCAAGAGGACGGTGGCGGCGGCAAGCTCGAGGACGACGGCCGGGAGGTTCATGAGGCGCGCTCCGGATAGAGGTGGAATCCGAAAACTATCCGCGCCCGCTTTACATAAATCAAATCGTTCGTTTTAATCAAACTATCGTTCAAATCTATTCAAGAAGGCGTCGTACGCATGCGCTATGTCCAGCTCCGCGCCTTTCATAACGTGGCCATCCACGGCGGTTTCTCGCGTGCCGCCGAAGCGCTCTTCCTTACTCAGCCGGCAGTCTCGGATCAGGTGCGCAAGCTCGAGGAGGAATATGATGTCCTCCTCTTCAACCGGAACAAGAAGCAGGTGACGCTGACCCAGGCGGGCCAACAGCTCCTGGAAGTCACCCGCCGCATGTTCGACGTCGAGCAGCAGGCCCTGGATCTTTTGTCGGAATCACGGGCGCTGAGAGCGGGAAAACTTCGGATCGTTGCCGATGCCGCCCATCACCTGCTGCATATCCTTGCCGCTTTCCGGCGCACCTATCCGACCGTCCAGGTGTCGATCGATTCCGGCAACACCGAAACCGTCATCACCAGCCTGCACGCCTATGAGGCAGACATCGGCGTTCTCGGCGAGATCCCGCAATCGAGCGACTTCGACATCCTGAAACTCAACTCCACGCCGATCATAGCCTTTGCGAGCCGTGACTATCCGCTGCAAGGCAAGAAAAAGGTGACTTTCGCTGAACTCGTGAAGCACCCCTTGGTCATGCGCGAGCAAGGCTCCAAGACCCGCCAAAAGCTCGAAACGATGTCGCAGCAATGTGGCGTGCAACTGACGCCGCTCATCGAAGCCGAAGGTCGTGAGGCGGTGCGCGAGATCGTCGCCGCCGGCGGCGGGGTCGGCTTCGTTTCGTCGGCGGAGTTCGGGCAAGACAGCCGCCTCATTCCCATCGAGATCGAAGCGCCCGAGATGCTGATGGACGAAGCACTCATCTGTTTGCGCGAGCGCAGCAACGGGAAACTGGTCAGCGCCTTTTTCGACATTGCCCGCAGGCTAACCTCTGCGCCGGCCTGATCGCTACCCGGACGGCAGCAACGCAATTTATCGCGCCAACCAGCCGCCATCAACCGGGACGACCGCGCCATGCATGTAGCGGGATGCCGGCGCCAAGAGAAAAACGGCAGCCTCGCCGATATCATCGGGCGTGCCCCAGCGACCGGCCGGGATGCGGTCAAGGATTGCCGCTGAGCGGTTCGCATCCGCGCGCAGCGCCTCGGTGTTGTTGGAGACGATGTAGCCAGGCGCGATCGCATTGACGTTGATGCCCTTGCTTGCCCATTCGTTGGCAAGGATGCGGGTAATGCCCAGCACTCCATGTTTTGAGGCCGTATAGGATGCGACACGAATGCCGCCCTGGAAGGATAACAACGAGGCGATATTGACGATGCGCCCGGCTCGCTTTTCGTCCAGGAGTTTTCGGCCATAGGCCTGGCAAAGAAGAAAGGCCGCCTTGAGATTGAGGTCGATCACGTCATCCCAGTCGGCCTCCGAGAGCTCGGTGGAGGCCGACCGACGAATGATGCCGGCATTGTTGACCAGTCCATCCAATGGGCCGCACTGTCCCCAGACGCGGTCAAGCAACGTTTTGACCGCCTCTCCATCGCTAAGATCGCAGGCAAACGGCTGGATCCGGCCGCCCGCCGCTTCGACCTTTTCGACTGTTTCGGCCATGGACGAGCGTCCGACCGCGACCACTTCGCCGCCAGCCCGGGCGACCGATACCGCGATGCCTTGGCCGATCCCGGTGTTGGCACCCGTAACCAGCACGCGCTTGCCGTCGAGGCTGAAGGCCGAGAGATCGCTCATCGCAACGTCTCCATCGGGACCGGGTCGGCGTCGGTGTAGTCGACATTGTCCCCCGCCATCGCCCAGATGAAGGCATAGCTGGAGGTGCCGCAACCGGAATGTATAGACCACACCGGCGACAGCACCGCCTCTTCGTTCGCCATCACGATATGGCGGGTTTCGGAAGGCTCTCCGAGAAAATGGAAAACCCGCGCCGGCTCCGGAAGGTCAAAATAAAGATAGACCTCCATGCGTCGATCATGGATGTGCGCCGGCATCGTGTTCCACACCGACCCTTCCTTCAGTTCCGTCATTCCGACGACCAGCTGGCAGGTCTCGATCCCATTGGTGAACTGAAAGATCGATCGTTCGTTCGATGTTTCCAGGCTGCCGAGATCGAGACGTTTCGCGCCCGCGATCGTCAAAAGCGCTGTCGGGTAAGTACGGTGCGCGGGGGCTGACAACAGATAGAACTTTGCCGGCTTCGACCGGTCGTCCGACGAGAACACCACGTCCGACCCCATGCCGACATAGATCATGTCACGGGGACCGAGCACATGGCTCTTTCCGGAAACGACGGCCCGCCCCGGCCCGCCGATGTTGACGGCAATCAGCTCGCGGCGCTCGAGAAACGTCTTCGTTCCCATCGGCTTGATGGCTTCGAGCGTCAGCTCCGCCTCGACCGGCATCGCCCCACCGATCACCATGCGGTCGTAATGGGTATAGGTGAGGTTGACGCGATCGCTCGCAAACAAACCGCCAATGTGGAAATTGTGACGCAGCTCGTCGGTTCCCATCGCTGCGGCAGCAAGCGGATCGATGGCGTGGCGGGATGTAAAATCGGGGATCGTCATATCAAGTCTTTCGGTCGTTGTGGCAGGATCGAGGATGTCAGAGCGGTACGCCGCGCATCAGCGTTACGGTTGTCCCCGTCTCGGACACGCGCCGTCGCAGCGCTCCGACGTCGGGTGCTGCAGGCAAGCGGGATAGTTTCCTTGTCCCCTCTGTCGCATCGGCCTGCGCAAGCACGGCGACGGCGAGCGTGCTGACGCCGACTGGAACAGTACCGCGCAATTGCGGAACCAAGGTTTTTGCGGAAACCAGGTTGGTGTTTGGGGCAGCGATATGGCAGCGGCCCTCCCGAGGGTTCGTCGAACCGATGTCGAGGATGGCTGACAGGTCCGTCGCCGTGGCAACGACAGCGCGGCCGGCACCCTGTTTGCAAACTTCGCCGGCGTCTCGCCCGACTGCAAAGCCGCCTTCGATCGTGGCGAGCGTCCGCGGCGTGTCGATGCGGTGAAGCCGAACCTGGAAATCGCCGTCCCAGTAAAGCCAGGTCTCGACCAAGACATCGGCGAAGGGCCGCCAACGCGCATAGAGAAGGTTGTTGGCGACGAGCGCCTCTTCGTTGGTTTCGCGCACGCGGAAATGCACGCCGTCATCGCTGAAGCCGATCATGGATTCGAGCACGGAATTGTCGAACCGCCAGAGATCGTTCTCGATGCTGAAGCCGTATCGCCCCGAATAGGCGAACTTCGCGTATTTCTCAGGCGCGAAGCGGATGAAGGTGTTCTCGGCGCTCGTGTGCTGGCCACAGGAGAGCGCAATGGCATCCCCTGCCGGATTGGCGATCAGGAAACCGATATGGCGCTGCGTGGAGACGGCGGATCGCTGTGGGCAGGCGTCCTCATCGCTCGCCCAGAACGGATGGTCCGCCGGCAGCATCAGCGGAAGGAAGGCCTTCAGCGCCCAATAGGGCGATTGCGCGGAATTGTACGGTTCCGACATGATGAGGTTGGGATAGGCGTAGCCGACGGGCATCACGCCATCGCGCGCGGCGAAGGGGCGCTTCGCCCACCAGCGCAGATGACGCAGGAAGTAACCCTTCTGTTGTCCGAAGGGGATCTCCTCGTCGCCTGCGAGCGCCATGGCGCCGAAGAGGCCGGCAATGGCAAAACGATAGGTCATCGAGCGACCGAAGCAGAGCGCCGGTCCGTCATCGGCAAACCATCTCGCCATGTCTCCGGCGATCAGTCGGGCCCGCTCCCGATACCTTTTCGTCCAGTCGCCGCCATCGAGGGCCGCCAGGATCAGGCCATAGAAGTGAAAGGCGAAGGGAATGTAGTGGTCGGCGCGGCGCGTATCCCCATCGTGATACCAGCCATCGCCGAGGTAGAACGCGTCGAGTTCCTGCCGGTACTGGTTGTCGAGTTCTCGATCACAATCGACCCCGACATGTCTCAAACCCATGCTGACGAGCAACCGGAAGAACTTCCAATTGTTGTCGCCATATTCGCAGGCATGGCCTTTGAGCAGATAGGCAACAACGTTTCGCCGTTCGGCCGTAGACAGGGGCGCCCAGAGCTTGTCTGGAACGAGCCTCAGTGCAAATCCGATCGCTGCGAGTTCCACGAGGCGCTGGCTGCGGTCGAACGGGTCGCCCCAGTATTCCGGATGGGCCGGATCACAGCCATTGGCAAGACCGCGCGCGATCGGCGTCCAATCGATCCACGTTGCGCCGCCGACCTCGGCCGGTGCCAGGCCCCAGAGCAGACGGGAATAGCCCTCCAAGTCGGCGGACGCCTGGTCGAAATGTGCCGCATGCGCATCCAGCCGGATGCGAGCGCCGCCGGCAGACCGATATTGTTCAACCGGCTCCACCAGCGCCTTGAGCGCGGCCTCGACATCGGCGCGGCTTTTGAGCGGATTGCCCGCCCACGGTTTAAACAGGGTTTCGGGGAAGATCATGTCGGTCATGCCAAAGGTTTCCGTTCGAACATTGCCGCGCGGGGGGATGACTTCCCGCGCGGCCCGGCAAAGTGGAGCGGATGCTCAGGCCTTGAGAATGCGGTCGGCCGATGAGACGAGTTCGTTGCCTGCTTCCGCCGGCGTCAGCTGGCCGAAGGCGACCTTGTCGGCGAGCGGCCGGAAGACGCGCTCGTCAAGTTCACCAGCACCGAGCGGCACGGCCGGCGGGTAGGTGCCGACGCGATCCGCAATGCCGTTGACATAGTCGACCGTCTTTTTCGCCGTGGCGTCGATCGAGGGAAGAACGGCGGTCTGCACGTCGGTGTTTACAGGCACGCCGCGCTCGACCTGAAGGATCTTGCCGGCCTCCAGGTCGTTGACGAAAAAGTCGATGAATTGCGCTGCGAGTTCCGGGTTCTTCGCGGTGCTTGCGATCGACCAGTGCAAGCCGGGGCGATAGAAAAGCCCGGAGGGACCATCCGCACTGCTGACCGGCAGCGACGTGATATCGAGCGTGCTCTTGGAGATCTTCTGGAAGGCAGGGAGCTGGTTTGAGAAGGCAATCGCGATGGCCGCGTTGCCGGTCGCCAGCGGGTTGCTGTCGACCAGCACCTTGTCGAGCGCTTGTATCTCGGCGGAGACGCAGCCGCCGTTCTTGGTGAGGCTCTCCCAATAGCCGAACCAATCGGCCGCATCGCTGGCCTCATAGCCGAGCTTTCCGGCTTCCGTGTAGAGCTTCTTGCCGCGCTGATGCAAAAACGCCTCGAAGGCGTATGTGTAGCGCGACGCGTTTCCAACCGCCCAGACGTTCTTCTTGCCTATTGCCTTGGTAAGGTCGATCGAGAACTTGGCGAAGTCGTCCCAGGTGGTTTTGGCCGAAGGCGGGATAAGCCCGGCTTTCGTGACCGCTTCAGCGTCGTAGATCATGGCAAAGGCGTTCAGCGACAACGGCATACCGGTCACCTTGCCGTCGACCGTTCCAAGATCGAGCACACCTGGCACCAGCTTGTCCGTGCGGATGACCTTGCCGAGATAGTCGTTGAGCGGCAGGTTGGTGGACCGGCGGCTATAATCGGCAAAGCGGCTGGGCTCGAGCTGGAAAATGTCCGGGGCGTTCCCACCGGCGATCATCGTCGTCAGTTTGGCCCAGTAATCGCTCCCGCCCACTTCGCCGACGATCTTGGCGCCGGAATGCGCCGCCTCGAAGAGCTTGGCAACGCCAAGCGTGCGCTCGGCGCGGCTGGGTGTACCCCACCAATAAAGGCGCATGGAATCCTCCGCAAAGGCGCGGAACGCGGGCATCGTCGCGAGCGTGGCGCCGGCCCCGAAAAGCGCGGCGTTACGCAAAAAATGGCGTCTGTTGATCATGTTCTCCTCCTCCATGATTTGTTCGTTGAGATCTCTCTTTGCGATCAATGGCCGATGCGGTCGCCGGCCCCGTCGAACAGGTGGCAGTTTTCCGCGGCAATCCGGACGTCCAGCGTTGAGCCGGCAGTGATCGGGCGTTGGCCATCGAGAGCAACCGTCAGCGACTGCCCGTCGGTGAGCCGCCCGTAAACGATGGTCTGACCGCCGAGATGCTCGACATGGACGACCGTCAGCGCGCCAAGTTCGAGCCCGCCGGTCGCGTCGATACCGATATGTTCGGGCCGCAGGCCGAGGCTGACCTTTGTGCCAACCGCGATGCGCTCCTCGATCGGGAGCCGCGCAATTCTGCCGGCAACATCGATCGAGATACCGCCGTCGCGGATGTCGCGTGCGACGGCATCGAGGAAATTCATCTTGGGCGAGCCGATGAAGCCGGCGACGAAGCGGTTGGCGGGCCGGTTATAGATCTCGAGCGGCGTGCCGTGCTGTTCGATGACCCCGGCGCGCAAGACGACGATGCGGTCTGCAAGCGTCATTGCCTCCACCTGGTCATGGGTGACGTAGATCATCGTCGCGCCGATATCCTTGTGCAGCTTGGCTATCTCGACGCGCGTCTGGACGCGAAGCTCCGCATCGAGATTGGACAGCGGCTCGTCGAACAGGAAGATCTTCGGGTCGCGCACGATTGCCCTGCCGATCGCTACGCGCTGCCGCTGGCCGCCAGAGAGTTGCTTCGGCTTGCGGTCGAGCAGATGGGTAATCTGCAGGATGTCGGCGGCCTTGCGGACCCGCTTGTCGATCTCCGGCTTCGGCATCTTTGCCGTTTCGAGACCGAAGGACATGTTCTTGTAGACGCTCATATGCGGGTAGAGCGCATAGGACTGGAAGACCATGGCGATGCCGCGCTGGCTCGCCTCCTTCTCGTTCATGCGCTCGCCGCCGATGGAAAGTTCGCCGCCGCTGATCGGCTCGAGCCCCGCAATCATGCGCAAAAGGGTCGACTTGCCGCACCCCGATGGGCCGACGAAAACCACGAACTCTCCGGAGCCGATCGCCAGATCGACGCCGCGGATGATGTCGAGATTGCCAAAGCTCTTCTTGATCTTGCTCAAAGCCAGCGTCGTCATCGTTTCCGTCCCTATCTCTCAATTCCAGTTGGTGTCAGCGCTTCATGCCGGTTGTCGCGATGCCTTCGATCAGCAGTCGCTGGAACAGCATGAAGAGGATGAAGATTGGCAGCACCGTCAGCGTCGACATGGCAAAGAGCGAACCCCAGTCCGACGTCCCGGTGGAGTCGACGAAGGTGCGCAGACCGAGCTGGGCGGTGTATTTTTCGATGTCATTCAGGTAGATGAGCGGCGCAAAGAAATCGTCCCAGGTCCAGATGAACGAGAAGACGGCTGCCGTCGCCAACACCGGCGTTGAGAGCGGCAGGATCACCTTCAGGAAGATGCGCAGCGGGCCGCAACCATCCATGATGGCCGCCTCGTCGAGCTCGCGCGGGATGCCCCGGAAAAACTGCACCATCAGGAAGATGAAGAAGGCGTCGATCGCCAGGAATTTCGGCACCACCAGTGGCAGGATGGAGTTCACCCAGCCAAGCTTCAGGAACATCACATATTGCGGGATCAGCACCGCATGCTGCGGCATCATCAAGGTGCCGAGCATCAGTGTGAACCAGAAACCGCGCCCCTTGAAACGTAGGCGCGTGAAGGCATAGGCCGCCATCGAGCAGGAAATGAGGTTGCCGATGACGACGAGCAGCGAAATCACCAGCGAATTGAAGAACATCCAGCCAAAGCCGATACTCAAGCCGGTCCAGCCGCGGCGATAGGCATCGACTGTCGGGTCAGTCGGGATCAGCCCCGTCGAGGTGAAGATCTCGCTGTCCGGCTTGAACGAGCTCGCGACCATCCAGAGCAGCGGATAGAGCATGAGAAAGCTGACCGCGACGAGCAGCGCATAAAGCAGAGCACGTTTCCACGGGGATGTGCCAGATACGCCGGCGTCGGCGCGCGAAGCGATGGTGGTCGTCGAAAGAGCGGCATCAGTCATCGTAGTGAACCCAGTACCTGGCTGTCAGGAATGACATGGCGGTGAAGAAGGCGATGATGAGCACCAGGACCCAGGCCAGCGCCGAGGCATAGCCGAAGCGGAAATTGGTGAAGGCCTCCTGGTAGAGGTAGAGCGTGTAAAACAGCGTGGAGTCGATCGGACCGCCGGTTCCGTCGCTGATGACAAAGGCCGAGGTGAAGGCCTTGAAGGCATCGATCGTCAGGATCACGGCATTAAAGAAGATCACCGGCGTCAAAAGCGGCAAGGTGATCTTGAAGAACTGCCGGGCCTTGCTGGCGCCATCTATGCTTGCCGCCTCGTACATGTCCTGCGGGATCTGACGCAGACCGGCAAGAAAGATGATCATCGAGGATCCAAACTGCCAAACCGCCAGGAGAACGAGCGTATAAAGCGACGTCGAAGGGTTCGAGATCCAGCTTGGCCCTTCGAAACCGAACAACGCGTTAAGCGCCTGATTGAGTAATCCGTCGCCGGCAAACACCTGTCGCCACAGGACCGCCACGGCGACGCTGCCGCCGACCAGTGACGGCAGATAGAAGATCGCACGAAAGAGCGACAGGCCTTCAAGCCCCCGGTTCAGCGCCACTGCCACGGCAAGCGCAAAAAGCAACTTCAAGGGAACCGACAGCAGCACGAAGGTGAAGGTCACGTTCATCGCCGTCCAGAAGCGCGGATCATCGGTCGCGATGCGCACGTAGTTCTCCGCGCCAACCCAGTTTGCTGCGCCAAGGCCGCTGTAGTCGGTCAGAGACAAATAGAACGAGGCGACAGCAGGCCCGAGCGTCAGCAGAAAAAAGCCGATAAGCCACGGCGTGATAAAGCCGTACCCGGCCAGGCTCTCTGCGAGCCTGAACCCGCTGCCGGCAGCCGGCCTTTCAGTTGTCCCTAATGTGGACATTGTATCTCTCTCCAGCGATGCCCGGCTCCTCCCGAGCATCCGACTCCTAGCGGTTAGAAATTTTCCCGTCAACAGAAAGTTTCGTAGTTGACGAAATTATCGTATTTGTGCGAAAACTTCACGAAACCAACGTGAGGCTTATCATGCGCATCGAACGAAACAGCTACTTCAACGCGGTCGAAATGGTTGGCAATCGCCCCAATCGCGAACGTCACCAGCAGGCTTTGGAACGCTGCATTGCCAAATTGCGCCAGACCATGCCGACAATCGGTCTGCGCAATCCGAAGATTGGCCTGCCGGATCAGACGTGGAGCTATTGCGGGCCCTTTGACTGGGTCGTGAGCTTTCACGCCGGCCAGCTCTGGCTTGCGCTGGAACTCACGGGCGATCCCAGCTTCCTGAACGCCGCCCGGGCCCGCCGCGCCATTTTTCGCGACATCTTGCGCCATCGCGATGCGCAAGACCACGATCTCGGCTTCCAGTTTTCTTTGAGCTGCGTTGCGGAGTGGCTGCTGACAGGCGATCGGGAGGCTCGCGATCTCGCTCTTGAAGCTGCGGCGAGGCTGCTTGAGCGCTATCGCCCGGATGCACGATATATCCAGGCCTGGAATGCTCGCTCGATCCACGGTGGCATTCGCTCCGAATTCGTCAATGGGCGCGTCATCGTCGATACGATGCAAAACCTCGCGCTGCTACACTGGGCCCACCGCGAGACCGGCCGCGGCGATTTTGCCGAAGCCGCCGATGGCCACGCCGAAACAACCCTGAAGCACCTGGTTCGCGCTGACGACACAAGCTTCCACACCTTCCTGTTCGACCCTTCAAGCGGTAAGCCCCTGCGCGGGGAGACCCATCAAGGATATGCGGACGATTCCTGCTGGTCACGCGGCCAGGCCTGGCTGATCCATGGCTATGCGCAGTGCGCGGCAACCACCGGCAACCCTCACTTCGCCGACGCCGCGAGACGTCTGGCTGCCAAGGCCGAAGCTCTGATGGGCGACGACGGCGTCCCCGTCTGGGACTATTCGGTTCCCGATGCCAAGTCAGCGCCCCGCGACAGTTCCGCCGGCGCGATCATGGCGGCCGGCATCTTCATCCTCGCGGGGCTTTGTGAACCGGAGGAGGCACAACGCTGGTACGCATTTGGCGATCGCCTGATCGGCGGCCTGCTCGACACTTGCGATCTGACGGGCGATCCCAAGGCCGAAGGGCTGCTCGCCCATGGCGCAGCCCATGCCAGCGCCGGCTATTCCGATGCGATGCTGCCCTACGGCGACTATTATTTCATGGAGGCGCTGATGCGTTCGCTTGGGCACACGCGCTTCTTCTGGTAGTGGACGATCATGACCATGCAGCCGCGATCAATCTCGCCCACTCCGGCCAGATAGGAACCTTCGTCGAAATGGATGACGAATCGAACGCCCCGACACTTAAGGACATCGCCGACGCCGCGGGCGTTTCGGTCGCGTCCGTATCGAAGGTGCTCAACAATCGCGGTGGCGTCGGCGACGAAAGCCGGCGCAAGATCCTCGATCATGCGGAGCGCCTGGGCTACCAGGTCCGGGCGGCCCGCTCGCTGATCCGCGCCGGCGTCGAGAGCACTGTGCTGGTGATGCCGGCACAGTTTTATGCCAGTTCGGCTTTCTACGAGGACGTGATCCAGGGCGTGCTTGCAGAGGCCAGCACAAGCTCGCTCAGGATCGACGTCAGGCTTGTCTCGCTGGATGCGGAGATCGCGATCAGCGAAATCTCTGACATTCTGCGCGACATTCGCCCGGGCGCCCTTGTCGTGCTCGGCATGGACCATCCCGTCATGATCGACAGGATCGTCGATAGCGGCATCCCGGCCGTCATCATCAACGGCATGGACCGGACGATGCGGCTCTCATGCGTGCTGCCCGACAACTGGTCTGCCGGCTGGCTCGCTGCACAAAGATTACTTGCGGCCGGCCACCGCGAGATCGTGCACGTGACAATCCCCCACCGCCTGTCGCTACGCCGGCGCCTTGAAGGCTTCCGGATCGCGCTGGAGGAGGCCGGAATTGCCTTCGACGAAAATAGACACATCTTTGATCTCGGTCGCATGGGCCTGCAAGAGCCCGACACCACGCCGGCGATACGGCAGGCCATAAAGCAGGGGCGTTTCACCGACACAACCGCGTTCTTCTGCAGCACCGATCTAATCGCGATCAACGTCATGCAAGCTCTCGAAGCGAGTAGTCACTCGGTTCCGGAAGACTTCTCGATCATCGGGGTCGACGATATCGCGATCGCCCGGCACAGCCGCCCGCCGCTGACGACGATGCGGATCGACCGGGGTGAGCTTGGCCGTGCCGGCATCCAACTCCTGCTGGAACGGATCAACGACCCCGAAATCAATGTGCGCCGGGTCAATCTCGGCGTCCGCTTGGTTGAACGCTCCACAGTCGCCGTACCAAGGAGCAGCCCTCACGCGAAAAGAGCGTAAGAGGTAGCAGGATACGAAAGCGCCTCTGCCTGGCGCGCACCACGTTCGACGGACGAGACCCGTGTGTCGGGAGCGCGGAGCCGTAAAATGATGAGGTCAACCACACGGCCACTCTCAAGCGTGGCCGCACCTCACCTGCCATCGATGGATGGCTGCGTCACGCCCCACAAGCCATGTCACGCAACTGTCACGCGCAATAGATCAACGAGACTGCTAAGAAGTAGAAAAGTTATCATTGCTCGAGCGGCAACATGCCCCGATACCTCTTTCATATTCACCTGTCCGGCAGGATCAGTCGCGATGACCATGGAGCGTTTCACGCCAATGACAGTCAGGCGGTGACCAATGGCAGGTCGATCGCCGACAAGATCGCTGAAGACGACAGGCACCGTAGCGTCATCGTGACTGTCGAACGAGCCGGCGGCGTCGTTCTGGCCCGCGTGACTGCCAGGAGAGCAATGCCACCCTGGCAATCTGCGAGTTCGAAATTCGAACACGCTTGGAGCGAACTGTCCGACCTTGACGTTAGCCAATTCCGCAGGGCGCGTTAGAAATCCTGGCCTTGTTTTATTGACGTCAGCGAGGCGTCTCCTTTCGGTTAGGGGATGGCTCGCACGCGACGGTCGCCGGTGGTCCTTAAGCCCTATGCCGCGACAATAGTTGCGAGCACGCTGACGCAATCACCGGATTTGACGAGGCCGGGGAAATGGCGAGCGACGAGGATGCCGTCCATCTTTGCCCGTATGTTCAGCGGTTCGTCGCCTGTACGGCCGATCGGATAGATGCGGGCGACGATTTCCCCGCTCCTCACCTGGTCGCCGAGATCGACGAACGGTTCGACAAGGCCGCCGTCCTCGGCAAAGCAAAAGCAGTTGCCGTCGGGCATGTCGAGCCACGTGGTTTCACCGCTTTCGACTGCCCCTTTCAAGATACCTGCCGCCTTCAGCACGTTGGAAACGCCCGCCTTGGCGATACGCGCGCTCCTGGCCGTCGCCGTGCCGCCACCGCCGAGCTCGGTGGTGATGAAGACCTTGCCCATCTCCTCCGCCGCCGTGTCGTACATGCCGACGGCATCGATCTCCAGCATCTTCATCGACCATGGGGCGCCGAAGGCCCTGACGAGTTCGAAGGATTTTTCCTCCTGTGCCTTGTCTGGCAGCACATGGGCGGCGCAGAAAGGCAGAAAGTCGAGCGTCTTTCCGCCTGAATGAAAGTCGAGCACGATCTCGGCAAGCGGTAACAGCGTGCGCTGGAAATAGTCCGCGATCTTCTGGGTGACCGTGCCGTCCGGCGTGCCTGGAAAGCTTCGGTTCATGTTGCCCTTGTCGATCGGCGAGGTGCGGGTGCCGGCCAAAAAGGCCGGATAGTTCATCGCCGGCACGATGATGACGCGGCCCGTGACGTCATCGGCCTTCAGCGTGCGGGCGAGATCGAAGAGCGCAATCGGGCCCTCATACTCATCGCCGTGGTTGCCGCCGGTGAGAAGGGCCGTCGGGCCCTCCCCGTTCTTCACGACTGTCACCGGGATCATCACCGAGCCCCAGGCGGAATCGTCGCGGCTGTGAGGCAGACGCAGGAAACCATGCTGAACGCCCTCGGCCGAAAAATCGACCGTAGAACTGATCGGCGAAGGACGAAGGTTGATTTCCCGCATGGCTCAATCCTTCACGAGCAGTTTGCGCGGCACGTTGGCGAGGCACTCGACACCGCTCTCGGTGATCAGGATGCTTTCCGTGGTCTCAAAGCCCATGTCCTCGAGCCAGAGGCCCGTCATGAAGTGGAAAGTCATGCCGGGTTTGAGTTCGCTGCGGTCACCTGGACGCAGGCTCATCGTGCGCTCGCCCCAGTCCGGCGGATAGGAAACGCCGATGCCGTAGCCTGTGCGATTGTCCTTCACGATGCCGTACTTCTTCAGCACGGCGAAGAAAGCGTTTGCGATATCCTCGCAGGTATTGCCGGGCCGTGCCTTTTCGAGGCCTGCCTCCATGCCTTCCAGCGTCGCCTTCTCGGCATCGAGGAACGCCTGTGTCGGCTTGCCGAGAAAGACGGTGCGCGACAGCGGCACGTGATAACGGTGGTAGCAGCCGGCAATCTCGAAGAACGTACCTTCGCCTCTCTTCATCGGCCGGTCGTCCCAGGTCAGGTGCGGCGCGGAAGCCTCCACGCCCGAAGGTAACAGCGGGACGATTGCTGGATAATCGCCGCCGATGCCATCGACCCCTCGGGTACCGGCATCGTAAATCTCCGCGACCAGATCGCATTTGCGCATGCCGACCGCGATCTTGTCGAAGATGCGTTCATGCATCTTTTCGACGATCCTTGCGGCGTTGCGCATGTAGCGGATTTCGGCCTCGCTCTTGACCGCGCGCTGCCAGTTGACGAGTGCGGTCGCATCGATGAAACGCGCATTCGGCAGGTGCTTCACAAGTGAAGCGAAGGCGGCGGCGGAGAACCAGTAATTGTCCATCTCCACGCCGATCGTCAGTTTGTCGAGGCCCCGTTCGGCGAGCTTGGCCGAGAGGTAATCCATCGGGTGGCGCTCGGTGGACTGCACATAGTGGTCCGGATAGCCGACGATGTTCTCGTGTTTGAGGTAGGCGGTGAATTTGGCGCCGTTGGCATCCTGGCCGCGGCCATACCAGATGGGCTCGCCCGTCGGCGGCACGACGACGCATTGGTGCACGTAGAAAGACCAGCCGTCATAGCCGGTCAGCCAGTTCATGTTCGACGGATCGCTGACGATCAGCACGTCGATGCCCTTGGCTTCCATCGCTTTTCGCGTTTTTTGAAGACGCGTTTCATACTCCGGAAGCGAGAACTTCAGGTTCGCTTGTTTCATCGGTTTTTCCTCTATACCCGGCGAAAAGCCGGTCTCAACTCTCGAAGATCGTGCCGGCGCCCGCCATTGCCGCGCGGGCGCCGGCAAGCGTAGCTATGGCGGTGTCCTGAATGCCCGTGCCGGTAAGGTCCGCCACGGTGATCTGCTCGGGGCCGCTGCGGCCCGGTTTGCGCCCGGCGACGATCTCGCCGAGTTCGGGGAAGATCGTATCCTCCGTCACGAGGCCCGCTTCGATGGCATGATGCAATTCGCCGAGCCTGCGCGTCTGCTTCAGGCTATCGGCGACATAGAGGTCGGCGGTGGCGACAATGGCGGGCTCGATCTCGTTTTTGTGCTCGGCGTCCGACCCCATGGCCGTGACATGCTGGCCAGGCTGGAGCCATTCGGCCCGAAGCACCGGTGTTTCGGAAGGCGTGGTGGTGACGATGATCTCCGCACCATCGACAGCCGCCCGGCCGTCGGCCTCCGCCCGAACCGGAAAGCCGAGCTTCACCGTCAAGTCCGCAGCGACGGCCTCGGCTTTAGCAGCATCTCTCGCCCAGATGCGCGCTTCGCGGATCGGCCGCACCAGACTTAAGGCCTCAAGCTGCAACCTTGCCTGCATGCCGGCGCCGAAGATGGCGACAACCGCGGCATCCGGGCGCGAAAGTTGTCGAGCCGCGACCGCGCCGGCCGCCGCTGTGCGCACATCCGTCAGGTAACCGTTGTCGAGCAGGACGGCCTCTACCAGGCCGGTCTTCGCCGAAAGCAGCACCATCAGGCCGCTGGTGCTCTGCAGGCCGATCTTCGGATTATTGAAGAAGCCGGGGCTGATCTTGATGGCGAAACCGTCGAGACCGGGCACGTAAGCCGTCTTAACATCGACCTCACCGCGCTCTTCAGGGATGTCGAGCCTCAGGATCGGCGGCATCGCCACCGCTTTGGTGGCAAGCGCGTGAAACGCTCCTTCGACGCAGGCAATGGCATCGAGATCGAGCGGAACGATACGCCTGAGTTCCGCCTCGGTAAGAATTCTCATCGTCGTCATGCCGCGGCCTCCGCTAGCGGATCGACCCCGCCATTGATGACCCGTCGATGCAGGTCCATGTCGACATTGCGGCCGGAGAGGATGACCGCCACCGGCCCCTCCAGCCGGCCAAACCGGCGGGAAAGCAAGGCCGCGATGCCAACGGCCCCTGCCCCCTCGATCACCTCGCGCTCCTGGGAATACGCATGCCGCATACCAGCCGCGATCTCGGCTTCAGACAACAAGATCACGTCGTCGAGCAGCGCGCGGCACATTTCGAAGGTCACGGTGTTATCAAGGCCGATGCCGCCACCGAGGGAATCGGCAAGACTTGCCACCTCCTCGACTTGCACCGGCCGCCCTGCGTTAAGGCTCGCCTTCATCGCCGCGCCACGTTCCATCGTAAGGCCGATGACGCGGGTCTTCGGTGACCGCCCTTTCACGGCCGCCGCGACACCGGCCGCAAGCCCACCGCCGGAAAGCGGCACAAAAACCGTCGCCACATCCGGCATTGCCTCGACGATCTCCAGACCGAGTGTGCCCTGCCCGGCAACGACCGTTCGATTATCGAAGGGTGGCACCATGACGAGACCCTCTTCAGCCACCAGCCGATCCACCTCAAGCTGGGCTTCGTCCTGCGATTTGCCGACGATCAGGACATTGGCCCCAAGCCTTCGGATGTCCGACACCTTGTTGTTGGGCACGAGCCTGGACACGCAGATTGTCGCGACTGATCCTTCGGCCTTGGCGGCATGGGCGAGCGCCCGGCCGTGATTGCCGGTCGAGGCGGCGACGACACCCCTCGCCCGCTCTTCCGACGTCAGCGAGAGCACGGCATTCGTGGCGCCGCGGAGCTTGAAGCTGCCTGTCGTCTGGTGGTGCTCAAGCTTCAGGCCGACGGGCACACCGAAGCGTTCGCAGAGCGAAGCGGAAAGCACGAATGGCGTATTCAAGACCCGGCCCTTTATGCGCCGCGCCGCCTGTTCGATATCCGCCACTGTCACGGGAAGGTTCGACATCGCTAGCGGTCCAAATAGGCAAGTGTCATGAGTTGCCCGAGATCCGGCCGTGCCGTCTCATTGCCGCAGAGGCGCAGGCAGGCCCAGGCGGTGGCGAGATTGCTGGTAACGACCGGCTTGCCGATGACGGCCTCGATCTCGGCCGCGACGCCTGCCGCGCGCACCGCCGTACACGATATGAAAAGCGCGTCGCTGTCTGGCGCCGTCGCTTGCTTCGCAAAGGCGACGATTTCGTCCGGAGAAATGCGCGCCATCTCCCGGTCGTCATCAAGACCGAGGCAAGTGAAACGGGCGATGTCGAAGCCAAGCGACACGAAATAGTTAGCCATCGGCTCGCTGGTCTCGATCGTGTAGGGCGTCAGTACGGAAATCCGCTTGGCACCGAACGCCTTGAGGCCAGAGGCCGCCGCCGCAGTCGGCGTGACGACGGAAGCACTTGGCTTGGCCGCATGGACCGCCGCCTTGACTTGCGCGTCGCCGATGACGACGGACGCGGAGGTGCAGGAATACATGACGATGTCTAGAGGTTCGTCCGGCAGGATCAGTGCGGCCGCCGATGTCAGCGAGGGCTGCATGGCGCGCAAGTTCTCCGGCGTCACCGGGTTCGCGTAGGGAATGCGCGTCGCATAGACGCCAATCTGCTCGCTTGCCACCATGCGATGGAAGTCCACTTCCGTGGTGTGGTCGGTCGCAAGGATGATCAGGCCGATGCGCTTGTCGAGCGGACGCTCATCCAGCTTCGGCATGCGCGAGGAAAGTGTAAGATCGACCGCTCGCATCAGCGCTCCTCCACTTGGGCGTATCGTTCTTCCAGCCAGCGCAGGAAGACGACGGAGATCAGGCTCATGATCAGGAAGAAGACCCCGACCAGCGTCATCGGCTCGATGTAGCGATAGCTGCTGTTGGCCACGCTTTTCGCCTGGTTCATCAGTTCGAGCACTGTGATGGCGGAAAGGAGCGGTGTCTCCTTGAACATGGCGATCAGATAGTTGGCCAGCGCCGGGATCATCGGCGGGATCGCCTGTGGCAGGATGACGTGGACCCAGGTCTGGCGGCCGGTGAGGTTCGTCGCCTTGGCCGCCTCCCATTGGCCGCGCGGCACGTTCTCGATACCGGCGCGGTAGACCTCCGCCGCATAGGTGCCATAGTGGAGCCCAAGGCCGATGATGCCGGCGAGCATTGCCGGCAGGCGAACGCCAATATCCGGCAACACGAAGAAGATGAAGTAGAGCTGGACCAGGAGCGGCGTGCCGCGAATGAACTCCACGATGAAGCCCGTGACCTTCGCAATCGGCTTAGGCGCGGTCATGCGCAGGATGGCAAAGACGAGGCCGATGATGGCAGCGAGTGCCGCGCCGAAAACGGTTGCCAATATGGTGATCTTCAGACCCTCAAGCAGGGTCGGCATGATTTCCCAAACGAAATTCCAGTCCCATTCCATCGTCAGGTCCTCACGCCATCAAGGCCACGTGTTACCCGGCGTTCCAGCCAGCGCATGCCGTTGGAGATGGCGAGTGCCATCAGGAAGTAGAGCACGAGAATCGTTGCGAAAGGAACGAGCGTGCTGCCGGTCTGGGCGCGGACCACCTGGGCCTGAAAGGTCATGTCGGTGAGCGAGATCAGCGACACGACGGCCGTACCCTTCAAGAGCTCGATCGCGTTGTTGCAGAAGGTCGGAAGCATCAGCGGCAGGGCCTGCGGAAGGACAACGTAACGCATCGACTGATAGCGCGAGAGATTGAGCGCTATGCAGGCCTCGCGTTGCTCGCGGCCGATCGCTTTGACCGCGCCGCGCACGACCTCCGCCCCATAGGCTCCCACGTTCAGTCCCAGCGCCAGTACGCCGGCCTGAAGCGGCGACAAGGTGACGCCGGCGAATGGCAGCACGAAGTAGACCCAGAACAGCTGGACGAAGATCGACGTGCCGCGGAAAAACTCGATATAGGTGGTGGCAAGCGCGCGAACCACGAAAATGCGGCTGACGCGTCCAAGACCCGCGACGAATGCCATGACGAGCGCGAGCAAGGAGCCGAGCACGGTAAGCTCAAGCGTCACGAGCGCGCCTTCAAGGATCAGCCCTATGTAGCCGGACCAGTCGGTCATCGTTCTTCCATATACGAGGGAGCGGACTGCCTCTCCCCGGTTTGGGAAGAGGCCCGATTGCTGCGGCCTTACTTGGCGGCGCAGAGCTTTTCGCGGGTCGTCGACATCGCGGCCGCGGCAGAGAAGCCATAGGGTTCGATGATCTTGGCAAACTCGCCCGACTGCTTGAGCTTTGCGAGTTCCACGTCGAAGGCATCGCGCAAGGCTTCCTCGCCCTTCTTGAAGGCCGCGCCGTCGCAATAGACCGGCGCGCCTTCAACCGGCGCCACGACTTCGACACTGGGGTCGTTCGCCTTGGCGACAAGAGCGTTGATGGAAAGCACCGGCAGCGAATAGACGTCGATACGGCCGTCCTGCAGCATCTTCAGGCCGCTCTGGCCATCCGGAACGACAATGACACGATCGCGCGGGACGCCGGCTTCGAGCGCGAGCTTTTCTTCCGTACCGCCACCTGGCGCGCCGATCTTGGCGTCCGGGTTGTCGGCGATATCCTTGTAGCTCTTGAGCTTCAGCGGGTTGCCCTTTTTCAGCGCGAAGGCTTCGGCGTCACAAAGGATCGGTTCTGAATAGGCAACCGCGTTGCAACGTTCCGGCTTCATGAAGAGGCCGGCAGTGATGACATCATGACGGCCGGCCTGAAGACCCGGGATCATCGCGCCATATTCCGAGATCGAGGCGACGATGTCTTCGACACCGAGGCGCTTGAAGACCTCACGCGCGACGTCCGGAGCTGCGCCAGAAACTTTGCCGTCGGCGGCAACTGCCGTGAAGGGCGGTTCGTTGGCGATGGCGACACGGGCGAAACCCTGTTCCTTCAGTTCCTCAAGCTTGCCGTCGGCCCAGGCTGGCGCTGCGGCAACCATTGCCGTGAGGGCGCCCGCGCTGGCGGTTATGGTCAAATAGGTTCTCATGCTCATAGTTGCGAACTCCTCTGGCTGTCCCGGGTTTTTGTTTGGAGCCTTGTTTCCGGGCGGCAAAGCCGCTCAGACGCGGTGCCCTGCCGCGATGATCTTGCGCAGGAAGGTCTGCGTGCGTTCCTGCTTGGGAGTGCGGAAAATCTCGTCCGGCTTGCCCTCCTCGACGATCTTGCCGCGGTCGAAAAAGAGAATGCGATCGGCAAAATCATGGGCGAAACCCATCTCATGCGTGACGAGCAGCATGGTCATGTCTGTTTCGACCGCAAGCTTGCGCATGACATTCAGCACTTCTTCGACCAGTTCCGGGTCGAGTGCCGAGGTCACCTCGTCAAACAGCATGATCTTTGGCGAAAGAGCCAGCGCCCGGGCGATCGCAACGCGCTGCTTCTGTCCGCCGGACAATTGCGCGGGCATGCTCTTTGCCTTGTCGGCCATGCCCACCATGTCGAGAAGCTCCATCGCCCGCTTCTCCGCCGCGGCCTTCGCCATGCCTTTCGTCAGCATCGGCGCGAGCGTGACATTGTCGAGCACGCATTTGTGCGGGAAGAGATTGAAGTGCTGGAAGACCATGCCGATCTTCTCGCGCATCTTGTGCAGATGGCGGTCGTCGGCCGGCGCGAGGCTGCCGTTCTTCGGCATATGATAGAGCTGGTCGCCGTCGACCTCGATATGGCCACCGCTGATCGCCTCCAATGTCATGAGAATGCGCAGGATCGTTGTCTTGCCCGATCCGGAGGGACCGATAAGCGCCAACTTTTCACCCGGCAGCACGTCCATCGACAAACCGTCGAGTACGGTCAAGGGACCGTAGCGTTTGGTGATGTTGTCGATGCGGATGATCGGCGCTGCCATGCATGTCTCTCCCTATTGAGACAAGTGATGGAGCAACGATGCGCGGCAAACAAAATCATGTCAATGTCAATAATAATATCAGTACAATTATTCTGACATCGCCCATTTGCAAGGCAGTTCACTCAAATCGCGAGCAACAGCGCTTCTGGATTTCCGCTGGCGAGTGAGGCGAGAATGCCAAGTCCGGTGCGCAATTCCTGCTCGGTGGTCGAGCCGAGCGAAATGCGCACCGCCGGCTGCCAACCCTGGTCGGCCGTGCGGAACGAAGAGCCGGGCGCAATAGCGACACCGCGCAGACGCGCCTGGGATACGAAACCTTCCTCCGCATGCCCTTCCGGTAAGGGTAGCCACACATGCAGGCTCTGCGGATGGCTATAATAGGGCAAGCCCGCAAGCGCATCCTCGGCGATCGCGTGACGAACGCCAAGTGCCCGGCGCTGCCAATTGACGAGTTCCATCGCCGTGCCGTCGCTGACCCAAAGTGTTGCGATCTCGGCGATTGAAGGCGTCGCCATCCAGTTGGAGACGAGATGGCGGTTGGCAACCGCTGCGACATAGCGATCCGGAGCGGCAAGATAGCCGATGCGCAGGCCCGGTACCGTGATCTTTGTGAAGCTGGTGACGTAGAGGGTGCGCTCCGGCGCATAGGCCGCAATCGGCGGCGCCCGACCTTCCACAAGCGGCCCCAGGATGTCGTTCTCGATGATCGCGATATCGTGGCGTCGTGCGACCTCAGCAAGCGCCTGCCGGCGCTCAGGCCCCATCAACGCCGCGGTCGGATTGATCACCGAGGGCTGGAGAAAGACGGCGCGGATGACGCCGGTGCGGCAAGCTTCATCCAACGCCTCGGGGATCATGCCTTCGCGATCGATCGGCAAGCCCTCGAGATGAAGGCCAAGGTAGCTGGAAAGCGGCACGAGCGTGTGGTGGCTGATCGCCTCGGTCGCAACGGTCGAGCCCGGCGGAGCGACGCTCATCAGCGCCACTGTCATGCCTGAGGTTGCGCCATTCGTCAGACTGATATTGAGGGGCGATACATCGAGACCGCACCGCGACAGCCACTCGGCCGCGACGGTGCGATGGCGCGGGAAAACCATATTCGGCCGGAAGGAAAGCGCCGAACTTGACGGCAGGTTCTCCGCCAGCCACCCGAAGGCTGCGCGCATGCGCTCCAGATGGAGTTGCTCGCAAACAGGTTTCAGGATCGAGAGATCCACCAGCTCGCCAAGACGCTCCGGCAGGTAGGGTGGCTCAGGCTCCTTCGGCCTTGTCTGCACGAAGGAACCGCGACCAATTTCTCCGGAAATGAGCCCTCGTCGGATCAGTTCGTCATAGGCGCGGCTGACGGTTTGCACGGAAAGTTTCAGGTCGTCGGCGAGCTTGCGATGTGGCAGCAGGCGCGTCCCGTTCGGCAGATGCCCTTCCTGGATGGCGCGGGCGATCTGCTCGGCGAGGGAGAGATAGGCCGGCCGGCGCAACTGGGATATGTCGGGTCGCCAATTTGTCATGATTTCGACAGTGCTCAAAATCAGTTCAATTGACAATGCCAAAATGGTTTCCCATTGTCTTTTCCTCCGCTTTGACGCGATCCCCGCCCGGAGGGCGCCCCGAATGAAACTCGACGCCATCGACCTGCGTATCCTGGAGGCGATCCAGCAGAACGGACGCATCACCAAGCTGGCGCTGGCGCAACGGGCGGGTCTCTCACCAACGCCCTGCTGGCTGCGCCTGCGCAAGCTGGAAAGGGCCGGCATCGTCACGGGATATCACGCGCGTGTTGCGGTGCGACGCGTTGCGCCTGTTGCCAGCGTGATGATGGAGGTGACGCTCGCCAATCATCGGCAAGTGGATTTCGAACGCTTCGAACGGGCTGTCGCGACAACGCCCGAAATCGTGGCCTGCTGGTCGGTCGGCGGTGGCGTCGATTACATCCTGAAGATCGTGGCGCGTGATATCGATGCGTACCAGCGCCTTGTCGACAGCCTGCTTGACCGTGAGCTCGGCATCGACCGCTACTTCACCTACATCGTCACCAAGACGGTGAAGGAGGAGACCGTGCTTCCACTCGAGACGTTGCTTCCCCCTTCCGAATAGAGAGATTGTCTACGGCCGGGCCAATCTTTAGCCAAAGTCTCTGACGCCCACCCCGGCAATGGACAATCTGTCCCTCGCCCTCTGGCAGACTCCCTCCAGACACCAAGAGGAGGCTGCCATGACCGCCGTATTTGCCCGCACGACCTTTCACGACGCGCTTGCCCGCCTTGCCGATCCGCACCTCTTAAGGGAGCTCTCCTATGTCGGGGGGCGCTGGATTGCTAGCCGCGACGGCGCAAGCTTCAAGGTGACGGACCCTGCCTCGTCGGCGACGCTTGCCTGGGTCGCAGCCCTTGGTGCCGATGAGGCCGCAGAAGCCATCTCGGCGGCGAGTGACGCACTGCCCGCCTGGCGCAGCATGCTGCCGCAGCAGCGTTCCGCTATTCTTCGCAAGTGGCACGACCTGATACTGGAGGCGCGCGAGGACCTTGCGCTCTTGATGACGCTGGAACAGGGCAAACCACTCGCCGAATCGCGCGGTGAAATCGACTACGCGGCCTCCTTCGTCGAATGGTACGCGGAGGAAGGAAAGCGGCTGAATGCGGAAAGCGTCACCAGCCATCTGCCCGGAGCCGAAATGATCGTGCGGCGCGAGGCGCTGGGTGTCGTCGGGATCGTGACGCCGTGGAACTTCCCCTCAGCCATGATCACCCGGAAGGCCGCAGCTGCCCTTGCCGCCGGCTGCACGGTCGTTGCGCATCCCTCCAGCGAAACGCCGCTTTCAGCGCTCGCCCTTGCCGAACTTGGCGAGCGGGCTGGGCTTCCCGCAGGCGTCTTCAATGTGGTGACCGGCGATGCCGCCACGATCGTCGGCCGCATGAATGCCGATCCGCGTATTCGCGCCATGAGCTTCACCGGCTCGACGCAGATCGGCAAGCTGATTGCGGGCCAGTGCGCTGACACCATGAAGCGGATGGTGATGGAGCTCGGTGGCCATGCACCATTGATCGTCTTTGCCGATGCCGACATCGAGAAGGCTGCCGACATCGCAATGGCGGCGAAGTTCGCCACATCCGGGCAGGATTGCCTCGCCGCCAACCGCATTTATGTCGAGCGCCCTGCACTTGCGGACTTCACGCGGGCGTTCAAGGCTCGCATCGAAGCGCTGAAGGTTGCCTCGGGCCTCGAACCAGACGCCGAGATCGGCCCCCTGATGCACGAGCGTGCCATCGCCAAGGTGGAAGAACAGGTCGCCGATGCGCTGAAGCGCGGCGCAAAGCTGCTGGCGGGCGGCAAGCGCCACAAGACAGGCGCTCTGTTCTTCGAGCCGACCCTTTTGACGGATGTACCGGACGATGCGCTGATCATGCGTGAGGAGACCTTCGGCCCGGTTGCCGCGGTCACCGCCTTCGACAGCGAGACCGAAGTAGTCGCCCGGGCAAACGACACCGAGTACGGCCTCGTCGCCTATGTCGTCACCGAAAACGGAGCGCGCCAGATGCGTCTTGCACGGGCTTTGGAGTACGGGATGGTCGCGATCAATCGGGTGAAAATCACCGGTGGACCGATCCCCTTCGGCGGCTGGAAACAGTCGGGCCTTGGCCGCGAAGGCTCCCGCCACGGCATCGAGGCCTTCACCGAACTCAAATATCTCTGCATCGACACGGCCGCCTGAGCGCAGGCGCCACATTTCATACGCGAAAGGAAAGACCATGCTCGAAAAAAGCAACGAACTCAGCGCCTGGGACCGTGATCACTTCTTCCACCCCTCCACGCATATGGGCATGCATGCGCGTGGTGAAACACCGACCCGGGTGATCGGCGGCGGCGAAGGTGTGTATATTACCGACACCAGCGGCAGGACGAGCCTCGATGCCTTTGCTGGCCTTTATTGCGTCAATGTGGGCTACGGCCGGCAGAAGATCGCAGACGCGATCGCCGAGCAGGCGAAGAACCTTGCTTATTATCATGCCTATGTCGGCCACGGTACGGAAGCGTCGATCACGCTTTCCAAGATGATCATCGATCGTGCGCCGGCGGGCATGAGCCGCGTCTATTTCGGTCTTTCAGGCTCCGATGCCAACGAGACCAACATCAAGCTGATCTGGTACTACAACAACATCCTTGGCCGGCCGGAAAAGAAGAAGATCATCTCCCGCTGGCGCGGCTATCACGGCTCCGGCGTCATGACGGGCTCCCTGACCGGCTTGCATCTATTCCACAACGCCTTTGACCTGCCGCGCGCGCCGATCCTGCACACCGAAGCACCCTACTTCTTCCGACGCCCCGATCGCTCGATGGATGAAGAGCAGTTCTCGCAATATTGCGCCGACAAGCTCGAGGAGATGATCCTTGCGGAAGGACCGGAGACGATCGCCGCCCTCATCGGCGAGCCGATCCTCGGTACTGGCGGCATCGTGCCGCCGCCGAAGGGCTACTGGCAGAAGGTCCAGGCTGTGCTCGAAAAATACGACATCCTGCTCGTCGCAGACGAGGTGGTGACCGGCTTCGGCCGCCTCGGCACCATGTTCGGATCGGACCACTACGGCATGAAGCCCGACCTCATCACCATTGCCAAGGGTCTGACCTCGGCCTACGCGCCGCTTTCCGGCACGATCGTATCGGATAAGATGTGGCGGGTGCTGGTGCAAGGATCTGACGAACTGGGCGCGATCGGCCATGGCTGGACCTATTCCGCCCATCCGATCTGTGCGGCCGCGGGGGTCGCCAACCTCGAACTGATCGACGAGTTGGGCCTGGTTGAAAATGCCGACAGCACGGGCGCTTATTTCCGCTTTGAACTGACGAAGGCACTCGCTGACCACAGACATGTGGGCGAAATACGTGGCGATGGCCTGATGGCCGCAATTGAGTTCGTCGAGGATAAGGACGACCGGGTATTTTTCGATCCGGCAAAGAAGATCGGCCCGCAAGTTGCGGCTGCCCTGCTTGAGCGCGGCGTCATCGGGCGGGCCATGCCGCAAGGTGATATCCTCGGCTTTGCGCCACCGCTTTGCCTCACAAAGGATGAGGCCAATGTTGTGGTGAAAGCGGCGGTCGAGGCCGTCACATCTGTCCTTGGCAAAGCAAAGGCAAGATGAGTGCAGATGCCAATACACGCAATTTGAACCTTGTTGTCGATGGGGAAGTGCTACGCCGCCCCATCGACAACCGTTGAGCCAGCAGTGCAATGGAAGCCCTATTGGCGAACGCCGATCTCGACCCTCGGGTCTAACGTCGAGCTGTTCCGGCATGGAAAACATCTAGCCAATCCGTATACCCTATTGGATCGGCACCAAAAATCGACCGGCAAGTAATGTTGACTCTGGTCTTCACTCGGTTGAAAAAAGGGCGACCATAAAAAAGGGATCACTCATGCCTGACGAAAACACGACGCCAACCACCCTGGTTGCGGAGGACGCAACGACTGTGCACACACCCGAGCGAGCAAAGCGAAGCGCGACGAAGCGTCAGAAAGCGGCTGGGGAAACCACACGGGCGACTTCGAAGGCAACAGCATCAACGCAACCCACCAAGTCCCGTAAGTTCAGCGAACAAGATAAACTCGAGAAGCTGAGGCAGATCGGGGCCCAGGTCGCAGACGGCACGAGCACGATCAAAGATGCGATTAAAAGCGCAGGAATATCCGAGCAGACCTACTATAACTGGAAGGGTAGCTTAAAGGCGGATGATAAGACGAGCAAAAAGCCCGCGTCGGCCAGCGACGAGTTCGCCGAACTGGTGAAGCTCGACGCCGAGAACCAGAAGCTGCGAAAACTCCTGGCGGAAAAACTGCGCACTGAGAATGCCGACCTGCGCAAGAGGCTTGGCATAGATTGAGGCCCGGAGAAGCCACGCGCTGAGCGCTGTGGCTCCACCGCTCCTTTGGCGGGCGGCTGATTTGCGAGGTTGCACCCGACGTTGTGCAGCCGATCATGCCGCAGCACGTCGATCTACATTGGGTTCAAACTATATGAAAACGCCACAACGCAGGTTCGTTGTTGAGTTCAAGTCCGGCCGCCGTCAGCCAAAAGTGCAAGCGGGTTCGATCTGGGGCAACACAGATCTCAAGACCCTTGCGCGCGAGGTTGAAAACGAAGCGGCTCATCTGTTCGGCCGTCAAGAATTGAATGCCGACGGCGGCATTGATCCCGCCTCTGATGCTCATGTCCCGAGTTTTGTTGACGAACCGGCCGTGATCACGGCGCCCGAGCCGGCGAATGAGGTGGCTGACCAGGTCGCTGCGGCGCATTTAATTTCCAATGTCGCTGATGAAGCTCGCGAGACCGCAATCGGCCCGCTCACTGTCGCCAGGACCCGCGGTTTACCGAAACGCGCCAGCGGGAAGCATCCTCCCCGCCCCTCCCCGAGGACCGCTTCGCAACCTACAGAGCAACAGTCGGATCTGGAGTCGAGATCGGCGCCAACGATGCTCTTGGAAGAGTTGGTTTCACTTGATGCGGAAAACAGCCGCCTCCGAAAACTGCTGGGGGAACAACTCCGTGCGCAGAACGTAACTCTCAAGAAGATGCTGGAACGGTTTTAGTTTCCGCTCCTTCGTTGACGCTGAGTTCCGCGACGGCCCGCGTCCAAGTGACGATCATTCGTGTCGATGGCACACAGATTGTAGATCCTTCCTCGATGACGTCGACGGAGCTCGGAGCTGCGCTGGCCTTCTTTTGGAGTGGCCTGCGACGGTCATGGAAACAGACGCCCCCCCGTCAGCGAGCAGGGCGACATTGCCGATCTGTAAGCCGGTGCAGGCCAAGAGCCACCATCGCGCCAAATGACGTTAGGCAATCGCACCAGAGGAGGCCGAAAGGACGGGCAGGCTACCTCGGGGCAGGGCATTCATTCTGATCACACGGATGAAGATGCCTCCCCGTTCTTCTGCTCAAGTACCGCGTCCAGCGCTTCCACCAGGACAGAGTTCGAAAACGGCTTGGAGAGAACTGGAGCTGTGTGGCTGGTCCCAAGCAAGGCCGACGTCCCATATCCGCTTAGGACAAGAAACGGAATCGATTGCTGATAACACGCGTCAGCCACGGGAAGCCCGCTGTGTCCCTGGAGGTTCATGTCGAGCACGACGACGTCGATTTTCGTCGCGTCGTTAAGTAATTGCAGCGCCCGATCCACAGTCGGAGCAAGGCCCACAATCTGCATTCCAGCCGCAAGCAGAGTGTCCTCGATTGACATTGCCACCAGCATTTCGTCTTCAACGACGAGCACTCGACGTCCCGCTAATGTTGTTGAAATTGTCAACTTTACTGCGCTCCCGAGGGCTGTTTGCTACTGAAATCCATGCTCATTGTGCATCTGAGGCCATCCGGTTCGAACCGCAGTTCGACCGGATATCCGAGTTCGTGGGCTAGACCTCGGTTTAGAACCCGTAGACCGAACCCTTGGCGGTCCGGTTCAGACGTCGGAGGTCCGCCGCGCTCCTCCCAAAGAATGCTGCATACCTCCTGGCATTGCCATGATAATGCGACCCGACCAACCTGGTTCGAAAGTGAACCGTGTTTGATCGCATTGGTCAGCAACTCGTTGAACGCCATGGAAAGCGCCAGAGCTTTTTTCGGATCGATGCGGATCGCAGCGCCTTGGATCGAGACGCGCCCGTCCTCAATCCAAGCGGTAAGAACCGTTTGAGCGATATCGCTCAGGTTTACGGCCTGCCAAGCCTCCCGCGTAAGCAAGTCGTGCGCCTTGGCAAGAACGAGCAGACGAGTGTTAAAAGCCTGGGCGAACGCCTCGGGCGTTTCGGAGCTTTTCAATGTTTGCTCCGCGAGGGAATTCACGGTAGCCAGGGTGTTCTTCACCCGATGATTGAGCTCTCCCACCAAGAGCTTCTGCCTCTTCTCCGCCCTTCTTTCCTCTGTTCGATCCCGGAAGATCTTGAGGTAGCGATCAGGCCCGCTCTCCTCGACACGAAGCATGACACCTGAGCCCCAAAACCGTGACCCATCCTTGCGATAGTGCCAACGCTCGTTCGCGGCACGTCCCGTTTCGGCCGCGGTTCGCATTTCCTGTTGTGGGATTTCCAAGGCTCGATCCTCAGGACTGAAGAAAATACTGCCGGAGAGACCAAGGACCTCGCTGTCGAGATAGCCCAAAAGGCGTTCAGCGCCACTGTTCCAGCTTGCGATCCGTCCGTCGGCGTCGAGCGTTATGATGGCATATTCGCTCGCGCTGTCGAGGATGACACGCAACCGTTCATTGGTGCGGCGAAGTCCCTCTTCGGCACGTTGATGCGCCTCTTCCGATTGCTTCCGCTCGATGCTGAACCCGAGTTGCCGGGCGATAGTGAGGCACAGGGTGGCTTCGTCAGCGGAATAGACGTGAGCGACGTCGCGGTAGGTCATGAATTTGCCAACGACGATGCCATCGACGGTCACAGGAATGAATGCGAGGGAGCGGATACCCTCCCCTCGTATGGCGTTCTTGAGCGCCTGAGGCTCGTCAGAAAGCTCTATGTCGCTTACGAAAATGGGAATAGGATCTCGATCTCCCGGCTTCCACGGCGAGTGTCCATCAACTGCCCGACGATAGTCCTCCGAGAGCCCGCGGGAAGCGACGAATCGCATCACTCCGTGGCGGTCAAAAAGCAGGATCGAAGCCCGCGAACACCCCAGCGCCCGCTCGATCGCATCGAATGTCGCATCGAAAGCATCGGTCTCGGACTCTGCGCGGTATAGTCCGTCCGTCAATTGGAACAGCGCCTCCAACTCGTCGGCCTTCTTAATCCAGGGCGTGTCGTCGGCAGGTTCACGTTGGCTCATATGCGCCCGCTGGGACGAGCCCGTACGGGCTCGGTTTCGATAGGGACTGCGACAACGAGCGTTTATATTTCCGCAGGCCCGGGTAAAGTTTAGGTGTGGCAGGCAGACCGGAATTCAAGCCCGAGCAGCGTCGAGTCCCGTCCGCAGGGCGAATGAATATCTCTGGTCGCGCGCCCTTATAGAATGAGCGATTAACCTATTAAATGGGACGTCGGCGAGTACCGATTTTAGGAGCAACCGGGAATGGGCACTAACCCCGGTAAACTGCTCGATTAGCAGCTTTATGCCAGCACACCACAAACAAAAGTGCGTCAAGCGTCCTTGCGGGGACCGATCAGTTTTTTAAACTAGCTAGCGGGATGCGGAGCGCCAGACGAAGCCCATCTGTCCGCCAATTTCGCGCCAGCGATCCGTTCAATCCCAAGATTGCCGCTTTCTCCAACGTTGTTCCAAATCCCGTCCTTTCGGAGCTCTGGGACAACGGATGTGATCCGTGTTCACTCCACTTGACGTGAAGTTCTTCGTCGAAAGTCGAAAGGTCGATGCTCAATTGCCCCGCAGGGCCGGAAAGGGCACCATACTTGACAGCGTTGGTGGTCAGTTCGTGCAGAAGGAGCGCCATTGACGTCAGTGCCTTGTCGCCGAGGGGAGCGTCCGTTCCGGAGATCAGGATTCGAGAGCCGTGAGCGTGGTCGTGTGGCGCAACGATCGCCTTCAACAGAGCCACAACCGTCGTCGCAATATCTCCGCGATCGTCCTCCCCGACAAGGTCGGGCAGCGTAAGTTCGTGGGCGCGAGACAGTGCGTGTAGCCGCGACCGTAGATCAGCCTCTAGATCGGAAACGGTTGTGGCTTGCCTGGCGCTCACCGAGATCAACCCGGCGGTGAGGCTGAACAGGTTCTTGATGCGGTGATTGATTTCCCGCAGCAGAATATCCTTGTGCTCTGCTGCCTGCTTAAGCGCCTGCGCCTGGGCAGCGAGTTCATCTCGTTGAGCGGCGAGTTGCTGCCTTTGCCGGTACAGTTCGAAGAACACGTCGACTTTGCTTGACAGAACGTCCGGTTCAATCGGCTTTTGGATGAAGTCCACCGCGCCAGCCTCGTAGCCGCGAAAACGGCGTCGGCCGTCTGCAATACCCGCCGTCACAAAGATGATGGGAATGTGTCGCGTGCGTTCGTTGCCGCGCATCAACTCGGCAAGTTCGAAACCGTCCAGACCCGGCATCTGAACGTCGACAAGCGCGAGCGCCACGTCTTGTCGAAGCAGGATCTCAAGCGCCTGATCGCCGGACCGCGCCTTCATGAGAAGGCGATCGTCTCGGCGGAGCAGTGCCTCCAGCGATATGAGATTTTCCTCGAGGTCATCGACCAGTAGAAACGGGACGGGCTCCATAGTTGTTCTCAGACCTCTTTCAAGTATTCGGCAATGGCATCGAGCGACAGGACGAGGGCGCTCGGGCATGATTGGATTGCAGCTTCCGGCATGGCGCGAGCGTGAGCGCCTTCGGGGTTTTGCACGATCACCGTTCCGCCTGCATTGTGGACAGCCGCCAGGCCGTCTGCCCCATCTCGGTTGGCGCCGGTCAGGACAATCGCGATAAGATCCGGCCCGAAGGCATCGGCAGCACTTTCGAAAAGTATGTCGATTGACGGGCGGGAGAAGAGGACAGGCTCATCAGAGGAAAGGGACAGGTTCCTGTCCGTTTCAACGAGCAGATGATAGTCCGGCGGTGCAAAATAGATCGTGCCGGCCTCGAGCGACTGTTTGTCCTCGGCCTCCTCGACAGGCAACCGGCACTTTGCACGAAACAGGTCGACCATAAGGCTCGGCCTGTCGGATGGAACGTGAACGACCACGATCACGGGCAACGGGAAGCTTCGCGGCAACGCCGGCAGGATTGCCGAAAGTGCTTCGACAGCCCCCGCCGAAGCGCCAATGATCACCGCTTGAGCTTTTGCTGGCGTCATTCGACACGCCTTTGGTAGATCTTCTCCTCACGCACGAAATCCGTGAACGCATCGGCATGAAGGGAAAAGCGCAAATTCTCCTTGGCGCCGAGCCCGAGGAAACCTTTGCGAGCGAGCGAGTCCTTGAAAAGACCCACCGCGCGGTCCTGAAGCGCGCGGTCGAAGTAAATCATGACGTTTCGGCACGATATGAGGTGCATTTCTGCAAAAACGGCGTCGGTCACCAGGCTGTGATCCGAAAACACGACATGGCGGCGCAAGGTCTTATCGAACAGCGCCTTGCCGTATGCCGCCTGATAGTAGTCCGACAACGATGATTTTCCACCCGATTTGCGATGGTTCTCGGTGAAAAGCTGTATCCTGTCGAGTGCATAGACGCCGGCCTCGGCCGCCTCCAGCGCTTCATGACTGATGTCAGTGGCATAGAAGATCGTTCGATCTTCGAGGCCTTCTTCGCGAAACAGGATAACCAGCGAATAAAGCTCCTCGCCGCTGCTGCAGCCAGCAATCCACACCTTCAAGGAAGGGTAGGTCCTCAAGTGGGGAACGACCTTTTCCCGGATCGCCTGGAAGTAACTCGGATCGCGAAACATCTCGCTCACTTGGACGGTCAGAAAACGCAGCAATTGCGGCAGCATTGCCTGATCGTGCAGAAGTCCCTCCTGCATCGCCGAGAAAGTATCGAACCCCAGTTGTTCGCGCGCCTTTTTCAGGCGGCGCTTGATCGAGGCCATCGCATAGTTGCGAAAGTCATAGTGGTATTTGAGAAACAGTGCTTCCAGCAGCAACCGGATTTCGATGTCTTCTACCTTTTCAACGGCGGTGGCTTCGCTCATTTGGGCATCCATACACGCACCAGCGACAGCAGCCTGTCGACGTCCAGCGGCTTGGCCATGTAATCATTCGCCCCAGCCTCAATGCAGCGCTCCTGATCGTCCGGCATTGCCTTGGCGGTCAGCGCAATGATCGGCAACTTCTTCCAAGTCGGGTTCCTTCGGATTTCAGCGGTCGCGACCAAACCATCCATCACAGGCATCATGACGTCCATCAGCACGAGCTCAATCGGGCGCCCGGGGCCAGATGAAGCTTTTTCGAGAACCTCCAGTGCCTCGCGGCCGTTGCGCGCGATCTCGACGATCGCACCGCGCGGTTCAAGAATGTTGGTTAGCGCGTAGACGTTTCGGATATCATCTTCCACCACGAGAATGCGACGCCCCTCCAACAGCGCATCGCGGTTGCGCGCCTTGCGGATCATCTTTTGCTGTTCGTCCGGCAGTTCCGATATCACCTGATGCAGGAACAGGCTCACTTCATCGAGCAGTCGCTCGGGGGATTTTGCCCCCTTGATGATGATCGACTTCGAGAAGCGCCTCAACTTCTGCTCGTCATCCGCCGAGAGTTCGCGTCCAGTATAGACGATGACAGGCGGGAAGGCATAAGCGCTCTGTGAGCTCAACGTCTCCAGCAACGAATATCCCGACGCGTCAGGCAACGACAGGTCAAGCACCATGCAGTCGAAAGTCTGGTGCTTCAGGAGGTCAAGGCATTCGGCGGCGGTGCTGGCGGTCACCGTCTCGACGTCCTGCGTGCCGATCAGTTTTGCCACCGCTTCGCGCTGCACCGGATCGTCCTCGACGACCAGGACGCGATGCATTTGTTTCGTAAACCGCGCCTCGAGCTTTTGCAGAACCTTCAACAGTTCTTCTCGATTGACGGGCTTGATGGCATAACCGGCAGCCCCGAGAGAGTAGGCACTCTCGGCGTGATCGCTCCCCGACACGACATGGATCGGGATATGACGGGTCAAGACATCATGCTTCAGCCGGTCGAGGACGGCGAGGCCCGATTGGTCCGGCAACCCTATATCGAGCACGACGGCGCTTGGCATGAATTCCTTCGCAAGCAAAAGCGCCTCTTCGGCGGTTGCCGCGACAATTGCCTGGAAGCCCATTTCCCGCGACAGATCACGCACGATGCCGGCAAAAGTGTCATCATCTTCGATTACCAGCAGCACGCGTTTTGTATTTGTCAGAACATCTCGGTCGTCGTCGATCCGGCGGATCGGCCTGGGCGTAACCGTACCTGCCTTTTGCGCCGTGACCGTCGTTGCGAGCGTTCCTGGACTTGGCGCAAGAGCTGTCGGCTTGGCCACATCGAACCGTTCCCCGATGGTAACGGTAAACGTACTACCCCGTCCCGCCTGGCTTTGAAGCACGATCGTTCCGCCCAAAAGCCGCGCCAGTTGCCGAGAGATGGAAAGGCCGAGCCCGGTGCCGCCATACTTACGGCTGATTGTGCCATCGGCCTGGTGGAAGGCATCGAAGATCGCCCGCTGATGTTCCTGTGCAATTCCGATTCCGGTGTCGCTGACGGAGAAGCTAACCTTGCCCTCGCCAACCGAACCAATCACCAAGGTGACCTTGCCGGTCTCGGTGAACTTGATCGCATTTGAAAGCAAGTTCTTGAGAATTTGTTCAAGCCGCAACGGATCGGTCTCGATAGTGAGCGGACATTCCTCAGCAAGTTCAACGGAAAACCCGAGTTTCTTCTCGGTCGCCAGCGGCAGAAACACCTGACGAAGGTTGCCGGCCAGTCGCTCGAGCGAAACGGTTTCCGGCCGGATTTCGACATGCCCGGCCTCGATCTTGGAGAGATCGAGAATATCGTTGATCAGGTTCAAGAGATCATTGCCCGAGGATTGGATCGTCTTGGCAAACTTCACCTGCTCCTCAGTCAGGTTTTCGTCGGGATTGTCCGCAAGCAGCTTGGCCAAAATCAAGGAAGAGTTCAGCGGCGTGCGCAACTCGTGGGACATATTGGCAAGGAAGTCGGATTTGTATTGGCTTGCCTGCTCTAGTTCCTTCGCCTTGGCCGATATCGATACGTTCGCGCGCTCCAGCTCGTCGCGCTGAGCCTCAAGCCGCTGGGCTTGTGTTTCCAGCTGAGCATTGGTCTGCTCAAGTTCAATTTGCTGCTGCTCGAGGTGCGCCTGAGATTCCTTCAGCGCCCGCCCCTGCTCTTCAAGCTCTTCGTTTGAAACGCGCAGCTCCTCGCTTTGCGTTTGCAACTCTTCGGACTGCCGTTGCGTTTCCTCCAGCAGGTCGTGAAGCTGGCCGCGATAGGTCGCTGCCTTCACGGCAATCGCGATAGCCTCCGATGCGCGGTCAAGAAAGGTGACGATCGTCTCGTCGATTGGCCCAAGAAAGCCGAGCTCGATCACCGAATTCACTGAACCATCGACCTTTCCGGTCTGGATCGCGAGATGGCGTGGTTTGTCCATTCCAAGCCCGGAACCGAAGGCCAGGTAACCATCCGGGACATCGTCGACGACGATTGAACCCCCTTCCGCAACCGCTTGACCCAAGAGGCCTTCGCGGGGTCGAACCGTCATTGGCAAGTTCGCCTCGGGCGGAACGCCACGACTACAAGCCCGCTGGAACGAACCATCACCGCGAATGAAGATCGCACCGGCAATGGCGCCTGCGTAAGGCGCCAGGAAGTCGAGAATACTTTTGCTCAGCTGCTCGATCGACTGATCGCCCATCATCGCCGACGCCAACCCGACCTGACCAGCCTGAAGCCATTCATCCCTTCGGCGGACGATCGTGGCCTTGCGAATGAGGAGGGCGATTGCTGCGGTCAAAGCAATTCCGAGAAGACCAGAAAGCAGAGTGCTGAGCCGCGCAGTCTTCTGCGCATTCTCCATTTCGGCCAATCGATCAAGGCGCACTTCCAGCTCAGCGCCCGACATGGCCGCAATCTGCGCGCGGACGGCATCCATTTCGATCTTGCCGCGATCGGAGTTTACCATCGCAATCGCCGCCTCAAGACCGTCGGCCCGTCTCCGATCGATGGTCGCCCCGAGTTCCGCGAGCTTGGCGTCCACATGTTGCCTGAGAGCCACCAGCCGCTGACTTTGGCCCGGATTGCTCGCAGTCAGTTGACCGATCTGATCGAGTTTTGGCCGAATGGCGCGAACTGCCGCGTTGTAGGGGGCAAGGTAGCCCCCACTATTGGTCAACAAAAACCCACGCTGACCGGTCTCGGCATCCTGAACAAGCGACAGCAGTTCGTCGAGAGAAACAATGGCAACGTGGGTTTGTACAATCCTCTCGTTGCCCCGTTGCAGGGCCTCCAGGTTGAGATAGGCAACGACGCTGCTTGCGACAAAAAAGAAGAGGGTGCCTGCCAGGCCGAGGGCCACGCCCGCTTCTAGGCCCAAAAGCGCGCGGAACGAGCGCGAACTCAAGCTCGATCTTCTGGTTGCGGTGGCGGACATTCAGACTCCGAGGAAAGAGCAAGCATTGAGTGGAAACAGCGACCGTGTGCTGACGGTGCGTGGCTGGATTGCGAAGACGTTCTGGTTCAGCGGCGGTTCCTGCCGAAGTCGGAATTCGACCAGCCCTGACGGATTCGCGCTGATTCTATGTTGCATTATCAAACCTGCCCGCCGAAGCGTACAAACTTTTGAAATAACAGGCCGTTTGTTCACCCGTCTGCCCCCAAAACCTTTCCCGCTAAACCGCGGAATGCTGAATTTGCGAGCTCTAACTATGGCTCCCTCGTTCTTTTTCCATCTCCCTGCCGCCACCTCATTCTCGCCAGGCACCGCCTGTCACATTTTGGTGACAGTGCACAGTGGTCACTGCAGTGATTTCACAGAGAGAAGCGCGGCCACTCCAGGAAGCGGTCCGCGGGCCCGACCAACCGCCACCGGGCAAATCCGTCTCCGTGGGCGGATTCCACCTTGGCGTTTAGGGCCTGCGGCACTGTCCTCTTTAGCACGACCGCGCCAAAACCCGAGCGCGGCAACTGATAGTCGCGACCTTCAGGGCCAGGGTGCTCATCCCAAGACATCGAAAAGGCAAGGCCTGCCGGGGAAGTGGCCAGCGCCCAGGTAATTGAAATCGTGCCGGCACGCGACCGCAATACGCCGCCCTTTGACGAATGAAGGGCTAACTCGTGGATCGCCATCCCAAGATTTTCGATTGCAGCTGGGGCAAGCGCGATGCCCGGGCCAGAAATCTGACAGAACGCTTCAGCATGAAACGCTGCGATCTGCTTTTCGACCAGGCCTCTTAGATCTGTTGCTTGCCAATCTGCCGACGCAATCAGGTCGTGGGATGCCGAAAGGGCCCATATGCGGTTTTCAAGGTCCTTCTGGAAAACCGCAGGTTCCGTTTCTTCGCTCCTGCTCTGCCGGATCATCGAAAGAATGATGGCATAGTGGTTCTTGACCCGGTGGTTGACCTCCCGCAGCAGCAGGCGAATTCGCCTTTCACGGTCCTTTGCGGATGTGATGTCGCGCGCAACCTTGGATGCTCCGATGATGCGGCCCTTGGAGTTGCGGATCGGGGAGATCGTCAGCGAAACGGTTACAAAGCTGCCGTCCTTGCGCTGCCTGACGGTTTCGAACGGTTCAATCCTTTCACCTTTGCGCAGGCGCTGCAGCAGATCTCGCTCTTCGTCGTGAAGATGAGTGGGTATGATCGTCAGGATTGATCGCCCGACCATCTCCTCGGCTGAGTAGCCGAACATGCGTTCGGCTGCGCCGTTCCAGGTTCGCACGGTACCATCGAGATCCTTGCTGACGATGGCGTCGAAGGACGACTCCACAATGGCCGCAAGCCTCGCTCGCAAGATATCTTCACTCCCCGCCTTGTCGAAAGAACCCAAGGGCATAGCTTACTGCTCCAACTTCACGAACATTCCCTTTCCCAAGGGCTACCAACCCCGTGGAAAGACGTGGACGTTGTTATTGTTCCAATGCCCTGAGCAACGAAAGCATGAGCGCTACGCGCCGGTCGCGATCACCGGAGTGCGGACGGCTGAACGGGTTCGATGTGCACTTGATCGATGCAAGCAAGGAAACGCCGACATTGAGGGGCTGGACCGGCCGGCTGGACATCAGGAACTTGCGCTGTCTCTCGACGTTACCTCTGTCAGAGAAATGCTGCCGCGTCCTTGCGAGGCCGACAGCAACCTTGAGAGGGAAAGATGACCAAGGGCGGGACGCGGGCCGATTTTGACCATGGCCGCTTCGCGAAGGGCCTCGCACGCGGCTTCGCCGGCGCGTTGCTTTTTGCGCTGCCTATGTTCCTCACGATGGAAATGTGGGAACTCGGCCTCTACATCGACCGCGACCGGCTGCTTATTTTGCTTGTGGTCAACATTCCGCTGCTTGTCCTCCTTGCGCGTCGGATCGGCTTTGAAAATGTATCGACGTGGCGCGAAGCGCTGCGAGACGCAAGCATTGCATACTGCCTGGGTATCGCGGCGAGTGTCTTTGTTCTTTTCATGATTGGCGTCCTAAAAATTGGCCAGGCCCTGCCGGAAGTGCTTGGAATGATCGCCATTCAGGCGGTCCCAGCCAGCATTGGCGCCTTGCTCGGCCGCAGCGAACTGGGGACACGAACCGAAAGCGGCGAGGACGAGAAGGATCCGATCGGCGAGACGCGGGGCGATGGTTACGGTGGCGAACTTTTTATGATGGTCGTTGGGGCTCTGTTTCTCGGTCTCAACGTCGCCCCAACCGAAGAAATGATCCTGATATCCTTTAAGATGTCGCTGTGGCACGCCATTGCCGCAATCTTGGCGTCGATCCTGCTGATGCATGGCTTCGTCTACGCCCTGTCTTTCATAGGCGGCCATGAACTCGATGAGAACACACCTGGCTGGCATGCCCTTATCCGCTTCACAACGCCGGGTTACGTCATCGCATTCGCGATCAGCCTCTATTGCCTATGGACGTTTCATCGGCTGGACGGCCTCGATCCAACACAAGCGATTGTCGCCACGGCTGTCCTCGCCTTCCCGAGCGCAATCGGCGCAGCCGCAGCGCGCCTCATTCTGTAGGTAACGTGATGGCAAAGACCCCGAAACCAGGCTCCGTTGAAAATCGTCGAGCGCATTGGATCGAATGGACGACCGGTGCGGTTTCCACGATCCTGATCACGGCGCTTATTGGCTGGATCAGCTATCAGGCTGCAACCCAGGCCGATGGGCCTCCGGACCTCTCGGTGACGATCGTCAGCAGCGCGGGGAGTGCTGGCGGATATCTGGTCATGTTCGATGTTAACAATGCAGCCGACCGAACGGCGGCCGCCGTCGTCGTACGTGGCGAAATCACCGACAACGATAATGTCATAGAGACCGCGGAGATCACGCTTGACTACGTGCCTGCGCGATCGAAGGCGCGGGGTGGACTGATCTTTCGCAACGATCCTGCAGGTCGCTCCCGTGTTTCCGCGACCGGTTTCAGCGAACCGTGACCGACGACGTGCGCCAGGGCGGTGTCAAGGAACCTGTTTGTGCTCTCGCGGTTAGGACCTGAACGCCAACGGGAGTGCACGATGACTTTGACGCTCAACGACATCTCCAACGAACTGAAGAATATCGACTTCGGCATGCTTTCGACAAAGAAGGCAGACGGAACCATCTCCAGTCGACCAATGAGCAACAATGGCGACGTGGACTATAGGGGGGACACCTGGTTCTTTTGCTTTGAGCAGTCACAAAAAATCACCGAGATCAAGGCAGATCCGAAGGTAGCCCTGACTTACACCGCTCGTCCGAGCCTTCTCGGCAAACCCGGTATTTTCATTGCAATCCAAGGGAATGCTTCGCTCGTGGGTGACAAGCAGACGTTTGCCGAGCATTGGATGAGCGAGCTTGAAAGATGGTTTCCCCAAGGCGTGGACACCCCCGGTCTTTTAATGATCAAGGTTCACGCGTCGAAAGTCACCTACTGGGATGGCGATGAGACGGGGAGCATCTTCGCCCCTGACGACCACCCACAAGACTAGCGCGCAAAGCCCTCCGTCCTATGCACCGGCACCCGCGCTCGCTGTTCACTCCCAAGGCGGCCAAAAGCCCATAAAAAGCGCACATCTAGACCCACAGCTGCACGCGCTCCTAACGCACCAAACGCTTGGATGTTCCTTGAAAAAACTTCGCTTTTCGGCCCGCTATCAACGGAACAGAACGACCCGTTTTGCCGTTCAATCGCGGTGAACGCCGGTGTCGTATCGGCCCAATGGAGAACATACAAATGCTGAAACGGATTGCTACTTTCGCCCTCATCGCGGCATTTGCCAGCCCCGCTCTGGCACAGCAAAAGGTCGTTTGCGATGAAGCTTCAATCGCTAAGGCCGAACAGCAAGTCGCGCAAATCTCCGACGGCGCAAAAAAGATCGAGTCCACCAAGGAACTCACCATGGCGAGAGATGCCATGATGGCGAACGACATGGAGAAATGCACGTCGCATCTCGACAATGCCATCAAGGGCATGGACGCCATGTAGAGTCCGTCTGAAGGGAGCATTGATGCTGAAGCGCAGTGTTCCCTCAGTCTGCTGCATATAATCCATCATGCTGCTCACCGGGTCGAAACGAACGGAGATGTGGCTCTTATGATCTCAAATTTTTCCTCCGGATGCCCGCATCTCGAGGATCGAAACGAGGAACAAAATCATGAAAAATATCCTGCTCGCCGCGGTCTTCCTCGGCGTATCGAGTTTGGGCGCGCTCGCGCAGACCGCCACACCTCCCGCTACGGCAGATGGTGATACGCCTGCCGTGGCAACACCAGACACCACCAATCCAACAGCGCCCGTCGCCGGCGCCAACAGTTTCACTGAAGAACAGGCCAAGGATCGCCTTACTGACGCCGGCTACACCGATGTGACCGGTCTAAAGCTCGACGACAAGGGCGTCTGGCGCGCAACTGCCTCGAAGGACGGCAAATCCATGCAGGTCGCGCTCGACTACCAGGGCAACATTGTTGCCAACTAACTCCAGAACGAGGAAATCCCCATGAAAACCGTTAGTGGACTTTTTGACGACTATTCGGACGCCCGCGCCGCTGTGTCAGCCCTTGAAGATCGCGGCGTGCCGTCGGACGACATCAGCATCGTTTCCAACAATGTTGGGGATCGGTACGGCACTGCAAACGAAAGCAACGCGGCTGAAGGCGCTGGGACAGGCGCCGGTGTCGGCGCTGCGGTCGGTGGCATTGGCGGCCTTTTGACTGGCCTTGGGGTCATGGCCATCCCGGGTGTCGGTCCGGTGGTCGCAGCCGGTTGGCTTGCCGCGACCGCGGCGGGTGCTGCCGCCGGCGCGGTAGCAGGTGGTGCCGCCGGCGGGATTATCGGAGCGATGACGGATTCGGGCGTTCCGGAAGAACATGCCCATGTCTATGCGGAAGGCGTACGGCGCGGTGGCGCGGTCGTCACGGCACGGGTCGACGACGCGCTCCAGGCGGATGCCGAAGCGATCCTACGCCGCGGTAGCTGGGTCGACCCGGTGCAGCGTCGAGCTTCTTATTCCGAGCAGGGCTGGCGGCGCTTTGATCCGACGCTCGCTCCCTATACTCCCGATGAGGTTGAACAGGAGCGGCGGCGCTACAGGCGCTGATGTCCCCAAGGCGTCTTCTCGGGTCCTAAATTCATCCGTTGCCGGCATACCGGCATAATGCCGCTGGCAACGGATAAGCATTGCCTAAACCAACGAGGCAGGGCCTGCAGTCGGCTAAACTGTCTCGAGGTTCATAGAGCCGGGCCCGACAAACAGCACCATCATTCGTCTCAACAAATAACGGAACAAGTGCGTAGCTCACTCGTTCAAGAAATGTACCTGAAATAGCAATGGAGCGTCCCCAAAATGGATTGGAACCGTGTTGAAGGCAACTGGAAGCAGATTAAGGGTAAGGTCAAGGAGCAGTGGGGCAAACTCACCGACGATGACCTCGACCAGATCAACGGTAAACGCGAGCAACTCGAAGGCAAGATCCAGGAGCGTTATGGATATGCCAAGGATCAGGCGAGGAAAGATATCGACGACTGGTATTCAAACCAGCGTTTCCATTGATCCAAAGCTACCTCCACTCTTTATCTTCAAAGGCCGCCGTTCCGGCGGCCTTTCTGCTTGCTGCCTGGCTTCAAAGCTCAGCGAAAGGCAAACAATTCGCTATCTGGGTCGCGGTAGCCCAAAATCTCTGACGACACGATCTCCGCAGCGATCTGGCTGTAGGTAATGCCATTGCCCCCATAACCCATCACAGCATAGACATTCTCCAGCCCCGGAACGTTTCCGATAAGCGGCAATCCGTCACAGGTAATGCCAAAAGGCGCGGCCCAAAGATAATCCGGTTCGCCGATTGGTATTTCCAGGAGCGCCGACAGCTTTGCGCGCAAGATCTGGGATTTGGCTCTAAGCTTGATAGGGTCCGCAAATGCGGTGGCGCTTTCTTCGTCCTCCCCTCCAACAATCAGGCGACCATCCTTGGTCGAGCGAAAATAGAGGTATGGATCGGATGCCTCCCAAAGAACATAGTTCTTTAGCCAGTCAGGCCGTGGATGGTGCGGCTTAGTCGCAAGCGCCCAGGTGGATACCATCCGATGGCCTTGGTGGGCCACGACGTCGAGAAACTCGTAGCCCGTGCAAAACACAACGTGCTTGGCCAGTATGATTTCGCCTGTCGAGGTCGCAGCGGCGTTCCATCCTTCAACGCTGCGTACGTCGGTAATCTCCGTGTCGCCTATGAGCGAAACACCGTCCCTCTGGGCTTTGCGCCACAAGCCGGCTGTCAATTGCGCCGGATTTGCGGCTGCAGAAATATCGGACTCGATTGCCGCAGTCCGATTGAGACCGAACTCTTCGCGCAAGCAAGCAGACTTGAGAAACCTTGCTGAAATGCCAGCGGCCTGCCGCGCGTCGATTTCCAAGCGAAGCGCGCGGGCACCATAGGCATTGCCGGACAGATAAAGAGACTTCTTTTGTTCAAAGCCACAGTCGATTCCAAGACTGTCGATGAGCGTGATCAGTGTTTCCACTGCTCTTGCGGAGCGTTGCCATGCGCGCCGCGCCTTGTCCTGCCCAATCATCGTGGTGAGCTGGTGGAGCGGCACATCGATCTCGTGCTGGATCATCGCAGTGCTCGCCAAAGTGCTGCCTTGTACCGGCCAGCGTCGGTCGACGACGAGAATTTTCATGTCTCGCTTGGCAAGGGACCACGCCATCAGCGCCCCTCCGATGCCGGCGCCGACGATCAACACATCGACTTTGTCAACGGAGATGCGACTTTGCGCGACAACCTTGATATGACGCGTGTTGGACCACAGTGGCCGATTGGACCGCAATTTGCGCTTTCGCGTGATTTTCTCCAACTCTTTGCATCTCCATGTTCCGGTAGAGGTTGGATAGCCGGACGAACGCTCATTCTTCCGCTTTACTCTCGCTATCCATCGGGATCGCGATCCCTTGAATGCCTCAGCCGTCGCAACGCACGCCCGGGAGAGGCCGGTGCCGCCGAAGAATGTTCGTGCCGCAGTTGACTTGCGGGCTGCTCATCGCCCCGACACGGGCCGCACGCTGTTGCTCGCTTCGAGGCGCGCATCTTGGGATGGATAAAGGCAGTGCCTTCGAGGGCCGTTGTAGGGCTGGTAGGTGTTGTCATCGGCTCGATACGACTGATAGCGGACGGTACACGAGACGGTACGCGATTCGGCCGTCGCGTAGCCCACGAACCGCCGATCGATTTGCGCCGTCCGGTCTTTGTGGATCGGGTACATGACCGCGTAAGGCGACTGGCACGTTCGTATTTGTCCACCGTATGAGCGGTACGCGTTGGTTTCGGGGTTATAGGACCGGTAGCGGCTTGAGCACCAATCGCGGTGGGCTGTCGAGAGGCCGGTATGGGAGGTCACCAAGGTTGGAGCGGTGAGTGCCAGACGCCCCGATGTTCGCTTCGCCGAAACCGGGTTCGTGACGTAAGTGGAATAGACGGGCGGCAAACGCTGGTAGTTCTGCTGGCTCCGGTCGATCCGGACCGGTGTTGCGGTCCAAAGATCTGGAGCCGAAGCCGACTTCAGCAGAGGAGGTTCGGTGGGCTTGGCCAGCACGAGTGAGGCGACGGACGCAGCCGCGGCGCTGGCGCAAACGGACAATGCGATGCCAAATGCCAGCGATCCGATCGCTTTCATGGTTTTGCTCCTCTGCCCGTCACTGGGAATGCCTTTTGGTATCAGCGCGAAATCGAAAGCGATTGAATTTCCAACGAAAACGCCTTGCCGCGACGACCGTCGTCGCCGACAGCTAAATGCGGAGGTTGATTTTTTGTTCCCCTTACGGGCTTTGGTCGGACGGAAATTCAGACCAAGGGCGTAGCTTGACCAGAACGAGGGTTATCGAGCACTTCGAAACTCCTGAAAAGAGCGCGGACTTGCAGATTGCCCGGTGGTCCCGTCAGCTGAGCGCAGTTGGCTGTCCATCGGCGAAATGCAGCAAGCCTGGCGCGCCAGACCCAGTTGTCATTGGCGGATCAAGCTTTCGACCCGCCGCGCCAGCACGTCAGCTGTGAAGGGTTTGGTGACCACTTCCATGCCATGGTCGAGGTGCCCGTGGTTGAGTACTGCGTTCTCCGCATACCCTGTGACGAAGAGTACGTTAAGACCGGGACGCTGGACGCGCACCGCATCCGCAAGCTGCCGTCCGTTCATGCCGTTCGGCAGCCCGACGTCGGTAACCAGAAGATCGATTGTGGGGCGTGCATCAAGCATTTTAAGGGCGGAAGGGCCGTCGCTCGCCTCCAGCACTTCGTAGCCCAGCTCTTCGAGAATTTCGACCGCGACCATCCTGACCAGGGGTTCGTCGTCCACGACTAGGATGGTGTGAACTCCGGTCGCTGCAGGCGCGGGCCCCGCGTCGGCTGGTATGTCGGAGCTATGATCTTCGGCCGCGTGGCGGGGCAAATAAATGCAGATCATCGTGCCCTTGCCCACTTCGGAGTATATGCGCACGGCACCACCGGATTGGCCGGCAAAACCGTAGACCATGGAAAGGCCAAGCCCCGTCCCCTGTCCGATCGGCTTCGTCGTGAAAAACGGATCAAAGGCGCGGGCGACCACATCCGGCGACATGCCCGTACCGGTGTCGCTGACGCACAAGGAGACATATTGCCCCGGCGGCAATCCACGTTGGGCCGCAGCGCGTTCGTCGAGCCACCGATTGCCGGTCTCGATCGTCAAGCGTCCACCATCCGGCATCGCGTCGCGAGCGTTGATGCAAAGATTGAGCAGAGCGTTCTCGAGCTGGCCAACATCGACGAAGGCCGTCCACAGCCCTCCTGCTCCGACAGTCTCGACCGCCACCCCAGGACCGACGCTTCGGCTGATCAGATCTTGCATACCCGCGACGATGCGATTGATGTCCGACGGCTTCGGATCGAGCGTCTGCCTGCGGGAAAAGGCAAGGAGGCGCTGAGTTAGGCCCGCGGCCCGCTTCACCGCCCCTTGTGCTCCCGTCATATAACGGTCGATCTCACCCACACGGCCCTGGGCGAGCCGAGTTTTCATCAGATCAAGGCTGCCGCTGATGCCGGCGAGGATGTTGTTGAAGTCGTGCGCCAGGCCCCCGGTTAGTTGCCCGACAGCCTCCATCTTCTGCGCCTGCCGCAGGGCGTCTTCCGCCTGGACAAGGGCTGCGGTGCGTTCCTCTACCCGTTGCTCTAGCGTTTCGTTGAGCGTGCGGAGGGCCGCAAGGGCATGGTCACGTTCGGCTTCGACCGCGCGCCGCTCCTCGATATCGATCAGGACACCCGGAAATTTAAGCGCAACACCGTCACTGCTGCATTCCACGCGACCGTTCGCCTCGAGCCAGCGATACCTCCCGTCCTCGCGACGCGTCCTGTATTGGTGGGCATAGGCTCCGCCTTTTGCCAGGGCCTCTCGGACCGAGGCCGTCACTCGTTCCTGATCGTCGGGATGAACGGCGCCGACGATATCGGCAAGGCGCAGGCCTGAGCGCCCTTGCTGCGGATCGAACCCAAACGCGGTCGCAAAAGCTTCGTCGACCGTAAAGCGATCGGTAGGCACGTCCCACAGCCACGTGCCGATGATCGCCCCTGCGGCCATCGCCATTTGCACACGCTGTATGTTATCGCGCGCGTGGCTTTCGCTCTCGCGTAGCGCCGCTTCGGCCTTCTTCCTCTCGGTTACGTCGCGAAATAGGACCGCCACCTGGCGCAGGCCTGCCGGCTCGATGCGGGTGGCCGAAACTTCGATATGCCTGGCGACTGATTTGAACTCCTGCTCGAAGCGCACTGGTTTGCCGGTGCGCAACACGCTGCCATAGACGTCCAACCAGACATCCGCGTTGCCGGGTTCAATCTCCCGAAGCCGTTTGCCGACGATGTCCGAGATGCCTGTATGCCGGCCATAGCCGGAATTTGCTTCAAGGTGTACGTAATCGCTGAGCGGACCATGTGGTCCGTCGATGAAGCCAATAATGCAGAAACCATCGTCGATCGCCTCGAAAAGGGCTCGATAGCGTGCCTCTCGCGCGTCGTCGTCGCTGGCGTTATGGACCTTCAGCGCGGCGCCTCCCTGCGACAGGGCCCTCAGCCTCAGGATCTCGTCTTCGAGTTGCTCGCGAGACAGCGACTTGATGTCAGACATCGATTTCGGTCTTTCCCTTCGTCGTTCCTGTCACTGCCCTTTGCGCGTCTCTGGACAGGGTCTCGTCCCACAGCAGTGAAAGCGCTCCGACGATGGCATTTCTGCTGTAGGGTTTGCGCACGATCGGCACGCCGATAAGGTCCGGCGGCAGTTCTGCTCCCTCGCCATAGCCTGTAGCAAAAACGAATGGAGTGCCTCTGCGCATGAGTTCGCCGGCGATCCCGAACGAATTGGTCTGCCCGAGATTGATATCGAGAATCGCCAGTTCCGGAGCAGTCCTCTCGATATGTGCCATGGCCTGCTGCACGGAGCTCGCCGTCGAAACCTCCGAGAACCCTTCGTCCGACAGCATCGCTTCGAGATCAAGCGCTATGAGCATCTGATCCTCAACGATCAGAACCCTGGGGTTTGCACGGCCAAGGCCGCTTTGTTCGGGAGCGGCGGTACCGACCGTATATGTTTCCATTGTCGGACCTAACGCGGTGAGTTTGACGTGTGGGGAGGGGATGCTGAACTCTGCCTCAAGCCCCGATGGTTCGAAGCGGACGGAGCTGCGCCCATGAAGATCGTAGGGGACGCTGCGCTCGATGAGGGCACTACCGAATCCCCTGCGTAACGGCAGAGTGACGAGTGGACCGTTTCGCTCGCGCCAGGAGACGTCGCAATCGGAGCCGGTCATCGTCCAGCGCACCTCTACTTCGCCAGCCGTCACCGAAAGCGCTCCGTATTTGGCGGCGTTGGTCGCGAGCTCGTGAAACACCAGCGCCATTACCGAAAAAGCGCGGCTGTCGAGCCAGACGGCAGGACCTTCGAGCGTAATTGTCGACAGATTTGTCCGGTAAGGCTGGAGTTCGGCCTCCAGGAGATCCGCCAGGATCCCGCCGCCATCTCCGCGCACGACCTGGTCATGCGCGATTGCGAGCGCCTCGATGCGACCCTGCAGCGTCGAAACATATTCTTCGAGCGATTTCTTGTGCTGTTGGGGGCTTGTCACCAGAGATTTGATGACGGCGAGGATGTTCTTGACGCGGTGGCTAAGCTCCTGGTTCAGCATCCGCTGCCGAACCTCGGACTTGCGGCGCTCGCCCGCCATCAGCTCGTTGTGTCGCAGCACCACCTCGACGATCGCGACCCGGACGATCTCGGCGATTTCCCGCTCGGCCTCCGACCAGGGCTGCGCCTGCGCCTGGACTGTCTCCTTCCAGATCGCAAAGCTCTTGCGTGGTGTGAGACGGTCGCCGAGTGGACCTGCCTCATAGGTCTTTTCAGGATTGCCGGCCCAGTTGAGGGTCTGGACCAGTTCTTTGCGAAAAAACACCAGGCAATCCGAGCCGGTTTGCGAAAGGGGAATGGCGAGAACGCCCGAAAGCCGCTCGCTGTAGGCCGATGCCTCCGGGAACTTCTGTGACAGGGCATGTGTCGCCCAAACGCGCCCTTCGCTGACGGTGCGGATGAAGTCCAGAAGAGCGGCTCTTTCTTCGTCCGGCGGAGCGGTGCCGATCCCCGCCCATTTGCCATCGACCATGACGCCGATGCCGTCGTTTGCCAGCAACTGCGAGAATTCACGCAGGCTTTGGCGCAACAGCTCACCCACATCCTCGTGATGGGAGGACAAAATGAGAAAACGGTCGAGCGCTTCGCGTGTGCCGGCGACGGCCGCAACCCGGCGACGTTCCTTCAGAGATTTCAGGTGCAGCGAGAAAAATTCGCCGAACACTTCAAGCGCAACGCGTTGAGCCATCGGCAGGGCGCGCGGCGAATAATGGTGGCAGGCGATCAACCCCCAGAGCTGGCCGTCCAGAACAACCGAAATCGACATCGACGCGGCGACGCCCATGTTGCGCAAGTATTCGCAATGGATGGGCGAAACGCTGCGCAAGTGCGCGAAACTGAGGTCCAATGGTTCGCCGGATCCGTCCAGAACCGGCTCGACCGGGACGCGCGCACCGCTCGCGTCCGAAATGACGCGAATGGTGTTCTTGAGATAAAGTGCGCGGGCCTGCTGGGGGATATCGCTTGCTGGAAAATACTGGCCCAGAAAACTCTCAAGATCGGCGCGTTTCGCTTCGCTGACGACCTTGCCTGATCCGTCCTGCTCAAAGCGGTAGATCATCACGCGGTCATAGCCGATGGTACCGGCAACGATCCGGCACGCGCGCTGCACGAGACGGTCGACGTCGGTGATGTCCTTGATACGGCCAATCATCTCGCGCGCGATATGCAAGGGCTGACCGATCGACGGCGCCGGCTCGAACTCAATGATGACGGCCGACTTGTGAAGGTGGACGGCAATGTCGAACACGCGGTCGCCAAAAGCGACATCGAGCAAAAGGGCCGGTCGTGAGGCCGCTCCCGCGGCCGCAAGCGCATTGCGCAGATCATGCAACAACTTTGGGCCGAGCACGTCGACAAGAGGCCGCCCAAGGAGGCTGCCCTCCCAGGCGAGCATCTTCGCAGCGTTTGCCGATATGCGTTCGATCGTCGTGAACCCGACATTGCACGCCAGAAGACAACCGTGCGGTTGGATGCTCCCGGGGATATGAATGGGCTCCCTGTCGCAAGTCTCGAGGGTGACGGGTTCAACTGGCGACAAGATATGTACTTTCAAAGCAAGTTTGGGCGAGAGCAAACACGGCGTTCGCCGTGACGGCAGACCGAACGACGTCAAAATCGCGGGTTCGTTCGAGGAGCGACAGGAAGGACGGCCATCGGGTCGTGTCGTTCGCCATCGAAGCAAGGTGCTTCGCGCCGAAGGTTTCATCGAAACCAAGCTTCAACGCCCTCTGACGCAAGACCCGCGCACCGAGAGACGACCCTTCCACCACGTAGAGGGCACCGAGCAGCGCGCTTGGGTCGGAAAGATCGAAATCAGGCCGAATGCGGCGCGCCGGTGCCAAGCCGAGATCGCACGCGTCCTGAGCAAGCAGCTCTGCAACCCCTGATGGTCGCCAATTCCAGCCTTCAGGCCAAGAGACGTTCCTCAGCGCTTCGTCCATTGTCGCACGAAACGGCAACACGCGCGCTACGTACCGGCGATAGTCCTCGATAGTGCTGAGCTCGCCGACCGCCGCGTCTACCCGCTGATGTGCATCCCGCGTCCTATTCCTCAATTCAACGCGTTCACTTCCGCGCATGCATTTTCCGCCTAATCATAAAATACGACCCGTTCTGTGGCACGTGGCCGAGGCAGGCCCCAGACTAAAATCGCTTCAAGAACTAGGGCATGGCCACGATTGCGACAAGGCAATCGCGTTCTGTTTTTGGAGATGAGAGTGAAGGGCACGGCGCTCGAACATCCAAGGCTGAAAAACGGCTTTCAACGAAACGGCCGCGCAGGCATGGGAAAATCCTATGATCGAGCGGTTCTATTGATGCACCCCGCAAGCGATCCAGGATCTCTCCGGATCGTGTGTAAGATGGCTCCCTCCTTGGGGACCGTCTTTTTTCAGCCACGTCTTTTCGAGTGCGCTGCACCGTCGCAGAAAGCAGGTGGGCACAGTTATCGTCGCCTCAAGAACGCGCTCCAGATATAACCTGCAACACCCGCGGTGATCAGAACCGGCGTGAGATGACGTCTGATACCGCTTTCTACCGTTTCTAAAACAACGGTCGCCTCGAGCGCCGCCAGTCTGGAAGTCCCCTCCGCTATGGCGATGAGGCGCTCGCCAAGCCGGGCCACGTCGGCCCGCAACACATCAAGCTGCTCTCTTTGCGTCGCCAGGCGTGGTGTCTTGAGAACAAACTCGGCCTTTGGCAGCGGGTCGTCACTCAACGACAAAATATCGCGTTCGCGCGGCTCGTCACTCATTGTTTGGTCCTCCTACGCCCGGTTTTTCTCAACGAGGAAAGGCCGCCCGTTGTTCCCTCGTTTTACCTTCCTCACCGTTGACAATGTGCTTTTGAAAGCGGCGCCGCGTCCACGATGGCTTGCTGGCTGCGGAATTTTCACTATCCTTGAGGAATGAGGATCCTAGGAATTTCAGGAAGTACGCGTCGGCTTTCCACCAATTCGGCCTTGTTGAGGGCTTTCCAATCCCTCGCTCCAGCCGATATCACCATTGAAGTCTTTGATAATATTGGTGAGCTGCCGATCTTTTCTCCCGATCTGGAGGGCGCAAACGCCCCAGAAAGCGTCATCCGCTTCGTCGAGAAAATTTCGGCAAGTGATGGGCTAATCATCTCCAGCCCCGAGTATGTTCGCACCATTCCCGGAGGCCTCAAGAACGCCATCGACTGGCTTGTCTCGGGGGAGGCCGTAATCGCAAAACCGATAGCCCTCATCCACGCTTCGCACCGAGGCGACGACATGCTCGCAGCGCTGCGCACCGTCCTTTTGACATTAAGCTCAAATTTCTCCGAGACGATTTTCTTCCGGCTTCCCGTATGAAGGAGACGCCAGACGCAATCATGGAAAAGCTCATGGACCCCGCTCATCGTCCGGCGGGGGAGAAATTCCTCAAGGATTTTGCATCGTTTTGCCGAAGCCAGAACGGGACGTCCCTGACGTGATCGCTATTTGACCAGCGGCGAGACGGACCACAACCCAGAGCGCTGTGGCTCCGTATTTCGAAAGTCGCATAAAGGCTATTGTTCCTGCGAAATATCCTGCCCCAAACACTTCCCCGGCGCAGCTGAACGTGGCAAAACGCGCCCTTCCCGCCTCCCATACCAGTAGCGGCCACTTCCCGATCAAGCACCAATTCAGATGAGCCGATTTCTCAGCCCACAGGTTAATGCCTGTCAAGCTACTCATCTGCACTCAAGGGATTTCATCGCGATATCCTCATTAGCCACAGGGTTTAGCCCGGATGGGCAAATAGAGTTCCGGCAAGCGGTGTGATAGCGAGCACCAGTCGTCTTCGGACGGGGAGGAGACGGCCAGAGGCCTGGCGCTCCAATCATAGCGACAGGCCTCGCCTGGGGATCCTTTGGCTAGTTTCCACGAGGACGCAAACGTTTTACGTCCTCGACAGGAAAAGAGACGACCATTCCCAAGCGGCATGATCCCGACAGGGGAGCAAAATGGGCTATGATTGGAACGGCACGCGGGTACGTTGGATGAAGGCTTTGCGACTTGGGACCGTGGTCGCGTTGGCGGCTGTGTTGATATCGGTAGCAACTCAGGTTGTATCCAACGCGCTCTAACCTGCAGACCGAGGCCTTCCGTGCATATGCGTTGTATCGCGGTGACTGTAATGTGGGCGCGTGAAGATCGTTGACCCTGCTCAGCGCTTAGACAACCCAGAGTACCGCTTTGCGCCTTCTAGTTCGGATCCCGCATGAAATGGAGTGTGTGGACGGCTCTCGAGGGGCGGTTTCTGTCGAAGTGGGCATCATCAACGCCCCGCTTTGCAAGCGAGCGGCCCCTTCGAACAGGGGGAATAGTTGTAAGCAATCGTGCTCCTCTCCAATCCCTTCAGAGGCCTTCTCCTCATCGAGTGGGATATTGCTGGAACTCCGTCCCGCTCTACCTCTTTCTCCATCTCGGGCGGAGGAACAATAATGCACCCAGCGTCGCGACATCGAGCGGCAGAACCGACAGAGGCCAAGGGGGCGGCAACTGGAAAGCAATGGATAAGGAAGGCCGACGCCGACCAGACCAGAGCAAGCTTTCCCGAACTGTTCTTCGATCTCGTTTTTGTGTTCGCTTTGGTCCAGCTCGCAAAGACACTTGCTAGCGACTTCGGCCCCACAGCCCTTGTCGAGGCGGCGCTGCTCATTCTTGCGATCTGGTGGATCTGGATTCACTCGACCTGGGTTACAAACCTTCTCGATACCGAGCAAGATCCAGTACGGCTGATGCTCTTTCTCCTGATGTTTGGGGGTATCCTGCTGGCTATCGCCTTGCCGGACGCGTTTGGAGACCATGGATTTGCATTTGCGGTGATCTACTGCGCCATTCAGATAGGGCGTTCCTTTTTCATGCTCTACGCCTATCATCGCGTCGATCCGGCCTCTTTCCTGACGTTCCTGCGGATTACCCTCTGGCTAGTCCTTGCAAGCGCCTTCTGGCTTGTGGGTTCTCAAATGGAGACGACTCCGCGAATTGCATTTTGGAGTACCGCTCTTCTCGTCGAATATCTGGCTCCGGCCCTGCGGTACTATCTTCCTGGCCTGGGGAAATCAGCGCCCGAGACGTTGGACGTTTCTGGCAAGCATATGGCAGAACGTTGTGCGCTGTTCGTAATCATCTGCCTCGGTGAAACGATCCTGACGACCGGCCGCAACGCCGCAGAGCACATGGCGGACGACATGACCTTCGCTGTCTTCTGCAGCGCGTTTTTAAGCACCGGTTTCATGTGGTGGATCTACTTCCATCACGGCCAGGAAAAAGCCGCCAACAAAGCGGAGGCTACGTCGAAACCCGAGACATTGGCGCTCAATCTCTTCACATACGGCCATCTGCCAATCGTTTCTGGCGTCATCCTGACGGCAGTCGGAGAGGACTTCAGCCTGTCCCATGCCAAAGATGAAAGCACGATGCAAACCGCTCTGGCGATACTCGGAGGCCCGGCGCTTTTTTTGGCTGGCAACATCTGGATAAAGTTGGCCGCGGCGCACCAGTTCCCGATTTCGCACATTGTCGGGTTCGCGATCCTTGCCCTTGCAGGAGTGCTTTCTGCGCTTGCCGCCAATTATCATCTCCAGTTTCTGGCGACAGCGACCCTCTTTGGCGTTGCCATTTGGGAGTATCTGGCATTGCGTCGTGCTTCGGCTTCGACGGCATAACCGGAGCGCGAAGACGGCCGGCATAGCCGATAATCGAGACTGGGAAGGCGCGCCGGCGTCAGCAACATTAGGGCGCGGATCATCTGTCGCTTCAAGATATATGCGCAAGATATTGAAATTGAATGCGCTGTCGCCCTTGCGGCAACCTTCGGGTATCCAGCATATTCGCTCGCCGGTTCCCCGAAAGGGAACAACCGGCGATGGTACCAGTTATCTCCCGGTCACGAGCGGCTGCGCTTGTTGGTGATCGGTCGATGCCCTTCGAAAGCAGTCAGCTCATCGTGTGGAGGATTAGCTATGGACACGCTGGTACGGCATCGGCGGATCATGGTTGCCGGCATTGAGGTCTTCTATCGGGAAGCTGGACGACAAGATGCTCCGGTTGTCTTGCTACCACACGGATATCCGTGTTCATCCTACGAGTTTCGAAATCTAATGCCGCGGCTTTCCGACCGCTGGCACCTGATCGCTCCGGATTTCCCCGGTGCGGGCTACAGCGGGACGCCGGAGGATTTCGACTACAGCTTCGACGGATACGCAGCCTTTCTGAGCAGCTTCATCGACGCACTTAAGATCGATCGCTTCGTTCTGTATCTGCATGATTTCGGATCGCCGATCGGAATTCGCATGGCCATTCTACGGCCGGCATCCGTCGTCGGGCTCATCATTCAGAACGGCGACATCCCCTATGAAGATGCCTTGGGCCCCAAATATGCAGACATTGAAAAGACCTGGGCGCTTCCGTTGCCGGAAATGAAACGCGCATTGGCCGAGGCGGTGACCGAGGAGATTTTCCGGGAAGAGTTCCTGAACGACCTGGAGCCTAGTCTCGCAGAGGCCATTCCTCCCGACCTATGGAAACTGCATTGGTCCCTCATGACACCAAAGCGGAAGGAAATCGCCGTCAACCTGATCGCAGGTTTGAAGGAGAACCGGTCATGGTTTCCGCAACACCGCGGATATTTGGCGGACCATAAGCCCCCTGCCCTCATCGTCTGGGGACACAACGACCACTACATGCCGGAGAAATCTGCCCGAGCATATCTCCGCGACTTGCCGGACGCCGAACTTCATTTCATCGATGGCGGGCATTGGCTCCTAGAGACCCACCTCGATCAGGTAGCGCTGCTTATCCGTGATTTTCTCGCGCGGATTCACAATCGGCGGTAACCTGCCGGCCAGCTTCGACAATCGCGCTTTTTACGGCGCCGTGCGTTCCAACTAACGCTCAAAGGATGCGAGGCTGCGCGACTGCGCAGATGTCGGCTGGAACAAGCTGTCATCTGGCAGTTAAACGCCTTGGAGCCACATCGATCTACAATCTTAAGGTTAGTGATGCAGCTGCATCGACGAATGCCCGACGCGCTGCGTCCGGCATCCTGGACACTAGAAAGCCCGTCTAGCAGGTGGCAATAGCCATCGTATGCCGGCCCTTCGTGCAGGGACCAATGGTTTTCCAACACAGATAAGCTCCGCGTGCTTTGCACCCGGAGCAAATGCCCCTCGCGATCCAGTATCACCGGCTCGTTCCAAAGCCGGTCAACCTCCAAATCCATCATTCCGAATGCCTCCTTGGTGGTCGCCGGCGCATCAGACTGCTCTGGGACCGACGACCGCGAACAGGTTGAAGAAATGAAGCTTGGCTATTCCGAGCTAGTCCGATCGCCGGCGCGTAGTTCGGCACGGCTGACAATGGTCCTCAGCGCCTCGCTAAGAGCATTTTGGGAGGCGAACGCCATTCCCGGCACGACACCTGGATCTTCCTCGTGGCCTTGGATGACAAGGTCATCGCGAAGGTGTTCCATCAATTTGTGCCAGTAATCCGGATCGCCTGCCGCGATCGTCATAAGCGCGGTCAGGATCTTGCGGTGGGCCATCAGTTGCAGTTCAAGCGCTTCCATCGGGAACCTCGCTTTCCGTTCGAGCAACCTTCAAGATCTTCGTGCAGGCACATCCACGACACGAAACAAAAACAAGCGCAGGGGGCGTTGGTTCCCGGCCGGCGCTGCCTTAAAACCCAAGGGAACTTAATTGTCGGCCACGCATTGACTAACATTGAAATCCGGCAACCCCGAAAGGCAGCTACAATGCCTTCTATTCCAGTTCTCGACGATCAGACGCGGCCGCTTGAGACGCAGGTGGTCGATCTGATCCCGGCCTTGCGCGCATTTGCGCGAACCTTTGTCAGTTCAAGCTTCGAGGCTGACGATCTCCTGCAGGAAACGCTGTTTCGCGCGTTGCGCGGTATCGATGGTTTTCAACCTGGAACAAATCTCAAATCCTGGCTTTTCACAATCATGCACAACGCGTTTCGCACGCAGTACAAGCTGCGTAAGCGCGAGGCGCCGGGTGCCGTCAACTGCGCCGACCTTCCAATTCCCATTCCGGCCCCGCAGGATTGGTGCGTGTTGAATGGCGAGTTGCGTACCGCCCTCGAGGGGCTAGCACCCGACCACAGGGAAGTACTGGTACTCGTTGCCGGATACGGCCTCAGCTACAAGGAGGCAGCTGATATGTGCGATTGTGCGATCGGCACCATCAAGAGCAGGCTCAGCCGTGCGCGCGACGAACTTGCCTATCGCATGAATGGTGTTCCCCTCGAGTGATCGAGCCTTGCGCCCCGCTGACGACCATCTTTCAGAACCGGAGAACAAGATAGATCAAAGCGGCCGCTGCCATTCCCAAAAGCAAAGCAAGTCGTTTTGCAACGCGATCGGCGGCTTCGCGGCGGATCTCGCCAGCCTCACCCCGAGCTGATGACGCGGCGATCTTTCGGTCGGCGGACTCACTTTCCGCCCGATGACCGTCGTACGCTGCCGCAGCGTCGAGCAGAACCAGTCTTCGCCTATACTGCGTCCCATCCTTGCCTTGCCTTTCCACTTGGGAGAGATTGTCCAAAAGGTCGGCGCGTTTTACGACAGCTGCAAGCGCGTTTGACGCAGCGCGGATCGTTAAGGCATCCTTAGTTTCCCCGGTGCGGTGCGTCAGGCTTTCAACGGCGGCCACCACCTCCGGGGAAAAGCCAGAATCAAGCAGTCGCTCCGATGTCCAGCCAGGCGCCTTTTCGACAACGTCATGAAGAAAGGCAACACTCTTGGCTTTGTCGCCGTCAACGGCCTCGGCCACCCGTTGGCAGTGGCGGATATAGGGTTCTCCAGCCTTGTCTAATTGGCCCGCGTGCGCGTGAAGGGCGACTTCTCTCGCCCACACACGCTCCTCGGATGCAGAGAGAACGGGAGGGCGCCACGAGGGGCGCTGTTCGCGGACGCCGGCCATCGCTACTGAGTCCGGTTATGTAGCCCATCGGGGCTCGTCACGCTCCGCAAGCCTATCCCGGCAAGGGAAGGGTCCCGTCGCGCTGCGTCAGCCAGCGAAACGATGCCGACAAGCCGCTTGTTGCGGTCAACGAACGGCAGGTGCCGGTTCTGCGCGTCGCCCATGTTGGGCGCAACATCGGACACCTCCTGGTCATCGAAGCAGTATTTGACGCCGGCCGTCATGATCTCGGCCACGCGCGCACGATCGTCACGCCCGTCACCCACACAACGCTCTGCGAAAGCCCGATAGGTTATCATCCCAACCAACCGATCGTTGTCGCCAACGGGAAGAAGGCCGATACCGCTCTCGGCCCCTTCCAGTGCGAGGGTGGTATCCTCGGGGCTCGCAACGCACACATCCTTGGTCATAATGTCAGCTACTCGCATGGGTCTACTCCGCTCGATGACGGTCATTGATAGGCCGTCCGGCCCTCTGGTTCCGTCTGTTCCGCCGCTCGGTCGTGCGAGCGCTCTCTCGTCGGTACATCACCCTCCGGCCGTCCCTCGTTCGCCCAGATTTCATAGGCACGCCGGCGAATGAGTTCTTCAGGCTTTGACCCACGGCCAACCGGTCAACCGCGTATTTGTTCCAGGTGGGGACTATCGGACCGTTACCGGAACAATCAGAGCCGCGACGTTTCGCTGTGCAACCCGTTGGGCAGTTAAGAAAGAGAGCGGAGGTTTTGATGACTGTTGCTATTGCTAGTCATAAGATTGGAATTGCATCCGGACGCTGCGAGGTCAATCTGCGCCAGCGGCAGGTCGATCTACGCGACAATTACAAATATTCGCTCCCGGAAACGCCATCGCCAAGGTAAGCGGGGGGCCGGAGTCGAGGAAACGGGCCGCGAGACTTCGTTCGCCGAGGCATCCAGATCCAGGACGCTGTCAGCGACCGCCTCACCGATGCCACCTAGATCGACGCCTCTGAGATCGGCAGCGTGTCCGGCGTAACTTTGGTTCAGAACGATCGGCGCATCACCCGGCACGTCCGCGAGGTGTCGGGACGGCCGGGAGGCGCTCATTGCTATGTAGAACGCAATGCTCAGCAGGTACTGCGGTATATCTGCCCATAGATCAGCCCCTGATGGATTGCCCCCATTCTTCTTTCAGCGTCCTCGAGCGAATAGGCCTCGAGCGTCAACGCCCAAAGTCGGTCGTCCATCCAGTACTCCACTCCGTAAAGATACATCGGCCGGCCAAGGCTATCATGTGAGGCACAGTCCGGGTCAGGAGCATCTCGTGTGGCACGTGCGGATTGGAGATCGATAATCACTGGTAAAATCCTCTTTCGACCCGCCTAAAACGATCTGCCGGGGCGACCTGCGCGGCGTTTATCAAGATCAAACCGGCCGGGGGTCTGATGGTTCCGACATTTCCCACGTGCCGGCTCTCATATCGCCTAATTGACCGAGCCACTCCTAAGGGTCGCAAGCTCAAGTTGGACCCAGAAGCGTTGCCAAGCAGCTGAAGAGAGGCGTCGTTTGTTTGGTCGAGCTTTAAACGCCGTCCTTCGAGACGGTCACCTAGTATCCAAGATCGATTGCGCCGAGCATCGTCGCCATTACGAAAACGTCCGGCTCGCCTCCTGTAACAACAACCGTTCCGACACTTCCAAGCCCGAGTGTTCTTTCCAACCTCCCCGTGATCCCGGGCGAATAGGTGCACTTGTCGAGAATGCGAGCGGGCGGAATCAGGATTTGCAGGTTGGGGCGCATATCAAATCGCTTCAGTCGTTCTCGAGGATCATCGGGATGGCTAAATCTGGAAAGGAGACATCGAACAAATCTTCCAGCATTTATGACGAGAAGCTCTACGCCCCCGCAAAATCCCGGCCAGTTCTAAACTGGAACGGGATCGGGAAACGGGTGGCTCAAAAAGGCAGAGCCTTGCGCTCCGAACCGCCACCGCACGTCGGCAGCCCTCGTGACCCCAATACGAGGGCCTCGGCAGACATCCGTTTCGCCCTCCCCAACAGTGAGATAAAAAGGGGCCGCAAAGAGCGATCGTCCGTCAAGATGGCGGGTCACTCCGAGAGCTTGGCAAAGGCGTCCCGGCCCCGCGCACAAGACGGTTTCCCTGGCTGTCCCGCGCCTGATCCGCATCGTTCCAAGGCCCGTTTGCGGCTCGATCGCTCGGAGCAATACCGCGCTTGCGTTCTCGCAGACGAAGTTGAGGCACCAATGCAAACCGTAGGACCGGTAGACGTAAGCGGTGCCGGCGGGGCCGAACATCGCGTTGTTCCGGGCAGTTTTTCCAACGTAACTATGAGAGGCGGGATCCTCCCGCCCGTAAGCTTCCGTTTCCACGATCTTGCCGCCGATCCCATTTACTTCCAGAATGACGCCAATCAAAGCCTCCGCGACGGAAACGGCATCGCGCCCAAAAAATGCTGGAGTGATCCTTTCCAGTTGGTTGGGGTCGTGTCGCATGTTTACTCGCTAATCTTTTGGACTGCTTCAAGGCGTGGCATTGTCGAAGGCGGCGTTCGGCTGGTGCCAGAACCGTCTCGATACTCGAATACGTAGGCCGTGGGGCCCTCATTGCCGGCCACAGCGGCAGGAGCGACTGCACCCATTGCTTCGGGCATCGGATTCATTCAGCGCCGTAGCGAAAGAGGCGGTTTGGACAGCAGCGCCTTGGCATGGGCGATAAGCGGCTTCGTCATCCAGGCCCATTCGATTTGGCCACGTCGGGTGATGGAATCACCGCCTCTTTCCCGTGTGTACCTCACGCACAGGAAACTTCGATGCTAATGATCTGCACGAAGACCTGCATTGCCTAGGGGTCCTAGGAAACAAGCGCCTGCTCTTTCGATCGCTCTTCCCAATGCGCCGACACCGCTTCGATACCAGGTCCTTTCCCAGTCAGGTCGTAGGAAGAACACTACTCCGCGTCCTCCGACGGCCGCCCGGCTTCCCCGCGCGGCGCGGTGGATGGAGCAACAATGGTGCCAGTTTGATCATCCCCGGTTTGACTGTTGGGAGGCAGACGCTCATGTTCCGCAATCTCCCTACTTGCTTGCTCCCAATGCCGGCGCTCCTGGCCCTCGGGGCGCCCCTCTCGCTCCCAAATCTCGTAAGCGCGTCGCCGGATGAGTTCGTCTTTATCGTTCATGTTCAAGTACCTCCCTGCAGCCGTTGATCACTGAACCGAATACCGTCGCGTTTGTTCCAGCGCAGGCACAAGGTTGCTAGGAATTCATCGGGCATCGCCTCAGACGAGGCACCCGGGCATCCTTATCCAATATGTAATCGGGGGGCTGAAGGGGGTTTCGATGACCTTGACAGAGCCAGAGTTCCTAGGCCGTAATTTTTCGAGAATGCGGTATACTGGCTGAGCGAGTTCGGCTTCGATGGCTGCGGCTCGATGCCGTCCAGGCTTGGGGCGTGGACGTAGCCGGGGAGATCATACTCGATGGCGACTGGACGAAGCGCGCGCCCGTATCCTCCCACCACGGCGCAGTGCCCCCAACGTCAGTAACATCCCCGGGTGAGGCAATAGGCGGGGTCAAATCTTCATTTCGCTTGACACCTCTCGTCGTTGGAGACGAGGAGCGCAGGCGTGATGTGATCCCTTATCGACTGCCGCACAGGCCGACCAGGTTTTCATTCAGTTGGAACGACGATTTTCCTTACGCCATCCATAAGATCGCAACCGGCGAAACCGGCGGTCACTACCGGCCCGATGCTGAGGCGCCGTCGCGCAAACTGACCGCCCTCTGGCATTTTTCGCGCATTTCCGGGTCCTGGTTACGATACACCCGTCTCTTCTGAGGATCCGCGGTCGGAGATGGCGGAGCACGAACGTGCCCGCCTCATCGACGATCTCGTGCTTATGCCGAGGGCGGTTAAGGACAGCGGGCTGGAAAACCAGCATCCATATCCCGCGCTAAAGAAGGGAATCTGGTGGCTCGAAATGCACCTCTTGCATCTTGTTTTTCGTCGCAGGCACTCTCGTGCAGCGGGCGATGGGACAGGACACGATTACCCGAATGAAGCTCTGCTCGCTCAAACCTCCGCAGCACCATATCGCTCCCAGCATACAGCGAACCGGCCGCTCGTTTCTGCCGCCATTGGGAACCTTTGGCGACGGCAGCGATTGGATATTCGTTGTCCCGGCCTGGCGGGTCGAAGGGATGATGACCTTCGAGCCGAGGACGGCATTGACGGAAATGGCAATGGAGAAACGCGATGGCCGAGCAGCTTGATGAACGAGGCGAACCCGAGAGAACGACCCACGGCGCTAACCGGACGAGGTTCTCGGCGCGGGAAACCCGTCAGGCGGGAATGGGTGTCCGTGTTTTCCTGGTGCTTGCCGCAAGTCTTTTCCTGGCGCTGCTCGCATGGGGATTTGTAGAATGGAGCCAGCCCGACGCCAGTCAAACAGGATCGGTACAGCCCTCGCAACAGGCTCCGATGGAAAAGCCGCGGAGCACTGAACAGCTTCCGAGCACCGAGAGCCCGCAAGGCACGGTTCCGACAGACCGCACCCCCACCCAGCAGTCAGGCTCGGGCGCACCGAGGGAGAATTAACCCCAAACGATACCAACAGGTAAATGGGTACGAGGCCGCGCGGTTCCGCTCATAGTCGAATTGACCCCGACATAGCCTTGAAGGGTCTGCGCCCCGGCCAGGGAGGGGCCAGGCAAATCTTGCGGTTGCGGCGGAGGACTTGCGGACGTTGTGCCGGATAAGGTCATCGCGTCGTTGGATGCGGTCGAAGTCCTTCGAAGCTATGACGCGGTATTCGCCGTCAAGCTCGATCGAACGCGCAACTTCTCGGAACCAAGCACAGTGCACCTTGTTCTCCTCATGAAACGAGGAGCAAGGACGTGAACCCTCAACCCCGCGATCCGGGCGAGCGTTTGCCGCCTGTACCACCGCCGAACGAGGGGCCGCGCCCGATCAGGGAGCTCGACCCCGAAGACATGCCGGATGAGAAGAGAACGCCAAATCCGGCCGCCCATTCACACCCATCACGGCTTTCGCACCGCGTCAAATGTCTTAATTCAGTCCATACGGGCTCTCGTCATGGATGGCCGCCAATAAATCGTGCAACCAGGCATCGAGGCCCTGAGACCTGCGCCTTGTCCCGGCTAGCGCGATAGCGCGCTCAAGCGTACGCTCAACGAGCAGGTCGGCGGCCTCGGGAGGCGCTCCGGCCATCAGGAGCCGCGCCCTGTAGCGCAGCTCCGGTATAAGTTCACAGACCGATTGATCGGTTAGTCCGACATATAGTGGCGCCAAGTTTGACAGATTTTGGAGGTGTTGCTCAAAGACAGCATTTACGAGATCCGACGCGCCTGCACACTTGCTTAACCGTGCGGCCGACCGGAACCGTTCGGGCACGCTCATGTCGTCGTAACCACTAAAAAAGACCACGGGTACCGATCTGAGCGCGAGTTCGTCCGCCACGGGAAAGATCAGCTCGCCATTGAGGTTAATATCCAGAACAGCAACTTGAACGTCGAAAGCCTGAGCAAGGCTCTTCAACGTTTCTTTTACTGTGGGCGTTGGGCCAATTATTGTCGCACCGGCCTTTTCGAGCCAAAGTGCGATATCATTTGCGACAAAAAATTCGTCCTCAGCAACTAGCACCCGCAATTGCTGCAGGTCCGGCATCACAAGCCATCCTTTTGCATTCTGACCACCTCAGTGTTTCCGGCGCGAGGGCCTGCTGATCGATTTCGTCGCCTGCCGTTTGTCCAGGGCTCGTTGCAGCCTAATGGCAAGGATCAGCAATCGATCCGGTACGTCATCAACTGGCACCGCATCGCTCTCGACCGGTCGGGACGCCACACCGCCTACCAGCAACTCCTCGTTTTCATCCTCGGCTTTTTTTCCCGGTGCCATCGTCTCAAACCTTGGTTATCCGAACGCCGCTCTTTCGGTCGTCCTCGCCGCCTATGGCGGCGCTTAAGAAGGATACGCTGTCGACAGCGAGAAGCCAAGCTTCCAAGCCCCAGGACATCCTGCGCTGGCAAATGGGTCACGAAAAGTCAGCGAGCGTACCGGGCATCCGATGAATCCGAACGCCGCTCGCCGCTGTGGTCAGGGGCGCTCGAACGAATGCGGCTGTGCGACCTTATCAGGTGGGTTGCCCAGGGGCACGGTCACCGTCTTTGTCGTTGAGCGGACCCGTAAGTTGTTCTGAACGTGGGGAACTCCGGAGAACAATTCGGCACAATCTTCAGCCCGGTGTTTGGCCTGCCTGCTCGATACTTCCCACGCAAGCGTCACCTCGCCGCTAGCAACCGCTACGTCGGAAGACATCGAGTCCCGACGGTCGCGGTAGCGGCATCCAATTGCTTCCTCGCGTTCATCCTCCTTGTCTAGCAGCTCTTCCGAGAGCTCCCACCTTCAAGACGCTGAAGCAGGTGCTCATGACGCCAGGACTTTAAAGCCGCTGCTGTGACCTCTCGCGTCGAAGAGACATCGTCACCGACCTTTGGCGTCAGGCGGTATGCAGCCGCTCCGGGAGCGCATTGGAACCAAATGCTCTAAAACGGGTTTGAGGGAACAACTAGGAGAGCTGATCATGAAGAGAACCGTCATGGCGAGCGTGCTGGCGAGCCTGTCTTTCGGCGGCGGCGCCGTTGCGCAAACTGCAACAGTCATCGTACCGGGCGAAGCTCAAACCTACCTACTTGACCAGAGCAGCCCTTCGGACGTGTATCAAGGCGACATCGCTGTAGGCACCCGTCTGCCTGATACCGTCGAAATCCAAACGTTTCCTGATCAGCCGGACTATGGATATGTCGTTCAAACGACCAAGGGGTGATGATCAATCGGCAACGACGCGCGGTGATCGCGATCCTTAAATGACCCTCCTCCCGAGTTTCGATGCTAGAGCCCCCCGCTCGGCAAGTACGGGGGCAAACCGACGAAAACGACTTTATCGCTGTGTAAGGAGACCGCAAAATGCTTGGAACCGTACTTTTAGTCATTCTCATCCTGCTGCTCATCGGCGCTTTTCCGGCCTGGCCCCATTCATCCGGCTGGGGTTACGGTCCGTCTGGCGTTCTGGGTGTGGTGGTGGTCGTTCTCGTGATCCTCCTTCTGATGGGACGGATCTGATTGAGCCGGCGGGAAAGTCCGCAGGTAGGCGATGGCGCCGACCTCATCTACGTCTCCGACACTGAACCGGGTTACACCCGGTTTCGTTCCTCAAGCGGCTTTGTCTATCGGCGTCCGAACGGTGAACAGCTAAAAGATTCCCGCGTTCTTGCCCGTATCCAAGCGCTTGGCTTGCCCCCAGCTTACGAGAACGTCTGGATCTGCATGCAGCCAAACGGTCATCTGCAGGCGACAGGTTATGATGCGCGTGGTCGAAAGCAATATCGATATCACCAAGCATGGCAGGAGATGCGAAGCAACGCCAAATACAGCCAGCTTCCAGCTTTTGCTAAAACGCTCCCCCGCCTGCGACGCCGGATCCGCAAGCATATGGAGGGGCCTGTGGACGACCCTTTCACCGTACTTGCTGCCCTTGCGGCGCTGCTCGACCACGCGCCCCTTCGCATTGGAAACTCGACATACGTGAAGGAGAACGGGAGCTATGGCGCCTCAACCCTTCTTAAGCGCCACCTCAAGATTACCGACGATAGCATCGAGCTCAACTTCAAGGGCAAGGGCGGGCAACGTATCCGAAGACGGCTGAGAAATCCGCGACTGCAACGCTTACTTGAGGGAATCGCCGAACTCCCGGGTCGCCAGCTCTTCGTATCCGTGGGGCAAGACGGAAAACCCGAGCCAATCGAGTCGGGGCGCTTTAACCGCTATCTCGCAGAGATCAGCGGGGCGCCAATTTCGGCCAAAACGTTCAGAACTTGGGCTGGGAGCGTTGCCGCATATTCTGCCGCTCGCCAAGCATTCGCTCAGGGTCGACGCCCGACGATCAAAGAAATGTGCAACGCGGCGGCAGAGGCGCTGCACAACACGCCGGCCGTTTGCCGTAAGAGCTACGTGCATCCGGCAGTCCTCGCTCTGGCGCAAGCCGAGCAGAAAATCCCGCGGGTAAGGCCAAACGCAAAAGCCGTACCCGGACTTCGCGCCGACGAAATGCAGTTCCTGCGCTTTCTTAATTGGCTCGCCCGGCACGCACAGGGTTAGGGCTGTCCATTGTGCCTAAGTCTGCGGATAATGGCAGCCTCATCAGATTTCCAAAGCTTGCCGCAGAGTCTGGTCGATCAGCTTCTGCACCAGAAAGCCCATTTTGCGGTAAGACTCGCGTGCCGAAACTCCTGCGGCGCCGCTTATCGAGTTGTTTCAGTCCGGGCCGCATAGCCTGAAATGACCAGGCCTACTCTCAATGCGCGGTGGTTCAAGTTTTGGATTGCTCTGTTCGCGATCCCGGTGAGTGCATCTTCTTGGCTCGCGCGGGGGAAAGCAATATCGCAAGCCGCGGCAGTACCTCCCCCTTTTCTGCTGCACCTTCGGACCGCCGTCAGCCAATGCCGGTTTGTCGGCTAGGCTCCTCTACCCCAGTCGCGACCTTCGAGGCCAGTGAGGATGCTCTCGATCAATATCGCTCAACGACAATATCCGGACTGCGTGCGTGCTAACGTCGACGACGACGAGGCGACGAAACTTCGCTCCCAATCGCCCTTTCGTAGATGGTTCCTCATTCGGGGAAGCCGCGGCGCAAATCGCTGGAACGAAACTGTGGTTTGTATGTTTGGCTGGCCGAGGAGTGCACGGAGATGCGCATGGACACGTCGGCGCGAGATGTCAGCCCGCACAACACACCGGATTCCGATGCAGACGGCGTCGTCTGGCCGGAGAAACCGTTTGGCTCGGTCAAAGCTGATGACTGAGTGAGCTCGGGCTTTAGATCGACGGCATCACAGTCGGCCAACGAATGCTCAGCGCTTGTAACCGGAAAACGCAAGAAGCTTGTCCGTCTACAATCTCATCTGGCAAGGTTCACCGAATGCACGGACCGCGCCGACGGAAGGTAGACGGGAGCTCGGCTCGCCGGCACCTCTTCGATAAAGGAGGTTGAAAAATGCCCATGCTATTACGTTTTCTCATCTGGCATTTGTCGTCTGGATTTGCACTGGGAGCCCTCACCGCACTGGTAATCGCCGTTAGCTTCCCGCACGCGCTCGGTCATGATCGTGCGATCGAGCCCGTTGCTCTTTTCCTTCAGATATATGCCTTCGGGGCGTCGTTTGCTCTCGGCAGCCTCGGCACCGCGCTCACGGGAAAGATCGATTGATTTCGTGGCGCCGAGCCGAGTATCGTCGCGCTTAGCGACGCCCAGTCCTGGTTCGAGTATTTTCCGAACCGGCGATTGTAGTTTCGACGCTGATGCTTGTGTTGCAGTGGATATTCTTGCGCTATCGCGGCTCGCCCAAATCAAAGAAGGTCGACGCGGCAAACCATCAGATCACAAAAGACTAGCTGTTACGGGGTCTGGGGGCGAAGGGCGCATCGGCCCTCCGCCTAGAATATCGTAAGTTAAGCTGCAGCCTTAATATTTGCAGCGGACAAAGCCAACTTGCTCAAAGCCTTGTCAGTCGCACCCTCTTCCTGAAGGGTCTGATCGAGCAAGGCGACGGCGGCGTCCAACCCAAGCTGCTTGGCCCAGGTCTTCAGGGTGCCATATCGCGCAATCTCATAGTGTTCGACCGCCTGGGCCGCAGATATCAGCCCGGCGTCAAGGGCCGGACTTCCCTTGAACTCCTCGATGATTTCTTCGCCTTCGGCAATCAGGCCTTGAATAGCTTCACAGGTTTTACCCTGTGCGCGCTTGCCGATAATCTCGAAGACCTGTTGCAAACGCTCCACGTGGCCTTCCGTTTCATCGCGATGCTTTTCGAAAGCGGCCTTGCTATCAGGGGATTGCGCAGCCCGCGCCATTTTAGGCAGTGCCTTTAGTATCTGCCGTTCGGCGTAGTAAATGTCCTTCAACGTTTCGTGAAACAGCATGTCTAAAGTCTTCTCCGGCATGGCAACCTCCTTCGCCTTGGTGGGGAGCGGTTCTAACACCGTCCGGCTTCAAAGGTTCCGCAGTGGAACAAAAAGCACGAGTCGCTCTTTGAGGGGTTTACGCAAACCTCAAAGCCGGGTGATCCGCCAAACAAAGGATACGTCGGCAATCACGGGAAAGAACCAATCGATCTCGGGCAGTGGCGAGCCGGTTTCAGCGGACGTGCCAAGATCATAATCCTTTGGTCTCGCGGAATTCACTGCCGCCTTGGTTTGCCCGCTTGGACGCCTGCCCGCCGGAACGGACCAAGCCGAAGGAGAAGTCGTCGCGGCAGTTCGCATGGCTCTTCGCGCGATAGAGGAGCGCATAACACTCCGCGAAAAATGGCTGACGATGCGCGCGGCAGTGACCGTACTGCCGCCGCGAGAGCCAGTAAATCGGCGGGCGGAAGAGAGAGCAGGGATGCCGCGGCCTTGCGGCATGGATTGGACCAGGAGTTTGCACCGATCCGGCGTGACGTCACAACTTAAAGGCGCCTGGAACAATACTCACGGCTGCGGGTTCAATGCCCAGATGATCCGTTTCGGCCGTCGGGGAGAAACATATGCTAAAGTGGGCTATTATATTTTTTGTAATCTCGGTCGTAGCAGGCTTGCTTGGCTTCTCGGGTGTTTCTGCAGCAAGTGCTGGTATAGCGAAGATCCTCTTTTACGTCGCTCTGGCGATATTCGTGCTGTTTCTCGTCCTTGCCTTCATGGCAGGAAGCATTGCCTTCTAGCGCGAAGGTTCTGCGCCGAGGACGGCGCAGAACCTTGTCCTGAGACCTGAAGATTGTGAATTTGGCTGTTACTCGGCGCGATCCGGCTATTTTTCGTCAAAGCCCACATCCCATTATTTTTCGGAGTATTATGGCCCGGCGCCTGACGATGGCCTATCCTTAGACCCGGTCACGCAGTTGGTTTTGCGCTTGCAACGCCGCTGCTTTTCCGTCCGCCCGCGAAGGAACGCATTGCCCTTCGCTTCATTTTTTTGTCTTCAACGCATCGGATGGACGCTCCGGTTCGCGGTTGTTTTCGCCCACGGCGTCGCGATCGGAATCTGGTCCGTCTTTCGCTGGGAGATACCCCCGAGGTCTGCTCTCCTCCGGGCCTCCCAACGAGGAGACTGGTCGGTGGTGCCCGGTGCACCGTTTTTCGGTTTGTCAATGCCCATATGCAACTCCTCTCCTCCCACCCAACCAGAAAGCGGCGCACAGGTTCCGTGCCGCGGCCTCCCGTGGGACAAATCAGGTTTCACGACGAGAAGCGCGGTCTCCCCGCCTCAACAGAAACTGCGCCCGCTTGCCGGACACTTTCGAAAAAACCGCTGCGCTGAAGTGGAGGACCGATTCCCGCAGGGAAGCCTGTGTAACTCGTCCAGCAGCCTCAGTTGATAATCTGAACGACACTACGAGTGCCAGTGTCCAGCACCGCGCGGTTGCCGACTACGACGTAGCGATACTTGATGTCTGGCCTCCGATGTTGAACTCACGTTCCGGCGTCGCCGCTTAGCTATCGGCCCTACGGCGAGTAGGCTGCCGGCCTTAAGATCCTCCTGATCACCTGTCGCGACCAAATCGCTTGCAAGGACCCTGCTTTTCGTCGGCCATCAGATCATCAGCATTTGACAAGTCCGATCCTTACTCCAATTCAGGAAGATGAGCTTGAGTGAAGTCGTGCGCGGCAAGGCGCATCGGGCAACAGCACGGGTTAAACGGTTCTTCGGCGAGAAACGGCGGCGCCCAAGCAGCCCCGTATCCTCGATGCGTAGCTTCTGGGGGCTGTTGCTCGCTTACTGGCTCTCTAATCGTTGGAGAGACGCTTGGGGCCTGACCATTCTCATCCTGCTGCTTACCGGATTGTCGGCTCAGGCAAGCGTATGGTTCGCGCTGACCTCAGGCGAATTGGTCAATCGGATCGCGAATTTCCACCACCCTACGGTACCGACAACGCCTGCGTCGCTTCTAAAGACCGCAGCGACGCTTGCTGCGATCGCGATCACAAGGGACGCGGGGTTTACTGCGGTCCGTCACTTCCTTTCGACCAGCCTACACCGAAAATGGCGCCAGTGGTTGGATGAACGCTTCAATCAGGCACTTCTCGATTCCAGTCACACCCACTTCCACTTGCAACAAAATGGCTTTGGTGGAGCGGGTGAAGGGAACACGTCATCGCCGGACAACATCGATCAGCGGGTGCAGGAAGCAATAAAGGGCATGACCGGCGGTGCAATCGGTCTGGGCATCGGCATCGCCGGGGTGGTGCTATCGCTCGCGTTCGTTGGCGGTAAGCTGATCGAAACGTCGAGCCCGATCCGAGGGCTTGACGTTCTTGGGGGCTACGGCAGCGCCTTCCTGACGCTGCTGGCGATTGCGATCTACGTGCCCCTCAACACATTCATTGCGGCCAAGCTGGGAGGTATCCTTCAGGGGCTGTCTATCCGCATTCAATCGGCGGAAGGCAGTTATCGCAGCGAACTCAACCAGTTCTTGCGCCGCAGTTTTCACGTTGCGGTTATCAGAGGGGAGCCAGCGCAAAAGGCGCTCAATGTGCGCCGGTATCAAGATATTGACTACACATGGGCGAGGCTCAATCGGATTACCGCCGGCTATATGGGCTTTGAGCTGGTGCATAATTTCATCGGCTCACGCATCGTGGCTTACGCGCCGGGCCTGCTTCCCTATGTCGACAAGACCATCAGCCTACAAGACTATGTCACCGGTGCCGAACTAGCGACGGCCCTCATCAACGAATGCTCATGGTTTATTCATGCGATGCCTGACATCGCGACACTGCGGGCGGACGCGCGGCGCATAACAGAGCTTGCGGAAGCGATAGAAACGGTGCAGCGACCACAAGACTACTATGCTCAAAGTGGACCCGCCGCGTTTGAATATACCATAGCGGAAGCCGTAGAAGGCGGCTTGACCATCCATTCGGTCGAGCTCCTCCATACTGGTGAGGACGAGCCCTTTTTGACCGCCATTGAACTCAATTTCGCTCCGGGCGAGTGGACTTTGGTGATGGGTGAATCGGGGAGTGGAAAGACCTCACTTCTCAAGGCGATAAACGGTCTTTGGCCGCACGGTCGGGGCAAGATCACGTTGCCGGACGGTTTGCGAACTCTCTTTGCGGCCCAGGAGGTCAAACTACAGGGCGTTTGCCTGAAGGATCTCGTCTGTCTTCCGGATGACGCCCGTGAGCATAAGGACGCTGCGGTTTCCACGGCGCTTGAAGAAGCGGGGCTCCATGAAATTTCTGGGGAGCTCTTTGATGAGGGACGCGAGGGGCAGCAGTGGGACAAGCTGTTGTCCGGGGGTGAAAAGCAGAAGCTCGTTCTTGCGAAAGTCCTGTTGCTGAAGCCGGGTTTGCTCTTCCTTGACGAGGCAACAAGCGCTCTTGATGGGCAGGCGGTGCAAGCGTTTTATCAAGCGATCAAAGAGAATTGCCCGGAGGCGACGGTTATTGCCATTATGCACGATACCTCCTCGATCCAATCGGAGGGCGGAATTGATTTCTTCGATAGCGTGCTGGTGATTGAAGGAGGCATTGCTGAAAAGATGTCTATTTCGGCGTGGCGTTCTGCGCAGACGAACGCCCCACTTCGGTGATGCGGCAAGGCGTCGGCGGCACGTGACCATCGTGGCGAACCCGTGTCTCTCAACTACCAAAGCGATGCTTGGAACAATGCTTCCCGCTAGACGTTCTGTGCCGAACCGGAGTCAACGCAAATGCAAACCATCATTTGGGATAATCCTGTCAGGATTGGCGTGAATGGCGAGCGGTGTATCCACGGACCACAGGATGCCCTGCAATATCTGAGTGAGTTGCCCCAGGGCGGATGGTTCTATGAACGCGCAAGGAATCGCTGCCATGGCGCATTAGAGCGCGGCGAAGCGCTGGATCTGTCACGGAAAGCCTTCATTGGCGCAGCGATTGAAGGTTCATTCCCGATCCTCGATGACGACGTTCCTGCTATTCGGGAACCCTGATCACGAGTGACGGCGATTTTGCCCCTCGCCGTCGACGCTAGCTCTTCCCATCGCTCGCGCGAAATTGACCTGAGATCATTGACCACCTGAATATCGGCGAACAGACCGATGAGCAATTGCATGGGCTTTGCCTGGCGGCAAAGGGGGCTTGCATTTCCTGATCGATTTAATCGCGTTCAGATCCAAAGGTGGGCCAGATAGGGGCATTCGACCCAGGGTGAATCAAAATCGATCACGGCGCCCGTTCCGAATTCGAGTCCTACACGCTTCCAGATCTCTTCGACCAGCACAGTCTCCAAATCAGGAGATGGCCGCAGAGGCGTCGCTGGGCTATTGTTGTTGGGTTCGGTTTGTGTAGCCAAGAGCAATTGGCAGCAAGGGGCGAGGAGATGAGCATCCTCGGAGAACGCAGACTGGCGGCAATCTTCGTTGCCGATATTGTCAGCTATTCACGTCTCGTCGAATTGGACGAGGCGTCAACTCTCGTGGCAGTCACGGACCTGCGCCGGAGACTGTTCGAGCCTCTCTTGGCGCAGCATCATGGGCGTCTCTTCAAGCTGACGGGCGATGGCCTGATCGCCGAATTCGGTTCCGTCGTCGAGGCTGTAGCCTGCGCCGCTGCGGTTCAAAAGCAATTGCCTGATTGGCAGGCGCGAATACCGGCTGAGCGCCGGATTGTCTTGCGTATCGGCATCAATCTTGGCGACGTACTGGTGGATGATCAGGACCTTTTGGGAGACGGTGTCAACGTGGCGGCCCGATTGGAACAGTGTTGCCCGCCAGGCGGTCTCCTTATCTCCGGGACAGTCTACGACCAGCTCTCTGGGAAACTCGACTGTCGGTTCGAGTTCGCGGGCGAGCAGCGTCTGAAGAATATTTCACGGCCGGTGCGGACTTACAGCTTGGTATTCGACAACGTCCTTGAGGGTGCGAAAGTCGCCTGGGCGTCGAGCGATAGACCTACGGTGGCGGTCTTGCCGTTCGAAAACATGAGCGGCGATCCCGAACAGGTCTATTTCAGCGACGGTATCAGCGAAGACATAATTACGGAGCTGTCGCGCTTTCGCGAGCTCATGGTCATCGCGCGAAACTCTTCCTTCTCGTTTCGGGGGAAAAATGTGGACGCTCGCGAGATAGGGCGTTCGCTCGGGGTTCGATACCTCGTCGAGGGCAGTGTCCGTCGCGCAGGCGAGCGCGTTCGCATCACGGCCCAGCTCATTGATGCTGGAAGCGGTGCCCATTTCTGGGCGGAACGATACGATCGCGCACTGGAGGACGTCTTCGCCCTTCAGGAAGAAATCTCCCAGAGCATTGTCGCAATGGTGGCCCAACGAATTATCCAAGATAGCGAGGTGACAGCCCGGCGACGTCAGCCGGAAGACATTCGGGCCTATGACCTCTTCCTCCAGGGGAATAGATTTTCCGACGTATTCACGCCTGAGGCCCAAGCACGTGCGCAAGCACAATTCGAAGAGGCACTCCAGATCGATCCAGGCTTTGCCCGCGCCCATGCGGGCCTCGCCTGGATTTATCTCAATCGTTCGGTCGAGATGAGCGTCGGAGTACCACGAGAGAAGGACGAGAACCGGATCGAGGCGTTTCACCAGGCCAAAGAAGCACTGGCGAAAGACCCCAACGATGCCCGGGTGCACTCCACCTTCGGATACATGTGCTTGATGTGGCGCGACTTCGAGCGGGCCGAGCGGCATTTGGGCCTTGCCCGGACCCTAAACCCTAACGATCCGCTGATCCAGATTTTCTGGGCCTGGGTCCAATCGTGCATCGGAAAGCCCGAACTGGCTCTGCACGCAGCCGAGATTGCTTTTCGACTCAACCCATGCCACCCGCCCTGGTATAATTATTATCTTTCGCACATCATGTTTCGGCTCAGGCGCTACCAAGAGGCGGCCAGTCTATTGGAACAACTAATACTGGACGCACCAGGCCGGCGACACCCGCGGTACATGGCTTTGCGCGCGGCTGCCTTCGGTCACTTGGGGCGTCTCGAAGAGGCGCAGCAGTGTGGCAAGGCTTGCATCGCAGCAGTCAGCGCGTTGTGGCAAGGCGATCCGGCTGCCGGCCCAAGCGAACATGTAGATTGGCTCGTGGACGCTTTGTATCTCCAAAGGGCCGAGGATGCAGATCGACTGCGTGAGGGCCTGCGCCTCGCCGGCTTACCGGCTTGAGTATCAAGTCTGGCGATGGCTGGCCCGACCAAAGGAGAGCCTAATCGCCCTGTCAAGGAGCACTTCGCAATTCAGTGGCCGCGGCAATGCCATTCGAGAGCTTCCGCTCGTCACTTGGGTCGGACAGTCCGAGCGATCGAAACTCGCTCCCGGGCTGTGCCTTATTCGACACGCCAGCGAAGCCGGGCGCGTTGCCTGAAACCGGGCTGCGAAGGCCCTCTACCGGCAATCGTCACCATTGCCTTGCGCGACCAATTCACCTTCGCGAAACCTCAAACAGTCGATCGAGCTGCCTGCATTCAGGATGCGGACTCTGTATGGACTGGACATGACGCTGATCATGGTTCCACCCGTTGGCCGCCTGCACTGGTGCGCTGAACCGGTCCACATGCACTCCATCTCTTCGGCGCTTTCAAAAATGGTGTAACCATTTGCCTGAAGTGCACGCTGGACGTTCTCCCGCACGTTTAGTGAGACGGAGTTCTCATTCTCCTCGCGCGGATCGCTCCTTTCGGTCGTGGGTGCCTTTGCCTCCTGCCGTTCGCGTTGCTGTTCCTTGAGGATTGCGATCTCGGCCTTGGCTCGCTCTGCCGCGGCTTCCGCAGCGATCGCCCGCCGCTCCGCCTGCTCCGCCCTTTCGGCTTCGCTTTCAGCGCGTTCAGTTGCTTCACGCTGCGCATTTGTTGCGGCCTCGAGTTCGTTGACACGGCTTGTCTCAACGCCATTGAATATCGCTTCAACCGCAGCCGTTTGCGCCAAACACTCATCGACAAGCGCGGAGACACGGGACCGGGCCTGCATCGGGCTATTCACAAGATCGGCAGAAAACTCCTTCTTCAGGGTTTCGGCATTTTCCTCGGCTTCGGACGTTTCAACCCTGCTGCGCATGAACGCGAGCGCGCCACTCAGCGTCCCGCGCGTCGGCAAATCCGTCGACATAGCTCTCGTAGCTCCTGCCTGCTTCCAATCGAGCCGCGCAAGACGCAAGCTGAGCGACGATATCTGCCTCTGCGGTTGCGGCCGAAACCGTTTTTGGAACGAGGAACGCGGCAGCAATCAATGCTGTGCAGACACCAGTCCCTGCAGTGGTCAATTCATCACCCATTTGCTCAGATAACGAGATCCTGGAAATAAGCGGCGGAAGAAGGAAGCGGCGCGAAAGATCATGGACCGATCTTGCTTCGCCGGTTTGTTCCTTAAAACTTTATTCTGGCGCCACCCAACACAGCGAAGCTATCTTGAAGATCGGCGGTCTCCTGGTCGAGCGAATAGGTCCGGGCTCCAAGGTAGAGTTCCGTCTGTAGATAGTCGAGGTTCTGGACAATCTGCGCGCCGAAGGAATCGCTCTTGCTGCCCCTGCCCGCGATGTCCTTGCCAAAATAGGCGTCGACCGAAAACGCGGTTTTGCCGACATCGAAGATATCCGCCTGATAGCCGATCTTTACGTAGCCGTAGCGTCCATCAACCGTCTCCTTGTCCGAGTAGCCCGCTGCAAGGGTGAGGCTGAGTCCGGTATCGAGATGCAGGACCGAAACGGACGCATCGTATATCGAGTTGCCATCGCCGGGCCTTGAAAAGGCAAGTGCAGCTGCGACCTTCAAGGCGTCGTAGGTCTCATTGTATCGAACCGCCGCGTCCCAGACGGTGACGTCGGTTTCCTCCGGAACGACTTGTGTTCCGACCGACGTCGCAAAGCTGAAGCCGCCAAAGGCCGGGGTGTCGTAGCGGACGCGCAGCTTGCGGCTAAGGCCGTCATAGTTGGTGAACGCGTCCTTTACGCGGACCGTCGACAGCGTACCGTCGGAGTTTCGGAAAAACGGTCCGCCGGCCATATCCGACACCAGCGAGTAACCAACAACGTCCGTGCCGGACAAATCCACCTCGGCGGTCGTATCCGACGCCATGCTGCCCTGGCCGAACCAGAATTTGCCGTAGTCCTTCGAATTTAGATAGATTTCCGCCTTGCGCAGCAGATCGGTCCCCCAGTCGAAGTGATCCTCGTTCAACTGGTTCACATTGGTTGTCGAGTAAGGGTTCCACTCCCATTCGAGATTGGCCCCGAAAGACCAGTCGTTTTCCATGAGGCTGTAGATGCGAAAGCCCGCGCGTGACGACGAGTTCCCATTGTCGGCCGGAAAATAGTTATCCGTTTGCCCGCCGTCATCGTAGCTCAGCAGGCCCTTGTTGATCTGACCGTAGAATTCGAAATAAGCATTGTCGTCGCCGAGCCGCAGCTTCGGTATCCAATGCTCGGCTTCCTTGCTGGCCTGCGCCGGCTTTGCTGGCTCCTGGGCCGAAGCAGGTGCCGCAACCCCCAGTGCCACGCTGAAAAGTGCGGGTGAGACTACGTGTAATACATGCCGCATCAAAAGCACCTTTCAGTCACGGGCGATTCGCCTTGTCGGTCCGCAGTCAGTATTCGCCACTTTACTTTAGAAGTCTGTTGCAAATTCTCGTCGTGCACTTGTTTTGCCGCTGATCGATTAGATTATTGGCTTCTTATCCGGCGATGATACCCACGATCACCGTCCCCCATGTGGTGAGCAGTATATGGCCGATAGGCACTGCAGGCGTGTAACCAAGGACTGCTACCGAGCTCCCCGACCTGTCCTGGACGGCGGCCATGCCGGCCGTCATGGTCTGCGCGCCGGCTAGTCCACCCAACAACAGTATGGGGTTCATGCCAAGCACGTAGCGTCCAAAGTAAAGGCCTACGATCAATGGAACCATTGTGACGATGATGCCGCCGACCAGGAGCCCGACACCCGCTTCCGCGATAGCGGGGCCAAATACCGGACCTGCATGAAGGCCAGTCATCGCGACGAAGGCGGCAAGACCAAGCGCGGTCATGAGTGACACCGCAGCATCCGGTATGCGACCAAAAAGTGGAAAGCGCGTGCGCAGGTGCCCCACCACCAATCCGGCGAGGAGTGTGCCCACACTGGTGCTCAGCGAAATCCTCATGTCTCCGATGGGAAACGTGACGAGAACGCCGACAAGTCCGCCCAGGAAGATCGCAAGGCCGAGGACCAGGAAGTCCGTTGCAGTGGCCGGCGCGACCACGACACCAATGCGCTTGGCGGCGCTCACCACGACCGGTTCCGGGCCGACGAGGCGAAGGATATCCCCGCGCTGCATTGTGATCCCTGGCGCAAGAGGAATGTCCTGGCCGCCACGACTGATCGTTCGCAGATAGAGGCTTCTTGTCCAGCCTTCTGTCGCCACATCCGCAATGCTTCGGCCATTAAGTTCAGGGCTCGTCAGCAACACGTCGGTCACCGATATCGGCACGTCCAACAGCTCACGATCCTCGACTTCCTCGGAGCGCTGACCAAGGACGGTGACCAGCACCTCTCGTGTTCCGGACACCGCAACGATATCGCCAGGTTCAATCACAAGCTCGGGAGCGGCCTCAAGGATTAAGCCCCCGCGTCGCAGGCGTTGAATGAATAGTCGATGCTCCGGAAATGTTGCCTCGGCATCAACGACCGATCGACCGGCGATCGGCGCGCCCTCCGCTATCCGGTAGGCGCGAATTTCGAACCTGTGCCAGGCGGACGCGACCCCGGTGGCCTTTCGGGTTATCCCGTATTCTTTCTCAAGTTTTAGCGCCTCGGCGACGAGGTCGATGCCAAGCAATTTTGGACCGACAACGCTGCAAAACAGGATGACGCCAACAGCGCCGAAAACGTAGCAAACAGCGTCGGCCACGGCGATGTGGGCGACAAACCGTGCGCGATCCGCCTCGGGCAGCGGCAAGGCGTTGATCGCTTCGGTGGCAGTGCCCATTGCCGGACTTTCAGTGAGCGCGCCCGACAAAAGCCCGGCTCCAAAACCAGGGTCCAAGCCAAGGATTTTCGCGACCACGACGGCTGTGACCAGCCCGGTCACACAGACGACCACCGCAAGCAGGACAGGCTTCATGCCGTCCCGTTTCAAGGCCTGCAAGAACTGCGGCCCGACCGAGTAGCCGATACCGAAAAGAAACAGGAGAAAAAGCAGCGACTTCGCCATCCCGGCAATCGGAACATCGGCGAACTGACCGATGAGGATACCGGCGAACAACGAGCCGGTGACCGGACCCAGACTGAAACCTCCGAACTTGAGGCCTCCGATCAGGTACCCGATGCTGATTGCAAGGAATACGGCAAGCTCAGGATACTTGACCAGGAATTGCTCGATCCAAATCATGACCAGACGAAGTCCCTCCCACCTCAATCAAGGGCCAAGGCACCTTTACCGCCGACCCCAAACGTTCATGCAAACCGGCAATCCATGCAAAGCATTGGGGGTCGAGTTCGTCCGGATAGCAGCCCGCGGACCCGTGGAAGCTCCGGCACTACCGTGCTTTCGCCGATCGTTTCGCCTTGGCCGCAACTGCATCAGGTTTGACCAGCTTCAGACCCCTTGCCTTCTCGTAGCCATGGATCTCCTTCACATCCAGCTTCCGCATGAAGTCGATCGTCTCCTGCGTCAGGACCTGACCCGGCACCATGATAGGGAACCCCGGGGGATAGGGGATGACGAAGTTGGCCGAGACCATTTCCGGACCTTCCTTCAGCCGCTTGTCGCACTCGGCTCCGATCAGCGGTACGTATTCGCAGACCGAAGCATCATAGGCGTGGAAGAAGGCGGCTCGCATGTCGCCTTCGGGCGACGTGCGTCCCGCGTCACCGCGATACAACGCGTGGAAGTGACTGAAATTTGGAAGGTCCGGCACATCCGTCATCAGCGACTTTACCCGTGCAGCGAAGGCAGCCCGCTCGCCCTCGCCGCCATCGGCAAGCCGTTTTTCGATACCACGGCAGATCTCGACCAGGACGCGAACGAGATGCGCGATATCACTGCGGGTATTGTTGATGTTGGACTGCAAAAGCACGCTGTTTCGCGACGTCTTGTTCAGCTGGATATCGTACTCGTTGGCCAGCAGCCCCTTGAATTGGGTTCCGTCAAAGCCAGCCGTTCCACATACCAGCGTCATACGCGTGGGATCGAGGTAGAATTCGTCTTCGTTCATGGCTTTCACCGCCGTGGCCCAGGTCGCACCCGGTGCCAGGTAGTCCTTGAACCCTGACTGGCGATACTGCGCAGGGATCATCTCATCCGCACCGAGAACGCGGAAATACTTCGAAATCAGCGGATGTTCGTTGATCGCCCGACGGATCTTGAGAGCGATCTCGATCGCGTTCATCACCAACCCATACCCATCGAGCTCCATCTGCCGGCGTGCAACGTCGAGACTGGCGATCAGCTGCTGGTTCGGACTTGTCGAGGCATGGGTGAACACCGCCTCGTGGAACTGGGCTTCGACGGTATGAAAATCGACATCCTTGACGAGCAACATTGAGCCTTGCCGGATCGCTGACATCGATTTGTGCGTCGAATTGGTCTGATAGACCCGAAGGCGAACAAGACGCGGATCGGGAAGTAGGCGTGCGGCGAGCAGCGCTTCGTCGGACGGCTCATCGCCAAGGTCCGCACGCTGCTTTTCGTAGGCACTGACCGACGCCGGATCCTGCAACCAGCTTTCGATATCCGCTGCTGCCCCCATGGCCGTGCGTGGCCGCAGGAAGGGTGAAAATCGGGCAAATCCGGACCACGCTTCATCCCAGAGGAAGATGAGGTCCGGCTTGATGGCGAGACACTCCTCCATCACGCGCCTGACGTTATACATGTGCCCGTCGAAGGTGCAGTTGGTGAGGTCGAGCAGTTTCAGCCGGTCCAGACGCCCTTCCGCCCTTAACGTCAAAAGCGCTCGCTTGATCGTCGCAAGCGGCACGGCGCCGTACATCGAGTACTCGGTCATCGGGAACGCTTCGACATAGTAGGGCTGCGCGCCGGTCAGCACCATGCCGTAGTGATGCGACTTGTGGCAGTTGCGATCGACTACCGCAATGTCGCCGGGCGCCAGAAGGGCCTGCACGGCCATCTTGTTGGAGGTGGAGGTGCCGTTCGTCACAAAGAAGACGTGGTCAGCGCCAAAGGCACGTGCCGCCAGCTCCTGAGAGCGTTTGATCGTACCTGTGGGCTCCAAAAGGCTATCGAGACCACCCGTCGTCGCACTGCTTTCCGCAAGGAACAGATTGAGCCCATAGAATTCGCCCATGTCGCGGATCCAGTCAGACTTGAAGACGGATTTGCCGCGCGCGATGGGGAGCGCATGAAATGTACCGATGGGCCGTCGCGCATATTTCTTAAGATTGTCGAAGAAGGGCGTTTCATAGCGTGCCTGCACCCCTTCGAGGATCGCGAGATGCATCTCCAGCGGCTCCTCCACCGCGTAAAACACGCGCCGCACCGCATCCGCCGTCGGATCTCCGGCGATCTTTTCGACTTGCCGGTCGGAAAGCAGATAGACGTCGAGTTCGGGCCGGATGCGCTTCAAGCCGCGCGCCAGGCGAAGCGCCGACATGTCTGGTCCCTCGGTTTCTCCCAGCGGATCAAGCACCGATCGAAGCACAGGCGCGTCGTGCCGTGAGCGGTAAGGAAAACCTTCAGCGAGCACGATAGCGATAATATCGGGGTTCAGGGCGGCCGCGCAGAACGCATCCTCGAAGGACCCGACCAGCACCGGCTCGTAAATGAAACCGTCCTCTGGCCGGCGCAGCCTCCTAATCTCTGCGGCGAATGCCTCCCAACGCGTGGCCGGCTGACTGTTGACGAACAGAACTTCGAAATAGGGCCGGCGCCCGCGAGCCTCTCCGGTTCCCGGCGGCATGATATCGGTCACTTCGGCTCCTGACATTTCGTCATGCACGTCCCATTCACTTTGGCGGCCGCGATAGGAATGGCTGAGCAGCCCATTGGAGATGCGTCGTGCAAGCCTTGCCGCTCCACCGGCATCGTCGGTGGCAATACGCTCTGCCAGAACCGAAAGCAGCCGTCTGCCCGGATAGGCGTAGTATTCCTCCGCCGGTGCCACAGCAGAAATCGCCGCTTCCAGGGCAGCCCGCGCGCCGCGATTGGCGGCCCAGGCGTCTGCCAGCGTCGTGATCTCACGCCAATTGTCGGCGCGTGCCGAATGGATGAGCAGAAACTGATCTACTTGTGCGGTCTTGTTCGGCATAGCGCGCTCCCAACTCGGCTCGTATGGGCTACCCGCGGCCACCGATCTGCGGTTTTCGTCAGTGGTCGCGGCTATTATTATCGACGCAATAAATGGGACGAAGCAGTCTCAAGAAAGGGTCTCTGATCCCGCTGGCCAGGGCTTCGAAAGACGAACCATCCCGGTCCGATAAGAAGCCGCCTACTGGAAAAGATGCGAGATACATGCCTGTAGTCGAAGGGACGCGGCACCTCCGCATCCCCATTTAACCCGGAGATGCGCTAGGTCATCATCATCACGAGCACCATGCCCCAGATCGTCAACAGGGTGTTGCCGACGGCATAGGTCACAGTATAGCCGAGGCCTGGTATCTGGCTCTTGGCGCGATCGTTGATCATCCCGAGCGAGGCAGTCGTGGTGCGCGCGCCGGAACAGCATCCCAACAGAATAGCAGGGTGGAACCGGAACACATATTTTCCGACATACATTGCCAGCACGAGCGGGACGGTCGTTGCGAATATGCCCCAAAGGAACAGGCTGAAGCCAAGCTGCTGCAAGCCAGCTACAAATCCTGGACCCGAGGAAATACCGACCACCGCGATGAAAACGTTGAGACCGACGGAGTTCATGAACCAGACCGTCGATGTCGGTATTCGTCCGAATTTCGGCCGCACGGAGCGGAGCCAGCCGAAGAAAAGCCCGGATATCAATGCGCCTCCAGACGTGGACAGGGTAAACGGCACATCGCCGACCTTGTAGACGAGCGCACCGAGCAAGCCACCGATGGCAATTGCGGCGCCGATGAAGGCGACATCGGCAATGTCACTCGGCCGGTCGGCCACACCCAGTGCTTTGGCGGCAGCCGCGGTGTCCTGCGTTCGCCCGACGATCGTCAGGATATCGCCGCGGTGGACTTGCGTGTTCGGAAGGATCGGAATTTCCGTCGCCGTAGCGCCACGGGCGATCCGGCGCAGGAACACGCCACGGGACGTTGGCCATTGTGCCAGTTCCGCCAGCGTCTTGCCGTTCGCCTCCTTGGTTGTGACAAGAACATCGACCCCTTCGACCGGCACGGCCAGCAACTCGCGGTCGTCGACTTCCTCTGCCGTTTGACCGATCACGCTTACCAGCACTTCGCGCCGCCCGGCCACGGCAACGACGTCGCCTGCCTGGATCACCGTGTCTGCCGTAGCATCCTCGATCTTTCCCCCGCGACGAATACGTTCAATGAAAATCCGCTGCTCAGGGATCATCGATTCGGCTTCACGTGCCGTCTTGCCGACGACCGGCCCGCCCTCGCGGACCCGATAGGCGCGCAACTCGTAGTGGTGCCAAGCGGTTCCAGCGCCCCCCGCTTCCTTCTTGCCACCCTGCTCGGCCTCGTAGCGTTTGCATTCCGCCTCCAGGTCGATACCCATGAGCGCAGGACCGATCAACGCCAGCACGATGGCCGATCCGATCGTTCCGAAAATATAGGTGACGGCATAGGCGACCGGCATGGCGTCCAGAAGACGTTTGGTTTCTTCCGGCGCCAAACCAAGGCGATTGATGGCATCCGTTCCCAATCCCATCGACGCCGAGATGGTCTGCGAGCCTGCATAGAGCCCCAGCGCGGAACCCACATCATAACCGGCTATCTTGGCAGCGATATATGGCGCTCCCAGGCAAAAGACACACACAACCGCCGCGAACAACGCTTGCGGGAGGCCATCCTTCGCGATGCCCCGAACGAATTGCGGCCCGACGCCGTAGCCGATCGCAAACAGGAACATCAGAAAGAACGTGGCCTTGAGCGGCGGCGAAATGGTGATCCCGAGTTGACCGATGATGACGGCAGCGATCAGCGTCGCAGTCACCGCACCGAGGCCAAGGCCTTTGTAGGTGAATGAACCGAAGTAGTATCCCAGCGCCAATGAGAGAAAGATTGCAATTTCAGGATATGTGCGAAGCGTGCTTACGAACCAGTCGATCATAATAACATCCCCAAAACGTGGTAATCGGGACAAAATCAGACTAAGCGCTCATCGCTATTTACGCGAGAATACACCCATGCCCACCCGTTACAAGACATTATTTGTTTATAGTAATACTAGTATGAAAAACGCCGCGGTAACCGCCAGAACGAAGGACATCTTACGCTCTTTGTGCCCGTTCATGCATTCCTGGAGGAAACTGTTAGATGGCCTTTATCCGGGGGCGGCCCTGTCGCTCTATTAGCAGTCTGCGACTCTGCGGAAGAAACCAGAGGCGATCGAAACCTTAAATGCTCCGGTTAGAAGCCGCAGGTCGGTCCAACGGTCGCCTGCGCGTCCCCGAGATCTGGCTGCGAAGGCTTCCTGTCTTTGAACCTTTGGACTGTCAGATCAATCGCGTTCCGGGGTGGTTTCGTCCATCCGTATCTGGCGCAACATGCTGCGCCCAGCAATAAGCATCTCGACAAGGAATGCGACAAGCGATCCGATAAGCGACAGGATCGCACCGCCGAAGAACCAGAAGAGATTTTCTTCACGAAACCCGAACTGAAGCGCACCGGCGAGTAGATTGAGGATTGCCCATCCAGTGCAGATCGCGGCAAACGTCCCGAGTGCGACAGCTATTTCCAGGGCAAGCGTACGGCGGCGCAGATAGTCCAACTGCGTGCGTCGCCCGCCCCCTCGCTCACCTTTTTCCTGTATCGCATTGAGCCGATCGGAAACCCTGCCAAGACGCATCTCGTAGACACCGACGAAACCTGCCGTACCAGCGAGGAGAAATACCGGCGCCAGAGCAGTTTGGACAATAGAGGCAAGATCCGTGACGATTGCTGGTGTTTGCATGTGGGCTCTCAACAACTTTCGCGCAATAGAACATTAGCAATCTGTAGCGGCCTCCCCAAAAGGCAAATCACTATAAGCGGGCTCGGGGGGCGGTCACTTACGATTGAAGGCCAAAATAGCCGCAGCCACTCCAGGGCAAATTCACCCTTGCGTGTGCTCGTGAAAAGAACAGGAAGCACGACCTTTGTTACGTCAAAAGAAGCGGAGAAGGCCAAAGGCAAGCACGGCCTGCCAGAACATTTGACAGAAAATCTTGCACCAGCTGAGAAGCTCGTTGCCAGCGCCGGCGGCGCCCTGAAGAGGAACGACGTCAACACGAACCACGCGGCCTGGCCGTGAGCCACCTGCACTTTTGGGTACGTGCGCCAATAGGGACCGCGTCTTGGTCCTTTAAGTCAGCTGTTCACCCATGGAGAGCCTGCGAAACGCGAGGCAGACATTGGCGACAAGCGCCTCCTTTTTGGGGCCACGGTCTGGGTAGCGGGTCATGTTGTCCTTGTGCATGAAGACGTAGCCGCCGCGCGCCGTCGTCGTCGGGTACTGCCAGATCCAGTCCGCAGGCTTCAGGTCGCCCTTACTGGAAGAGCTCGGCATATCTGCTCGCAGGCGCATTGCTTTCAGTTTCAAGGATCGCAGCGACCTGGTCGTCTTTCAGTTCGGCGCCGTAAATGAGCTTGTAGTTGTCGAGGATCTGCTTCTTGAAGGTGGGAGCAAAATCGGCCCCATGGGCGACCGCCGCCAGCCATTCCGATGTCAGGAAGATTTCCGGCGCATCGGGGGTGCGGGCAAAGATCGGCTGCTTGTATACGCGCTTCTCCTTCACGGCCTTCAGGCTGGCAAGGACCGGGTTGTTGAAGAAATCCTTGGGGTTGAGGTCGGTCGCATAGGCGGGAATGATGATGATGTCCGGGTTCCAGACGAGCAACTGTTCAAAATCGACGGTTCGCCACCATTCACCGGTTTTATCCGCCGCCGGGTTGGTGACGCCGCTGAGGGAAAGATCCTGCGAGCCATTGGCGATGACCTGGATCTGGTCGGCGACCTTGTCGATGTGAAGGACAGACGGAAGCGCCGACTTGTCGAGCTTGGCAACCTTTTCATTGAGGGCCTTCAACGTTTCGGACTGTGCTTTCAGGATTGCCTGGGCGCGGTCGTTGCGGCCGGTCATGTAGCCACTGAGCGTGACATAGTCGAGCCGGTCCTGCTCGGAGCAGCATTGCCAGCCGACGACAGTGAGCCCCACCCGCTCCAGCGGTTCGATAAGCTTCTCGTCATGGGTCCACTGGATCACCGCGTCGGGTTTTTCCGCAAGGATCGCCTCGACATTCGGTACGAAGCCATCCTGGGCGGCACTGGCATTGATTTTGGCCATTTCCGGGAGCATCTCGGCATAGATGTCGCTGGTAAAGTACCTCACCAGCGAATCCTTGTTCATGCCGACGATGCGATCGGCCTTTTCGTCCACGGCACGATAGATGATGGGCGCCGAGCGAACTGTCGTCACGACGCGTTCCGGCGGTTTTGCAAACATGACCTTCTTGCCGCGGTGGTCGAGGAAGGCCGTTTCGGTCGACGCCGCGGCCGGCAGAAACGCCGATAGGGACAGTACCAGTGCAGTGAATGTCTTGAGGCGGCTTGACATGTACGCTCCATCGCAAGGTCGGTAGGTTCGGACCAAGTTCTGCCAGTCAAGTTATCGCGCCGTGTCCAGCGCTCCGTAAATTTTTAGGGAGATTCGCCAGAAGATGCTGCTGCACCGGACGAATAGCGCGGTCTGCCTCCAGGCACCAAGGCAGTTTAGTAAACCGCATCGGTCGCGCGAAGATGCCGAGCCAGTCTACGGTTGGCGGCAGTTGACGATTTCCGGAGGTCTTCCCCGTCAACAATTGACGGTTCCCTCCTCACCGCGGCTGCAACGCGCTCGTGCGGAATGTAACCGTTAAGTTCTTCAGTAGTACGATATATTCGACATAATGCTGACGAAGAGCGAACCTGGGGAAATACTGTGTGGTTTAAGCGGCTCGTGAAATGGGCCAATCGAGAATGTGACGAGAGGAGTCAAACATGAGCAAGCGGCAGCCCAAACAAAGCGGCTGGCAAACTACGCGGGACCTGAAGTGTTGAGGAATCCAGGTTGGAACAAGCAAAGGAGTGGCTGGAGTCGGTGGGCTCTGGTTGTTCTGACTGTTCCGCCGGCGATTCTGCTAGCCGTGGCAGCCGCATGGGCCTCGCTTGCATTGTGGTATCGTCTTCCCGTTTCCGAATTCACAAGAGGTTTTATCGCCGGACTCTTTGCACTTGTCGGGCTTTTGACGGTCGCCGCGCTGTTTGGCCGCTGGCGTCTCAAAGCTCTCCTGGTATTTGCAGTTGCGTTCGCAGTTGTCTTGATTTGGTGGAGGACGATCAAACCCGTCGAAGACGGTTCGTGGGCACCTGATGTTGCACGACAGGTTACAGGCGAATTTCACGGCGACCTGCTGACACTAACCAATGTTCGCAACTTCGAATGGCACAGCAGCACGGAATTCGTCGAACGGTGGACCACGCGGACCTACGATATGAGGAAGCTCCGAACAGTCGACCTGTTCATGTCCTATTGGGCGGGGCCAGAGATTGCCCATGTAATATTCAGCTTTGGATTTGAAGGCGGCGAGCAGCTCCCGTGGTCGGTCGAAGTCCGTCGGCGGGTTGGCGGCGCGTTCTCGCCGCTCGCAGATTTGTTCAAGAGCAATCCTTTGGTGATCATCGCAGCCGACGAACGGGACGTGGTGGGCGTCCGGTCAAATTTCCGCAGCGAGGATGTTCAAATCTATCGCCTGAAGGCGTCACCTGACCAGGCGCGTGCGCTTCTGCGCGAGTATGTTACAGACGCCAACGCTCTTGCCACAACGCCGCTCTTCTACAACTCGCTTACGACCAACTGCACGACGACGGTTGTCAAGATGATGCGCGTTGTAGGAGACTCGATCCCGTTCGACTGGCGTCTCATCGTCAACGGGTATCTTCCCGACTACGCTTATGATCGGGGGGCGGTCGATACGTCAGTGTCGCTCGCAGAACTCAGAAATGCCAGTCATATCGGCCAACGTGCTCGGGACGACGGGTTGTCGCCAAATTTCTCAAAGGCAATAAGACTCGGCGTGCCTTCGCCAGTGCCGCAGGGCTCGCCTTGAAGACGGCGAACGGTCATCAGGGAGCTCATCAGCAATCCGCAACAGCCTGTTTCATTCTTCGCTACGTGCGCATGTCAGTCTTCTGATGGAGTTTCTTCCCCGAGCCAACTGGGCGTGAGCCTTGCCCCGCCTTCCCCGGCGGGGTTTTCTTTTGGACGATTTTGCGCGGCGCGCCAGCCTGGAACATATGGTGTTCCCTACGCCCCAACAAACTCCATGACCTCAAAAGCAAAAGCGCCCGCAGGAGATGCAGGCGCTTGGCAATTCTTCAGTCTTTAAGATCGCCTTAGCGGGCGAAGGCCGTACGTGCGACGCGGTCGATGTCGGCGCGTTCGATGCCGAGGTCGCGAAGTTCGCGGTTCGACATGCGGCCCAGCTCGGTGACCGTCTGACGGTACTTGCGCCAGTTGTTGATGGAGCGTGCGATGTTCATTTGATCCCCCTTTCAATGGGCTTTCGAAGCCTGGCTGCCAGTCCGTGGCGCCTCGTTTCGCTTCGATGAACACCTTATAGCTCAGGCTTTCCCTAAGTTGCAGCGCTCAAAACTCAGCGCTCCCATGTGGGAAATGCATAGGCGGTCGCCAGCCGACGGTTCAGCTGCGATGGCCATGAACCATCATGAGAGCTGTGCGTTACATGTCAGATCGTGAGGTAAAGAACATGGCGCGAACTTTTAGAAGCCAAAGCCACCGGGCGAACCTACTCCATCTTGCACTCGCGGTGCTCGCAATGCTGTTCATCGCAGCGATAGTGGCACTGCTTTAGGCTCGTGCAGGACGCCATTTGCCGCCACGGATCGGCGCCACACATTGGCCCGGCATGTGTCGCTGAGGCCGATTACGACAATACCAGTTTAAAACCTATCAAAAATTTTGCATAAGGGGTCATCCGGAAAGGTGATCCCCATGAACGATCAGACAACGCTCGAGTTTCTTGCCAGCCAAATGTCGGGCGACAGCGGCGAGCCGCTCTATCGCCGCCTTGAAGAGGCGATCAAACAGGCCATCAGCGCCTCGACACTCCGCCGCGGTTCGGTCATCCCCAGCGAGCGGGACTTGAGCGAGGGCCTTTCGATTTCGCGCGTGACGGTGCGCAAGGCGATCGAAGGGCTCGTCGCTGATGGCCTGCTTGACCGCCGCCAGGGGGCAAAGACCGTTGTTTCATCACGTGTCGAGAAATCCCTGGCCACGATGACGAGCTTCTCCGAAGATATGCGCTCGCGCGGGCTGGAACCCGGTTGCACCTGGATCTCACGTGAAATCAGCCGCCCGTCACCCGCTGAAATGATGGCGCTTGGCATTCCGGCGGGAGAAAAAATCGTACGCCTTAGACGATTGAGGACGGCCAACGACACGCCGATCGCGATCGAAACGGCATCGCTTCCCGCCCGCTTTGTGCCGGATCCGGACGCCATCGGCGCGTCCTTGTACGAATATCTCGCAGCCCACGGCGCTTTGCCTGTCCGGGCACTGCAGCGCATGCAGGCAAAGCCTGCAAGCGATGAAGAGCGACGCCTGCTCGCAACGCCCGAAGACACGAGCCTGCTCGTCATGGAGCGGCGCTGTTTCCTGGCCGATGGGCAAATTGTCGAATTCACCCAGACCAAGTACCGGGGTGACGTCTACGACTTCGTTATCGAGCTGATGAGGTAATACCAGTATAATTCCTGTTGCAATCTGGTCTTACACTGTTACCGTGAGGCCTCCATTGGGAGAGCCTGCGTGACCTTCGACATCCATAGCCTCAAGCACGGTCTGATCGTTTCTTGCCAACCGGTGAAAGGCGGCGTCATGGACAATGCCGCCATGGTTGTCGGTTTCGCCTTGGCCGCGCTCGACGGCGGCGCAACCGCCCTTCGCATCGAATCTGCAGACTATGTTCGCGCCGTGCGCCAGGCGACCGATCGGCCAATTATCGGCCTCGTCAAACGCGACCTGGAGACATCGCCGATCCGCATCACCCCCTTTGTCGAGGACGTCGATGCTCTGGCGGCAGCCGGCGCCGATATCATCGCCTATGATGCCACTGCTCGCGAACGGCCGGTTGCGACCAGGACGCTGATCGAGCGCATTCACGCCGGCGGCAAGATCGCCATGGCGGATTGCTCTGTTTTCGCCGACGCCGAGCGCGCGCTTGCCGAAGGTGCCGAGATCGTCGGCTCAACCCTTGCTGGCTACACCGGACCGGTCGAGCCGACGGAGCCGGACTTCGCGCTCATCGCCGCCATGCGCGGCCTCACCCCTCACGTGGTTGCCGAAGGCTGTGTGCGCACGCCCGAACAGGCCGCTCAGGCGCTGCAGGCGGGGGCCTTCACTGTCGTCGTCGGTTCCGCGATCACGCGTCCCGAACATGTGACGGCGTGGTTCCGGCAGGCGCTCGATCAAACGCTTGCCGGAAGCGAGGCTTGATCATGACTGAGCCCCGGACCGTTCTTTCGATCGATGTCGGCGGCACGAAGATGCTGGCTGCCCTTATCCGGGGAACAGAGATCGTCGACACGCACCGGATGCCGACGCCCCGCCAAGGCGACCCGACCCAGTGGCTCGCCGCACTCTTCGGTGCGATCGCGTCCTGGCGCGGTGCGTACGGCTCGGTCGGCGCCGCGGTCACTGGCATTGTCGATAACGGCCAATGGTCAGCGCTCAACCGCAACACACTCGCCATACCTGATCGGTTTCCGCTGACAGCGACGATCGAAAGACTGGCTGACGTGCCGGTACTGGCTGCAAACGACGCCCATGCGGCCGCCTGGGGTGAATACGCCTTTGGCGCAGGCAACCGCGAAGACATGGTCTTCCTGACGATCTCCACCGGCATCGGCGGCGGCATCGTCCTGAACGGGCGTCTGCTCGAGGGCCTCGCCGGACACTTCGGCCAATCGCGTAGTGCCGAATGGGCTGATGATGTGCTCGAAGATCGCGTGTCCGGCCACTGGATCGCCAGGGAGGCATCCCCCCACCAATCCGGCGCCACCGCGCGCGACGTCTTTGCCGCGGCCCGAAATGCCGATGACTGGGCCAGGCGCATCATCGAAACATCCGCGGGGCGAACCGCGCTGCTCTGCCGCAACATCCAGCTCACGTTGGACCCGAAACGCATCGTCATCGGCGGCAGCATCGGCCTGGCCGAAGGCTATCTCGCCGCCGTCGAACGCGCACTGGAACCGGTGCCGCCACGCCTTCGACCATCGCTACACGCCGCCGCCCTTGGGGAGAATGCAGGGGTGATCGGCGTTGCTAATCTTGCAGAGTGTCAACAAAACTTGAGGGAGAACCAAAAATGACATTTGCGACAACGAAAAGACGTGCGCTGCTCGCCGCAGCGGGTATTGCGAGCCTGCTGGCGGCCACGCCGGCCCTTGCGGAAGTAACGGTGCTCGGCTGGCCGGGCGGCCCGGAAGAAACGGCACTGCGGGCTGCCGCCGACGCCTACAACGCCAAGTCAGACGTTGCCGAGAACGACAAGGTCGAACTTCTGTTCTTCAACCGAGACGGCTTCTGGGACAAGCTGCAGGCCGATCTCGCCGCTGGCTCGAAGGCCTTCGACCTCAACCTGCTCGCTACCTATTCGATCGGCCGTTACGCGCCGTTCATGGAGCCGGTCGAACTTTCGGGCGAAGCCAAGGCGGTCTATGGCGATTCCGTACTGTCGACCATGCAGTACCAGGGCAAGCAATATGGCGTGCCAACCGATCTCTCGCTTCACTTCATGTATTTCCGCAAGGACCTGATCGAGGCCCTGCTGAAAGATGACGCCGGCAAGGCGAAATATGCCGAGATCTCGGAGAAGTATCTCGGCAAGAAGCTGGAGCCCAAGATCCCGGACGAGTGGATCTGGGACGATTACGCCGCCACCGCGCTCTACTTCACTCAGGCGGTCAACCCGGACAGCCCGACCCGCTACGGCACGGTGCTGCAGCTCAAGAACCTTCTCTTCAACATCATGGTCTGGCAGTCGGTACCACGCGCCTATGGTGCGAACTGGATGGACGACAGCGGCAAGATCACCGTGAACTCCGATGCCTATCGAAAGGGCCTCGAGATCTACAAGCTGCTCTACGACAATGGCGCATCACCGAAGGACTCACTGTCTTACGAATTTGCCGAGGCGAATGCCGCCTTTGCGTCTGGCCAAGTGGCCGCAATGCTGCAATGGAATGCGGCAGCCGGCGACCTGACGAGCAAGGAGAAATCCCCTGCTGTGGCAGACGTGACCGAAACGGTCGCACCACCTGCAGGTCCTCAAGGGCGCTTCACCCATATCCACGGCCTCGGTTTCGGCCTCAACAAGAATGCCGAAAACAAGGAGGGTGCGGCCAAGTTCGCGAAGTGGCTGTCTTCCAAGGAAGCCGCGCTGATCTACGCCAAAAACAACGGCGCACCAGCCCTGACGCCGGAAGTGGTCGTTGAGGTCGCCGATTCCCGGCCTGATCTCGTCAAGCTCGGCGAATTCGCCGGCAAGTACGGTTACGTCATGAACGGTGCTACGTCAGCCAAGGCGCTGTCGGTCTACGAACTGCAGGCCAAGGAGTTCACCGGCTACTGGTCCGGCCAGCAATCGATCGAGGATGCGCTCGCTAACACCGAAAAGGGCATGGCAGACCTGCTGAAGTAAGTGAAAGGGTTGCGGCGTCCTCCAGGAGGCCGCAGCCCTCAACGACAAGCGGGTACCGGGGAATCTTTCTCCACCCCACTTGCCAGTGCTCCACACGGGATCCAGGTGCGCCGCGTCCGCGGTGCCAAAGAGCCATCCAGCTCAAGGATTTGGGCTGGCTAGATCTCCTGTAACAGGCACTGGGAAGTGGACCGAGGAAACGCCTTGCGTCCCCTTGCCCGACCGACAACAGACACAGATCGGTGCCATGACGATAGCCAGACCGCAATCCAATGCCCCTGAGTTCCGGCTGCTCGCCACGCCGCTCGTCCTCTTCCTGCTCGTTTTCCTGGGCTTCCCGGCCCTCGTCAATCTGATCTATTCGGTCTCCGAGGTCTCCTTCGAGACGCTGCGCCAGCCGACGTTTACCGGGCTCAAGAACTTTCTCTCGGTCTGGAGCGATGCGGCTTTCTGGCAGGCGAGCTGGTTCTCGCTGCGCTTCGGCCTCTTGACCGCTATTCTCGAATGCCTGCTCGGGCTGTCGCTGGCGATCTTCCTGTCGCCGCTCATCGAAAAACGGAGCTGGCTGATGGCGATCCTGATGCTGCCGCTCATGGTCGCGCCGGCACTGGTCGGCCTGATGTACCGCCTTGTCTTGCACGAATTCGTCGGGCCGGTACCTTATTATCTCTGGACCTATTTCGGCGCCAGCATCTCGTTCCTTGGGCCCGGCTCCGCCTTCTGGACCCTGGTCGTCGTTGAGACGTTGCAGTGGACACCATTCACGCTGCTGCTTTTCTACATGGCCTATCAGGCGATCCCTTCCGAGATTGCCGAAGCATCCGCAATGGACGGGGCGCGAAGCCTGCAGCGCCTGTGGTTCATCGAACTGCCGATGATGGGCCCTACGATCGCGGCCGCGTTGCTTATCCGCTTCATCGACGGCTTCCGGGTCTTTGACAACGTCTATGTGTTGACCGGGAGCGGTCCCGGCGGATCGACGGCATCGCTGTCGATCTACATCTATGAGGCCTTCTTCAAGCAGGGCGCCATCGGCAAGGCGGTTGCCGCCTCAGTCGTCCTGTTCGTCGCCTCCTTCGCCGTGCTTTATGGCCTCAATGCTCTCGCCAGCCGGCGGAAAGGAGCCAAGCGATGATGTCAGCACTCCGTTGGTTCGTTTTCGCTGTTGCCGCCATCGGCTTGAACTTTCCGGTGCTGGTGACGCTTTCCACCTCGTTCAAGAGTGCGCGCGAGCTTTCCGGCAACCCCGGTCTCTGGGTCCAGGCCCCGACATTTGAGAACTACCGCGCCGTGTTCGAGGTCTCCGATCGGCTGAACATCTTCCTCTATCTGTTCAACAGCCTTGCTGTGGCGCTGATGGGAACGGTACTTGCCGTGGCGCTGGCGCTCCCCGCAGCCTACGCGATTGCCCGCGGCAAGATTGGCGAACGCACACTCCTGCCCCTTATTGTCAACCTGCGCGCCGTGCCGCTGATCATCTTCGCGATCCCGCTCTACATGATGTTCCAGTGGCTTGCGCTGCTTGATACGCGCCTGGGGCTGGGGCTGATCCTGACGATCGTCAACCTGCCGCTTGCGCTCGTCATCCTCGTCAACGCCATCCGTGACCTGCCCGCGGAACTCGACGAGGCTGCCCTCATGGATGGTGCAAACCGCACGCAGATCCTCATCAAGGTCGTGATGCCGCTCTGCCGGCCGGCGATCGTCACCAGCCTGATCTTCGGCTTCATCACCGCGTGGAACGAATTCCTCTTCGGCCTGATGCTGACGACCTCCAAGGCAGTTCCGGTCACGGTCGGCGCATCCTTCTTTTTTGCCGCAAGCGGCGGCGGTGTGCAGTGGGGCGTAGCATCGGCAGTGATGGTCGTCGGCGCTTTGCCGCCAATGCTGCTCGGCCTCGTGATGTACCGCCAGATCAGTGGATCGATGACCGCCGGCGCGGTCAAGGGTTGATATTCCAGGAGACACGCATGGGAACGATTTCGCTCAGGAAAGCCGGAAAGCGCTACGGCGCAGTTGAGATCATCCGGGAGCTCGACCTTGAGATCGCCGACGGTGAATTCGTCGTCATCGTCGGGCCCTCCGGCTGCGGCAAGTCAACGCTGTTGCGCATGATCGCGGGTCTCGAGGCAACGACCGACGGCCAGATTTTGATCAATGGGCGGGATGCGACGTCCGCTTCGCCGGTCGATCGTCAGCTCGCCATGGTCTTCCAGTCCTATGCGCTCTATCCGCACATGACGGTGCGGCAGAACATGGGCTTCGGCCTGAGGCTCGCCAAGGTGCCGTCGGAGACCGCAAGGGCCAAGATCGAGGCAGCGGCGGAAACGCTGAAGCTCACGCCCCTTCTGGACCGCTATCCGAAGGAGCTCTCGGGCGGCCAGCGCCAGCGAGTCGCAATCGGGCGGGCAATTGTGCGCGAGCCGGTCGGCTTTCTCTTTGACGAGCCGCTTTCAAACCTCGATGCGGCGCTGCGCGTCGATATGCGACTTGAGATCGCCAAGCTGCATCGCACGCTTGGCGCCACCATGATCTATGTGACCCATGACCAGGTGGAGGCGATGACGCTGGCCGACCGGATCGTCGTGATGAAGGACGGGCGGATCATGCAGCAGGGTAGCCCGAGAGACCTCTACGAAAAGCCGGCGAACCTTTTCGTCGCGCAGTTCATCGGCAGCCCAAAGATGAACCTCCTGCCATGCCGGCGCGACCAGGGCGGCCGCCTCGACCTGAGCGGCGAAGGCGATCTAGCGCTTCCCATGCCAGGGACGGTCGAACCCGAGAAACTGGGCGCAAGGCCCGAGCACTTGGCGCTGGTTGCTCCGGAAACTGGGCATTGCCGCGGCGTCATCGAGGCGAGCGAGTATCTCGGCGGCAATATGAGCGTCTTCGTTCGCGCCGGCCGGCTCGGCCTGATCAATGTCAGCGCACCGGCCGACACACCTTTTCGCGTTGGCGAAGCCGTCGGGATCCGGATCGACGAGAGCCGGTCCTCGCTGTTCGATGGTACGGGCGCAGCAATTGGTGCCTGACACTGGGGGATCCCTCGAAGGCCTTTGAGCTAGGCAGGCGCTCAAGCGATCGGCAGCGTTCAGATGGCAAAAATCGGTTCATTGGCCGATTTCACATCAAACGCTGCGGACCCTGGCAGACGAAAGAAAAGCCTTCGATTGACCCAACAGCAAGCATGCACATTGGGGAACAGTTGAAATTTGTCGGTCGGACAGCCGACAGTGCGATTTCACATAGATACCCAGCAATCATGAGCGATAATGGTACCGAATGCCGACGAGCAACAGGGTCGTCCTGGCCGGGATGGCCCAGCGAAGTGCTCGTCGCTGTAGCGCTGAATGAAAGCCGATGAAATGTCGCGAAAGTATCTAGCACTCCAGGCCGACGGCGCCGTTGGAAAGATGGAGTTGAACCAAGAGATCGCGGCCGCGCTCGAAAGGTTGCCGGATGATCCTTCGCTCTACTTCGATCTTGGAGAAGCACATCTGCTTATTCCGCTCGAGCAGCTTGTTAACGCGCGAATGCGCGAACGAGGCATCATCAGCGCGAACCGCTATATGCTTGCGTCGGCGCGCGGCAAGCAGGAGAAGCGAAAACCCCTCACTGTACACGCCCTTGGCAACGGGCTGTGGCTCGTGGTGGACGGGAATTCAACGCTGCTCAATGCTCGTCATTCCAATTGGCGGGCTGTACCTTGCACCACGGTTGACAAACCGACGTGGGATCCGAGCTCAGCCTGACGATCACAAGTGCAGACGTAGATCCGGGTCGCGGGGTTGGCGCCTACGGAGCTAGCGCAGGTGCCTGGTGCGCCACCCCATCCTGAATAGCGCGCTCTTCCGCTGGCAGCGCCAGCAGATGAATGAACATTGGACACTCCAATCCTGTCAGCATGCCGGGCAAAGTGGCCGTGTGGCCGAGGCGAGCGGGGTTTGCATGGCACCCCCGCTTCATTCAAAAACGCCCTCGGCGATCACCCCCTACGACTGTGAGAGAGCCCCGTAACCCGGCCGTTTATAGAGCGTGCTTTCGTTCGCCACTATTTCCGGGTCGTAGACACTCGCATCCCACTCCGCCGGATCCACTTCTAAGATGGAAACGGAAAGCGAAGCGTCGCTTGAGCCTAGGATGGTTTTCGCAGCTTCGACCACTTTCGCGGCGAATTCCTGTTTCTGCTCCTCGGTGCGGCCAGGGAACATCTTTACGACTATGTGCGGCATTTCCATTCCATTCGTTGATACCAAGTGCCATGACGGGAAGACGACAGGGCCCAAGGGCAAGCCGCAAATCCTGCCGACCTCGACGAGTCCACAAGGTGATTGCGGACGATCAATGCCAACTCATTGCCATTGCTTGCGTCTGCACTGACCCTATCATCCCGATACCAGGTGCTTTCGCGAACATCAAAGCTTGATGACGGTCTTCTTTGCAAGCAACCCCTGCGGAGCAAAGAGCAGAACCCCGATGACGAGCAGGATGGTGAAGGCGTCGCGGTAGCTGAGCAGGCTTTCCGGCAGATAGGCTTGCAAGAACACTTCGATGAAGCCGAGCAGAAAGCCGCCGGCGACAGCGCCGGAGAGGCTGCCGAGCCCACCGATAATTGCGGCGATAAAGGCTTTGAGCACTGGCAGGAAGCCCATCAACGGATCGACACTGCCGCGCTGGGCCACCCAGAGGATGCCGGCGACGCCGGCAAGCAGGCCGGAGATCGCAAAGGCGGTAGCGACCACCGCATTGGCGCGGATACCCATCAGCCGAACGATAGCGAAATCTTCGGATGCAGCACGCATAGCACGACCGAGCACGGTCGTGCGAAGGAAGAGGTTCAGGCCGACCAGCATGATGATCGTGACGAGGATCGAGGTTCCCTGAATGAGGCCCAGATGCAGGCCGCCGATCTCGATCGTGCCAGAAAAGCTCTCGGGCATCGGCACCGGCTTCGGACGGGCGGAAATGAAATTCTGGAAGATCACGCGCAGGATCGCGCTAACGGCAAAGCTCGTTAGAAGCAGCGTCGTGCCACTGGCGCCGCGCACCGGCCGAAAGGCGATGCGCTCCATCAGCATGGCAAGCACGATGGCGATCAAAAGAGCCGCACAGACAGCGAGCGGAAACGGCAGGTCCAGCAACAGGGCAAAGCAGAGGCCGTAGCCGGCAGCCGTCATCAGTTCGCCATGGGCGAAATTGATGAGCCCCATGATCGAAAAGACGACCGCAAGGCCAAGCGCCAGAAGCGCATAAGTGCCGCCGAGGCTGAGCGCATTGACGAGTTGCTGCAGGAACATATCCATGAATTGACCCTCCACGCGCTCGGCTCAGGCGCCGAGATAGGCGCCCTGGATTTCGGTTGAATTGCGCAGTTCGGCGGCCGTGCCCGAAAGCACGACCCGGCCATTGGCCATGACGTAGCCCGCGTCAGCAATCTCGAGCGACAGAGAGACGTTCTGCTCGACCAGGAGGATCGTCAGGCCCTTTTGTCTCAGCCCGGCGATCAGGTCGAAGATCAGATCCACCACCTGCGGCGCCAGGCCGAGCGAGGGCTCGTCGAGCAGCAACAAGTCAGGCGACGACATCATCGAGCGGGCGATCGCGAGCATCTGCTGTTCTCCCCCTGAGAGCGAGCCGGCCTTCTGGGTGAGGCGTTCTTTCAGGATCGGGAATCGCGAGAGCATGTCTTCGCGCACCTCTGATATCGCGCCGCGCGCCTTGTGCATGGCACCGCCGAGCAGCAGGTGTTCGTCGACGGTGAGGCTCGGGAAGATGCGCCGTCCCTCGGGCGTCAAGGTCATTCCGAGCCGGACAATCTGTTCCGGCGCGAGGCCGGAAACATCCCGGCCGTTGAAAGACACACGTCCGGCCTTCTTTCCCGCCAGACCGACAAGCGCGTTCAGCGTCGAGCTCTTGCCAGCGCCGTTGCCGCCGAGCAACGTCACGATCTGCCCTTTGCCGACGGCGAGATCAACACCCTTCAGGGCTTCGACCGCACCATAGGCGACCTTAAGGCCGCTCACTTCCAGAAGCGGCTTCAGAACGGGAATTTCACTCATCATCATCGGGCAAAGTCCTTGCCGTGGATTGCAAAGCGCCGCCGGCGCAGACAGGCACGATCCCCGGGGAAATCCGGGGACCACCACAGGTGGGGGCTGGAACGTCGGCGGCCGCCGGAACGCCCTGACTGATCAGCTGGCGATTGCCGCTTTCGATCTGCACCAGCGATACCGAGCGCATCGGCATCCCTTGCGTGCCGGCATAGCTGATCGGGCCGGTCACACCCTGGACGTTTTCGAGCGAGGCGATCGCGTTGCGTATGGCAACCGGATCGATACTGTTTGCCTCCGTCACCGCCGCGTCGATCACCTTGCCAAGGTCGTAGCCGTTGGCGATGTAGACCGTATCCGGCACCTGACCGTATTTTTCCTTGTACTTCACATTGAAGTCAGCAAGCGGGCTGCCTTCGCTGGCAAAGCCTGCGGTTGTAAAGACAACCCCGTCGACGGTGGCACCAAGGCCGAAGGTCGTGGGCGAATCGATGCCGTCGCTGCCGAGGATCGGCGTGGCCACCCCTGCACCGCGCAGCTGACGGATGAAGGCTGGGAAATCCGGCTCGTAGGCCGCCGTCATGATGACGTCGGGCGCCGGGTTCATCGCCTTGATCTTGGTGACCTCGGCGCCGAAGTCCTGCTGGCCCATGCTGTAGGTGCCCTCACCGAGCAGTTCGCCGCCCTTGGCTTTGAACGCAACGGCGAAATACTCCGGCAGCTTCAGAGTATAGGCGCTATCCGGCGACTTCAGGATGTAGGCCTTCTTGTAACCCTTCTCGAACGCGTAGGTCGCAAGAACAGAGGCCTGGACGTTGTCGGCCGGATAATTGCCAAACATGTAGTCGCCCACCGCAAGCGGCATGGTCGGCGTCGTGGCGCAGAAGGAGAAGGCGGGGATCTGGGCTGCCTGCGTCACCTGGCCGGCAGCAATCGACGGATCGGCATCGCAAGGCGTGATCACGATCTTGACGCCTTCGTCAACCAGCTCCTGCGCCACCAGCGCCGTCTGCGCCGCATCCGAGCGCGTATCCTTGGCGACGAGCTTGATCGGGAATTTGCCGGCAGCACCACCGGCCGCATTGATCTCCTCGACCGCCATTTCCAGACCCTTCAGCGACGGCTGGTCATAGGGTGCAAGACCGCCGGTCTGTGCGGTCGCAAGACCGATAACCAGATCGTCTGCAAATGCGGGTAGCGGCGACAACGCGATACCGCCAAGCATGGTTGTGAGGCACAGGGCCGTGACGTTCTTCTTCATCCGAAAAGCTCCCTCTTTTGTTTTATGCTGGTTTATGCAGGCCCGGCGCGCCGGACGGCAGAACGGGGGTCCCGACGGGCGCGTTGCGCGCCTGCGCCGTTGAGCGGCGGCGGCCGATGTAGGCCTCGATGACATCAGGGTTAGCCTGGATTTCCGCCGGTGTGCCGATGGCGATCTGCTGGCCCTTGTTGAGCACGACGACAACATCGCAGAGCCGCATGATCAGCTTCAGGTCATGCTCGACGACGAGCAGGCCGAGGCGGTATTTCGTGCGGATGCGGTCGAGCACATGCATCAATTCCTCGGTCTCGGCCGGGTTCATGCCGGCCGCCGGCTCGTCGAGCAGCAGGTAACGCGGTTTCAGCGCCAGCGCGCGGGCGATTTCTAGCCGCCTCTGCGCACCGTAGGAAAGCGTGCCGGCCAGCCGGTCGGCAAATTCCGCGAGGCCCACTTCCGAAAGCACCGTCAAGGCACGGGCAGCGGGATCCTCACCGCCCGCCTTCAAGGCGCTCGCCGCGACCGTGACGTTCTCGATGACCGTTAGGTTCTTGAAGAGACGGATGTTCTGGAAGGTGCGGGCAAGGCCCGCGCCGGGAACCGCGTGAACGGCAAGCGACGCCACATCCTGGCCATCGATCAGTACGCGGCCCGTCGACGGCGGCACGACGCCGGACACACTGTTGATCAGCGTGGACTTGCCCGCACCGTTCGGGCCGATAAGGCCAGTGACGATACCGGGCTTGATCTCGAAATTGGCGTTCTCGAGCGCCACGAGGCCGGCAAATTTCTTGCCGAGATTTTCGACCCGGAGAGAGCCGTGACCGGCTGAAGCGGCCTCGGACGCTGGCACGCTTTTCACCGACACAACGTCCTTCTCTGTGGAGCGCTTGAACCAGCCGAAGCGCTCGTCAAGTTCGCGCACACCGAAGAGGCCATCCTGCAGGCGGTACATCACGACGAGGATTGCCACGCCGATCCCGATGTCGGTGAGGCCGAAGACGGTCGGCAGCTTGAGGAAGCCGAGATCGACGCCACCCTCGAGCTTGCGCAGGAGTTCGACAATCAGCATGATTACGGCAGCGCCGCCGACGGCACCCGAGACGGTGGTGATACCGCCGAGGATCAGCATCGCCAAAAGCATGAAGGTGAGGTTGAAGTAGAAGTCTTTCGGCGAAAACGCGCCGAGGAAATGGGCCAGCAAGGCGCCAGCAGCGCCTGCAAGCACCGCACCGAGAACCCAGGCGAAGAAGCGCTGCAGTTTGACATTGACGCCGACGGCGCTCGAGGCGATCTCGTCTTCGCGCGACGCCCGAAGCTTCAAGCCAGCACTCGAATCCCGATAGAGACGCGCAACCACCACGGCAGCGATAGCAAAGGGCACCGCCACCCAGAGATTGACCGCGCGGGGAATACCAAAAAAGGTCTGGCTGCCGCGGGTGAAATCGGTCGAGGCGACGAGCACAACATGCACGATGACGAGGAAACCAAGGGTCGCGATCGAAGCCGATGAGCCGCCAAGGCGCGCCACGGGAATGCCGATCAGCACCGCGACGAGCGCAACCACGACAAGCGCAATCGCAAGTGCCGGAAGGAAGGGCATGCCCATCCCGGCCAGCCATTCCGGCAGATGTGGCAACGCTGTCTTTTGGATGATCGGATTTAGCGTCAACAGACCCGACGCATAGGCACCGATCGCCATGAAGCCGACATGGCCGAAGGAAACGATACCGGAATTGCCGGCATAGATGCCGATGCCGAGCACGGCGATGACGTTGATCATGTAAAGCGTCACCAGGCGCTCGCCGCTGCCCGGAAAGAACAACGAGGCGATGGCGGCAGCGGCCAAAAGCGGCAGCGACGCTACAAGGATACCAACGACGGTTTCTCGCCTGACGCGCACCATCCGCATTCCCCCAGATTTTGGCCCGGCCGCGTATTTTTTGGCTCGGGCCCGTTCCCGACATGAACGTTATCGCAGATCGGCCAAATGTCAATCTTGTTTCAAAAAACATTATCTGCTAGCAATTATGTAACAAAAATTAGAAATCGGAATTCACGCCATCGTTTTTGGGAGGCAGAAATCGTGGCAATCCGGGACCGACTGACAGACGGCGCAATTACCTTCACGCGCTCGGAACTGAAGATCGTCAGGCAGCTTCTGTCGAATTATCCGGCAGCAGGGCTGAACACGGTCGCGCATCTCGCGGCCGCTGCGGGCGTCAGCAATCCGACCGTCGTGCGCTTTGCCAACACACTGGGCTTTGAGGGTTATCCGGAGTTCCAGAAGGCGCTGCTCAGTGAAGTCCAAGAGCGCATGAGCTCGCCGCTCTCCATGCTCGACGCGCGCCGCCCGTCGCTGGAACAAGAGAACTTCTACCAGTACTTCCTTCGCGCCAGCATCCATGCGCTGGAGTCTTCGATGCAAATGCTGCCTTCGGAAGACTTCGAGGCAGCCGTGGATGCGGCGGCCGACATGAGCGCTCGCATCCATTGCCTCGGCGGCCGCTTCAGCGGCTTTCTCGCGGGCCTCCTCTGGTCGCACATGAAGCAGCTCAGGGGCGACACGCGCTGGATCAACGGCAGTCAGGCCGACCAGGTCGATCAGCTTGTCGACCTCGGCAAGCGCGACGTGCTTTTCGTCTATGACTATCGCCGCTACCAGAACGACACGATCCGCTTTGCTCGTCAGGCGGCCGAGCAAGGATCGCGCATCGTGCTCTTTACTGACCGCTGGCTCTCGCCGATCGCCGATTTCGCGACAGTGACGCTGACGGCACCCGTCGACACGGTCTCGCCCTACGACACGATGGTGCCGGCGATTGCCCAGACGGAGGCGGTGATTGCGGCACTTACCGCCCGCCTTGCCACGCAGTCACGTGGTCGCATCGAGCGCATGGAGGACCTGCGCCGCGGATACGCCATCACGGAGGACGCCTTCAATCCAGCCGTTGAAGACGACCGCTGACCCTTTCCGCCGTCCCGGCGAACCAAAATAAACCGAGGAGAATTCGAATGAGTGCAGTCACTGTCAAGGTTGGCGACGATCGCTTGAGGCGCGACAGCGCCTATGAGGCTGGCCGCACCTCGCTGCTGTTCGTCGACATGCAGCGCATCTGGTGCGAGCCGAACCTCGACCCGACCCACCCGCAGGACGCCGAGAGCTATTATCACAGGCGCCTGCGCCAGACCGTCATCCCAAACCAGGTACGCATTCTGGAGGCGGCGCGAAAGGCCGGTTGCGATGTGCTGCACACGATCATCGAAAGCCTGACGCTCGACGGCCGCGACCGCTCGCTCGACCACAAGCTCTCCGACATGCACGTGCCGAAAGGTTCTCCGGAGGGGCAGGTCATTCCGGAACTTTCGCCCATCGACAACGAGATCGTGCTGCCGAAGACGTCGTCGGGCGTCTTCAACTCGACCAACATCGACTACGTCCTGCGCAACCTCAACACCCGCTACCTGATCATCGCCGGCGTCATCACCGACCAGTGCGTCGACATGGCGGTGCGCGACGCCGCCGACCGCGGTTACCTTGTCACCGTCGTCAACGACGCCTGCGCCACCTATAGCGAGCAGCGCCATGACGCGGCCCTTCGTGCCTACTCCGGCTATTGCTGGACGACCGACACTGAGACGGTGGTCAGCCGCCTCGGCACTTTGCGCCAAGCCTGAGTCGCCGCCTAAAAAATGAACGAATAGAGGGGAACCCCATGACGGAAACCAACAACGGCAAGGCGGCCGCCGCACTGACGGAACTTGCCACCTTCGTCACGACCGACATCGCCGGCATCACGCGCGGCCGCAGTTTTGCGGCTTCCGAGATCGACAGCTACCTGCGCAAGGGTGTCGGCTGGGTGCCGGCCAACCTGGCGCTCACGCCCTTCGACCTGATTGCCGAGAACAATCCCTGGGGCTCGGCCGGCGACCTCCGGCTGATGGCCGACCCCGACAGCAAGGCGCGCGTCACCTGCCTGCCAGACGAGACGCCGCTGCATTTCTATCACGCCGACATCACCGACCTCCAAGGCAATGCCTGGGACTGCTGCGTACGCAGCTTCCTGAAACAGACGCTGAAGGAATACGAACAAGTCGGCCTCAAAGTCATTTCAGCCGTCGAGCAGGAGTTCCAGTTGCTCGGCGTCGACTGGCCGGATGCGCCGTCCTTCGGCCTGCGCGCCCAGCGCCGTGCCGAACCCTTCGGGTCTCTGCTGATGACCGCTTTGCAGGAAGCCGGCGCCGAGCCGGAAATGTTCCTGCCGGAATACGGAAAGGACCAGTTCGAAATCACCTGCCGTCCCGCCGACGCGCTGACCGCCGCCGATCGCGGCGCTACCATCCGTGCAATCACCAAGGAAGTCGCCGCCCTCTTCGGCTGGAACGCGAGTTTTGCCCCGAAGACGGTCTCGAATGGCGTCGGCAACGGCGTGCACCTGCATGTGAGCTTCACCGATCTCGACGGCAATCCGGTGACCTTTGACGCCTCGCGCCCCGGCAGGCTCTCCAAGATCGCCGGCGCCTTTGCCGCCGGCGTCATCAAGCATCTGCCGGCGCTGATCGCCTTTACCGCTCCGTCGGTGCTTTCCTACATGCGGCTCGTGCCGCACAATTGGAGCGCCGCTTACACCTGCCTTGGCGAAAAGAACCGCGAAGCGACGCTCAGGATCTGCCCGACACTGGACCTTCCCGGCAGCAATCCGGCCAGGCAGTTCAACATGGAATACCGCGCCGCCGACGCATGCGCCAGCCCGCATCTGTCGCTGGCCGTCTTGTTGAAGGCCGGCCTCGAAGGCATCAAGGCCGGGCTCGAACAGCCGCCCTTGATCAATTCCGACCCCTCCGATTTCTCGGCGGCAGAGCAGGAGAAGCTCGGTATTCGTCGTCTGCCCGCGAGCCTGCCGGAAGCTCTGGATACGCTCGCCGCCGATCCGGTCGTCACGGGCTGGTTCTCTCGAGATTTCCTTGACTGCTACATGGCGATGAAGCGCAAGGAGATCGAGATCGTCGATGGGCTCTCGCCGGACGAACTTTGTGCCCGCTATGCGGCGGTCTACTGATTGACGGATGGGCAACCCATGACCTCGACAACGGCCATCAAGAGCCTAGAACCCGGCGCGCGACACGACCCGAGCGCGCCGCTGCTTTCGATCGACGAACTGCCGCCCTATGCGGTCTTCAACCCGGACGGCACCTCCCCGATCCTGCTCTTATGCGAGCACGCCTCCAACCGGATGCCACGCGCGCTCGGCGATATGGGGCTTCCGCTGCACGAGCGCCAGCGCCACATCGCCTGGGATATCGGCGCCATGGCGCTGGCTCAGCACCTAAGCCTCAGCCTCGATGCACCACTGTTCTTCACCAACTATTCAAGGCTGGTGATTGACTGCAACCGGCCGCTTCCCGCCCCCTCGATGATCCCCGAGATCAGCGAGACGACGGAGATCCCCGCCAACCGAAACCTGAGCGACGAAGAGCGGCAGCAGCGGATCGATACGCTGTTCACGCCCTTCGCTGAAGCGGTCAGCCGCCGTCTCGACCGGCTCGAAGGCGAAGGCAAGCGGCCATTTGTCGTCGGCATCCACAGCTTCACGCCGGTCTACTTCGGTAAGCCGCGCCCCTGGCAGGCCGGCATCCTCTATCGCGACGCCGTCGATTTTGCCGGTTCGCTGATCCGAGAACTGGCCAGCGAAAGCCAGCTGACGATCGGCGACAACGAGCCCTACAACATCCATCCCGACGAGGATTACACCGTGCCGGTTCATGCCGACGCGCGTGGGCTTCCGGGCGTTCTGATCGAGGTGCGCCACGATCTGATCGATACGGATGCGGGCGTCACTGCCTGGGGCGAGCGTCTCACCCGGTGTCTTAAAGCTAGCGTAGGGGAAGCCCCGTGACCGCACTCTACGAGAGAGACCAAACGGCAATCGCCAACCTGCAGAAGCTGCGCTTCTTCCCGCTTGCAGTGACCGGTGGCCGCGGCGCGAGGCTGACGGAGGAAAACGGCCGCGAACTGATCGACCTCTCCGGGGCATGGGGGGCGGCGAGCCTTGGCTATGGCCACCCGGCGCTGGTTGAGGCAATCTCCGGTGCTGCGGCAAATCCCGCCGGCGCCAGTGTTCTTTCTGCCGCCAATGGACCGGCGGCGGCCCTTGCCGAAAAACTCCTCACGGCCTTTCCCGGATCGGGCGACAACAAGGTCTGGTTCGGTCATTCCGGATCCGATGCCAACGAGGCGGTCTTCCGCGCTGTCACCAAGGCGACGGGACGGTCGGGCGTCATCGCCTTCGTCGGCGCCTACCACGGCTGTACCGTGGGCTCGATGGCTTTTTCCGGCCACAGCGTCCAGGCGGGCGCGACCAAGGCGGACGGACTGCTCCTGCTACCGTACCCCGATCCCTACCGGCCCTACCACGACGACCCGACAGGTGGTGCGATACTCGCAGAATTACGGGAGCGACTTGAGGCGGCGCCGGAGCGTTTCGCGGTCGCCTTCATCGAGCCGATCCAGTCAGACGGCGGCCTGATCGTTCCGCCAACCGGTTTTTTTAAAGCCTTTTCCGCGATCTGCCGGGAATACGGTGTGCTCGTCGTCTGCGACGAAGTGAAGGTCGGGCTTGGCCGCAGCGGCCGCCTGCATTGCTTCGAACATGAGGATTTCGTCCCCGACATCCTGACCATCGGCAAGGGTCTTGGCGGCGGGCTGCCGCTTTCTGCCGCGATCGGCCCGGCACGCATCCTCGATTGTGCCAGCGCCTTTGCCATGCAGACGCTCCACGGCAATCCGATCTCTACTGCCGCCGGCCTTGCCGTTCTTGAAACCATTGAGCGCGACGAGCTTGCGCAGGAAGCGGAGCGCAAAGGCAAACTGCTGCGCGACGGCCTGGCAAGGCTTGCCGAACGATATCAACTGATCGGCGATATCCGCGGTCGAGGTCTTGCCTGCGGCGTCGACCTCGTTCTCGATCGGCAGACACGGGCTCCAGCGCGAGCGGAAGCAGCAAAACTTATCTATCGGGCCTATGAACTCGGCCTCGTCGTCTACTGTGTCGGGATGAACGCAAATGTTCTGGAGATGACTCCGCCGCTGACCGTCCCGGACACCGACATCGTTCAGGCATTAAACGTTCTGGATCGAGCTTTCGCCGAAGTCTCCGACGCTCCGGATACAGTTGTTTCGCAGTTCGCGGGCTGGTAAAGGCAGTCTCAAGACCTAAGCTCGCGCCCGCCACGGTTGGGATTTTTAGGTCCCACCTGTCGTGACGCGCGCACTGATGATGGCGGCGTATTTCCTTTGGCTGGAACCAGCGTCTTTGCCGTACGTTGAGAACCCGCCACAGTGCTCTAAGTCATTAAGGGTTTGAGCGTCTTAAAAAATGCCCCGCAATCCTCACGTCTCTACACGAAGTGGCACTGGGTCGGACGACCATCAAAAGGCGGAAGTGCTCGCCCAGAGAGCCCCCGCGGCAACAAAAGAGGCGGATCACAGCGCAGACGCTGACCCGTTCATCCGAGCTGGAACGAGCGAACATCTGCCTCTGCCGTTTGAGCAGACCCGACAGGCAGCGCACGCTCTGCTTCGTGCGCTTCACGACGATTTGCGGGCTATCTCAACAGCGGTCAAGGTCAAGGTCCGGGCGGCTGCTTCGTCCGTAAAGACCAAGGTCCAGGCTGCGGATAAGCAAACTCTTTCATTTCTGCTGAAAAATCTCGGCGGGGCACTTGCGAACGCTCCCAAAAAGGCAGGACGAGCGCTTCGCCGGTCTAGCCAGCCTGTCTTGCAAAGGAAAGCCAGGTGGAAATCGGCGGTGCGGCTGACCGCCGTTTTCTGTATTCTGGTTGGTGTAACGGGCTTGGTGTGGGCGCTAAAAGATGTCCCTTGGGCCGAGATCAGGGACGGTACACTAAAGCCTATCGTGGTGTTGGAAACCGCGGACGGTCAGCCGCTGGTCAGACAAGGACCTTATCAAGGACCTTACGCACAGTTCGACCAATTCACGCCACAACTGATCGATGCGGTACTGTCTGTTGAAGACCGGCGGTTCATGGACCACTTCGGCATCGATATCAGAGGCATCGGACGAGCGCTTCTTCGAAACCTCAAGGCAGGGTCGGTTGTGGAGGGTGGTAGCACGATCACCCAGCAGCTCATCAAGTTGCAGTATCTCGACAGCGATCGTACGGTAAAACGAAAGATACAGGAGTTTGTGATTGCCCTGTGGCTGGAGTGGAAACTCGGAAAGCAGGAAATCCTGACGCGTTACCTCAACAGCGCCTATCTTGGCGCTGGCGCAACGGGTATGCCGGCCGCCGCACGCATTTATTTCAACAAGGATATCGGAGCGCTAAACCTTTCGGAATCGGCGCTTCTGGCGGGATTGTTGCGGGCTCCTAGCCTATGGAACCCGATCGACAATCTTGAAGGTTCCCGAAAGCGCACATCGGTCGTCCTCGACGCGATGGTTGCGAACGGCAAGGTTGACGCGTCAAAGGCTGCGCAGATCAAGGCGAGCTTTGCTACCCTCCACCCGACAACGCCAACGCCCCGATCCGGCAGTTGGTTTGCGGACTGGGTCTCACCGCAGGCGAGCGAAATCGCCGGGACTTCGCCGGGCTCGACCACAGTTCGAACGACGCTTGTTCCCCGGCTTCAGGGGATTGCCGAAAGGGTCATCAAGAGGGCCTTGGATACTGAGGGAAGAACTGTTGGTGCATCTCAGGCCGCATTGGTGGCAATGACCCCGGATGGAGCGGTTGTGGCCATGGTCGGCGGCCGCGATTACAAAGAGAGCCAGTTCAACCGTGCCGTCACGGCAAAACGGCAGCCGGGCTCCACCTTCAAGTTGTTCGTTTACTATGCCGCTCTGAAGGCCGGACTTTCCTTATCCGACCGGGTACTGGACGCACCGATCGAAATCAACGGCTGGTCACCAGAGAATTCCGGCGGCCGCTATCGCGGCTGGGTCACGATCGCTGAGGCCTTCGCCCGGTCTCTCAACGCGCCAACAGTGGCGCTCGCCCAACATGTCGGCCTTGACAAGGTGATCAGTGCCGCGCGTGAACTCGGGATCGACGCGCCACTTGTCGATACGCCTTCGCTGGCGTTAGGCACGTCCGAGGTCAGCTTGCTTGACCTGACAAGTGCCTATGCGTCCGTGCAATTCGGCAAGGCCCCCGTTGAACCCAGGGGAATTATCGAATTTCGGGCTTCGAACCAAGCAACGGCTTTTCGAGTCGGGGCAAAAGATACGCCAAGCGTGGATCTGGCCCCCTATCGGCGCGATCTCCTTTCCCTTCTACAGCTTGTTGTGGAACGCGGTACCGGGCGCGCAGCCGACCCCGGCGCGTTTGCTGCTGGCAAGACCGGCACCAGCCAGAACAATCGTGACGCTTGGTTTGTCGGGTTCACCGAGCCGCTTGTCGCAGGGGTCTGGGTCGGCAACGACGACGACACGCCGATGAAAGGCGTAACGGGCGGGGATATGCCAGCGCAGATTTGGCGGGATTTCATGCGGGAAGCGTTGGCGACCCCCGCAGCGGGCGTTCTGGTTGACGACAGCGCTCCGCCTCAGAGCTGCAACATCACCGCTTGCTCTCGCAGCTATCGCTCCTTCCGGCCATCGGACTGCAGCTACCAACCCTATTTCGGGGAGCGAAGGCTCTGCGAAAAATGACGAATACGTCGGATCAAATGCGAACCGCCCACAAAGGCGGCAAGCCTCGATGCCTTCCCCTCTCGGAACCGGCCAAGGCGGCCCAGCAAGCGGGAACCTTTTCCGTACATTCGTGTTTTTGCTTTGCTGATGATCTCGGATCCCTCCGGATCAAGGTAGGAGCCCCATCATCGCTCCGGCGAAGGTGGGGCTTTTTCACAACGCCGTCAACGCTTCGTGACAACACCGCGTAGCCGAGGGCCGCCGCCAGGCCGTGCGCAGGTCGTGCAACTGGAAGAGCTCGATCCGCTGGAACAGCTCGATCCGCGGACCATGGTCATAGCGATGACGGCAGACGTGCAATGGCCATGAGACAATTCTGCCCGAAGAGCGTTATGTAGTTGGTATGAGCAGATTCACGGAAACCGAAATCGCATTGATCGAGCGCCTACGCGCATTGAAGGCTATGCCGGACATGTCCATCAACGTGTTTGAAGTCGGCGATCCTTTGACCTCGGCAGGATTCTCGCAGGATGAAATCCTGGAGGTGCTCTACGCTCTTGAACAGGACAAAATCATCGCTCTGTTGCCTGGAAACCGACTGACAATGCTCAAAGAACTGCCGAATGGCTAGTGTGGCGCTGCGGGTTTGGCCGTAAATTGCCTCACAAGTGCAACACCGTCGAGCTTGCCCTCGACCAAATCTCGACCTCTTTGCCCTCGGTCATAAGTATCCCCGTCTCCTGGCCCTGATGGCCATAGGCGCTGGCTCGTATGCCTATGGGTAGCGAGCACCCCGAGCCACAGCATGCTGGATCCGTCATGCCTCTCCTCTCCAGTGAGACGCATAGGTCCGAGCAGCCTTCACGACCGCAAGCGGCCTTCGAAGAATGGTAGGCGGGTGATGAACGCGTTCTCCACCGGGAATAGAACACAAACTCGCACTACCGCGCGCACTGGCGTGCGCGACCAACGCGTGAGAAAATCGCGTGCTGCAGGGCGTGTGCGCTACTCGCTTTGGCGGAAATTGCGGATGCGATCGAAAAGGACTGCAAGGATTATCGCGCCGCCGATGAATGTCCCCTGCCAGAACGCATTGATGCCGAGAAGTCCGAGGCTATTGCGGATCACCTCGATGAGTGCCGCACCGACAAGTGCGCCGAAGGCAGTACCTGCGCCGCCAGCGAGATTAGCGCCCCCAATCACTGCCGCAGCGATGACTTGCAACTCCATGCCCGCTCCAATATTGGTCGTCACAGCACCCAGCCAGCCGGTCTGAATGATGCCGGCGATGCCAGCCGACAGCGCCGAGATCATATAGACGCAGACCTTGATGGGTCGTACGGGAAGGCCCGTGGCAACGGCCGCCTTTTCGTTGCCACCAATGGCGTAAATGTAGCGGCCGATCCGCGTCCACCGCAGCACGAAGCCGGTCAGGAGCGCCAGCACGATCATGTAGATCACTGGATTGGCGATACCGAAGACCGCCCCACCGCCCAGCGCCAGCAGCTTGGCATGATCGGGGCCAAATTCGAAGACGACAGTATTGTTGGACGCGACCATGGCCAGGCTCCGGGCAACCGAGAGCATGCCGAGCGTTACGACAAAGGGCGGAAAGCCGAGATAGGCAATCAAGATGCCATTGAACGCGCCGATCACTAATGCCGTGGCGACCGAGACGGCAATGCCCGTCCCTATGCCGTATCCCGCATGCATCGTGACTGCAAGTACCATACTGCACAGGCAGAGCACCGACCCTACCGATAAATCAATCCCACCGGTGATGATGACAAGCGTCATCCCGAGCGCGATGATTGCGATGAAAGTGACGTTGCGGGTGATGTTGTAGAGGTTCTTTGCCGTTGCGAAACTGTCGGTGGCGAATGACAGGAAGATGCAGGCGAGAATGACGGCGACCAGTACCCAGAAGGTCTGGCTGCCCAGGACTGTTGCTGCGAGCGTGCGCTGCCTATGGGCTATCGTCTCGTGCAGCGTCGTTGCCATGTTAACCTCGCGTTCCTCCGGCGCAAAAGACCCAGATCGTTTTCCTCTATCCACCCTCAATGGCGCCAGTAATAAGCCCTGTCACCTCTTCCGGAGAGGTCTCGATGATTGGCTTGTCCGCCACCTTTCGGCCTCGGCGCATGACAACGACGCGATCGGCGACATCGAATACGTCGGGCATGCGATGGCTGATAAGCACAACCAGAATGCCACGATCGCGCAGTTGTCGGATGAGATGGAGCACTTCAGCGACCTGGCGCACGGAAATGGCCGCGGTCGGCTCGTCCATCAGAACGATTTTCGCCTCCGAAATCATCGTACGCGCAATCGCCACCGCCTGGCGTTGACCGCCCGACATCTGTTTCACGAGGTCGCGTGCTCTGGTCTCGGAACGGAGTTCCTTAAAGATCTCCGCGGCCCTCCGGTACATTGCCTTGTAGTCGAGCACGCCCAATGGGCCGATGCCCCGCCTCAGTTCGCGTCCGAGAAAAACGTTCGCCGCCGCGGTGAGATTGTCACAAAGGGCAAGATCCTGGTGCACGATCTCAATTCCGAAGTGCCGCGCCTCGACCGGGCGATGCAGCACGATTTCGCTGCCATTGAGGCGCATCGTGCCTTCGCTCGGTCGAAAGTTGCCCGCAATCATTTTGACGAGAGTCGACTTGCCGGCGCCGTTGTCGCCCATCAATCCGACAACCTGGCCCGCCTCTAACGACAGCGAAATGTCATTGACGGCCTGTATGGCCCCGAAGTGCTTGGAAATATTGCTGAGTTCTAGCAGCACGACCAGCCTTCCAAACTCCCAAGACGCGCGGCCTTCACCAAGGCGCGTCACAATATGCCCGCCCCTTGAGTGAGAGATTGCTTATTTACGCAAATCATCACAACCGCGTCAATGATCTCTCGTCTGATAAACCTTATTTGTATGACAATTAGACATTGACGAAAGTCGCAATCATATATTAGCTACTACTGGGAGATAAGCATGCTTATCCTTGTCACCGGGGCAACGGGCAAGGTCGGGCAGCACCTCATATCCACGCTGCTTGACCGACCACGTTTTTCGAAAGCGCGCATTCGCGCGCTCTGCCACAACCGCGTGCTCAATCCAAGCGAGCGCCTCGAGATTATCCGCGGCTCCATCGCCGATCGCGCGGTCGCTGACGCCGCGATTGCCGGCGCGACCCATATCGTGCATCTGGCGACCTGCAAGGAAACGCCCGCCGACGTCATGGATGTGACCGTCAAAGGTCTCTTTTGGCTGCTCGAAGCGTTCAGAATGAGCCCAACAGCCCGGCAGTTCATTCTGATCGGCGGCGACGCCGCGGTCGGCCATTTCTTCTATCGCCATGAAGGACCGATAACCGAGGTGACACCGCATCGCGCCTATCCCGGCAGCTACGCGCTCTCCAAAGTCCTCGAGGAGGTGATGGTCGAGCAGTACTCAGTCCAATATGGGATGAACGTCTGCTGCCTGCGTGCGCCGTGGATCATGGAAAAGGACGACTTCAGGCACTCGCTTTCCTTCGGCGACGACGTTTTCGGTGGACCGGACTGGAAGACGTATTTTCCGCCCCATGAAGCCAGGCGCCACGCAAAGGCCGGAACCGTACCATTACTGCGCGATGCCGACGGAAGACCGCTCAAGCGCAACTTCGTCCACGTCAGCGACCTTGTGTCAGCGATCCTCAGCACGATCGACAATCCGCACGCAGAGCGTCAACGTTTCAACATCGCCATGGATCGTCCGGTCGATTACGGCGAGGTCGCAAGCTATCTCGAACGCACGCGCGACCTGCCGTCGGTCGATGTTCCAAGCCATTTCCACTCAAACTGGTTGGACAACAGCAAGGCAAAATTCCTGCTGGACTGGCAACCGGAATACGATCTCGAAAAGCTTATCGACCAGGCCTTTCAATACGAGCGTCCACCAAGTGACCCTCGTATCGTCTGGTATCCGGGTTGATTTGTGCCGCGGACAGAGGGTGTCCGCTTGTTTCAACGGGAGGATAAAATGAGGAAAGCATTGGTGCTCGCAGTCGCAGCGCTGGCGCTGGCCGCCGGCCCCGCCGGCGCCCAGACGAAAAAGCAGCTCGTCATCGTCGTCAAGGGTCTCGACAATCCCTTCTTCGAGGCGATCAATCAGGGTTGCCAGAAGTGGAACAAGGAAAACACAAGCTCGGAATATGAATGCTTCTATACCGGCCCGGCGTCGACTTCCGACGAAGCAGGAGAAGCGCAGATCGTCCAGGACATGCTCGGCAAGCCCAGCACGGCTGCGATCGCCATTTCGCCTTCAAACGCCAAGCTGATCGCCCAGACGTTGAAGTCGGCAAACCCGACAGTCCCGGTCATGACGCTTGACGCCGACCTTGCCAAGGAAGATGCGGGCCTGCGAAAGACCTATCTTGGTACCGACAACTATACGATGGGCGCGCGGATCGCGGACTACATCAAGAAGGCAAAACCGAACGGCGGCAAGATCTGCACGATCGAAGGGAACCCTGGCGCTGATAACATCCTGCGCCGTGCTCAAGGGATGCGTGACGTGCTGACCGGCAAGGACGGGCTGGCCGAGCTAAAGGGTGAAGGTGGCTGGACCGAGGTTGCTGGCTGCCCGGTCTTTACCAATGACGACGGCGCCAAAGGCGTGCAGGCGATGACGGACATTCTTGCGGCCAATCCCGATCTCGACGCCTTCGGCATCATGGGTGGTTGGCCACTGTTCGGTGCGCCGCAACCCTATCGCGATCTGTTCAAGCCAATGGCAGACAAGATTGCGAAGAATGAATTCGTCATCGGCGCGGCCGATACGATCGGAGAGGAAGTGGCGATCGCCAAGGAGGGTCTCGTGACCGCACTTGTCGGCCAACGACCCTTCGAAATGGGCTACAAGGCGCCATCGGTCATGCTCGACCTGATCGCCGGCAAGCCGGTAGACGATCCGGTATTTACCGGTCTCGATGAATGCACCAAGGATACGGCCGATACCTGCATCCAGAAATAGGAACGGTGGCCGGAGCGCCCTTTGACGGCCTCCGGCGCCTCCGCCCCATGAGCAGCGAGCGCGGTCAGCACGCTTGACGGCCGGCCGCGACTCCTTGCAACGACCCCGCTTGGAAGTTCCCTTCGGCGAACTATCATCGACAAGACCATTCCCCAATTTTGCAAAGCACGGAGAGCGCAATGACCAAGCGGATCATCTTCACCGGAGGTAGCGGCAAGGCTGGCCGCCATGTCGTGCAATACCTCCTCGAGCAGGGCCATCAGGTGCTCAACCTCGACACCAAGCCCCTCGATAACCCGAAAGTACGCACGCTGATCACCGACATTACCGACAGCGGCCAAGTGTTCAATGCGCTGTCGAGCTACACCGGCCTGCACGAATTCGACCCGTCGCTTGCGCCGCAACCGATCGATGCCGTTGTTCATTTCGCGGCGATCCCGCGCATCCTGATCGCGCCTGACAATGAACTCTTTCGCATCAATGTGATGGGCACCTACAATGTCATTGAGGCCGCGACGAAACTTGGCATCCGCAAGATCGTCATCGCATCCAGCGAAACGACCTACGGTCTCGTCTTCGCCAATGAGCCACGAAACCCGCACTATTTTCCGCTCGATGAGGACTATGACGTCGATCCGATGGACAGCTACGCGCTCTCCAAGGTGGTGAACGAAAGGACCGCGCGCGCCTTTGCGCTCAGAAGCGGAGCCGACATCTATGCATTGCGCATTGGAAATGTGATCGAGCCCAACGAATACCACCTTTTCCCAGGCTGGTTTACCGATCCTGGATTTCGAAAGCGCATCGCCTGGAGCTACATCGACGCGCGGGACCTCGGCCAGATCACCCTCAGGGCCATCGACACGGATGGTCTCGGGTTCCAGATCTTCAATGCAGCGAACGACGAGACGTCTTCAGACCTTCCGACGCAAGAGCTGATCGACCGGTTCTATCGGGGCGTACCGGTCAAAGGACAGCTTGGCGAATACGAGACACTTCTGTCGAACCGGAAGGCGCGCGCGATGCTCGGTTTTCAGCCGCAACACAGCTGGCGGACCTATGTTGGCGGCAGGTGACGCAATGCGTGGCTAGAGGGTTCGAGATACGAGAAAAGATGAATGGCTGAACAGCGACCAGAAAAACGCTCCGCAGGCTCGGGTACCGCGGAGGCGGCGCGTGCGACCCGACGGCTCGACGCGCCGCGCATGTCAGGGCCGAGCGTTCATATGTCGCTTGCCGAAGATATCGGGCTCAGGATCGTGCGTGGCGACTATCCTCCGGGAACGATCCTGCCGAACGAGGCCCAGTGGACGGAAATCTTCAATGTAAGCCGAACCGCTGTCAGGGAGGCGATCAAGATATTGATGGCCAAGGGGCTACTCGCATCGCGTCCAAAAATCGGCAGTTGGGTGGAGCCGAAGGAGCGTTGGAACCTGCTCGACCGCGACGTCCTGAGTTGGTACGCACACTCGCCGGATCGGATCCAGTTCCTCAAGACCGTACAGGAATTTCGTCACATCATCGAACCGGAAGCCACCGCCCTTGCAGCGATCCGCCGCAGCGAAGAACAGATGGCCGAAATCACCGAGGCACTGAGAGACATGGGGCAAGCGACAACGCTGCAGGCTCGCACCCAAGCTGACACGCGCTTCCACCTCGCGATCCTGCGCGCTTCCGGAAATGACCTCCTCATTCCGCTCGGGACGTTGATCGAATCCGCACTCAACCACCTTTTCCTGCTGGTAACCCGGAACGACAGCACCCTCGTCCATGCCCTTAGGCTCCATGAGAACATCGAGAAAAGCATTCGGCTTCAACGCCCGAACGCGGCCCGTAACGCCGTAAGGCGACTTTTAGCGAACACCGATGCACTCATTGCGCATTCAGAGCGCAACATGTGAGCTCAGGGCGCGCCGCACGTCGTCGTGAACAAACTGCTGCTGAGAGCTACCCATGCGGTGGACCGGCTAAGGCCCCCCGCGCAGCGTCAGGCCGAGGATCGCGATCGTGACAGCCTTTTACGGCTCGTGGCGTTCACGCAAATTCCGCGTATCGCGCGACATTGTGCTGCAACAAGGCGAGCATCGTGTCGCGCAACGGATCTCGCACCGCTTTCATCCAGGCGGCTGAGAGGGGTAGTCGATGCATCGGCGATCCCGATGGATGAGCGAGCGGGATGTAGCTGACACCTGACACAGCAAGTTTCGAGGTCCAGCGTGGAACGATGGCGGACCCGATTCCGGCGGCAACCAGATTGATTATCGTCTGCTTTTCATCGGCTATTTGTGCGACGCGGGGACGCATGTCAAAGTCCGCGAACAATCCCATTGTGAGGTCATGACTGTGCGGTCGCGAGCGGCGTTCTGGCACGATCAATGGCTCTTCCGCCAGATCCTGGACGGTAATTTCAGACCGTCCAGCAAGAGCACTCCCCATTGGTACCGCAACAACTGCCGTTTCATGAAACAGCAACTGCACATTCAGGGTGCGGCTGATCCCATCGCGAGGACGGATCAAAACAAGGTCGAGGCGCCCGGCCAACAGTTTCGGAATAAGCCGGACAGACTTGTCTTCAATGATCTGGGTGATGACATCAGGCGCCGCCTCCCGAAAATCCTGCAAGAGCAACGGTAAGAGACCGGCGGCAGCACTATCGATCGCGCCGATGCGCAGTATGGCGGACGGCCTGTGTCGGGCTGCACGAAATTTTTCGGCGACTTCGTCAAGCCGCCCCAGGAGCGGCCGCACTTCTTGCAAAAGCGACACGCCGTCATCGGTCAGGCTCACGCTTCGGGTTGTTCTACTCAACAACTGCGTTCGCAAAGATTCTTCCAGTAACCGGATGTGCCGGCCGAGCGAAGCAGGCAGCATGCCCGTCTTCTGGGCAGCTCTTCCAAAGTGCAGTTCTTCGGCGACCGCGACAAAACACCTGAGCTGTTCGAGTTCCACCCCCACGCCCTCCATTATATCAATAAATTATATAATTGCATGAACCTTCATGCGCAGGAAAGGAGAAACTAACCTTCTCGACAAGCGCGAGAGGACGCGCCGGGTTCGAACATAGGGAGGAGCTTGTTTTGACGAGCGACCGGGAGACGCGCGTATTGCGCAAAATCACATGGCGCATCGTGCCATTCATCATGGTTCTCTACCTGATCGCATTCATCGATCGCGTGAACATCGGCTTCGCGTCTTTGACGATGAACCAGGACCTTGGATTTTCATCGACCGTCTTCGGCGTGGGCGCGGGCATCTTTTTTCTCGGCTACTTTCTTTTCGAGGTGCCGTCGAACCTCATTCTCCACAAAGTCGGCGCCCGCATCTGGATTGCCCGGGTGATGATTACTTGGGGCCTGGTATCGGGTGCGATGGCGCTGGTCCAAGGCACGACGAGCTTCTACACCCTGCGCTTCTTGCTGGGCGTGGCCGAAGCTGGGTTCTTCCCAGGCATCATTCTTTATCTGAGCTATTGGTTTCCTGCGCGTCGCCGAGCGGCGGTCACCGCGATGTTTATGGCAGCTGCTCCGCTTGCAACAGCCATCGGGTCGCCGATTTCTGGCGCCCTTCTCGAGATGCACGGCATCTGGGGCCTGGCCGGCTGGCAGTGGATGTTCATCATCGAAGCTGTTCCGGCGGTAATCTTCGGTGTGGTCGTATTGTTTTTCCTGACGGACCGACCGGAAAAGGCAAAGTGGCTTACCGACGACGAGCGTGCTTGGCTTGTGAAGACCATGGAGCAGGAACAGGCCGGCAAGGTGAAGGCAAGCCACGGCATCTGGGCAGGGCTCGCTGATGTAAGGGTCCTTGCACTTTCGCTCATCTACTTTGGCACGTCAGCAGGTCTCTACACGCTCGGAATCTGGGCACCACAGATCATCAAGAGCTTTGGCCTTTCGTCTTTCCACGTTGGTTTGATCAATTCCATTCCAGCTGTTTTTGCTGTGATCGGCATGATTGTCTGGGCACGCCATTCCGACAGGACCGGCGAACGCACTTGGCACGTTGTCGGTTCCTGTCTGCTGGCTGCCGCGGGCCTTGTCTTTGCAACCGGTGCGACGACTGTGTTTGCCGTGATGATCGCCCTGACGCTTGTGAACATCGGGATCAGCGCCTCCAAGCCGCCGCTGTGGAGCATGCCGACGATGTTCCTCTCAGGCCCGGCCGCAGCCGCTGGTATCGCCACCATCAATTCATTGGGCAACCTCGGCGGCTTCGTCGGCCCCTCGATGATCGGCTGGATCAAGGACACGACAGGGAGTTTTGCCGGTGGTCTCTACTTCGTCGCGGCACTGCTCGTGATTTCGGCAGTGGTCACTCTGATCCTTGCTCGCGGGGCCTCCCGCGAGGCCACTCCGACGGCTTCCATTCAACATTGAAATCCAGATTGGAGAACAACAATGCGCGAATACAAAATTGCAGCGATACCGGCCGACGGAATTGGCCCGGAAGTGATCGCAGCGGGTCTTCAGGTCCTTGAGGCGCTGGAGAAGCGTAGCGGCGACTTCAAGATCCACTCCGAAACCTTTGACTGGGGCTCGGATTACTACAAAAAACATGGCGTCATGATGCCGGCCGATGGTTTGGAGACACTCAAGAAGTTCGACGCAATCTACTTTGGTGCGGTTGGTGCGCCGGATGTCCCCGATCACATCACGCTCTGGGGCCTGCGTCTTCCAATCTGCCAGGGCTTTGACCAGTACGCCAACGTCCGACCGACCAAGATACTCCCAGGAATTACTCCGCCGCTGCGCAACTGCGGGCCAGGCGACCTGGACTGGGTCATCGTTCGAGAAAATTCCGAAGGCGAATACTCGGGCCACGGCGGTCGCGCCCACAAGGGGCTGCCGGAGGAAGTTGGCACCGAGGTTGCCATCTTCACACGCGTCGGCGTTACCCGCATTATGCGCTACGCCTTCAAACTCGCCCAGTCGCGGCCGCGCAAGCTCTTGACCGTCGTCACCAAGTCGAACGCGCAGCGGCATGGCATGGTCATGTGGGACGAGATCGCTGCCGAAGTTTCGAAGGAATTCCCGGACGTGACCTGGGACAAGATGCTAGTCGACGCGATGACGGTGCGCATGACGCTGAGGCCGGAAAGTCTTGACACCATTGTAGCGACCAACCTGCATGCCGACATCCTATCGGATCTCGCCGGCGCCCTTGCTGGTTCCCTCGGCGTCGCACCGACTGCCAATATCGACCCGGAGCGTCGCTTCCCATCAATGTTCGAGCCGATTCACGGCTCAGCTTTCGACATCACCGGCAAGGGCATCGCCAACCCCATCGCCACCTTCTGGACGGCCGCCCAGATGCTCGAACATCTTGGAGAAAAAGACGCTGCGACAAGACTGATGACGGCTGTCGAACGCGTCACCGAGGCAGGCATCCTCACCCCTGATGTCGGCGGCACCGCCACCACACAGCAGGTGACCGATGCCGTTTGCGAGGCGATCGCCGGCTCAAACATCCTCGTTGCTGCCGAATGACCTTTAGCGATACATCCGCCCGCGATGCGCTGCGTCAAATGTTCGACGCAGCGGTCACCAGCGCGGATCCGGTTAGAGTGGTGTCAAACCACCTACCGGATCCGCCCAAGGGCCGCTGCATCGTGATCGGAGCCGGAAAGGCTTCGGCTGCGATGGCGGCGGCACTCGACGCCGCATGGAGCGACGTTGAACTTTCCGGACTAGTCGTGACGAGGTATGGCCATGCAGTTCCTGCCGGGCGCATCGAAATCGTCGAAGCGGCCCATCCGGTCCCCGACGCGATGAGCGTTGAGGCGGCGACACGTATCCTTGAGAAGGTCCGCGACCTTGGGCCGGACGATCTGGTCATTGCCCTGATTTCAGGCGGCGGTTCCGCTTTGCTGGTTGCTCCAGCCGGCAACATGACGTTGGCCGACAAGAAGGAGGTCAACCGGATGCTGCTTGCCAGCGGTGCGACGATCTCGGAGATGAACACCGTTCGAAAGCAGCTTTCAAACATAAAAGGCGGACGGCTCGCGCAGGCAGCATATCCTGCAAGGGTCGTCACGCTCGTGATCTCCGACGTGCCGGGCGACAACTCTTCCGAAATTGCCTCGGGACCCACTGTCTCCAACGAGACGGGCGTTGTCGAGGCTCGCGAAATCGTCGCGCGCTACAAACTCGCTCTTCCACCGGAAGCGATCGCCGTTCTCGACGGTGGCGGCTCCGCGGCGGCGAGCGCCCCGATTAACGCAGAAACGCGGCTGATAGCCTCACCGTCCACAGCCCTGCATGCGGCGGCACAAGTTGCGCAATCTCACGGGATCCGCCCCTTGATCCTTGGCGATGCGCTTGAGGGAGAAGCGAGAGAAGTCGGTACAGTCTTTGCCGGCATCGCGCTCTCCGCGCGCGACAAGGGCTTACCGGTTGCGGGACCAGCCGTGCTCCTGTCGGGCGGAGAAACGTCCGTGTCCTTGCCGAAAGGCTCGACCGGACGTGGCGGCCGCAACACCGAATTCCTGCTGAGCCTTGCGATTGGCTTGAGTGGTGCAAATTCGATCTGGGCAATTGCCGGAGACACAGACGGTATCGACGGTGTCGAGGACGCTGCGGGTGCTTTCGTCACTCCTGACACCCTTACCCGTCTGCAGCAAGTCGGCATTGCTCCGCGCACCGCGCTTTCACAACATGACAGCTACACCGCATTCAAGGCGATTGGCGACCTTGTCGTCACCGGGCCAACACTCACAAACGTCAATGACATACGCGCAATCCTGATCGGATAGAAATCATGCTCCCACGCAGCAACCGCAAGGCCAAGATCGTTGCGACGGTCGGGCCGGCTTCAAATTCGCCCGAAACGCTCAAATCGTTGTTCCTCACCGGCGTCGGACGGACTTTCAAACTGTCATCGTCAGCGGATTCCCGTTCGCGACTGAAGGCAGCACGAATAATCTCCGTGTCGCTCAGATCGGGAAAGCATGATCCTCGAAGCGGGTCGAGCCACCGCTGAGAACCGACGAGTTGGCCGGGAACGCACGGCCGAGGCGTCGGCAGGCTCCTTTTTTGGCGGTGCGCGCCTGGATAGTTTGGGCTTCAATCGGCAAGGCGGCGCTGGGTATCGGCATCGAAAAGATGCATGCTGCCGGGAGCAAAGCTCAGTCCGACCCGGTCGCCTGCTCTTGCGACCGATCGGCCATTGAAGACCACCGACAGCTCGGGCGTGGTTGCCATTGTCAGAAAGCACGTCGCACCGGTCGATTCGATCATTGCCACTGGTGCTGAGAGAATGCCCTCATCGGCTGCCGCAAGTTCGATATGCTCCGGACGCAAGCCGACGCTCAAGGCCTGTCCTGGCTGCACCGTCCGGTTAAGGGCGATCGTTTGTTTGGTACCGACATCGAGGATGATCGAGCGTCCGTCCGGACCGCCGACCGCGGGCAGGAAATTCATGGCAGGAGATCCAATGAAGCCGGCCACGAACTTGTTAGCCGGCCGGTCATAAAGCTCAAGCGGACTGCCCTGTTGTTCGATGACGCCGTCACGCATGATGACGACATGGTCCGCCATTGTCATCGCTTCCACCTGATCGTGCGTGACATAGACCGACGTGGCGCCCAGCCGATCGTGCAGCGCGCGGATTTCTTTGCGCATATGAACGCGAAGTGCGGCATCAAGATTGGAGAGCGGCTCGTCGAACAGGAACGCCTTTGGGTGCCGGATAATCGCCCGGCTCATCGCTACGCGTTGCCGCTGACCCCCGGAAAGCTCGCGCGGGTAGCGCGCCAGGAGATGCGTGAGCCCGGTGACGGCGGCAACTTCATGTGCCGCCTTCTTGCGTTCGGCCTTGGCAACGCCCCTGATGCGTAGGCTATAAGTCAGGTTTTCCTCAACCGTCATGTGCGGATAGAGCGCGTAGGACTGGAACACCATCGCCACATCGCGCTTGCGCGGCGGCACTGCATTCATCACCTCGCCAGCGATCTTGAGCGTACCGGACGATATGCTCTCCAGGCCCGCCAGAGACCGCAACAACGTCGACTTCCCGCAACCTGACGGACCGACGAGAGCTGTAAAGCTGCCTTTGCGGATCGAAAGCTCGATGTCCTTCAGCGCATGGTAGGCACCATAATACTTGTTGACGTTCCTTAGTTCGATCTGGGCATTCATTTGAGCGCTCCCGAGGTAAGACCAGAGACGATGCGGCGTTGCAGGAGGACGAAAATGGCGAGGATCGGCGTCACGTAGATCGCCGCGTAGGCCATGATATTGTTCCATTCATTGGTGTTTGGCCCCATGAAGGAGTTCAACCCCACGCTTGCCGGTTGCAGCTCGACGGCCTGGATCATCGATTTCGAATAGACGAACTCGCCAAAGGCCTGCATGAAAATCAGGATCGCACTGACGAGGATGCCGTTGCGTGCGAGCGGCAGGACGATATTGAAGAATGCGCCGACCCTGGAGTTGCCGTCGACAAGGGCTGCTTCCTCCAGTTCCTGTGGCACGCTCATGAAGGTCGCGCGCACCAGGACGACGAAGAACGGCATGCTCTTGGCCGCAATCGCCAGGATGACGGCAAGCCGCGGATAGTTGAGCAACCCAACTTGCGAAAAGCCCACGAAAATCGGCGTCACCATCAGCGACGCCGGAAGGACCTGCAACATGAGGATGAGGAAGAGCCCGATATCGATCCAGATGTTGCGATAGCGCGCCAGCACGTAGGCGCAGCCAACACCAAGCACGGTGATGACGCTGACCGCTCCGCAGGCGATGACCAAGGAGTTCCAGATGTACCGGCCCATGTTCCGGCTCTGCCACACGTTGCCGAAGATTTGCCACTGGGGATCGCTCGGCCAGAAGGTCGGCGGAGTGGCAAACATCTCCGACCCCGATTTGATCGTGGTGATGTACATCCAGTAGAGTGGGAACAGATAAAGGCCGGCGAGAATGATCGCGATTGCGAGAAGCAGGCGATCCTGGGATACATTGCTCATCCGCGCACCTCATGCCGTGTCGAACGCACGTAGACGACAGAAGCGATCATCACAAAGACGATCATGATCACCGAGATCGTCGCGCCCTTGGCGAAATCGTACTGCCGGAAAGACAGATCCCAGGCCCAGTATTGCGTGACGTTGGAGGCATTGTTCGGCCCTCCGGAGGTGATCGAGGCGAAAAGATCGAACTGCTGCAGCGTGAAAATGAGCCCGAGCGCGATGATGGCCCCTATGGACGAGCGCATCATCGGCAGCGTGATCGTCCAGAAGCGTTGCCAGACATTGGCACCATCCAATTCGGACGCCTCATAAAGGTCCCGCGGAATGGCCGACAGACCGACGGACATCAGGATCATGTTGAAGGAGGTACCGAGCCAGATATTCGCGATTATGACGGCCCAGAGCGAGTAACCGGGATCCGAGCGCCAGAAGATATTACTGTCGATGAGGCCCGTTTCCCTCAGTATGAAGTTGAGCACGCCAAAATCACCCGACAGGATCCAATTCCAGATCGCGCCAACCACGAGGCCAGGCATCACCCAGGAAACCAGAAACAGACCCCGCACCCACGAGGCGCCTGGAAAATTTGTCCAAAAGAACAGCGCCAGTCCAAAGCCGACGAGGAACTGACCGGCGATCGAGGCGACGACGAAAGTCGCGGTATTGGCCAGGATCGGCCAGGTTTCCGGCTGGGCGAAGAGATCGCGGTAGTTCTTGAGACCGACGAACGGGCGCCAGAAGCTGCCGAGGCTGAACATGTCCACCTCCTGGAAGCTCATGGCGATGTTGTAGAGCAGTGGCAGGCCGGACAGGGTTAGCAGGAAGGCGAGCGGCAGGCTCACGAGGCCGATATCGAAGCCGCGGCCGTCGATGATGCTGGATAGAAGGCGTTTCATGAGCTCCTCCGCCGCCAAGGCCTCAGCGCATTTGGGCTGACGCAGCTTGGCCTGCAAACTAGACAACCAGAACCACGCCGGCATAGCCGGCATGGTTTTTGCGGGTTTCCGTCCCAGCGCCTCAATGCGATCGAGCGCTTGCGGAAGGCGGCCCGGCTCTCCGGTTCAGGCGGGATGCCTCTGGGCCGCCTTGGCCAAGACTTTAGCCCAGGACTGCCTTTATCTTTTCAGCAGCCTGGTCGAGTGCTTCCTTCGAGCTCATCTGTCCCGTCAACGCTGCCTGGATTGCATCCTGGATTGCCTTTGAGATCTTCGGCCATTCCGGGTGCGGGCCGCGCGGCTTTGCGTATTTCAACTGCTCATTGAAGACCTTAAGGGCCGCGTCCTTGAGCGGCACGCCAGTCTCCGGAATAGCGATGTCGGAACGGGCGGGAAGCTGGCCGAAGTCCTTGAACATGCGATCGTCCTGCGAGACGAAGTACTCGAGCACCTTGAACGCTTCGGCAGGGTGTTGCGTGTTGGAGAATATCGCCCAGTTGAAATCGCCCATGGCCGATGAACGCTCCGCACCGAGCTCAGGCACGGGCAACAGAGCGACACCCCAATCGAACTTCGCCTCCTTGACCATCCGGTCGAGCTCCCACGGACCGGAGATGACCATGGCGGCGTTGCCGGAGTTGAAGGTACCGGTCGAATCCCACTGTCCGCGGGTGAGCGTGTCCGGCGACGCCAGCTTCTCCGTAATGATGGTCTTCCAGATGTCGAGCGCCTTGACGGCGCCATCCGAATTGATGTGCTCGTAGCCACCACCGGCCATTTGGGCCCAGGGGAGAAACTGGAAGGTCCCCTCCTCGTTCGCCTTAGCTGAAAACGCGATCCCATAAACGTTGGCCGCAGGGTCCGTCAGCTTGCGAGCCGCATCGACGAGTTCGTCCCAGGTTTGCGGCGGCTTGGAAGGATCGAGGCCCTTCGTCTTGAACATGTCCTTGTTGTAGTAGAGCGCAATCGTGTTCGTGGCCTTGGGAAGACCGTAATTCTTGCCATCCCACATGGTGGAGGCGAGCGGGCCAGGGAAATAGGTCGACGTCTTGACCACCGTCGACTTGGCGATCATATCGGTGAGATCGAGGAACGCGCCGCGCGACGAAAAAAGCGCATGCTCAGGATTGTCGATAGCGATGATGTCGGGTGCCTGCCCGGTCGAATAGGCGCGCATCGCCTCGCTGACGACGTCGTCAAACTGGATCTGGCGGTACTCGACCTTGATGCCAGTGTTCAGCTTGTTGAAGTCCGAAATCAAGTTCGGTGCGGGTTGAATATCGCGATCGAGCGACCAGACGCTGATCGTGACATCCTCCGCCTTGGCGGTGAGGCCGAATAGAGAGACACCTGCAAGGGCGAGCGCGCCCAGGATTGCGGATCCGCGGATAGCCATTTTCTCCTCCTTTGATTATCCCCGAGCCGGCATCCTCCATGCCGGCCAACATGCACGTCTCAGACCGGATCGATGACGAAGTCGCCGCCCCGGCACGTTTTGAGGTAATTCAGGCCGTGAACCTGGCCGGTCATCTCCAGATCGTCGCGATAGACCGGGTCATGCCAGCCTTCGATATCGATCGAGCCGGACCAACCAGCCAGCCGAAGTTCGGAGATCACGTCGGTCCAGTTCGTGTCGCCAAAGCCGGGCGTACGCATGAAGACGAATTTCTCTTTGCCGAAGATCCCGTGTTCACGGATGACGTCCCAGCGGATGGTCGCGTCCTTGCCGTGCACGTGGAAGATCTTGCTTGCCCATTTGCGGATCTGCGGCAGCGGATCGATCAGATAGACCATTTGATGGCATGGCTCCCATTCGAGCCCGATGTGGTCGTCTGGCGTCTCGTTGAAGATCAGTTCCCAGGCATCCGGATTATGCGCGATGTTCCAATCGCCGGTATGCCAGTTGCCGTCCATGGCACAGTTCTCGAATGCAATCCTCACGCCCTTGTCGGCGGCACGTTTCGACAGCTCGGACCAGATTTTCCTGTAACGCGGCAGGCTGTCGGTCAAAGGCTTGCCGCGAAGGCGGCCGGTGAACCCGGCAACGCAGGTCGCGCCGAAGTGGTGGGCATTGTCGATGCAGTCTCGCCAGCCCTGCAAGGTCTCTTCGTCGATCGCGGTCGTCTCCAACGGATTGCCGAACATGCCGATCGTGGAGATGGTGATGTCACGATCGCCGACCGCCGCAACGCAACGCTTGCCGAGGTCGGCGAGGTCCTGGCCATTCGTCGTTTGCCAGAAGAAGGGCTCGAAACTCTCGAAGCCCATGCCCGCGATCTGGGCGATACGCCTGTCGGCACCGCCCTTCGTGGCAGAGATCATCGTGCCAATACGGATGGATTTGCTTGGGTTGATCAAAATAGGCTCCCTAGGCTGCAATGGTGACGCGTTTGCCATCCCGCGCGCTGTCGATCGCGCCGAAGACCATGGCAAGGCTCTTGATGTTGTCGCTGCCGTCGGTTTCCGGCACGGTTCCCGCGTCGATCGCGCGGATGAAATTCTCGATCACGCTGGCATGCCCGTTCGTATCGGCGAGATCTTCGGTATCGGGCACCGCGACCGGTTCAACGGTGCGCATGAAGCCCTCCTGACCCGTAACGACTTTGGCGTCAAAGCGATCGCCGCCATCCCAAAGCAAGGTGCCCTTCGAACCGGTGATGCGCCACGCGCTCTCCCAACTGGTGTTGGCACCCTCAGCGCACCAGGAACCGCGATAGGTGAAGGCGACATTGTCGGAGAACTCGAAGATCGCATTGGCGGCCGCGCCATGGCGATACCAGGAGCCCTTGGGATTGTATTCGTGGCAATAGACCGCGAGCGGGTCCTTGCCCGACATGAAGCGCGCTGCATCGAAGGTGTGGATGGCCATGTCGAGCAGCAAGACATTGTCCATCTGCTCGCGAAATCCTCCGAAATGCGGGCCGAGGAAGAAGTCGCAATGCAACGCCGTCAGCTCACCGAGAACGAGCGACTCGATGAGGCGGCGTATGCGCCGAACACCGCTGATGAAGCGACGGTTTTGAACGATCGCATGGATCCGCGAGGCCGCTGCAGCAAGTCGACGCAATTCGCGTGCCTCGCCGAGCGAGGCGGCCATGGGCTTCTCACTCAAAACGTGGCAACCATGCGCAAGTCCGGCGGCCACCACCGCACGACGTGCGGCCGGAACGACGATGTCGAACAAAAGATCTGCGCGGCTCTCGCGAAGCACGGTCGGCAGGTCCGTTCCGATAACGATGCCGCCAAGGTTAAATTCGGTAGCGAGCGCCTCAGCAGTCGCCTGGTCGAGATCGACGAGGCCAACAATCTCGACTTTCACGCGAAGAAGTTCGCTCTCCGTCAGCGCCCTCAGCCAGCCTTTGGCCATAGCTCCGCACCCGCACAAAACGGCCCTGTATCGCACGTGATTTCCTCCAAGAAACGGAAGCAGCAACTCCTCAATTGGCTTCCGTAAACGTTTACGATACTATGCGGCAAAGGGTTTTTATGTCAAGAGGTGTGAAAATGACCAGTCGCGGGTCTGGGGAGGAACGCGGAAAAATGAAGGGGATTCGCGAGCTTGCCGAACACCTCGATATCTCGATCGGGACAGTATCCCGGGCGCTGAACGGTAAGCCCGACGTCAACGAAGAGACCCGAAAAAGGGTGCTCGAAGCAGCCGAGTCCCTTGGTTATGTCGCCAACCAATCGGGCCGTGCGCTCCGCAAGGGCGCGACCGGCGTCATCGGCTTCATGATGCAGACCGGCTCCGAAATCACCGGCCAGGGGGACACATTCTTCATGAGCGTCTTCGACGGTGTCCAGACCGTCTTTGCTCGTCACAAGCTCGACCTCGTCGCCCTGCTCTGCTCCTCTGAGGAGGATCCGAACGACTACTTGAAGCGCGTTGTCGCGCGCGGTTTTGCCGACGGCATCATCCTTTCGGCAACAAGGCGACACGATGCCCGCTTCGAGCTGTTGTCCAAACGCAAGATCCCGTTCATCACGCTCGGACGTAGCCTGACAGATGTCGGTCAACCCTGGCTTGATCTGGATTTCGAGGGCATGGCTGAGGCATCGATCGATCGGCTGGTTGCGCACGGCCACAAGCACATAGCGATTACGCGGCCGCATGACGACATGAACCTGGGCTATGTGTTTGAAGATCAGTGCCGCGCGACCCTGGCCCGACATGGGCTTCACCTCGACGAGCGTCATGTATTCCGCTCAACCCCGAACGAAGCGGGAGGGTATCAAATCGCCCGGGAACTGAGTGCGCTTGAGACCCGTCCGACGGCGATTGTGCTCATCAACGAAGCAATCACTGTCGGCCTTTATCGCGGACTGGTGGAAGCCAGCATAAAGCCCGGACGGGACATGGCGATCATCGGTCGTCAAAGTCCGCATTCGCAATTCCTGTCGCCCCGATTGACGGCTTTCAGCCTGTCCCTACGCGATCTTGGCATAGCACTTGCCGAATCCCTGCTTGGTACGATGCCGGCTTTTGCCGACATTTACCCGGTGAGATCTGCGCGGTTCCTCTGGCCCATGACGCTCGTCCCGGGTGAGAGCGACTGATCGACACGTTTGCTGACACTTTCGGCGAAGGCCATCATCAGCGGACCGACGCCCTTGGGATCGTCGCTCACCAGCCGTTCTGCGAGGTAGTAGCCGGGCGTACCGTCCCTGTACGTGCCTTCGAAGCCTCCGAGACCTGCAACGCAGACGATCGTCGTCAGCCTGGTTATGCCCTGGGCGTCGGCAATGAGCCGCATAGAGAGCAGAGCGTCGAGTGCGCGGCGGCCGGCCGCGATTGTCTCTGACGCTCGATCAGGTTCGACGAGCCCAAGGCGTGCGGCGCGGATCAGCGCATAGGCAAACATGGCGGAGGCCGAGCTTTCCTCGTAGTTGCCTTCGAGGTTCGGTGCGTCAAGCACCTGCATCCAGAGGCCAGACGATGTCTGCCGCGCCATGAGTTCCACCAAAAGCTGGCGTGCCCTCAGCCGATGAGGACCGGAGATTTCGTCATCAGGTAGAAGCGCCAGCGCATCCACGAGCGCCATCGCCAGCCAGCCAACAGCGCGTGCCCACACGGCAGGCGATTTGCCTGTCTCCGGATCGGACCACAGCTGTTTTCGGCTGTCGTCGTAACCATGAACATAGAGGCCGGCCGGGGTCGCCGTTAGCGAAAGCGCCGTCGAAAATTGCCGAAGGGCGTCAGTAACAAGCGCCGGCCTATCCGTGGCCAGCGCATATTCGATTTGAAACGGCAGGCCCATATAGAGCCCATCGAGCCAGACCTGGTGTGGGTAGCGCTTCTTGTGCCAGTAGTTGCCCTGGGGGATGCGCGGATGGCTTTCGAGTTGACCAGCCAGATGTTCTGCCGCCGCGAGATAGCGGGCGTCGCCGGTATCCCTGGCCAAGGCAAAGAGCGATCGTCCGGCGAGAATGTGGTCGATATTGTATTCTGTGGGATCGTAGCCGAGGAGTGAGCCATCGGGCCCGATTTGCCGATCGGCCAGCCGGTGAAGATGGTCCATCCAACGTTTCTCGCCCGTCGCCTGAAACAGCAGCTGAAGGCCTCGGTAGAGGCAGCCGTCTTCGTAACACCAGCTCCCGCCCTTGTAGGGACTGTAGCGATGCGCGAACTGGTCGAAATAGTCGGTCGGGTTCATGGGATCTCTCACTCGAAGTGCGTTGATATCGCGGCGGTGCTCAGGAGCGCCGGCTCGTCGCAATCGACGTCCGCTTGTTCCGAGACGATCGTTTCATGCCGCATCGGTCGGATCCCGTCGGCCATGACAGGAGGAGCGGCTGTGGCCTCGTAGTTGAAGGAGACGATCTTGAGCCGACGAATTTTGATGTTGCGGATTGGGGCCTCCGGCAGGCCAAGGAAGGTACCGGCGACATGGGCCAACTTCCGGATCTCGACATTCTCGATCGTGACGCCGTCGATGACAGGCGTGCCCACATCGACTGGAGCCGGCTGGCGGGATTGCACCCAGGCGTCGTGGCCGTCGGCATCGCAATGGTAGTGTGCGTTGGCAGAAAGCGCGGTCTCGACGCCGTCCATAAGAACGCTGCGCATAGCGATATCGGTGATCGCTCCACCACGGCCGCGCCGCGTCTTAAGGCGCAGGCCGCGATCTGTACCGACCATGGCGCAATTCTCGATCGAAACGTCGTGCACGCCGCCAGACATTTCCGAACCAATGACGAGCCCCCCGTGGCCACGCTCCATCAAGCAGTGGCTCACCCGCACGCCACGCGTTTCGCTCAAATGGTCATCCTCACCATTTGGGCCGCGTTTGCCGGCCTTCACGGCGATGCAATCATCCCCGACGGAAAAGCGCACGCCGGTGATTGTCACGTCGCGACAACTTTCAGGATTGAAGCCATCGGTATTTGGGCTGTCGAACGGAGCGGAAATGAATAGTCCTGCCGCCGTCAATTGCCTGCAGCCCTGCGGGTGGATCGTCCAGGAGGGCGCATTCCGGATGGCAAAGCCAAGGAGCTGCACATTTGAGCAGGAAACGAGATGAAGGCCGCGCGGGCGGCGTGCACCGTCACGCGTTTCTTTCGGCCAGGTCCACCAGTCGCCCCTATCACCGGAACCGTCGAGCGTGCCCTGCCCCTCGATTGTCAACTCTTTCACGCCAACGGCATGGAGCGGAGCTGCGAAACAGTCGGCCGGAAGGCCTTCCCAGCTCCCCAACATCCGGCCGGACGCGTCACGGGCGGGCAGGATGGGCCATCCGCGCCGCACCGACGGCGCTCGCAAGACCGCCCCTTGGGAAAGGTGGAAAGTCATGTGGCTCTTGAGTTTGACCGGAAATGCCGTCCAGACCCCAGCCGGCACCCTCAACGTACCGCCCACCGGAACCGCAGCAACGGCCTCTCTCAAAGCAGCCGCATTCCGGCGGGCACCGTCGAAATCCTCGGGAAGAACATCAAGGACAAGACCAAACTCGGCGGCGTCGACGAGCCCCGCGCAGGACGGGGTGTCAAACTCGACCGCTTCAAACCCTTCCGCTTCGAAGCAGTAACGTGTGCGAGGTTGAAGCTCGTGCAGCAGAGGCACAGCAAGGGAGGTCTCTCCCTGCCGCATCTGATTGTCCCCGTCGGACGAGGAAAGGCGCCACTTCGCTGTCGCCGGCAGGTGGTATAGCGCTCCGCGTGCCGCCAGGCAAAACGCCGCCGTTCGCGCCGACAGCGCGATGATGGATGGTCGGGTCATGATCTCTCTCGTGTAGGCTTCCCGCAGGGCGCAGGGACGCCCGCCGCGACAAGCAACGGCGGGCAGTCTTAGCGATCAGTCAAACTTGGCGAGAACGTCGTTCACCGTATCGATGATCTGTTCTGCCGCCTCCTTGGCATCGAGCTGCCCGTAGGCGTATTCCTCGAGCGTATCGATGAAGGCGGCGCGGATCTCTGGGTGTTCATTGAACGGCGAAACCGTCGGCCCGCCGGCGGCCAGCACGATGGCATTGGCGGCCCGCACCTCGGGCTCGCCCTTTTCACCAAGGCGAGCGGCAGCGGCCTTCGACGCCGGCAGGCCGCGAGAGGTACCGAGTGCATCGATCCCCTCCGGCTCGTTCAACAGGCAGTTGACGATTTGCGCCGCAGCCGCTGGGTCCTTCGAATTCTTCGAGATCGAGAACACCATGGAGGGCTTGCGATAGACGCCGTCCGTTACCGCATCAGCAAGCTTGAGCATCGGCACGGGCGTCAACACCTGACCGTCCTTCAACGGGTCGGCATACTTGGAATAGGTCGAATCCCATTCATAGGAACCGGCGACCTTCCCCTCGGCCCAGGAGGGTTTCTCGAACAGATTGACGTTGCCGTCGGCGGCCTCTTCCTTCTGGGAGCGAATGGCGCCGGTCTCGACCAGCTTGCCGAGGAAGGAAATGCCTTCAGCCAGCTCCTCAGGTGTCCAGGCGACACGGTTGGTCTCAGGATCGACGAGATCCTTTCCGGTCTTCTGGACGACGGCCAATGTCGTTAGAAGTTGCGCGGTCTCCTTGACGGCGTTGAAGGTGTAATAGTCCTTGCCAAGCTTCTCCTTAATCGTTGCCGTCGTAGCGAAGAACTCTTCCCAGGTTTTCGGGATAGGCACCCCGGCCTTCTCGAAGGTCGTGGCGTTGAAGAAGAAGACGCGGCCGGTGGTCGAGACGGAAAGCCCCTGCAAGACGCCGTTCATTGAGGCCGCCGCGAGATCGGCTTCGCTCCAGTTGGAAAGATCGATCGCCTGGAGCGTCCGCAGGTCCGCAAAACCGTCACCATTTTTCGAAAACAGCGGCAGCCACGGCCAATTGACCTGCACGATATCGGCCTCGGTCTTGCCGGCCATTTGGGTCGTTAACTTTTCGAGGTAGCCGTCAAAACCAGTGAACTCGCCTTTGACGGTATGGCCATATTTTTCACCGCAAGCTGCGATCGCCTTCTGGGTGGCAACGTGGCGGCTCTCGCCGCCCCACCACGCCATGCGTAGCTCAGCGGCGTGCGCTGCCGTGGCGAGCGCGAGAGCGCCATATGCAACGCTGGCGAGCGCAGCGATCTTTACTGTCATTCTCATTGGTTTCTCCTCCTTGAAATTGAACGACGCATCGCCTCCTCAAAGCGACACGTTGCGGCCATCGGTCTTGTCGAAAACATGAAGCTTTCTGGGGTCCGGGCGCAGCCGGATCAGATCGGAGCGGCCAAGAGCCTCGAATTCGGCGGCGCCCACTACACTCACCAGCTTTCGACCCTCGAGATCGGCGTGAAGGTAGACTTCATGGCCCATGAACTCGGCATTCGTGAGTTTCGCTGTGAACGCAGGGCCGTCGGTGGCGAGTGAGAGGTGCTGCGGGCGCATGCCGAGCACCGCCTCTGCCGGCCTCGCCGAGAGCCTTGCTTGAAGGTTGGAGCCGAGCGGCAGGCGCTGGGTCCCGATCGAAAGATGCCCGTCGACAAGTTCGGCATCGACAAGGTTCATCTCGGGGCTGCCGATGAAGCCAGCGACAAAAAGGTTCGCCGGGCGATTGTAGAGCTCCTTCGGCGCGGCGACCTGCATGATGTGGCCCGCCTGCATGACGCAGATGCGGTCGCCCATCGTCATCGCCTCGGTCTGGTCATGTGTCACGTAAATGACCGTTGAGGATAAGCCTTCGGCCTTGAGCTGGCGGTGCAGGTCGGTGATGCGGACACGCATCGAGGCACGCAGCTTGGCGTCGAGGTTGGACAGCGGCTCGTCGAACAGGAAGACGCCGGGCTTCTTGATCAATGCACGCCCGAGCGCCACGCGCTGGGCCTGGCCGCCGGAGAGCTGCTTCGGCAACCGATCGAGCAACGGCTCGATTTCAAGGATCTTGGCTACGTGAGCGATAGCCGCGTCGATCTCCGCCTTCGGCTTGCCGGCAATCTTCAACCCGAAGGCCAGATTGCCGCGCACTTTCATGTGCGGGTACAGTGCATAGTTCTGGAACACCATTGCGATGGAGCGTTTGCCGGGCGGCAGGTCGTTAACCCGCTGGTCGCCGATCACGACCTCGCCTCCCGAAATCTCCTCGAGCCCCGCGACCATGCGCAATGTGGTGGACTTGGCGCAGCCAGAGGGACCGACGAAGACCATGAACTCGCCATCCTCGATATCGAGATTGATCCCGTGCACGGCCTTGAATGCGTTGCCGTAGACCTTTTCGAGGTTCTTCAATTGGACCTTAGCCATGTTCAGCCTTTGACTCCCCCAGAGGAGATCCCTTCAATGAAGTACCGTTGCGCAGCGAAGAAGACGACCAAGGCAGGCGTGATCGTCAGCACCGACATTGCGAGAATGCGGTTCCATTCGAAGGCTTCGGTGGTGTCGATGGAAAGTTTGAGCGCGAGGCTCACGGGATATTTGTCGACCGATGACAGGTAAATCAGCGGTCCCAGGAAGTCGTTCATGGTCCACATGAACTGAAACAGGCAGACAGAGATCAGCGCCGGCGCGAGCATCGGCACGACGATGTAGACCAGCGTCTGGAGACTGTTTGCGCCGTCAACACGAGCGGCCTCTTCCATATCCGCCGGAAGCGAGCGCAGGAACTGCACCAGCATGAAGACGAAGAAGGCATCGCCCGCAAAGGCGGAAGGTACCCAGAGCGGCAGGAACGTGTCGAGCCAGCCGAGATCGCGAAAGAGAATATACTGCGGAATGCGGGTTACAACATTTGGCAGAAGCAGGATGGCAATGACCGAACCGAAGAGGATCTTCTTCAGCGGAAAGTCGAACCTTGCGAAGGCATAAGCCGCCATCGTGCATGAGATCGCCGTACCGATGACCTTGGGCAGAATGATCAGGAAGGAATTCCAGAAGAACCGGCCGAACGTATAGGGCGTCGACGTCTGCCAGCCCTTTACATAGCCGTCAGCCGTCGGATTTGCCGGCATGAAACCAGCACCAGAAAAGATCTCCGAATTCGTCTTGAAACTCGCGCCTACCAGCCAGATCAGCGGGTAGAGCATGACGAACCCAACAGAAAACAGAAGCACATAGCGAACCGCCGTGGAGATCAGGCGGACCCTTGCCCTGCGTGCAGCCACGCGATCGTTGAGAGCTTGAAACTCGGTCATCTCGTCAGCTCCTCTTGTCGCCGGCGTAATAGACCCACTTCTTGGAGGACCAGAAGGCAACAAGGGTCAGCACAGTGATGATGGCGAAGAGCACCCAGGCGATAGACGAGGCGTAGCCCATGTTGAACTTCTTGAAAGCCTCGTCATAAATGTAGATCGGCAGTAGATAGGTCGCCTTGAGTGGGCCGCCCTGGGTGATGATGTAAGGGCCGTTAAACTCCTGGAACGCCTGAACCATCTGCATGATCAAGTTGAAGAAAATAACCGGCGTTAGCAGCGGTAGGGTGATCCAGAAGAAGGTGCGCACTTTGCCGGCGCCGTCGATGGCGGCCGCTTCATAAAGTGACTTGTCGATCGATTGAAGGGCGGCAAGAAAGATCACCATGGCCGAGCCGAACTGCCAGCAGCGCAGCAGCGTGATGGTGAAAAGCGCATTCACGGGATCGCCGAACCAATCGACGGGCGCGATACCAAGGGTCGAAAGCGCCATGTTCGCAAGGCCCTGCGAAGCGAAGACATAACGCCACAAAACGGCAATCGCGATCGACCCCCCAAGGATTGAAGGCACATAGAACGCCGTTCGAAAAAGACCGATGAATTTCAACCTGTGGTTTAGAATTGCAGCGATGAAGAGCGCAAAGGCGAGCTTCAAAGGCACGGTAATGAACACGTAAAGCAGCGTTACGTTCAGCGACTTGATGAAAGTCCGGTCGCGGGTAAACAGCCGCTCGTAGTTGGCGACACCTGTCCAGCGCGGCTCGCTCATCAAGTCGTAACTCGTGAAGCTGAGATAGAATGAGCCGATGAACGGAATGGCCGTGAAGATCAAGAGGCCGATAATGTAGGGCGCCAGATAGCCAAGCCCTAAAAGACGATGCCCTTTCATGCCGGCCCTCCCGGACGGCACTGCAGAGCGGCCATTTTAGATACGGTTTCGTACAAATTACGCTCCCGGAACGGCGCAGACAGGCGCAGGCTGTAGCCTCCTTCCCGTCCGCTGACCGATCTCCTCCCAGTTCGATGCGGTGCGTGCATGCATTTCTGCGATGACATTCACGTATTTTTGTCGCAGAATGAATTCACAAAGGCGAGGAAAAAGATGGACGAAATTGAAGGTGGAATTCTCTCAGCTATTCCACCGGCGGCGCTGACGCTTAATCTGACCCGCGCTGCTATCCGGATGGAGCATTCGCAGACTTGGCGCATCGACAAGTCGAACCCGGTCGACGACCTCGTCATCTGCCTTGAAGGGCGCGGCCACTATCTGGTCGACGGCGAGCCACGCGTGATGGAGCCGGGTGATGCCATGCTGATTTCGCGCGGCCAGCGCTTCATCGGATGGAGCGAGGGACCGGAGACGTATCTTGGCCTCGCCCAGCATTTCACTCTTGATATTTACGGCCGCCACAACCTGGTCGAGCAGATGGATTTGGTGCCGAAGTTGAGACTGGCGCGGTGGGGGTTGCTTGAGCCGTTGGCGCGCCACTATCGTCAAAGCGCGCCGCCCTCTTCCGTGACGCTTGGCCAGCACCACCTGTTCATGGTTCTGTTGATCGCTTTCATCGAGGATGCGTTCATCGGGTGGCGAGACCATGCCACCTACCAGCCCGAGGGGGCAGACGCGATCGATCTCGCTGTCATGAAGGCCGCAACGATGATCTCCGCCAATCCGCTCGACCCGGATATTGCGACGAAAGCGGTTGAGGCATCACCCTACAATCGCGATTATTTCCTGCGGGAATTCCAAAAGCGCGTGGCGCGCACGCCGCGCAAGTACCAGGAACTGAAACGCATGGAGCGGGCGATGCACTTTCTCGAAGCAGGGCTTTCGGTTTCCTCTGCGGCCGCGGAAGTCGGCTATCCCGACCCCTACTACTTCTCACGCATGTTCAAGCGAACTCTGGGTCTCAGTCCACGCGATCACATGAAAAGGGTTCGCCAAAGCCGAGATGGCGGCCTCATGCACCTCGACGAGCGCGAACAGGCCCTGGTACTTGCCGACGGGCTTGCGGCCGACTAGCTCGAAGTGTGTTGGCGCTAAGCCGGACAGACAAGCACCCATGTGTCTCGCCGCGATGATGTGGGAGAACATACCCGGCAATTTCGGACATGGCCCTGGTCGGCGCGCATGTCAACAACACTCTCATGTCTCGGGCATCTTGAACCTGGCGAGCGCGTCACGATCGATCTCGATGCCAAGGCCGGGTGCATCGGGGATGGCAACGACACCGTCGACCGCCTCGATCGGCGCCTTCAGCACCGCCTGCCGGAACGGATTTTCCGTCCGGTCGAACTCCAGGATCGGTTCGATCGGGTTGACCCGCACCGGATCCGGCGTCATCGCCGCCATGAACTGCAGCGCGGCAGCGATATGCACGCCCGTGCCCCAGACATGCGGCACGATGCGAACGCCGTGCAGCGTCGCAAGGCTCGTGATCTTCGCCATCTCGGAAAAACCGCCGCAGCCGCAGAGATCCGGCTGCAGGATATCGACGGCACGGCTTTCGATCGCCGGCCACATGCCATAGCGGCCATGCCAGGTCTCGCCGCCGGCAACCGGGATCGGCTGGCCGGCCCTGACCGCGCGATAGGCGGAAAGCTGTTCCGGCACGACCGGCTCCTCGAACCAGTCGATGTCGTAGTCGGCCGCCGCCTTGCCAAGCCGGATCGCCTCGGTGACGGTGTAGCCGTGGTTGGCGTCGATCATCAGCCGCATCTCGTCGCCGATCGCCTCGCGCACCGCGCGGATGACCCGCAGATCTTCGTCGATGCCGAAGCCGATCTTGATCTTGCAGGCATGGAAGCCTTGCGCCCGGCGCTCGGCCATCTCCAGCGCATTGTCGGAGACCCGGTCGACGCCATCGCGCTTGAAGCTGCCGGTCGCATAGGCGCGCACGCTCTCGCGCCAGCGCCCGCCAAGCAGCATGGAGACGGAGGCACGATAGTGTTTGCCCTTGATATCCCAGAGCGCGATATCGATGCCGGAAAGGGCGGTGACCGCAAGCCCGCGCTGCCCCTGATCGCGCAGCGCGTTGTAGAGGATCGCCCAGAGCTTTTCCGTCTGGCGCGGGTCCTGGCCGATCAGCCAGGTCGTGTACGCCGCAACCACCGCCGCATTCGGCCGCGCCGGGCCGAGGCACTCGCCCCAGCCGATCGTGCCGTCGTCGCACTCGATCTCGACCAGCACATGGGCGCGACGGTCAAAACGCATGGAGGCGCTTTCGAACGGCACGGCCAGCCGATGTTCGAGAAGGTGGGTGCGGACGGCGACGATCTTCATGGGCTATCCTCGCAAAACACTCATTTCTGACGCTTGTTCGCACCGATGAGCGCGTCGAGCATGGCGACTTCCTCCTCGGTCAAGTCTTTCAGCGGCGCACGCACCGGACCGGCATCAAAACCCTGCAGCCGCACGCCGGCCTTGATCGCCGACACCGCATAGCCCTTGGCGCGGTTGCGGATGGCCATGAACGGATAGAAGAAGTCGTTGAGGATGCGCTCGCAGGTGGCGCGCTCGCCGGCGCGAAGGGCGGCATAGAACTCATTGGCAAGGCCGGGCACGAAGTTGAAGACGGCCGAGGAATAGGTGGTGAAGCCGGCACCGAGATAGGCCTCGGCAAACAGTTCGGCCGTCGGCATGCCGCCGAGATACATCAGCCGGTCGCCCATCTTGGCGGTGACCTGGCGCACCAGCCCGATGTCGCCGGTGCCATCCTTGAAGCCGATCAGGTTCGGGCATTCGTCGCACAGCCTTGCGAGCGTATCGGCCTGCAGCACCGCGTTGTCGCGATTATAGACCATGACGCCGATGCCGACCGACTGGCAGATCGTCTTCACATGGGCATAAAGCCCTTCCTGCGGCGCATCGATCAGATAGTGCGGCAGAAGCAGGATGCCGTCGGCACCGACGCGCTCGACCGAACGAGCGATGTCGACCGCCATCTCCGTGCCATAGCCGCAGCCCGATACGATCGCCGTGTCGCCGGAAACGTCCTTGGCCGCCCTGACGATGCCGGGGATCTCGTCCGGCTTCAGCGAAAAGAACTCGCCGGTGCCACCGGCCGCAAACAGAACCGGCGCCTTGTAGCCGGCCAGCCACTCGACATGCGCCCGATAGCTGTCCGGCGCAAACCGACCCTCCGCATCGAAATGCGTCACCGGGAACGAAAGCAGGCCCGATCCAAGCGCGGCCTTGATCTGCTCAGGGTTCATAACGTTGATTTCCTCTATGGTTGATAGCCCCAGATAATCGGGATATCACACCAATGTCAATAGTCATCATACAACTCATCATACAAGTTATTTTAGCGCGCCAGCCAACCGCCATCGACATTCAACACCGCACCATGGATGTAGTTCGCAGCCGCCGAAGACAGAAACACGGTCGCACCCGCAATGTCTTCGGAGCGCCCCCAGCGGCCCGCCGGAATCCGCTCGAGTATTGCCTTGCTACGTTCAGGATCTGCCCTTAAAGCCTCGGTGTTGTTGGTCTCGATATAGCCGGGCGCAACCGCATTGACGTTGATGCCTTTTGACGCCCATTCGTTGGCGAGAAGCTTCGTGACGCCCACAACGCCATGCTTGGCGGCGGTGTAGGACGGTACGCGAATTCCGCCCTGGAAGGAAAGCAGCGACGCGATGTTGACCACCTTGCCGGACATGCCCTTCGCAAGCAGCTCCTTGGCAAAAGCCTGGGTCGTGAAGAACAGTGCCTTGAGGTTGACATCCATGACTGCATCCCAATCAGCTTCGGAAAAATCAACCGCGTCAGCGCGACGGATGATTCCGGCGTTGTTGACGAGAATGTCGAATCCCGCACCGGCAAATACTCCGGTTGCCGCCATCGGATTGGCGAAATCAAGCGCCAGTGCAGTCGCCCTTCCCCCGGCCTTGTCGATGAGCGCAAGGGTCTCGTCGGGCGCCCTGCGCGCGGCGCAGACAACCTCAGCGCCCGCCTGAGCCAGGCCAACCGCGATCGCTTGGCCAAGACCAGTATTCGCCCCTGTGACGAGAGCCTTATGTCCTTCAAGAGAAAAGAGGTTTTTCATCGCAGATCCGCCGGTTGAATGAAATCCATATCCGTGTAATCGACGTTGTCGCCGGCCATCGCCCAGATGAAGGTATAAGAGCCGATGCCCGCGCCCGAGTGGATCGACCATGGCGGCGAGATCGCGCCTTCCTCGTTGGCGATAAACAGATGCCTCGTCTGCTGTGGCTCACCCATCAGATGGAGCACGCGAGATTTTTCGTCCATACCGAAATAGAGATAGGCCTCCATGCGGCGATCATGCACGTGGGAGGGGATCGTGTTCCAAACGGAGCCGTCTTCGAGCGTTGTGTAGCCGAGCACGAGCTGGCAGCTTTCCATCACGAGCGGGTGGATGAACTGATTGATGGTCCGCTTGTTGGAGGTTTCCATCGCGCCAAGCTTGACCTCCTTGCTTTCACCGAGTGTCACAAGCCGCGCCGGCAGGCTGCGGTGCGCCGGGCAGGAGACGATGTAGAAACGTCCGCGTCCGGCAAACGTCACCGCACCAGAACCGGCCCCGAGATAGAGCACATCGCCGCGGTTGAGCGCGTATGTCTCATCACCGGCTGTCACCGTACCGGCCTCACCGATGTTCACGACACCCATTTCGCGCCGGTCAAGGAAGGACGGCGTCTTCGTTTCCTCGACCCGATCGAGCGTCAGCGCAGCACCGTTAGGAACGGCACCTCCCATAACGAAGCGATCGTAGTGCGTGTAGACCAGCCGGATCTCACCGGGGCGGAACATATCCTGCGCCAGGAAATGCTTACGCAAGCCTTCTGTATCGAGCGCTCGCGCATAGTCCGGATTAACGGCCTGCCTTGTTTCGACGGTCAGCATTCGGTCCTCCTTTGAGGTATTGCGAACAAGAGATAATACATGTAAGTCCGTATTGTATGATAACTTGTTCAAGGTCAAGACCCGAATGAAACGCCTCCTGATCACGGGCGCGGCTGGCGCGCTTGGCCGCGCCTTGCGACCGCGACTGGCGTTGCTTGCCGAAACAATCCGTCTTGCCGACATCGCACCGGCTGATGTCACCGGCCCCAACGAGGAATGGATGCACTGCGATCTCGCCGAACCATGGGCCGTCGACGCGATGGTGGCGGGCTGCGACGGTATCGTGCATCTGGGCGGGATCTCCGTCGAACGCCCGTTCGACGAGGTTGTCACCGGCAACATCGTCGGCCTCTACAATCTCTACGAGGCCGCGCGCGCCCATGGCTTGCCCCGCATCATCTTTGCAAGTTCAAACCACACGATCGGCTACTATCCGCAGACTGATCGACTTGGGCCCGATGCACCGTTTCGCCCCGACGGGCTCTATGGTGTGTCCAAATGCTTCGGTGAATCGCTCGCCCGCCTGTACTTCGACAAGTTCGGACAGGAGACAGCACTGGTGCGCATCGGCTCCTGTACAACTGAGCCGATGGACCATCGGATGCTGTCGACCTGGTTTTCTCATGGCGATTTCGCATCGCTGATCGAAGCCGCTTTCCGCTCCCCAGTGCTTGGTTGCCCGGTCATTTGGGGCGTTTCAGCAAACGACAGCTGCTGGTGGGACAATTCGCATCTGGCTTGGCTCGGCTGGAGGGCGAAAGACAACGCCGAGGCCTGGCGCGAGAAAATCGAAACGAACGCCGCGAAACCAACTCCCGACAAATCAATGGCGCGCTTTCAAGGCGGTGCCTTTACCGACAATCCTATCTTCAAGGAGTGACAATGACCTTCACCCCTCACGGCAAACACCTGGTTGCGGGCGAGTGGATCGCGACCGAGCAGACATTCAGCAGCGAACCGGCCCATGGTGCCGCGTTTGACTTTTCCGTCGGCACGCCGGATCTGGTCGACAGGGCCGCAAAATCGGCCGAGGATGCCTTCTGGTCCTATGGCCATTCAAGCCGGAAAGAGCGCGCGGCATTTCTAGAAACGATTGCCGATGAGATAGAAAGCCGCGGGGCGGCCATTACCGAGATCGGCAGTGCAGAAACCGGTCTGCCGCCCGCCCGGCTAGAAGGAGAACGTGGACGCACCACCGGCCAGCTCCGACTTTTTGCAGCCCATCTCGGAAAGGGCGACTATCTCGACAGACGCCACGATGAAGCGCTGCCGGACAGAAAGCCCCTGCCGCGCCCCGACATCCGACTGCTTCAGCGACCTGTCGGTCCGGTTGCGGTGTTCGGTGCCTCCAATTTTCCGCTGGCTTTCTCGACAATGGGCGGCGATACCGCGTCGGCTCTTGCCGCCGGGTGCCCGGTCATCGTGAAGGGCCATTCAGCCCATCCTGGGACGAGCGAAGTGGTTGCCGAGGCTGCCCACGCAGCGATCAGGAAGCAAGGGCTTCACCCCGGCGTATTCTCACTCATCCAGGGCGGTCGCCGGGACGTCGGCACTGGCCTCGTTACACATCCCCTCATCAAGGCCGTCGGCTTTACCGGCTCGCTTGCGGGTGGCCGCGCGCTTTTCGACCTATGTGCGAAGCGCCCGGAACCAATCCCCTTCTTCGGCGAACTGGGTTCGGTCAACCCGATGTTCATCCTGCCCGAAGCCGGCAAGGTCCGCTGCGAGGAAATCGCCAAGGGTTGGGCAAGCTCGTTGACGATGGGCGCCGGACAATTCTGCACCAATCCAGGCATTGCCGTGATCGCAGCAGGCGAGGCGCCAGCGTTTGCGGAAAGCGTGCGTGCGGCGCTTTCGCAGATCGGCGCACAAGTGATGTTGACGGATGGAATTGCCAAAGCGTATCGCGATGGGCGCAATCGCATTGCCTCAGGCCGCGGCGTTCGCGACGTCTTCACATCCAGCTGCGATCGGCGCAACGTCACACCCAATCTCTTCCTCGTCTCTGCACGGGACTGGCTCGCCAACCATACGCTTTCAGAAGAAGTCTTCGGCCCGCTCGGCCTCATCGTCACGGCCGAAAGCATTGAAGAACTGGTCGTCGTCGCCAGGAGTTTCGATGGCCAGCTGACTGCAACTCTTCATCTCAACGACGGAGACACCGATCTTGCACGCCAACTTATGCCGATCCTGGAGCGCAAGGCCGGCCGTCTTCTCGTGAACGGATTTCCCACGGGCGTGGAAGTCTGCGACGCCATGGTTCATGGCGGGCCCTATCCGGCCTCTACGAATTTCGGCGCGACCTCGGTCGGAACTATGGCGATCCGCAGGTTTCTGAGGCCCGTATCCTATCAGAATGTACCTGACGGGCTTTTGCCTGCTGATTTGCTATCGGATTGAGGAGCGATTGCCTCGTCCGCCATCTTTGGCGTATCCAGAGATGAAGCGGCAGGTGCCGCCACATCCTGGAACCGGGCAACCACATGACGATAGCGACTGCTTCCGATACGAACGCCCCGCAGCCCAGGACCCTGGTGGCAAAGGTTACCGACGTTCTGCGGTCCCATATCGCCGAGGGCCGCTACCGGCCCGGCGACCGCCTGCCATCAGAGGCGCAACTGACCAAGGAATTTAACGTCAGCCGCACTGTCGTAAGAGAAGCGATTGCAGCACTGCGTTCCGACGGATTGGTCGAGGCACGACATGGCGTCGGCGTTTTCGTGCTGGAGCCTGCCCCGGCCGCAAGAAATTCGTTTCACAACGTCGATCTCGCCCGCGTCTCATCATTGATCGAGATGCTGGAAATCAGAACGGCAGTCGAAGGCGATGCGGCCGGGTTGGCCGCACTTCGCCGCTCCCCGGGACAGGAAGGCAAAATTATCGAAGCGTTCGAAGCATTTCGCATCCGCGCCGAAAGTGGTGAGCCGACCGCCGAAACCGATTTTGCTTTTCATCTCGCCATTGCCGAAGCGACGAACAATCCAAGGTTTGCCGAGTTTCTCCATGTGCTCGGGCCGGCTGTCATCCCGCGCCGTGCGGTCGCCCGCGAGGGAGAGGAAGCCGCCCTTCCCTCCGTCGAGATGCGCCGGCTTCTCGATGAACACGAGGCGATACTCGACGCGGTCCAAAGCGGGGATGAGGAACAGGCTCGCGCGGCCATGCGCGATCACCTGAAGAACAGCCAGACACGATATCGCTCCATGCTGCGAACCTTGCGCTAGCACTGGTTGAGAGAGCCGCACTTGCATTCGAACAGATTACGACTAACATGCCAGACAGGTTTGAGCATGTTGGGACGAAAATGGAAGCCGTAAACACTATGGAGCGTGGCACGTCGCTTGCGGCAAAAATCAGCGCCGCGCTGCGTCGCGATCTGGCGGAAGGCGTGTTTCGCCCCGGCGACCGGCTTCCGAGCGAAAGCGCTCTGACGCGCGAGTATTCCGTCAGCCGTACAGTCGTAAGGGAAGCGATTGCCATCCTTCGCGCCGACGGGCTGGTCGAAGCGCGCAAGGGCGCCGGCATATTTGCCCTTGAGACAAAGCCGGAAAAGGAGCAGCCTTTCAAGGATTTGAAGACCGAGCGGATTTCGTCGGTCATAGAGCTTCTTGAACTTCGGACGGTTTTCGAGGTGGAATCGGCAGGGCTGGCGGCCGCGCGCCGTTCACCCGCCCAGATCGAAACCATCCTTGAGGCCCATCATCGTGTTGGCGAGTGCCTGGCAACTGGCAATCCTACGCGCGATGCGGATTTCGAGCTTCACCTGGCGATTGCGGAAGCCACGCAAAACCGGCGTTTTCCGGAGTTTCTCCAACTGATCCGTACTGGCATCATTCCGCGCGGCGAGTTGCAGGGATCTGCGCCGGGGTCGCGCCCGAAGGACTACAACCTCCATCTTCAGGAAGAGCATGGCCAGATCGTTGAGGCAATCATCGAAGGCAATGCTGAAGCGGCGCGCGAGCGCATGCGCGCCCACTTGCGGGGAAGCCTTGATCGGTACAACGCGCTCTTGCGTTCCCGCACCATGAGCCCCGACGCAATTTAATAGACGCGCAGAGTTGTCATACAGGCAAAAGGACATGTATGGTGATGTTGTCATACATCATCTATGAGGTCCGCATGTCTCTTCCTACTTTCCCCACGATTTCGACCGATACCGGCGTCACGCGCCAGGTGCTTTCAGATTCGCCTGAGCTCATGGTCGTCTCCTTTCGCTTCGAAAACGGTGCAAAAGGCAAGCTCCACCGCCACCCGCACGTGCAATCGACCTATGTGGCGCGCGGCAAATTCCGCTTCTTTCGCAATGGCCAGACCTATGAATTGAAGACTGGCGACAGCCTCGTAATCCCCGGAAACACGGAACATGGCTGCGAATGCCTGGAGGCAGGAGAGCTCATCGACTGCTTCACGCCCCGCAGAGATGACTTCCTCTCCGTCAGCTCTGCTTGACACTCGACATAACCTGTGACAGGTTCAGTGAAAGTTGTCATACAGGATTGGAGCCTGTAACGCCTCACCGCAGGCGACTGACAAATGGAGGAACCATGTCAATTCGTCGCCTACGCTTCCACGGCGTGGCCGGGCAGGTCGGGACCATTGCGGTCACGTTGCTCGGCCTTCTGCTCCTGACGTTCTTCATCGGCCGCCTTATGCCTGCCGATCCGGTCCGCGCGATCGTCGGGGAGGACGCAACCCGCGAGACCTACGAACAGGTCTATCGTTCGCTCGGGCTTGATCGACCTCTTTGGGAACAATTCGCCTACTATCTTGGAGACGTTTTCACCGGCAACTTCGGAACCTCCATCCGCACGGGCCAGCCGGTCATTCAGGATATCCTGCACGTGATGCCGGCAACGATCGAGCTTGCGACCTTCGCAATCCTCATCGGAGCCGGCCTCGGCGTTCCGCTCGGAGTGCTTGCTGCCGTCAACAAGGACCGCTGGCCCGACCATGTCGTGCGCGTCTTCAGCCTGTTCGGGCACTCCATGCCGATCTTCTGGACCGGCATGATCGCGCTTATCGTCTTTTATGCTTATCTCGGCCTCGTCGGCGGCAGCGGACGCATGGACCAGTTCTATATTGGCCTTGTCGAGGAGCGGACCGGATTCCTGCTGATCGATAGCCTGATCGCCGGCGAAATGGATATGTTTTGGTCGGCCGTCAACCACATCATCCTGCCGGCGTCGCTGCTTGGCTACTCCTCGTCCGCCTATATCACGCGCATGACCCGCAGCTTCATGCTGGATCAGCTCGGTCAGGAATATGTCACGACGGCGCGCGTCAAAGGCCTTTCTCGCAGCCAGACGATCTGGCAGCACGCCTTCATCAACATTCGGGTGCAACTGGTCACCATCATTGCGCTTGCCTATGGCTCGCTGCTCGAAGGCGCCGTGCTGATTGAGACAGTCTTCGCGTGGCCGGGCTTTGGCCAATATCTCACCAATAACCTCATTACCGGCGACATGAACGCCGTCATGACCTGCGTCCTGATCGTCGGGATCATCTTTATCGCCCTCAATCTTCTGTCCGACGTTCTCTATCGCATCTTCGACCCGAGGACACGCTGATGACCACCCAAGCTGAAACTGCGTTCCGCTTGCCGGCTCCGCTTTACGCACTCAAGAACATCGTGCGCTTCCTGTTGAAGAGCCCAACCTCGACCTTCGGTCTTGCGGTCCTGGTGCTGCTCGTCCTTGTCGCAACCTTCGCGCCGCTGATTGCCACCCATGACCCCTATGCCCAGAACCTCGCAAACACGCTGCAGGCGCCTGGAAATGGACATCTGTTCGGCACCGACGAGCTTGGTCGTGACATCTTCAGCCGCCTGGTCTGGGGCTCGCGTATCACGCTTACGATTATCTTCCTCGTCTCGATTGTCGTTGGCCCAATCGGGCTCGTCATCGGCACGACTGCCGGCTATCTCGGCGGGAAGGTCGATACCGTGATGATGCGGATCACGGACATCTTTCTCTCCTTCCCGAGCCTCATTCTTTCGCTCGCCTTCGTTGCAGCGCTGGGTCCAAGCCTGAACAACGCCATTATCGCGATTGCGCTGACCTCTTGGCCACCGATCGCACGCCTCGCGCGCGCAGAGGCAATGACCTTTCGCAAGGCGGACTACATCTCGGCAGCCAGGCTCCAGGGCGCATCGGCCACACGCATCATCGTCAAGTCGATCATGCCCATGTGCCTGCCCTCGGTGCTCATTCGCCTGACACTGAACATGGCGACCGTTATCCTGACGGCTGCCGGTCTCGGTTTTCTGGGGCTCGGCGCCCAACCTCCGCTGCCGGAATGGGGCGCGATGATTGCGACAGGCCGCAAGTACATGCTGGACAGCTGGTGGCTCGTCACCTTCCCGGGTGTCGCCATTCTTTCGGTCAGTCTCGCTTTCAACCTTCTCGGCGACGGGCTGCGCGATGCGCTCGATCCGAAGCAGATGAACCGGAGGTAGACCGATGAGCAAAGACATTCTTCAGGTCGAAAACCTCCGCATCCGCTATGGCGGCGCAGCGACCGATGCCGTGCGCGGCGTGTCCTTCACCCTCGGCCGCGAACGCCTTGGCATCGTTGGCGAGTCCGGTTCCGGCAAATCGACTGTCGGACGGGCCTTGCTGCGACTTCTGCCGGGCGCCACGATTACCGCCGACACGCTGCGCTTTGCCGAGCTTGATCTGACAGCCCTTTCGGAAAAGGAACTGCTCAAGGTTCGCGGCCGGCGCATGTCCATGATCCTTCAGGATCCGAAATTTTCTTTGAACCCTATTCGCCGGGTCGGTGACCAGGTGGCGGAAACTTATCTGCGGCATTTCAATTGCACCAAGGCGGAGGCGCGTGAAAAGGCGCTCGCCATGCTGTCGGCAGTCAAGATCCGCGACCCGGAGCGCGTTTATGACCAGTATCCGCACGAGATATCCGGCGGCATGGGGCAGCGCGTGATGATTGCCATGATGCTGCTTGCCGATCCCGAGCTCGTCATCGCCGACGAACCGACCTCGGCACTCGACGTCACGGTGCGACTTCAGGTGTTGAACATTCTCGATGGGCTGGTGCGGGATCGCGGCATCGGGCTCATCATGATCAGTCACGACTTGAACCTTGTACGCAACTTCTGCGATCGCGTACTCATCATGTATGCCGGCCGTATCGTTGAAACGCTGGCCGCCTGCGATCTCGACAAGGCCCAACATCCCTACACCCGTGGCCTGCTGGCAGCTCAGCCGCGGATCGGCGGCCCACGCGCACCGCTCCGCGTGCTCGATCGCCGTCCCGAATGGCTGGAGGAGAAAGCCTGATGTCCGTCTCTATCGAAGTTCGCGATGTCTCTATCACCTTCGGTAGCGGTCCCACCGCGGTCAAGGTGTTGCCAACCGTCACCTTCTCCGTGGCGCCGGGCGAATGCTTCGGCCTCGTCGGCGAAAGCGGATCAGGCAAGTCCACGGTCCTGCGTTGCATCTCTATGCTGACCGACATCTGGACCGGCGACGTACTGATCGGCGGCAGGTCGGTGCGTGACATGCCGCTGATTGAGCGTTGCCGCACGCTGCAGATGGTCTTCCAGGATCCCTACGGTTCGCTGCATCCACGCCAATCGGTTCGCACGGTGCTGAACGAGCCTCTCGTCATCCACAAGCTCGGCGACCGGGAGGAGCGCATACGCAAGGCAATCACGGATGTGGGGCTGCCGGTCTCCTTCCTCGATCGTTTCCCCCACCAGCTCTCGGGCGGCCAGCGCCAGCGTGTTGCGATCGCGCGGGCGCTGATCCTCGAACCTTCCCTGCTGCTCCTCGACGAGCCGACGTCGGCGCTCGATGTTTCGGTGCAGGCGGAAATCCTGAACCTGCTTCAGCGTCTGCGTGAGGAGCGCGGCTTCACCTACATCATGGTGACGCACGATCTGGCCGTCGTGGACCATATGTGCGACCGTTTCGCGGTCATGTTGCGCGGAGAAATCACCGAAGTGCTGCCGCGCGAGGCGATCCCCGGCAACCAGGCAACCCACGCTTACGCGCGTGAGCTGATCGGCGCCTCGCTGGAGTACGAAGGCTCGCACTGAGCAAGCCGCATCTCCTCCCCAAAGAAGACTCCTCCTCCCCAACTCGCCCGGTCCTGTGCCGGGCTTTTCCTTGCCTGATGGCCCCGGTTGAGGACTATCGGGTGTCTGAGCTTGCCAATGATCCCGGGTGCACGCCTGCGACCTTTTCGGCGAGTGCAGCCCGGGCATGTGAACCTGGCCGCGGCACGCTTGCCAATCGCTGCCCCTCCCCAGACGTACCGGTGATGAAGGTCTTCGCGAGGCGAGGGCGATGGGTAGGCAACCACGCAAATCCGCACAGATGAGGAATACTTCGGCTTCAAGCGAGAGGAAACCGAACAGCGGCAGCCACGGGGTGACGTTGCCGATTTCGTTCGGCAACGCGTTGGCGCCCGGCCGACGGCACTTTTCAATGCAAAAAGAAGGCGCATGGTCACATGCGCCTTCTTTCCTTCATTTTATTAATTCCTGGAGCCGATCACCGCTCCTTGGTGACACCTTCGAAGCGCGAGAGCCAGGGGCTGACGATCATCCCTTTCACGTCGCTGCGGTACGCGGCCGTGTCGACCACTTCCGAGAAGGGTTGGATCGACATGACGACCTCGTCCATGTACTGCTGCACGCCCTCGTAGAGCTTGGCCTGCTTGGCCTGGTCGCGCTCAACCAGGGCCTCTTCGATCATCTTGTTCAGCTTCTCGTCATAGAAGCTGGTGCGCCAGCTCTGATAGTTGGTGAGCTTGGCATCGTCCGAATTGTCGGGATTGTAGGCGATAGAGCGTAAATTGTTGTCGGGGTGCGGCTGCTGGCCACCGCCGCCGCGGCCGAGAAGCAGTTCAAAGTTCCGTTCACGCATCGCGCCGTAGATCTGGTCGCCCGAACCGCTGATGAGCTCCGCCTGGATGCCAGCCTGGCTCAGCGTGTTCTGGATGGCCGTCGCAGCCTTCATGAAAGGATCTTCAGACAGCACACGCAACGTCGTCTTAAAGCCGTCCGGGTAGCCTGCCTCGGCAAGCAGCGCCTTTGCCTTGGCCACATCCAGTTTGTAGCCTTCGTCCGGCAGCGCGCCGAGGACGCCTGTCGACAAGGGCCGCTGATGCAGCTTGCCGTAGTAGGGCATGACAGCCTTGTCGAGACCCTCGTAATCGATCAGGTAGCGCAGTGCTTCACGCACTTTCTTGTTGGCGAAGCGCTCATCCTTCATCGAGACGCTGAGGTAGTAAAAACCCGAGCCTGGTGTCGATGCGATGGCGATCGCCTCATCGGCCTCGAGCGACTTCAGGTCCGGCGCCTGCAAGGAATAGGCAACGTCAATGTCGCCTTTTTCCAGAAGCAGCCGCTGCGACTGCGATTCCGGCAGATGGCGCATCAGCACCCGCTTCATTGCGGCCTTTTCACCCCAGTAGTCGTCGTTGCGCGTGAGGATGATGTACTCGTTCGATTTCCACTGCGTGAGCGTGAATGGGCCGGAACCGGCGGAGTTCAGGGTCAGCCAGGCGGCGCCAAGATCGCCGTCCTTCTCGTTTTCGAGAACCGTCTTGCTGTCGAAGATGGAGCCAGGTCCGTTCTGCGCAAGGATCATCAGCAGCAGGTTCGGGTCGTCGGGTTTCGGAAGATTGATAACGAAGGTGTGGTCGTCTTCGGCGACGAAGGCTTTGTCGGCTTCTTCGAGCGTGAAGCCCCTTGTTTTCAGGAAAGAAGACTGCGCGAGATTACGCGCAAGCAGGCGCTTCAGGCTCCAGGCAACATCCTGAGCCGTGACGGGATTGCCCGACGCAAATTTCGCATCGCTACGCAGGTGAAAACGAATTGAATTGCGATCGGCGGAGACCTCCCAGCGCTCGGCAAGGCGTGGCTGGACACTGCGGTCCTTCGGCGAAAGGATGACCAGCGTATCGTAGATGTTGTTGAGGACCTGTACGGTCTCGCGGCCAGTGATGGCAGCGGGATCGAGCGTCAGGATGTTGCTCATTGTCGTTGCGACGACGAGTTGATCTTCCGGAGTTTCGGCGAACACGCCGTGTGGCGTTGAAGCGATGAGAAGCGCGCCGAACGCGACCGTTGCTAGAAAGCGTTTCATGTTTCCTCCTATTGCGGCCGCCCATGCGGGAGTTCGGCCTTCCGGTTACAAGTTCTGCCCCACCTGTTCCTCCACAGGCACCAGGACAGATCAGCCAAGAATTTCGGCAACGGGTGCTGCGAGCGCCCGGCCAATCGCCGCCGTGGCAGCGGCTTCCAGATGGACCCCATCGACCCGCGAGGCGTGTGCGACAGAGCCGGCATCAAAGAAGGCGTGTCCAAGTTCATCTGCGAGCTTGCGGTAGAGCGGAGAAAGCCGCTCTGATTCAGCAATGCTGCGTCCCGCCGCTGGCACCCCGCCCGGACCGGCGCAACAGGGTGGAGGGGCGACGATCAGCATTTTTGGCCTCGCACCACTTGGCTTGTAGGGAAAAGTGTCGATGATTTGCGCCAACCGGCGCACGCCGGAGACCGCTCCCTCCGCCCGCCCGCCATGCACGGGCTTGATGTCATTTGTACCGAGCATCACGATGATGAGGTCGAGCGGCATGTGGCTTGCGAGCGCCACTTGCAGCGCCTTGGCCCCATTGCGGCACGCCGGTCCACCATGGTCGTCATAGCAGGTTGTGCGGCCACCAAGTCCTTCGGGAATGACCTTTGCCGCACCGTTGAGTTCACGCGAGAGCACCTCGGGCCAGCGGCCTTCAGGCGGATGGCGTAGCCCGGTCTGTGGATCCGCTCCCCACGTCAGGCTGTCTCCAAAAGCGAGAATGTTTTTCATGAAAGATACCCCGCTTCTCACCGCACGCGGTTGTTCTCGATGAACTCGAAGTTGATATCCTCGCCGAGCCCCGGCCGAGCTGGGACATGGACATAGCCCTCGCGATCCATTGGATCGGACAATGACTTTAGGTAGTCGTGCCCGTCGTCGTATTCGAGGAACGGGTGAAGCAGCCCGCGTTCGTACCAGCGGCAATTCTTCGTCGCCGCGACGACATGCAAGTTCATCGCCGTATTGCCGTGTACCTCGCACTCCATCCCGAAGGCCTCGGCAAGATGCATCGTTTTTAATGCCGGCGTGATGCCGCCCACGTCATTCACCCCGGTCCGCAAGATGTCGCAGGCGCCCGCCTTGATCCATTCGGCACGGTGCCAATGCTTGCCGCCAGCGCTTTCCGGACCAACGACGGGGATATCGAGATTGTCGGCCAGCCACTTGTAGGAAGACAGCGACTGCTCATCCATCGGCTCTTCGATCCAATCGAAGCCGAGCTTTTCCAGTCCCCGCCCCAACTCGAGCGCATCCGTGCGCGAGTACCAATGAAAGGCGTCGATCATCAGGCGGATATTCGGTCCGACGGCTTCGCGCACGGCCGCACAGGCCTTGATGTCCATTTTCACATCCGGCGCCCAGCTGACAGGCGGCATCCAGGTGTGCAACTTGATGCCCTTATAGCCGCGCTTGACGAGAGCTTCGGCAAAGCGACCATAGTCTTCAGGTGTTGCGAGCCCCCCTTCCAGTTCGTCGCCGCACATGATGGAACCGTAGGCCAACACCTTATCGCGATAGCCGCCCACCAACTTGTATACAGGTTGCTTCAAACTCCGCCCGGCGAGGTCCCAAAGGGCGCAGTCGACCACCGCGAGCGTGCGATCCGTCAACTGCGCGGCCGATCCGCGTTGCCAATGGGCAAGGTCCTGCCAAAGCCGCTCGCGATCTCGGTGGTCCTGGCCAATCAGGACTTTCTTGACGAATTTGTCGATGACATGCGACCGCACGATTTCCGGCGCCGTGAAGGAATGCCCCTCATGGCCGTCCTCCGTGCGAACAGTCAGCATAGCTTGCTCTACCTGGTGCGGCGGGCCTGGATGCGCGTGACCGGCGCTGTCCGAATGGCGGCGCGTGGTCGTGCGGAAAACCCGCACTTCGACGTCAGTGATGATCATTGGTCCTCCGGCATGTGAAAGGCGCGGCCTCGCCACACCAACTTGTCTAGGGCTAGATTAGACAGATATCAGTCAACCTGTCAAACCTGTATGACATGTTTTTAGAATATACCTGATAAGGACCCGGCCATCATGTGATTTCGCATAGATCGGGACGCAAGCCATGATGCGAGCGGAGCGACAACTTCGTGCTTCAGCAGGGCGAGCGACCGGCCAACGTGTGAGATCAACATTGACGTGCCGAAAGAGGGGAACATGCGCAACAGCAACGGAAACGACCGTCTACTCGCGGGCCGGGTAGGTTTCCAGTCAGCCCCCGAGGATCCAGACGTGAAATTGCCCTCGATTGGAAATCGCGCTGGCTTGTAGCAACGCTCGGCAGACCCGTCCTGATCCGGGTTTCTTCACGGTTACGCACCGCTGAGCAGGGCTTCTGGTAGAAATCGAAGGCTGTGTCACCGGCAGCGCCACAGTGGGGGACCCCATTCCTTCACGACACGCTTTGGAAGCACAAATGCGGCGGCGAGACTGCCCTATCCTTTTTGACTGCGGCCGCTACCAACGAAGGGCTATCGAAAGCACTCCCCGTCCGCACGATGTAGCTCTGATCCTTCGCATACCTTCGCCATCACCTCAGCGGACAGCCTTGCAAAGATGACCTTGAACGAAGCAGATCCTCGCCGAAAATACGCTGTCCGCTATCCGGACGGACTGACATCACAAGAAGCAATCGCCCTGCTCGAGCAGGCATGCGCCGACGTCGCCCCGAACCTAACACTGAGCGAAATGAGTGACGGAGCCACGGTCGAGGGCGAGCCCTGGCACGTTCTGTCGGTCTGCTTGGCGCTGCCGCTGTTCGAGTTGACTGAGATACTCTAGCCGCCCTCGCCAGCTATGCGCCTTTGCCCCAGCCCCCCCCCAACGGCCGTGAAGTCCGCGTCAAAGGACCAGACGTCTACCGGGGAGCGTTTCCCGATCCGTGCTACTCGCCGGTGCTGGAAAGCAATTCGTCGAGCTGATCCAACTGCTCGGGCAATGCGGCCGCCCCGCTCTGCAGTGCTTCCTCAAGCGCTTCCTTGGACGGATAGACTTCGTGGAAAGTCAGCAACGTTCTGCCGCCCTCGTCCTTAAAGGTCACGGTCGTAATTGCGCCCTCTTCGCCCTCATCGTTGGTCCAGACTATTCGCTCGTTCGGCACCACCTCAAGATACTTGCCATAAAAGGCGATGGTGTCCGAACCGCCGGCGCCGAATTCCAGCCGATACCTGCCGCCCGTACGCACGTCCATCTGGCACGATACGAGCGAAACGCCAGGTGCCGATTTTGGCACCCACCAGCGCTGGAACAGCTCGGGCTGGCTCCACGCCCTGTAGACCATGCTCGGCGGCGCATTGAATGTCCGCGTTACGACGAGTTCGCGGTCCCCTTTGCGCTCGACTGACGTGCGGTTCTGCGCGCCAGCGGCTTTGTTGACTTGCTCATTCATCGCTTACCTCCCGTTTCAGTTCGCTGATGATCTCGTCCAGTGCTTCGAAGCGGGCCTCGAAGAGTTTGCGATGCGCCTCGATCCACTCGGCCTCTGCCTCAAGGCCACGTTTCCCAAGCTTGCAGGTTCTCACCCGTCCGACCTTCTGCGTGACGACGAGCCCCGCCCGTTCGAGAACCTGGACGTGCTTCTTCATGCCGGTCAGTGTCATCTGGAACTTGTCCGCCAGACTGGTGATCGACGCGTCCCCTTGCCCAAGTAGATCGATGATCCCGCGACGGGTCGCATCGGACAGCGCCGCGAACGAGAGATCGAGAGGGGCATTAGAATACTGAACCATGTAGTTCAGTATTTAACTTGCTTCCGAAGGAAACGCAAGCGGCGCGGCGGGGGACGCTTTCACTTCTTTTTAACCATGAATCGTGAAACTGCGCAGATCCGGAGGCATGATGCCGACGTTCGTCTAGGGTAAAAGTGCATGCGTAACCCGCAAGATCAGAAGCTCACCTCCGGCGCGACCAATTCGGAACCCGGCTACCTCATCACCCGCCGTGCCCTGCTTTCGAACCTCGGCGTCATGACCCTGCTTGGTGCCTCCGGCTGCTCGCAGTCCCTCGAACTCCCATCGCTCGAGCCGTCCAGTCGGATGTCGACTGCGAGCGTTGACTATATGTCGACCGGCGCAATCCCACCGATCAGTGTCGACAGCAACATCACCGACAACAGCACGATGTATGCCTCGCTGAACGACAATGGCTTCGTCATCCCGGCAATCCCATTCCAGAAGGTCAAACCGGAATTCCGTCGTCAGATCGTTCGCGACCCTACCGGCGAGGCGCCGGGCACGATCGTGGTGCGGCTTAGCGAGCGGCATCTCTATTGGGTGCAGGAAGGTGGCGAAGCGGTCCGCTACGGTGTCGGCATCGGCAAGGCCGGCTTCGAGTGGAGTGGGCGGGCAGAGATCCAGTATACGAAGGTGTGGCCGACCTGGACGCCGCCCAAAGAGATGATTGCGCGCAAGCCGGAGCTGGTGAAATGGACGGGCGGCCAGCCGGGTGGCCTCGACAACCCGCTCGGAGCCCGGGCACACTATATCTTCAAAGACGGCCAAGACACCGGCTATCGCGTGCATGGCTCACCGGAGTGGTGGACCATCGGCACACAGGCATCTTCCGGTTGCGTACGCATGATCAACCAGGACGTTGTCGATCTCTACAACCGGGTCAAGGCGTCGCCGACCAAAGTCCCGATTGTCGTCGCATAAGAGGGCGCTTCGAGCCCATTTCTAACAGTCACGCGGGATGCCAAACACCCAGGGCCAAGAGGATATGCGGATAGAGCCGCCGCCATCGCGGCCGAAAACGAGCCGCAAACTGGGCTGCAGCTTCCGAGCCACCAAATGAGCCACCCGGCATGCGCTCAAGACTCGTTCTGCCCTTTAGCTACCCGAACAGGGGCGCTGCACGAACTCACCGCACCGCTCCTTGAGCAGCCGGAAGGCGAGGGATGCACCGGCGACGACGGTGAGCACGCGCACAACATGGTGCAGTACGACAAAGGGCACTTCCACATGCAGCGACAAGGCAATGAGGCTCATTTCAGCGACCCCACCGGGAGAATAGGCAAGGACATAGGCAACGAAGCGGTCGCCGCCGGCCAGCGACAACAGCCAGGCGAACATGACGGTGGACAGAAGCATCAGGACCGTCGCGCCAGCGGCTAGCGCCAGCGCGCGCAAGATCAAGCGCGGCGAGGCATTGGCAAAGCGGCATCCAATCGTCGCGCCGATCACGACCTGCGCACAGGCGAGAGCGGCCACCGGCAGTTCGAAATCCGTCACACCAACCAGATGCAGGATGGCGCTGGCAAGCATTGGCCCCACGAGAAACCGTGCCGGCAGTTTTAGAAGCGTGCCAAGGGCAACGCCACCAACGACTGCACTGCCAAACCAGATAACGTCCTCCGCCGATATTGCCATTTCACCGGCAGAAAAGATGCCCGTTCTGTCAATGGTAATGCCTGCAAATGTCTGGATCAGAAAAGGCAGAGTTAAGACGACGAGGAAAATCCGGGCAGAGTGAATGAGGGCAATCATGCGCTCATCGCCGCCCTTTTCCGCGCCAAGTGTGATCATTTCGACGAGCCCACCTGGCATAGCCGAGAAGAAGGCGGTGACGGGATCAAGCCTGGCAATCCACCGAAAATAGACAAAGGCCAGTGCACCGGTGAGCGCAATGAAGGCGACCAAGCCGACGAGCGAAATGCTCCAGGCTGCCGCATGCGCGAATGTATCCGGTGAGAACGAAGTGCCGAGCATCGCACCGATCACCGCTGTCATCGGTGGTCTGGCCTGTTTTGGCAGAGAGACGGGAAGGCCTGCAAAGGCACAGACGGCCGTAGCCAGCATGGCCCCCAGCAGCCATGCGAGCGGCATATGCGCGAGCCACATCAAGGAGCCGCCGAAAGCACCTATGGAGAGCGTCAGCGCAAATCGCCCGCCCGTCTTCCTACCGGCGCGGTTCACCGGAAGCTCATAACCTGGCGCGTGTGCGTTACGACGGGTGTGGTCGCGAAGCACGGACCGACGATCTTGCGCCAAGTCTGAAAATCCGCCGAGCCTCGAAACCCGACCGTGTGATCCTCGACCGTTTCCCAATCGACGACGAGGCGATAGACCTGCGGCGTCTCGATAACACGGTGGAGAGCGATCCCGCGACATCCCCTGGCGTGGAGGAACAGCGGAGCGGCCTTTTCGACGCCCCGCTCGAAATCACCCTCCATCCCCGGCTTGATGGTCAGTTCTGCAACTTCCTGGATCATGCCTGGGCGCCCGGCTTGTGGCCATGCTCGGCGTCAATCGTGTGCTCCTCGCCGGTGTCGATCATAGTCCGGGTGGCATCGATCGATGCATAGACCCAGAAGATCCGCATGGGCTCCGTCTCCGACGCATTGATGAAGCGGTGCGGAACGTTCGCCGGTATCCAGGTCGTATCATTGGGTCCGAGGGGATAGCGCACACCGTCGATCTCGGCGATCGCCTCGCCATCGAGGATCATTACGCTTTCCTCGCAATTGTGCTTGTGCATGCCAATCGCAGCGCCTGGATCGAACGCGGTGATGCCGTTGATCATGCTATTTGAGCCGCACTTGCGCGTGACCAGCGGCGTGGTGCGTGCGCCGTTGCCACGGTCGTTGGTCTTCAATTCCCTTGGCCGCAGTACGGCCGGCATCGCAATGCTCATCGTGCTCCTCCATGTGCTGTCGCCGGCGTCTGGGCGGCGCCAATCCACACGGTCTTGATGTTGACGAACTCGCGGATGCCGTAGACCCCGAGTTCGCGCCCGTAGCCGGAGCGCTTGATGCCGCCGAAAGGGTAGCGAGGGTCGGAGGCGACCATGCCGTTGATGAAGACGGCGCCGGCTTCGATGTCGTGCGCAAGCGATCGGGCGCGTTTAAGATCGCTGGTCCAGAGCGCGGCACCGAGGCCGAATTCCGTCTGGTTCGCGAGCGCCACCGCCTCTTTGGCATCCTTAACGCGGATAATCGCCGCAACCGGCCCGAAGGTCTCCTCGCAAAACGCAGCCATGTCGGGGCGGACATGGTCGAGGACCGTCGGCGAATAGTAGAATCCATCACCTTCAAGCGGCGCACCGCCAACTCTAAGTATCGCGCCGGCAGAAAGGCTGCGCTCGACCTGTTTGTGCAGGCCAGTCATCAGGTTCTCCCTGGCCATCGGGCCGATATTCGTTTCGCGCTCCATCGGGTCGCCGATCTTCAGCTTCGCCACCTCTTGTAGGAAGAGTTCAACGAACCGGTCGGCGATGGTTTCCTCGACGATGAAGCGCTTGGCATTGACGCAGGATTGGCCGACATTGATATAGCGCGCCTTGACTGCGATCTTTGCCGCCTCTTCGAGATCGGCATCGGCGAGCACGATGAACGGGTCCGAGCCGCCGAGCTCAAGCACCTGCTTCTTCAAGGCCTTACCGGCCTGGGCAGCGACAATCGCCCCCACTTCCGTCGATCCCGTCAACGTCACGGCGGCGATCCGATCGTCCGCGATGATGCCGGCAACCTTCGACGGCTCGATCAGCAGCGTGGCGAAGAGACCTTCAGGGCAGCCGGCTTCCCGCATCACCTCTTCGATCGCGAGCGCGCATTCCGGAACATTGTTGGCGTGCTTCAAGATTGCGCCATTGCCTGCTGCAAAGGCCGGGGCCGCAAAGCGGAAGAACTGCCAGAACGGATAGTTCCACGGCATGATCGCCAAGACCACACCGAGCGGATCGAAGGCGATGACGCTCTCAGCCGCGTTCGACGCCACCGGTTCATCCGCAAGGTACTTCGGCGCATTCTCGGCGTAGAAATCGCAGTTGTAGGCGCATTTTTCCACCTCAGCTTCGGCTTCTACGATCGGCTTGCCCATCTCGCGGGTGATCATGGCGGCATAGCGAGACTTTCCGGACCGCAGCACCCGCGCCATGGCGTAAAGAAGCGTGCAGCGCTCAGCGACTGCCACTCTTCGCCAGCCGGCCTGTGCCTTCGCCGCCGCGCTCAACGCCTGGTCAACATAGGCATCGTCGTGAAGGTCGTAGCGCGCGAGCTCGCGGTCGTTGGCCGGATTGATGGAAACGATCATGCTCTTCTCCTGGTTTCTGATCTCGCCCGCCAGGCGGCGAGAAATGTCAAACTCTCGGCAGTGTTCGCCGAGGGTGTGAACTCGAAGCCGACGGCGCCCTGGAAGCCATGCGCTTTGAGTGCCGAAAGGACCGGTTCGAAATCGATCGTCCCAGTCCCTGGCTCTTGCCGCCCCGGATAATCGGCGATGTGGACGTGCCCGATGCGATAGGCATTTGCCGCGATCCACCGGGCCGGATCGATGGCGGTCGCGCTCGCGTGGAAGGTATCGAGGAGCAGCAAGAGATTGCCGGGACCAAAGACATCCTGCACGTGGCGCGCCTGCTCCAGTGTGGAGAGCGCATAGCCTGGCACCGACCGCTCACTGATCGCCTCGATCAGGATCTTCACCGGCGTGCCGGCTGTTCCCTGGATGGCGTAATGCAGGTTCTCGAAGTACACGCTTTCGGCGTCTGCATCGCTAGGTGGAATGCCGGCCATCGGGTGAAGGTAGGGCGCATCGGCGGTGAGCGCGAACTCAAGGGCGTTATCGAAGGCTGCGCGAAATTCGGACTGCCGGCCCGGCAGAGCGGCGAGACCTTTTTCGCCCTTCGCGAGGTCGCCGAATGCGCAGGAGAGCTGCGCAAAGCGGAGACGGTGTTTCTCTAAAAGACCGCGGATGATCGCCGGCTCGAACGTCTCCAGATAAGGGTGTTCAATGGCATCAAAACCCACCGCAGCCGCCGCTTCGAAGCGTTCCTCGAAGGGTAGCTCCCTGAACCGATAGCCGATATGGGCCGAGAACATGGACCGCGTGGTCACCGCACCATCCCCTCAGCAAAGATCGCGGGCGCTGACGAGCACGCCGTCCGCATCCGCATAGAGGTAGGCGCCGGGCGCGAACGTGACGCCGCCAAATTGGACCGGTATGCCCGTCTTGCCGGCACCGTCTTTCACGGACTTCTTCGGTGTCACCGAAAGGCAGAAAACGCCCACGTCCATCTCCGCGATCTCAGCACTGTCGCGCACCGCACCGTTGATCACGATGCCGGCCCAGCCATTGTCGCGAAGGATCATCGCGATCTGGTCGCCGAGCAAAGCGACGCGGCTCGAGGCGCCACCATCGACGACCATGACCCTGCCCTCGCCCGGCTTCTGCAGTTCGGCCTTCAACACAGCATTGTCCTCGAAGCATTTGACGGTCGCAATCGGACCGCTGAAGGACTTCGTCTTCCCGACTTTCAAAAAGGGAAGATCGCAGAAGTGCACTTCCTCCCCATGCGCATCGACGAGATCAGCCGTTTTCATCAGTTTCTCCTTCAATAGCTGCCGAAAACGGCCTTTAATTCCGTGACGTTTTCAGGGGAAAGCATGCGTTTCGGCGCATCGCGCAGCAGCACCAGCAGCTTGGCAGTTTCCTCCAGTTCCTCGGCTGCGTAGACCGCCGATGCGATATCCTTGCCGGTAACGACGGGGCCATGATTAGCAAGCAGCACGGCGGCATAGCGACCACCAAGCTCCGCGATCATGTCGCCCATGCTTTCATCGCCCGGCTTGACGTAGGGGAGCAGCCTCACTTGCCCCACGCGCATGACGACGTAAGGGGTGAGCGGCGGAATGCAGTCGTCCGGATCGGTGTCGGCAAGACAAGAGAGAGCCGTGGCGAAGGTCGAGTGGAGGTGAACCACCGCACCTGTCTGTGGTCGTGTTTCATAGAACGCCCGGTGCAGGAACACTTCCTTCGAGGGCTTGTCTCCGGAGATGTGCCGGCCGCTGCGATCGAGCTTCGAGATACGTGCAGGATCGAGGAAACCGAGGCACGAATTCGTCGGGGTCATCAGGATCCCGTCCTCGACCGCAGCACTGATGTTGCCGGCGGAGCCGACCGAGAAACCACGGTCGAACAACGACTTCGAAAGCCGAGCGATCTCGTCGCGCATCCTGATTTCAGCACTCATCTGCCTGCGAGCCTTTCCAACGCTTTGACAAAAAAATCGGGGGCGCCGAAATTGCCGGACTTCAGCGCCAACGACACAGCTTTTGCCCCACCCGACAACAACACCGGCACCCCGGGATCGATTTCCGGCCCAATCGTCAGCGCACCGAGATCGAGTGCCGAAACGACCGCCCCGGACGTTTCCCCACCGGCAACGACGAGGCGACGGACACCAGCCTTGACCAGTTCCTGAGCCGTTTTCGCAAAGAGTTCATCGAGCGCCGCGGCAACCGCTTCCCGGCCGAAGCGCGCTTGGACCGCCTGGACCTCGTCGGGGGTGCTCGAGGAATAGACGAGCGGCGCCCTGCCCTCGTTGGCAAGCAGGAAGGATGTCAGCATGGCGGTCGTCACCGAGCCGGCCATGACACCTCCAACGTCGATCGCGAGCGTCGGGTGGTTCTTGCGGTGGATCTCGACCTGTTCGCGGGTCGCACCGGAGCAGCTTCCGGCGAGAATGGCCTCCGGCCCATCGACGCCTGCGACGCTGGCGCTGGTTCCGGCAGCAAGGCCTTGCTCGATGAAGTTCGCGGCAAGACCGATCGCGATGCCAGAACCTCCCGTGACAAGGCGATCTCCCGCCGCAGCACGACCGATTGCGACGAGATCGTCATCCGTGATTGCATCGACGATGACGAGCGTGCGATTGCGCTCGCCGTTCTCCCGCAGCGCTGCTCCGATTTCGGCCGAGCCTTGCCGCACGACGGCGATCTCGACATGTCCAACCTCAGTCGTCGACTGGAGCCGCAGCCAGCGCCGGATGTCCGCATCGGTCATCGGGTTAAGTGGATGGTTTTGCAGGCCGGACTCGCTCAGAAGCCGATCCTTCACGAAGAGGTGACCCTTATAGACCGTTCGGTCGGCACCGGGAAATGCGGGGCAGGCAATCACGCCGCTGACGCCCAAGGCCTCAGCAAGCGCTTCGGCAACCGGGCCGATGTTGCCGGCCGGAGTGGAATCGAAGGTCGAGCAGTACTTGAAGACGATCTGCCGGCACCCCTGATCGAGCAGCCAGCGCAGGCTTTCCAGCGACTGTTCGACGGCCGACGCTACATCGATCGACCGGCTCTTTAGCGCAATGACGCCGGCTTCCACCTCAGGCTCGGCCTTTGCACGAGGGATTCCAAGGTATTGTACCGTGCGAAGACCACCCTGCCGCGGCAGGCCCTTGGCGAGCGTATTCGCGATATCGCTTGCCCCTGTAAAATCGTCTGCGATAACCCCAAGCAGCATTGAAGGTGTACTCCCGAATTTCATGCTGCGCCGAGAAGGCGCTTGAGTTTGTCGATGGCGGCATCCGGGCTCGACAGAACCGGGATGTCCGTCACCGCCCGCACCTCCGGTACGGCGCGTGCCGTGGAAAAATGCGCAAGCACGATGCTGTCGAAGCCACGCAAACCCGCCGCCGCTTCGGCGACGAGCCGATTGTGGGTCTCTACATCACCCGCCCGCACCGCCTCGATCGCTCCGTGAACCAGGAAGCTCTCCATGGTTGCGGTCGGATCGATCCTTTCGGCCTCTTCCAGAAACTCCGCCTCCATGCCGTCGCGCGCAGGCGGGAAGGTGTAGAGCATGGCAGTCCTGCCGCCTTTCCGGATCGCAGCCTCGAACATCGCCTCGTTGGGTTTCAGCACCGGGATGTCGACGGTCGCCGCAGCCTGCTCGATCGCCCGACCGAAGGCCGAGCAGGTAAACAGCACCGCCGCACTCCCGATCTGCCGCGCATATTGGGTCAGGGCCTCGATACGGGCCGTCAGGACTTCGGTGATGTCGGCGCTGGCGGCACGGTCGGGCGAAAGGCTGTCTTCCAGGAGGTTGACCAGATTGGCGTCCGGCCAGGCCGTTGCGAAAGCAAATTTGATCGGTTCCATCGCGATCGGCGTTGCATGGACGAGCGTTATCCGAGGCTGTCTCGACATGAATATACCCTTGAATGGAGCGGTCGCCGCAAGAAGCAGCGACCGCCTGGCGGCCTTCGCTAGCGTTGGCCTGCCGAGAACACCCAGACGCTTTCAGATGGAATTCGTGCCCAGACCGTGCCGGTCGCAAGCTGCCTTGCGCCGTGTGCCTTGGCGACGAAATCACCGCGACGCAGACGGTATTCCCAGCGGTCGCCGAGATAGATACTGTCGTCGAGGTTCATCTCGAGCCCACCCGCCTCGGGCTGGTCGCTGACGCTGATCTGCTCGACCCGGATCACCGCCCGCGCGTCGTCGGATGGGTTGACGCCGGAGGCATCGCGCACGGTGCCGTCAAGGCTCCAGTTGTCGCCGCCGATGACGGCGCTGCGGCCGTTGATCGACTTGACCTTCGCCTTGACGATGTTGTTCGCGCCCAGGAAGTCAGCCGAATAGAAGCTGTTCGGGTTGGAATAGATCTCCTGTGGTCCGCCTTGCTGAACGATGCGACCGTCCTGCAGCAGGAGAATGTTGTCGGCTGCGGCGAGCGCCTCGCTTTGATCGTGCGTGACGAGGATAGCGCAAATTTCAAGGTCGAGGATCAGCTTGCGGATCCAGTAGCGAGCCTCCTCCCTCAGCTTCGCATCGAGATTGGAGAGCGGCTCGTCGAGCAACAGCACGCGCGGCTCGTAAACCAGCGCCCGGCAGATGGCGACGCGCTGTTGCTGACCGCCCGACAGTTGCGACGGGAAGCGATCGGAAAGATGGCCAAGACCCATGCGCTCCAGGATCGCCTGCACGCGCTTTTCGATATCGGCCTGCGTCACGCCGCGGAGCTTCAGCCCGTAGCCGACATTTTCCTTGACGGTGCGATGTGGCCAAAGAGCGTAGGACTGAAATACCAGACCGATGTTGCGCTGCTCGGGCGGAAGCGCGAGCTTCTTTTCGCCATCGAGCACGGTCTTGCCGCCGATGACAATCTGGCCAATCTCCGGCTGCTCGAGCCCGGCGATACAGCGCAACAGTGTGGTCTTGCCGCTGCCCGACGCGCCGAGCAGGGCGACGATGGAGCCGCGCTGCGCGGTGAAGGACGCGCCTTTGAGGATCTGCAGACCGCCCAGCCACTTCTGGACATTGCTGACAACGAGTTCAGTCATGGATTTTTGCTCCCAAGCGGAGGGCGAGTGCGAGACCTGCGCCCGTCAAGACGATGCTGATGAGGGAAAGAGCGGCGATCGTGTTCATGGCGCCGGTCTGAAGAAGGGAGACCATCAGCGAACCGATGACTTCCGTGCCGGCGCCCATGAGGTAGACGCCGGTCGCGTACTCGCGGAGGAAGATGATCATGATGAGCGCCCAGGCACCGGCCAGACCCGGCCGGACGATCGGGATCACCACATCCTTCCAAGTGCGGCCGATCGTGGCGCCCGTGGTGCGCGCGGACTCCTCGAGCTCCGGCGCAACCTGAATGAGCGTGCCCTGCAAGAGGCGCAGACCATAGGACAAGCCGACGACCAGATAGGCGACGAAAAGGCTGACCAGTGTTGGCCTCAGCGGCGTAAGCAACGGCACAAACAGGAAGACCCAGAAGAAGGCAAGGCCGACGACGAGGCCCGGAAGCGCACGCGGCAGGAGGACGATATAATCCAGCACCGTGTTCGACATGCCCCAGTTGCGGTGACCGGCCAGGCCGACGGCGAGATAGATCGCCACCGCCGCAGCACCACCGACGACCGACAGGATGATCGTGTTGACGATACCGTTGTAGAGGCTCGGCACTTCGAGCATGCGGCTGAAATTGGTGAGCGTCAGTTGGTCGAAGAGGTTGACGCCCTCGCCCCAGGCATCGACGAAGGCACGTACGGTGATGCCGCCGATCGGGAGGACAACCGATACGAAGAGCCAGAAACCGATGAGCGAAAGGGCAATGACCTGGCCACTCGCGCCGAGTTTCAAGGTGGCGACCCGGGCACCCTTTCCGCCGAGCGCTGCATACTTGCGAGCATTGCGCAGCAGCCTGCGCTGCATCCAGACGAGCGGCAGCGTGATCAGTACCAAAACGACCGCGACGACAGCCATGAGCTGATAGGTCGGTGTGCCGAACAGCGTCGTCAACTTGTAGATATAGGTGGTCAGCACCATGATCCCGTTCGGATCGCCAAGAACGAGCGGAATGCCGAAGGTCTCGAAGCCGAGCAGGATGTTGAGGGCCGCCGCAAAAATCAGCGCCGGCAGCACCATAGGCAGCGTAACGTCGCGCGAAACCTGCCAGACGGAAGCGCCGGTGGTGCGTGCGGCTTCTTCGAGGTCCGACGGCAGGTTCCTCATGGCCGAAGAGACATAGAGGTAGACGTGCGGAACGTGGCTCAGACCGGCGATCAGGATCATGCCCGGCAGGCTGTAAATGTTCCAGGGTACGAAGCCCAGCACACTGCGGAAGAAGAGCGAGACGAAACCGGTCGGACCGACCGACACCGTGTAGCCAAAGGCAAGCACGATAGACGAAATAAACATAGGCACGAGCACGAGGATCTCGAGCAGTCGCCTGCCCTTGATGTCGGTGCGCGTGATCAGAAAGGCGAGCAGACCCCCGAGCGGCACTGCGATCGCCACCATGCCGAAGGAGAAGATCGCCGTCGTACCGAGAGCGCGATAGAAATTCTTGTCGGTGAAGACGTACTTGTACGCATCGAAGCCGAAGTGCGCACGGGGGCTGAAGAACGCAGCCGTCAGGAAACTCTGATAGATGATCAGGCCGACGGGTGCCAGGACGGCAACCGCGAGCAGACCGATGACGATGCGCCGATAAAAGTTTGCATTTCCATGCCGCGGCATCTTTGCCGGATACTTCTTTTCGGCTGCGGCTTTCGTCAAAGGGACTGCAGCCGGTGCTTGGATGTGGGTTGACATTCTATGCCTCTCGCAAACGGTGGCGGAACCGCGGCGCCTGAGCGCCGCGGTCGGCTAAGCATCAACGGCCGAGGGCGGCTTTCCAGTCGTTGAGGAACTGAACGCGCTTCATCTGGTCCATGTATTCCAGAACACCCTCGTCGACGGCGATCGGCTTCAGGCCGCCGCCGACGCGTTCGTTAAGCGTCTTGATGTTGAGGCCGGCGGTCACGTCTTCACGGATCGACGGCAGGCCGCCTTCAGCCAGAAGCGACTGGCCTTCGGACGACAACATGAAGTCGACGAAAAGCTTGGCCGCGTTCGAATGCGGAGCGTCCTTGGTGATCAGCGCCAGACGCGAGAAGGCCGGCGTATAGTCCGTGGCGAAATGCACGCCGAGGTTCGGGCTCTCCTTGACCCAATCGAGCGCGTAAGAGCCGATAATGTTGATGGCGATGACGTTTTCACCCGAAACGACCGTTTCCTTCATGCCGCCGGAGCTGGAATAGATCTTGGCGCCATCGTCGCCCATGGCCTTAGCAAGATCCCAGAAATCCGGCCGGTTGCGTGCGTCGTTGGAGTGGTGCAGGAAGCCGGAGCCGCTCTTTTCAGGATCGAACGTGGCAACCTTGCCCTGAAGCTCGGTCTTGTTGCTCTTCAGGAACGTGATCATGTCGCCATAGGTCTTCGGAAGCTTGTCTTCGGAAAGCGCCTTGGTGTTGTAGATCACGCCGATCGGTTCGACCGTGGTGGCGTAGAGCGTGTTCTTGTAGTTGGCCCAGCTCGGAAGATTGCCGGCTTCAGGTGAAGCGTATTCGGCCGCATAGCCATCCTGAACCAGCGTCATCTGCAGGTCCATCGCCGAACTCCAGACGATGTCGGCGGTGGTCTGGCTGGCGGCGGCCTCCGAGATCACCTGGTTATAGGCGCCGTTCGTCCCGAGATCGTTATAGGCGATCTTGATCCCGTACTTCTTGGTAAAGGCATCCTGTAGCTTCTGCGACTGGGCAGCATCGGTCGAGGTGTAGATCGAAACGGTGCCCTCCTGTTTCGCCTTGGCGATGAGTTCCGCATAATCTGCTGGATAGCCCGCGGGTACTTCCTGCGCGTGCGCCGAAAATGCCGTCATGACCGCGGTGACCGCAACGGCCGCAAGGCGGCCGGAAACATACTTGTTCATCTTCTCTTCTCCCAAAAGACGCCCGGCTCCAAATCTCCTCCGGGCAGTTCTGCGAGGGCCGTTGCCGCCCTCGCGTCTCCATGTCCACACTTTGGCTTTTAATTATCCAAAGTACAAAGCTCGATCAGGCTCTCGCAAGCTTCCGATCACCCTCACCACTGCGAACAGCACGTGCCACGAGCGAACCAAAAGCATCCGTGCCGGTGCTGCCGCCGAGGTCGCGCGTCCGCGCGTCGGGGTTCGCGAGAACCTCGTCGACCGCCCGCTCGATCTCCGCGCCCGCCGCTTCAAATTGTGGCAGACCGCGCTGCTCGCCGAGCCAGCTGAGCATCATGGCTGCGGACAGGATTAGCGAAGTCGGGTTGGCGACGTTCTGGTTCTGGATATCGGGGGCAGAGCCGTGCTGCGCCTGGGCACAGACAAGACCTGTCTCGGCATTGGCGTTGATCGAACCGGCCAAGCCGAGACTACCCGAGAGCTCGCTGGCGAGATCCGAAAGAATGTCCGAGTAGAAATTTGTCGCGACGATCACGTCAAACCGCGAGGGGTCGCGAACCAGATGGGCAGCCATCGCGTCGATGATGAATTCGTTGAGCGTGACCTCGGGGTATTCGGCGGCGACCTTGCGTACCTGCTGAAGGAACAGGCCGTCCGTAAGGATAAAGTTGTTGGCTTTGTGGACCGCAGTCACCTTCTTGTTGCGCTTCATGGCGAGCAGGAAGGCCTGTCGCGCTATGCGCTCGCAGGCAGAGGCGGTGATTTTGCGCACGGAAAGCGCCACGTCCGGCGTCGGCATGAACTCTCCCGTACCGGCATACATGTTGCGATCGGGATAAAAGCCTTCCGTCGCCTCGCGCATAATGACGAGGTCCATCTTCTTGGCGTCGTTCAAGAACGGACGGGAGCGCGCCGGACGCACATTCGCGTAGAGGTCCAGCTTGACGCGGAAGCCTGCCGAGACGTTCACGCCACCCTTGTCGCGGGCCGGATAATCCATGTGGGACTGGGGGCCCAAGATAATGCCATCAAAAGTGCGGGCACGATCCAGCGTCTCGTCGCGAAGCGTCGAGCCGAATTTTTCCAGGCTCGCGAAACCGGTGTCTTCGAAATGGTACTCGAGGCCGAGATCGAAAGCCGCGTCGGCTGCCTTCAGGACCTCCATGGTTGCCGCAGTGATCTCCGGACCGATTCCATCACACGGCGTCACGAATATTTTCATCAGCTAATCTCCCATGAGGCGACGAGCGAAGTCGCCGCTCTACGTCACGGGCGAATTATTGGCTTTTTAAATCTGAAAATGCAATCTCTATTTTTCGAGATTGTCTTTTTCATGCGCTTGGTGCGACCAGGACCAGGTAATCGGCGACTTCTTCGACAGCGCGCCCCCAAGGTGCCGACGCATAGCGTAGGAAGCCTCGACGACCTCGCCGCGCTCAAGAAGATCAAGGATTTCGAGGTGTTCCTGGCATTGCCGTACCGTACGGCTACGATCGACGCGGGATCGATATTCGAGGAGGCGTCGCATGCGGTTTACCCGCACTAGCGAGATGTGGAAGAAGGGATTGTTTGACATCTTGATGAGCTCTTCGTGGAAAAGCGCGCCATTGTGCAGAAGGCGCTCCGCCGGTAGTCGCTCGATGTCCGTCTCAAGCATGCGCATCTGGATGCGCCGTTGCTCATCGATGATCTTTCGATCGAGGCTGAACTCCGGCTCAAGCATGGCGGCCGGCTCGATCAGCATGCGAAAACGATAGATCTGCTCGAAGGCTTCCGGTGTTTTTGCGACCGGCAGGAAGCGCCAGCCATAACCCTGCTTGCGCTCAGCCCATCCTTCACGGGTCGCGCGCATCAGCACGTCGTTAACCTGGGACTTGGTCAGTTCGTAGCGCTCGCGCAGCGTCTGCTCCGTGACCTCCGCCGGGATACGGTCGGTTAGCCAGTCTTCGGCAAGGCGCTGGTAGTCGTTCGCAACTTCGAACGGCTCGGCGTCTTCACGGACCCGCTCGGCGATGGCACCTGGCGGTTCTTTCACAAAGAAGCCGCGGTTCTCCTTCTGCTCCAGCAGCCCCTGCCCGGCTAGGATCTCCATCGCCTCGCGGACCGGTGAACGGGAAACGCCGAAACGATCGGCCAATTGTTGCGTCTTTACATGGTCGCCGACAGTGAGCTCTCCCGATGTCACAAGCAGGCTGATTTCGTTGGCGATGGTCTGGGCCAATTGGCTGGAACGCATGTCGATATTCCCCGGATTCGGAAAGCTTTGCCGGGTCCAACGATATTTCACCCCACCGCCAAAGGGAACTGACATCCCTTCTTTTTGCATATTTCGCCAACGAAAAAGCCAAAGGAAGGCGGTCCATTGATTGACTTTGCTGCTATTTTGGCTTTTTAGTTATCAAAAAGCAATATAGGAGCAATCGACATGGTGCTGCGCATTCCTTCGGAACACGGAACGCTGAACGCAATTGACCTGCGCACCGCTTTTGGTCCTGACTTCGAATGCCTGCCCTGGGTTCTGCGTAATCTCCTTGAAAACGTAGCGCGCAAGGATGTGGCTCGGTTATCCGCCACCGTTTCGGCCCTCAAGGCCTGGCTTTTGACCGGCACGAGCGAGGCAGAAATCGCATTTCACCCCTCCCGTGTCCTCATGCACGATACGACGTGTGTGCCGGCTCTCGTTGATATTGCCGCCATGCGGGACGCGGTCGCGGATGCTGGTGGCGATCCGAGCGAATTGAGCCCCGTTCTCCCGGTCGACGTCTCCGTCGATCACAGCGTTGCCGTCGATCGCTACGGCCAGCCTGATGCCCGCCGTTTCAACATGCAACGGGAAATGGACAGAAACAGCGAGCGCTACCGCCTGATGAAGTGGGCAACCCAGGCTCTACCGGGTGTCAAGGTGCACGCCCCAGGTACCGGCATCATGCACACGATCAACCTCGAGCAACTCGCAAAGGTGATTTCCATCGAGGAACGCGATGGAGAAAAATGGGCCGTACCCGACACGCTGATCGGCACGGACAGCCACACGCCGATGATCAACGGCATCGGCGTATTGGCTTGGGGCGTCGGGGGTCTTGAGGCCGAAAGCGTCTTTTTTGGGTTTCCTGTGACGCTACGCATTCCCGATGTGGTCGGCGTGCGGTTGATGGGACGGCTCGCACCAGGCGTTCTGTCAACCGATCTCGCGCTGGAAGTGACCCACCTGCTGCGGCGTCACGGAATATCAGGGGAATTTGTCGAATTCTTCGGCGAGGGTGTTTCGACGCTTTCGGCCGGAGACCGCGCCGTCGTCGCCAATATGGCACCGGAATACGGCGCCTCGACGGGTTACTTCCCTATAGACGAACAAACCCTTTCCTATCTCGCCCAGACGGGTCGCTCTCCGTCCCATTGCCAACTCGTCCGCGACGCGGCGAAGATGCTCGGCCTCTGGTTCGAGCCTGCCGTTTCGCCGCGCTATACCGGCGTGATCGAGCTCGACCTTGCGGCGGTCGAACCCTTGATGGCCGGTCCACGCCGCCCGCAGGACAAGCTGCCATTGGCCGATGCCCTAGGTGCACTTGAGACCGCATGCGGCCGGCCCTTGGAGCAAGGCAAACCCGGCATACCGGACGGCGCAATCGCGATCGCCGCCATCACGAGCTGCACCAACACGTCGGATCAACGGCTGTTGGTCGCGGCGGGCCTGGTTGCCCGCAATGCGAACCGGTTGGGTCTGCGCCCACCCTACTGGGTCAAGACATCGCTGGCACCCGGCTCGCCATCGGCCGAGCGTTTCTTGAGGCGCAGTGGATTGCTTGCTGATCTTGAGGCCGTCGGGTTCGACATCGTGGGGCACGGGTGCACGACCTGCATCGGAAACTCTGGTCCGCTTCAGGGCGATATGGCTGAAGCAATCGCCGGCGGCACGATCGCGGCAGCACTGCTTTCCGGTAATCGCAACTTTCCTGGCCGCGTGCATCCAAGGCTCCAGTTCGGCTTCCTGGCATCGCCGCCTCATGTTGTGGCTCTGTCGTTGATCGGAAGGTTCATTCCAAACCCCATGAAGTGGGAAATCGCCCGGAGCCCGGAGCAGACAGCCATTCATCTCGGTGATTTGATGCCTGGCAGTGACGAGATCGACGCTGTTCTCAAGCAGCATTCCGACGCACAAGATTTTCCCCAGGCTTTCCTGGATGCGGAACGAAATGATGCCTGGCGCGCGCTGGCCGCTCCGAAGTCGCCGACGTTTCCGTGGAACGAAGCCTCAACCTACATCCGCCGGCCACCCTTTGCTGCTGTGGAGACAGCCAATCGCCTCGGAAACTACAGGGCACATCCCTTGCTCGTGTTGGGGGACGACATGACGACGGACCATATCTCGCCCGCGGGCCAGATTAGCGCTTCGAGCTTCGCCGGCCGCCACCTCGTGGCCGCTGGCGACCCTGCGGACGATCTTAACGTCTACGCCGCACGTCGCGGTAATTGGAAAGCAATGGTGCGCGGCCTCTTTGACAATCGTACAGCCGCCAACCACCTCCTTGGCGGAAGGCCTGCATCGATGACCATCCACGCGCCTACAGGAGAGGAAGCGCCGCTGTGGGAGACGGCGGAGCGCTACCGATTGGAGCACCGGTCCGTCGTTATCATTGCAGGGCAACGCTATGGCGCTGGATCGTCGCGAGACTGGGCCGCAAAAGGCATCGGGCTACTCGGCGTTCGCGCCGTGATCGCCTTGAGTTTTGAGCGGATTCATCGAACAAACCTCATTGGCATGGGCATCCTTCCTATTCTTCTGCAGGAGGAGGAAGTGCCGCGGATAACAGCCACCGATCTCCTGGAAGTCAACGCGACGACCATTTCTCCGCGCGGACCCGTGCCACTGGTCTTGAGACGTGTTTCAGGTGAATGCCTGCGATTGACGGCCCGAGCAGCCGTGGAGACGGGGCAAGAAGTAGAGAGCCTCCTAGCAGGCGGCATGATCCCCCAAATTCTGGGTCGCCACTTCAAGCAACGCGGCTGAAGCAGCAACCACCACGGTGTCGGAGAGCATCGAAGCGACCCGACACGTTCTGGCAAGCGGGCGCCTCGCTGGTCAGTAGTACGGCGACACACATTCCTGGCGCGGCCCATAATAGGGTTGGAAGGAGTTGTCGTAGGCACGGTACGAACGATAGCGGTCATAGCACCATTCGACATGCGACGACGGCGCGTTGGAATAGACCTGCCGAGGCGGTGAGGCGATTGCGCCACCGATGATCACTCCTGTCCCGAATGCGGCCAGGGGATACCACCATCCATCACTGTGGCGACGGTACCCGTCGCGGCGGTACCGGTAACCCTCATAGCCATTGTAATGGCCGTATCGTGGAGCTGCATTGTAGCGGTTGCTGCCGTAGCGGTAGCCGTCGTAGCCGCGCTTGTGCGGCGGTCCGCCGTAATGACCTGGCTTATGATGGATCAAATCGACCGGCTGGGAGGTCTGCCCAGTGGAAACAGCGAACATCGGAACCGCCTGCGCCGAGACCGCCGATAGCGCCGTGCCGGCGGCCAAGAGTACTGCACCTATTTTCTTCATAAATTTCCCACCTACAGAGTCCTAGCGATCGGCATTCGACCTCCAACGGGTCAAATGGGCTCGGCACCACGCAGGTGCCACCGATCATCAACAGATCGAATCCCTCTGACCAAGTTAGTTACCGCGAGAGGTTCCGCCATAGGACCTCAGTCTTATGGCGGCCGGCAAAGGTCTTATGTGCTCGGCAAGCGCATCGGTTGGCGCGGCAAAAAAGGCGTCGCATTGGCTCATTCCGGAGCGAGCCCGGCCGCCGTGAAGGAGCATTTATCGATCACCAAACGGCTGTCGCTCAGTTCTCAAAAAAGAAGAGTGGCGGGACGCGCTAAATCGGCCCCCGACCACAAGTTACGGACGATCTCTCATTCAGCGCTTGAAGAGACCTCGCGCAGCCACTCGATGAACAGCCGTCCGCTTTCCTTTTTCGGTCTTCTCGCCGGCACCACGACAAAATATGCCGCCCTGGTGCGAATGGAGGCTTCGGTAAGGCGGACCAAACGAGTTTGCCGAATAAGGTCGGAGACAAGGCGGTTCCAACCGAGCGCAATGCCTTGCCCGTTCATCGCCGCATAAATGGCTTCCGTATAGAAGCTGCATCGCAGGCCGCGGGCGCGTTTCGGCGCCTTTACGGAAAATGCTGCAAGCCATTCATCCCAGCCCGTCCATGTCGGGTCATCAATATCGCTCGTAATCAGCGGATGATTGATGAGGTCTCCCGGCGTGCGGATCGGATCCGCCGTGGCCAGATAATCTGCACTGCAAATCGGGAAAACCTCGTCCTCGAACAAGAACTCCGCCTGGCCGTCCGGCCAGGTACCGGTCCCGTAGCGGATCGCCAGGTCCACATCGCTAGCCTCGATACTCGTTCGAGCATCCTGTGTGATGATGCGAAGCTTGATTTCGGGGTAGGCTCGAGAAAACGCAGCGATCCTTGGCAGCAGCCAGAAATGTGAAAAGGAGATGGTCGCTGCAATTGCCAGCTCGTCATCTGCTCCCTCCGACCGAAGATCCGCAACGGTGTCGGCAATAAGATTGAACGCGTCGCCCGCCGCTGCGTAAAGCAGCCGGCCTTTATCAGTCAGTTCGATCTTGCGATGAAGCCGCCGAAACAAGGGGAACCCAAAGTCCTCTTCGAGCAAATGGATCTGTCTGCTTATAGCCGCCTGCGTCACGCCGAGTTCCGTCGCGGCCCGTGTGAAGCTCGACAATCGAGCCGCTGCCTCAAAGGCCGTCAGCGCGGTGAGCGGGGGGAGTTTCTTCCTCAGATTGACCATCTTGGATCCATTACATTTGGTAATGTGAAACGCGCATATTTGTGCCGTTGAGCGACTGCCGCGCCTGAGCGATCCTCTTTGTGGAGCCCCTCGAGCTTCCGATCGGAACATAAGGTGGAATTATGCTGCAGACATTTTCTTCTCCCATATCATCGCTGCTTGATGCAAGAGCGGAGGGCCATTCGCTTCCCGCCGGTCTCTACACGCGAGAGGATGTCTTCGAGGCGGATCTGGAGGTCTTTTTCCGCCGGCACTGGATCTGCATTGGGCTTGAATGCGATGTACCGGAGCCGGGCGATGCAACCGTCGTCGATATTGGCAAGACCAGCCTCATCCTCCTGCGCGACGATGACGGCGGGATCCGCGTCATGCACAATGTCTGCCGCCACCGAGGCGCCCGACTGCTCGATCCAGGCAAGACGATCGTTTCGAAGCTTGTCTGTCCCTACCACACCTGGACCTATGAGCTTTCCGGTGAACTGAGCTATGCGCCCCATATGGGCAAGAGCTTCGACAAGGAATGCCGCAGCCTCAAGCCCGTGATCTTCAAGTCGGTTGGCGGCCTTGTTTATGTCTGCCTTTCGAACGATCCGCCCGAAGATATTGAGCGTCTCGTCGGGGTCATGGCAGAACGGCTTGCTCCCTACGATATCGCCAACGCCAAGGTCGCGTATGAATCCGATGTCATCGAACAAGGCAACTGGAAGCTCACGATCGAGAACAACCGTGAATGCTACCACTGTTCCGCCAACCATCCCGAGCTCTGCGTCTCCTTCGTCGACCTCGATTTCGGCTTCGATCCGGACGCTTTGAGCCCGGAAGATCGCGCCCAGGCGGAGGAGCATTTTTCGCTGTATGAGGAGCGCACCAGGCGGTGGGAGGCAGATGGCTACCCCTCCGCGGCGGTCGAGCAACTGGTGGACTGCACCACCAACTTTCGGACGCAACGGCTGATCATTTCGGGGGCGGGCGAATCCCAGACGCCCGACGCGACCGCTGCCTCGGCAAAGCTGCTCGGCACGATGTCGCGCAAGGATCTCGGCGACATGCATCTCTGGGGTCACAACAGCTGGAACCACTTCATGGGCGACCACGCCGTCGTTTCGATCGTCATTCCGCTATCGGCCGACAAGACGCTCGTGCGGACGAAATGGCTTGTGCACAAGGATGCCGTCGAGGGGGTCGACTACGAACTCGAAAAGCTCACCAACGTCTGGATCGCCACAACCGAGCAGGACGCCGAACTGGTCGCCCGCTCCCACGCCGGCGTCGAAGATCCCGCTTACGTGCCGGGTCCCTACTCGCCCTTCTCCGAAACAAACCTCGACAAATTCGCGTCGTGGTACATCGATCGGATGCGCGCCCATGGATACTAAGAGCAACTTTTCTTCCGCCGGGCGTCTCGAGCCGAGCGATATCTGGAGCCGCGACGCGGACGAGGACCTGGTCTGCATCGATGTCCATCAGGAAACACACGACGTGAAGACCTTTACCTTTGCGTCCACCGAAGGCAAACGTTTTGCCTTCGAAGCCGGTCAGTATTTCCTGTTCGACCTCGATATCGAGGGCGAGCCGGAAAGCCGCTGCTACAGCATCTCGTCCTCGCCGAAGCGCAGCAATGCGTTCTCGGTGACCGTCAAGCGCGTCGTCGACGGCAAGATCTCGAACTGGCTTCACGATCGGCTCACGGTCAACGCCAAGGTCAAGGCGAACGGTCCCCTCGGCCAGTTCATTCGCCCTAACGGTCGGAAGTACCTTTTTCTGTCGGGAGGGTCGGGGATCACACCGGTCATGGCGATGGTTCGCGAATTGGCCGATACATGCGAGCCTGTCGACGTCGTCTTCATGCACGCGGCGCGAACCCCGAAGGACCTCATCTTCCGCGACGAACTCGCGTCACTCGCCAACCGGATGAAGGGCCTGCGCTTGCAGTTTCTGCCGGAAGTCGTTACCGGCGAAACCAACTGGCATGGCCTGACGGGACGCATATCGGCTGCTTACTTGCAGCTTGCTGTTCCCGATATCGCCGAACGCATTGTCATGTGCTGCGGCCCTGCCCCGTTCATGGCGGCAGCGCGCACGATCGCTGCCGAACTCGGCGTTCCGCAATCCAACTACATCGAGGAGAGCTTCGATGCGGCCGTGATCGACACCCCGGATATTCCTATCGTCGATCAGCCGGCGACCCGAACGTTCCAGGTCGAGTTCTCCAAACAGGGCCGCAAGATCGAAATCGGGGGCGAGCAGACCGTGCTTTCCTGCGCAAAGAAAGCGGGCGTAAAACTCGCCTCATCGTGTTCGAACGGCGTCTGCGGCACGTGCAAGTCCAAGCTCGTATCGGGTTCGGTCGAGATGAACCACAATGGCGGGATAAGGCAACGAGAGATCGATGCTGGGCTTTTCCTTCCTTGCTGTTCGAAGCCGCTCAGTGATCTCGTCGTCGATCGCTAGGCTTGGCCTAGCGATCGACATAGCGGACAGTCAGCGGTCTGACTATTAGGCAGGAAGCGCGCCGCTCTTCTTGGCCGCCCAGGTGGCGAGAACGTCCATCAGGACTGGGTTGAGACAGTCATAGGGTTCGAGGCCCAGTTCGCGCAGCCGCGCGCGCATGCTGTCCATTCCGGCCGGGTCATAGCCGCTCTCGATGATCGACGATACGAAGGCGGCAAAACCCGGTTTTGCCCAGCCTGCCTCCTGGAAGCGCTCAGGATGAACGAAGGAAAGCCCCTTGAACGCGTGGTCACGCTCGACCGGGCCGTACATGTGTACGCCGCAATCCTTGCACGCATGGCGCTGGATCAGCGCCGCCGGGTCCACGACCGCAAGCTTGTTGCCGTTTTCCAGCACCTCGACGTTGGCCGTCGGTGCGACGGCAACGACCGAAAACACCGCACCTTCGGGTTTCCAGCACTTTGTGCAGCCGCAAGCATGGTTGTGGGCGATATCACCCTTGACGCGCACTTTCACGGGATTGCTCGCGCAGTTGCAGACCAGCGTGCCGCCGGAAAAGGCAGCGTCCGTCGCCTTGAACCCGCTGTCGAGGGATGGATGGATCGCAATGCTTGGCATGGGCTTCTCCTCCTTCTGGCCGGCGCACAATGCCCGGCTGCTTGTTGGCGCCGCCGGCTAGATCACGCTGCGGCGCAAAAAGTGCATTTGCAGTCTGGAAACGGTCCTCAACCCGCGCTCAGTATAACACCACGCTGCGGATGCTCTCGCCCGAATGCATCAGTTCGAAACCCTTGTTGATGTCTTCGAGCGGCATCGTATGGGTGATCATTGGGTCGATCTCGATCTTGCCTTCCATGTACCAGTCGACGATCTTCGGCACGTCGGTGCGGCCGCGCGCGCCGCCAAAGGCGGTGCCCATCCAGCTGCGGCCGGTGACGAGCTGGAATGGCCGGGTAGAGATCTCCTGGCCCGCGCCGGCAACGCCGATGACCACCGACTTGCCCCAGCCGCGATGCGAGGCCTCGAGCGCCTGGCGCATCACCTTGGTGTTGCCGGTGCAGTCGAAGGTGTAGTCGGCGCCGCCGATCTGGTCGGCTCCGCGCTTGGTCATGTTGACGAGGTAAGGCACGATGTCGTCGCCGACCTCCTTCGGGTTGACGAAGTGGGTCATGCCGAAGCGTTCGCCCCAGGCCTTCTTGTCGTTGTTGAGGTCGACACCGATGATCATGTCGGCGCCGGCAAGACGCAGGCCCTGAATGACGTTGAGGCCGATGCCGCCGAGACCGAAGACGATCGCAGTCGCACCCATTTCCACCTGTGCCGTGTTGATGACGGCGCCGATGCCGGTCGTCACGCCGCAGCCGATGTAGCAGATCTTGTCGAAGGGGGCGTCCGGGTTGACCTTGGCAACCGCGATCTCCGGCAGCACCGTGTAGTTGGCGAAGGTCGAGCAGCCCATGTAGTGGTGGATCTTGTCCTTGCCGATCGAGAAGCGCGAGGTGCCGTCGGGCATCAGGCCTTGGCCTTGCGTCGAGCGGATCGCGGTGCACAGATTGGTCTTGCGCGACAGACACGACGGGCAGGAGCGGCACTCGGGCGTGTAGAGCGGGATGACGTGGTCGCCCTTCTTCACCGAGGTCACGCCCGGGCCGACGTCGACGACGATGCCGGCGCCTTCATGGCCGAGGATCGCAGGGAACAGGCCTTCCGGATCGGCGCCGGACAGGGTGAAATCGTCGGTGTGGCAGATGCCTGTGGCCTTGACCTCGATCAGCACTTCGCCGGCCCGCGGGCCTTCGAGCTGAACCGTCATGACCTCGAGCGGCTTGCCTGCCTGAACGGCAACGGCGGCGCGTACATCCACTGTGGTATCCTTTTCGTTGATGCTTCAATCGCGTGGAAGGGCCAACCGAACCACGGTCAGCCCACCTGGGTTCGGTCGCTTAAAAACGGACCTACGAAGCCTTCTGCAACTCCGGCAGAGCGTCGAAGAGATCGGCAACCAGTCCGTAGTCGGCGACCTGGAAGATCGGCGCCTCTTCGTCCTTGTTGATGGCGACGATGACCTTCGAGTCCTTCATGCCGGCGAGGTGCTGGATGGCACCGGAAATGCCGCAGGCGATGTAGAGATCGGGGGCAACGACCTTGCCGGTCTGGCCGACCTGCCAGTCGTTCGGAGCGTAACCGGCGTCGACCGCAGCGCGCGAAGCGCCGACGGCAGCGCCGAGCTTGTCGGCCACCGGCAGGATCACTTCCTGGAACTTTTCCGACGAGCCGAGCGCACGACCGCCCGAGATGATGATCTTGGCAGACGTCAGCTCCGGGCGGTCGGACGACGACAGCGCGTCGGCGACGAAGGAGGAAACGCCAGGGTTGGCGGCAGCCGAGACGCTCTCGATCGCGGCCGAGCCGCCTTCAGGGGCGGAAGCGAAGGAAGCGGTGCGCACGGTGATGACGCGCTTGGCTTCGGTCGTCTGTACGGTCTGGATGGCGTTGCCGGCATAGATCGGACGTTTGAAGGTGTCGGAAGAGACGACCTCGATGATTTCGGACACCTGGGAAACGTCGAGCAGCGCTGCAACGCGCGGCATGACGTTCTTGCCGACCGAGGTGGCGGCGCTCACGATCGTGTCGTAGCTGCCAGCGAGCGAGACGATCAGGGCAGCGAGCGGCTCGGCAAGGTTGTTGGCAAGCGAGGCGTCGTCGGCAACGAGCACCTTGGAAACGCCTGCAAGCTTGGACGCCTGTTCGGCAGCCTGCTTCGCGCCGGCGCCGGCAACGAGAACATGCACATCGGCTCCAGTCCCACTGGCGATTTTCGAGGCCGCGCTCAGCGCCTTGGCGGTCTGGTCGGAAAGGTGGTTGCTGTCGTGGTCAGCCAGAAGAAGAATGGCCATGATAAAATCTCCCTTCCTTAAATCAGAGGACGCCGGCTTCGACTTTAAGCTTTTCGACGAGCTCGGCGACCGACTTGACCTTGATGCCGGCCTTGCGGCCCGACGGCTCCTCGGTCTTCAGCACCTTGAGGCGGGCGGCGGTGTCGACGCCGAAGTCGGCCGGGGTGTGTCTGTCGAGCGGCTTCTTCTTCGCCTTCATGATGTTCGGCAGCGAGGCGTAGCGCGGCTCGTTCAAACGCAGGTCGGTGGTGACGACGGCCGGCAGCTTGATGTCGATGGTCTGCAGACCGCCGTCGACTTCGCGCGTCACGGTTGCTTTGCCATCGCCGATCTCGACCTTGGAGGCGAAGGTGCCTTGCGCCCAGCCGAGCAGGGCCGACAGCATCTGGCCGGTCTGGTTCGAATCGTCGTCGATTGCCTGCTTGCCGACGATGATCAGGCCCGGCTGTTCAGCCTCGGCCACGCCCTTGACGATCTTGGCGACAGCGAGCGGCTCGACCTGGTCTTCGGTCTCAACCAGGATGGCGCGGTCGGCACCCATGGCAAGCGCCGTGCGCAGCGTCTCTTCGGCCTTGGCCGGACCAACGGAAACGACGACGACTTCCTCAGCCTTGCCGGCTTCCTTCAGCCTGAGCGCCTCTTCGACCGAGATTTCGTCGAACGGGTTCATCGACATCTTCACGTTCGCAAGTTCGACGCCCGAACCGTCTGCCTTCACCCGGATCTTGACGTTGTAGTCAACGACCCGTTTCACCGTCACAAGTATTTTCATGGCAAACCTTTCTCCCGCGCTCGGTCTCGGCCGAACGCCCTTTCGTCAGTGCCTCGGTCGATCAGGCAACAATGCCCAGAATGCAAACAGCGGTTTTTCACCCGACCGCATGGCGTGTCTGACGCCAGGCGGATTGTAGAAGGAACCTCCGATCCCGGGTGAGAACCATTCGGAATCGCCATGCTGAAACTCGCCTTCCGACAGGACGAGGTACGTCTCTTCCGGGGCGTGGTCGTGGTCGGGATAACGCACATACGGCGCCATCAGCGTCGCGCCGAGCCAGAGGTCCCTCCGGTCCTCCAGGCCGCCCGGTCCGGCGATCATCGCATTGGCGTGGCTCACCAAGAAATTTTCGCTGGCCGTATGGTCGTAGACCGAGCGCCACTTCCATTCGAGCATCGGTTCAAGGTCCGAGAAGCGTCTGATTAGCGTATCCAGGGACGATCGGCCGGTTTCTGCAGCCAGCACACTGTCGAGATGTTGGCTGCAGACCGGGAGGCGCTTGCCGATGTCCAGACGTTGCGGTTGCGGCGCTTCAAGCTGGGCAAAAATCTGCATGAGTGACTGGCGCGCCCTCAGATCCTGTGAAAACTGGTTGAACGCGACAAAGGCCGCGTCCAAAAACGCTTGCAAGGCGTCAAACCGCGCCATTCTCAGATGTCCTTGGCAAGACGCAGCGCATCGTAGATGGCCGCATGTGTATTGCGGGCCGCAACGGCATCGCCGATCCGGAAGAGTTGATAGGCGCCCTCCGGGTTGCGTTCGACGGACTGCGGCGTGCCGGCAATAAGCTCGTCGTAGGAGACTTCGCCAAGGTTCCGCGAGCCAGGCTTCAATTCGAAATAGAGGTCGTCCAGCGGGATGGTTCCGTGGTTGACGACGATCTGGTCGAAGGTCTGCTGCTTGGCAACGCCGCCATAGTCACTGCCAACATGGGCGATGATCTGGTTGCCACTCTTTTCAACCGACTCCAGCCGGTACGTGACTGTGAAGGTGACGTCGAGTTTCTGCAGCGAGCGCATGTAAGGAACGAGGTTCATCGCCATGACTTCGGGCGCGAAGGAGCGGTCCGGTGTCATGATTTCCACCTTGGCACCGGCCTTGGCGAGGAACTCGGCAGCCTGGAGGCCCGCATGGTCGCCGGCGTCGTCGAAGATGAGCACGTTGGTTCCAGGCTTCACATCACCGGAGATGATGTCCCAGGAGGAAACGACGAGTTCGTTGCCCTTCGACAGCACCTCTGTGTGCGGCAATCCACCGGTAGCGATAATGACGACATCGGGCTTTTCGGTGAGTACCGTCTCAGCCTCGGCCCAGGTATTGAACCGGAAGGTGACGCCGAGCTTTTCGCACTGGCTCATGCGCCAGTCGATAATGCCGATCATTTCCCGCCGGCGCTCGCTCTGGGCCGTCAGGCGGATTTGACCGCCCGGATTGTTCGCGGCCTCCAAAACAACGACCTCATGACCCCGTTCCGCCGAGACGCGAGCAGCCTCAAGGCCGGCCGGACCGGCACCGACGATGACGACCTTCTTGCGAACGGCAGCCTTCGGGATCCGGTGCGGCATCGTTTCTTCGCGACCGGTCGCCGCATTGTGAATGCAGAAAGCCATGCCACCTTGATAGATGCGGTCGAGACAGTAGTTGGCGCCGACGCAGGGGCGAATATCATCCTCGCGCTTTTCCATGATCTTCCGCACGATATGCGGGTCGGTCATGTGGGCGCGGGTCATACCGATCATGTCGACCTTGCCGGCAGCGATTGCGTGACGAGCCGTCGCCACGTCCTGGATCTTGGCGGCATGAAAGGTTGGAAACTTGGTTGCCGCGCGCACATCGCCGGCAAAATCCAGATGTGGTGCGCTCGCCATCCCCTGAATCGGGATGACATCTGTGAGGCCCGGATCCGTATCGATATGACCGCGGATGACATTCAGATAATCGATGAGGCCGCTTTCCTTGAGACGACGGGAAATCTCCAGGCCTTCGGCCTTTCCTGTCCCGCCGGGAAGACATTCGTCTGCCGTATAGCGAACGCCAAGGATAAAGTCGCTGCCGACCCTTTCGCGCATGGCCCTGAAGACGTCGAAACAAAAGCGCAGGCGGTTATCGAGCGAACCTCCATAAGGACCGTCGAGTTCGTTGGTGAGCGGCGAGGTGAACTGGTCAATAAGATGCCCGTAGGCTTCCAGCTCGACACCATCCATACCGCCCGCCTTCATCCGTTCGGCGGCGTCCGCAAAGTCCTTGATAATGCGCTCGATATCCCAGTCTTCGAGCTTCTTGGGAAAGGCTCGGTGCGCTGCCTCGCGATGATGTGAGGGTGCAACGACCGGGAGCCAATCGCCCTTGTCCCAGCGGGTACGCCTGCCGAGGTGCGTGAGCTGGATCATGATCGCAGCCCCCTCTTCATGCACGGCGTCGGTCATTTGCCGGATCCAAGGCACGATCTCGTCCTTGTATGCGAGCAGGTTGTTGAAGACCGGAGGGCTGTCCTTGGACACTGCCGCCGAGCCGGCGGTCATCGTCAGCGCCACCCCGCCCTTGGCCCGCTCAACGGTATAGGCGCGGTAGCGGTCCTTCGGCATGCCGTCTTCGGGATAGGCAGGCTCGTGAGACGTAACAATGATGCGGTTGCGCAGGGTCAAATGCTTCAACTGAAACGGCTGAAGCAGGGGATCGTTCGACATGCGACGGGCTCCGGTTTATGGGAATTTATCGCAACGGTAAGCGGAAATGTACATAGGTGTCAATAATCAAAAACACCGTGGTTCAGATATTCGACACATATGTACATTTTGCTTGAAACGGCCGTTTGGATTTGTTAGGAGGCAATCATGGAACAGGCGATGACTGACACTGGCTGGCGCGGTTCTCAGGAGGGATGGCTCGAGGCCGCCTATGACTCCCTGCTCGAGTCGGGCGTGGACTCGGTGAAGATCCTGCCGTTGGCCAAACGGCTCAATCTTTCCCGGACCAGCTTCTATTGGTTCTTCAAGGACCGGGAGGAACTGCTGAGTGCCCTCGTCGCGCGCTGGAGGGAGAAGAATACCGGCAATCTGGTCAAACAGTCCGAAGCCTATGCGGAGTCCTTGGCCGAGGCGATGCTGAACGTTTTCGACTGCTGGGTGAACAAGGAACTGTTCGACTCCCAGTTCGAGTTCGCCGTTCGCAGCTGGGCGCTGCAATCGCCCGAGATACAGGCCGAAGTCCATGAGGCCGATCAGGCGAGAATGGAGGCGCTGGGCCGCATGTTCATGCGGTTCGGATATGACGCGGGACCGGCGGACGTTCGCGCACGAACGACCTACCTGGTCCAGATTGGATACATCTCGATGCAGTCCAAGGAGGATCTTGCGCTCCGCATGAAGCGCATTCCGGAATACATCGCGATTTACACCGGACAAACACCACAGCAGAGGGAGCTCGATCGCTTCTTCGCCCGGCATGGCTACAAACCAGAGTGAGAGAAGCATGGAAACGGGCGGGCCTTTGAGGGTTGGCGTAATTGGTGGTGCGGGATGGCTGGGCGGAGCAATCGCCGACGCCATTCTCGACGCCGGCATCGTCGAGCCTCAGAACCTGTCGCTCTCCTATCGCAGCGAGCGCCCCGACCGTTTCAACCGCTCCTTCTGGACATCGGACAATCAGGCACTTGCCGACCGCTCGGACGTCATCGTTCTCTCCGTCCGTCCGGCTGACTGGCTCAGCCTGAACGTTGTCGCCGAGGGCAAGCTTGTCATCTCCGTCATGGCGGGCATCCGCCTCAGCGCCCTTGTTGAGCATCATCGGACGGACCGCGTGGCCCGAACCCTGCCAAATGCGGCGGCCGAAGTCCGCAAGTCCTACACGCCGTGGGTCGCAGCCGCCGGGCTGCAGAACGACGATCGAGACATCATAAGGGCGATCTTCGATGCTTGCGGTTCTCAGGATGAAGTGCATTCAGAAGCGGAAATCGACTATCTGACCGGCCTCACCGGATCCGGGCCTGCCTTTCCGGCGCTGCTCGCCGAAGCGATGATGGCAGACGCCGTCTCGCAAGGACTGGCTCCCGAGATCGCCAAGCGTGCCGTCAATACCCTTATCACGGGTGCCGGTCGGCTGCTTGAGCAGCGTGACGACTGTCCGACCGACATTGTCCAGACCTTCCTCGACTATCGCGGCACCACCGCGGCCGCGATAGAGGAGATGCGCGCGGCCGGATTCGATACCGCCGTCTCACGCGGATTGAGGGCTGCGTTCAGGAAATCGGTTCGCATGGGAGAAGCCTCCTAGCGTCGTTGAGACGGGGTCCGCGGCGCCCCGCCTCAGAAGAAAAGCCGCCAAAAGAGGGAACGATAATGAAAAGCTTGCTTGCATCGACATGCCTGTTCCTTGGGACCGTCGCCGGTTCGTCGCTCGCCAGCGCGGCAGACTGCGGCAGCGTCACCATCGCCAGCATGAACTGGCAAAGTGCCGAGGTCATTTCCAATCTCGACAAGATCATCCTCAATGAAGGTTACGGCTGCAGCGCCGAAATCACCATCGGCGATACCGTACCGACGATCACCTCCATGGCGGAAAAAGGCGAGCCGGATATCGCGCCCGAGGCCTGGATCGATCTGCTTCCCGACGTGGTCAAGAAGGGAACCGAAGAAGGCCGTATCGTAAAGGTCGGGTCTCCGCTGCCCGATGGCGGCGTTCAGGGCTGGTGGATCCCGAAGTATTTCGCCGATGCCCATCCAGACATCAAGAGTATTCCCGATCTCCTGAAGCATCCCGACCTCATCAAGGATCCTGAAGACCCGAGCAAGGGCGCGATCTTCAATGGTCCACAGGGTTGGGGTGGAACGGTCGTGACCGCACAGCTCTACAAGGCCTTCGAAGCAGAGAAGGCCGGCTGGACGCTGGTCGACACCGGCTCGGCAGCAGGCCTCGACGGCTCGATTGCCAAGGCCTATGAGCGCAAGGAAGGCTGGGTCGGCTATTACTGGGCACCGACCGCCCTGCTTGGCAAATACGAGATGGTGCAGCTTGAGGCAGGCGTCCCCTATGACGCAGCCGAGTGGAAGCGTTGCATTACGGTTGCCGAATGCACTGACCCGAAGCCGAGCGCCTGGCCGGTCGATACGATCGTGACACTTGTCGCCAAGCCCTTTTCCGAAAAAGCTGGCCCCGAGGTCATGGAGTACCTCAACAAGCGCTCCTGGAGCAACGAGACAATCGCCAAGTTGATGGCCTGGATGACCGACAACCAGGCGAGCGGCGAGGAAGGTGCAAAGCACTTCCTCGAAGAAAACCCGGATATCTGGAAGAAGTGGGTCTCCCCGGAGGCCGCCGCCAAGATCGAGGCTGCGCTGTAGTCAGCACGGCCGAAAACCCGGTGCGGTGTGCCTTCAGCATATCGCACCGTTCTCGCCGACATAACAACAAGAACGCATCGGCTCTTTCGAGAAGGGGAACCGAATGGACTGGTTTTATCAATTTCCCAGCATGGACGACAACGCGCTTCGAAACCTCAAGAAAGTCATCGACGAAACGTTTCGCGGCTTTACCCGAAACTACGGTGATCTGATCGAGGGCTTCTTCGCGCCGCTCCAGCATTTTCTAATCGCTTCTGAACGGTTCATGACCAAGACGCCCTGGCCGATCATCACGCTCCTCATCCTCGCCATCGCCTGGTCAGCGACCAGAAGCATTCGCATCGCCGCCGGCTGTCTCGTGACGCTGTTGCTCATCGGCTACTTCGACATGTGGGACGATACGATGCGGACGATCTCGATGATCTTCGTCTGCACGATCCTGTCGATCGCGATCGGCCTGCCGATCGGCATTCTCATGTCGCGCTCCGACAGGGTCCAGCGGGTCGTCAACCCGGTGCTCGACGTCATGCAGACCATGCCAAGCTTCGTCTACCTGATCCCCGTCGTCATGCTGCTCGGCATTGGCAAGGTGCCGGGCCTGATCGCCGTCGTCATCTACGCGATCCCGCCGATGATCCGGCTCACCAATCTCGGCATTCGCCTGGTCGACAAGGACGTACTGGAGGCGGCCGATGCCTTCGGCGCCGACAACCGGCAGAAGCTCTTCAAGGTGCAGCTCCCGCTTGCGCTGCCGACCATCATGGCAGGGATCAACCAGACGATCATGATGGCGCTTGCCATGGTCGTCATCGCCTCGATGATCGGTGTTCAGGGTCTTGGCCAACCCGTACTGAAGGCGATCGCCAACCAGTACTTCACGCTCGGTATCTTCAATGGTCTTGCGATCGTCGGCATCGCCATCATGTTCGACCGGGTCAGCCAGGCCTATGGCGAACGATTGCAGAAGCACCGGGAGGTGGTCCATGGCTGAGCACGCTTTCGGCGGCATCGCAATCCGCCATCTCTATAAGATCTTCGGACCGAATGCCGGGGCTCATGTCGAGGCGGTTAAGAACGGCCTCACCAAGACCGAACTGAACGAGCGTCACGGGCACGTGCTCGGCCTTCGCGACATCAACATCGAGATGCCGTCGGGCTCGATCCAGGTGATCATGGGGCTTTCCGGCTCGGGCAAGTCGACGCTCATCCGGCATATCAACCGGCTGATCGATCCGACGGCCGGCGAAGTTCTCGTCGACGGCGTCGATGTGGCGAAGATGCCAGAGGCGGAACTGCGCGAGTTCCGCCGCCACCAGACCGCCATGGTGTTCCAGAAGTTCGCGCTGCTTCCGCATCGAAGCGTGCTCGACAACACGATCTTCGGCCTTGAAATCCAGGGCGTAGCGCGCGCACAAAGCATCGATACTGCCATGCGCTGGCTGGAACGGGTTGGACTTAAGGGCTTCGAGCACAAGTATCCCAATCAGCTCTCCGGCGGCATGCAGCAGCGCGTCGGGCTCGCCCGCGCGCTTGCCAACGACGCACCGGTGCTTTTGATGGATGAGGCCTATTCAGCCCTCGATCCTCTCATCCGCACGGACATGCAGACGGTGCTTCTGGACCTGCAGAAGGAGATTAAAAAGACGATCGTCTTCATCACCCACGACCTCGACGAAGCGCTGAGGCTCGGTGACCAGATTGCCATTTTGCGCGACGGCGAGGTCATCCAGCAGGGCACGAGCCAGGATATCGTGCTGAGGCCTGCCGACGACTATGTCGCCAATTTCGTCAAGGAGGTGAACCGGGGCCGCGTTGTCCATGTGGAGGCGATCATGGCACCGCTTGGTGCAACTGCAGCCGACAGTGGGCAACGGATTGCCGCCGATCTCACAATCGAAGAAGCGGTCCGTACGCTCGCCTCTGCACCCGAAGGTGATATCACCGTCGTCGATCCGTCCGGAATGCCTCTCGGCACTGTCACCTTCCGCCAGCTCGCGGGCGCCATGGTCAATGCGCACGAGACGAACGATCGCGCAATGGCAATCGCGGCCAACGCGGCGTAAGCGCGGATCGGCCGGCGAATGCCATTCCTCCGTGCGGCCGGTCCTCCGCCCGGAAAAGCGCCAAGGGTGGCTCCTCCCTCATTCCATTCCAGTCCCGACCCCTCCCCGCCAGGAGTTGCGCCATGTCCAAGAAATTTCCTCGGCTGTTTTCCCCTCTCAAACTGCGGTCCCACACGCTGAAGAACAGGATCGTGTTCGGCGCGCACACGGCGAACATGGCGGTCGAGGGTCTGCCGACCGAACGACATACCGCCTATTACCGGGAACGAGCGATCGGCGGCGCCGCGATGATCGTCGTCGAACCCATGCCCGTCCATGCCGCAGCCGTTTTAACTCGCGGCAATTTTCGCCACTCCGATGACAGTGTCATCCCCCATTTCAAGAAGGTGGTCGAGGCGATCAAAGGGCATGGAGCCATAGCGATCCAGCAGCTCTATCACGTCGGAGCGCATGGGGATTCCGACAATTCGTTCCATCCGCATTGGTCGCCTTCGGGCGGGCCGAGCTATCATGACAGCGACGGCTCGCATCCGATGACCGAAGCGGAAATCCTGGAAACGATCGATGGCTTCGTTGCGGCGGCACGTCGCTGTCGGGACGCCGGCTTTGACGGCGTCGAAGTATGGGCTGCCTATCTCGGTTTGGTCGACCAATTCTGGACGCCATGGTGCAATCGGCGCGACGATCAGTGGGGCGGTTCGCTTGAAAACCGCACGCGGATGTCTCGGGAAATCCTGACGCGGATCAGGGACGTCTGCGGGCCGGATTTCATTGTCGGCCTTGCCGTCAGTGACGAACCGGACGTGAAGGTTGCGCTTCAACGCGACGAGCTTGCCGAAATCATCCGCCTGCACGACGAACTGGGCCTTATCGATTATGTCACCTGCGGCTCTGGCGGCTACCTCGATTTCTACAAGCTGATGCCCACGTTCCTCTATCCGGAAAAACTTGGCGCCGATCTCGCTTCAGTCCTGAGGAGTGTCGTCAAGAACGCGCTTGTGATCGCCGAAAGCCACATCCGCACCCCCGAAAACGCCGAAACGGTGCTCGGCCAGGGAGCAGCCGACCTCGTTTCGATCGTGCGCGGGCAGATCGCTGATCCGCATCTTGCAAAGAAGGCGGCCGAAGATCGCCCGGAGGACATTCGCGGCTGCATCTCGTGCAATCAGATGTGCTGGGGACGCCGGTCGCGCGACTACTGGATCAGCTGTCTGATCAACCCGTCCGTCGGCCGCGAGGCCGAATGGAACGGCGACCGCTTTTTGAAGACCAGCGATCCCCAGCGCGTGCTGGTCATCGGTGGCGGCCCAGCCGGACTGGAGGCCGCCCGGGTGGCCGCCGAGCGTGGCCACGAAGTCGCGCTCGCCGAGGCGTCGAACCGGCTCGGCGGTAACTTCCTGCTCGCAGGCATGCAGCCACGAAGGGCCCAGATCCTCGATCTCATCGCCTGGTATGAGCGCCAGCTCGAAAAACTCGGTGTAGAGGTTCGCCTCAACTCCTATGTCGAGGCCGAGGACATCGATCCTTCCGAGTTCGGGCGTGTCATCGTCGCCACCGGCTCCTATTCGCCGGAGACGGTGTTCCAGAAAGCGCTGCCGGCGGTCGAGGCGATGCCGGGCCTGGCGAAGGGTAACGTCTTCACAGTCGAAGCCGTCATGGCGCGGCAGGCAAGGCCGGGCAAGCGCGTTCTGCTTTTGGATGAAGGCGGCGGCTGGCGCGGCTGCGGCACCGCCTGGAAGCTCGCCGAGGAGGGCCACGAGGTGGCGCTCCTGACGCCCGACCCGTTCGTCGGCAAGGAGCTGCAGCGAACCGCAGCCGACGTTCCGATGCGGCAGGCGCTCAGGAAACTCGGCGTCACATGGATCGTCGAAGCCAGCGTCATCGAATGGCACGGCAACGGCGCGACCATCGTCGACCACACCACGGGAGAGTGTCGCTTCATCGACGCGGATGCCTTGGTGACGGCCACCACGAATGCCCCGGCCGACTGGCTGATGCCGGGGCTCGCCGAACGCGGTATCGCTACGCGCCAGATCGGCGATTGCGCCGCACCGCGGCAGGCACCCTATGCGTTTTATGAGGGTAGGAAAGCGGGACTGGAGATCTGAGATGGAAGAGGTCGAACTCAACCAGAGGCAAGCAGAAGATCTGGCGATGAGAGCTTGCCTTGGTGCCGGCGCCAATCCGGCGAGCGCCCGATCGCTCGTGGACGCAACAGTGTCGGCCGCCCGCTTCGGCCCGAGCGCGGTCGGGTTTCCGCACCTCGTCGATTATCTGAACAGTTTTCGCGAGGGGCGCATCAATTGCGATCCCACGCCGGCCGCCACGCGCCCCTTCCCCGCTCACATCACCTGCGATGCCGACCGAGGCATCGCGCAGCTCGGTTTCGACCTTGCCTTCCGCGATTTCGTGGATGCTGCCCGCAACTTCGGGATCGCGCTCTTCACCCAGAAGAACAGCTATACAACGGGCGAGCTCGGCTACTACGTGCGCAGGCTCGCGCTGGAAGGCCTGAGCGGTCTTGCGGCGACCAACGCGAATGCCATGGTCGTAGCGAAGGCAGGAGGACCGGCTGTCTACAGCACGAACCCCATCGCCTTCGGATTTCCGCTCGGCGCCAACGCGCCGCCACTCATCGTCGACCAATCGTCAAGCGCGACTGCCTACGTCAACATTGCCGCCGCCGCCGCCGAGGGGCGAGAAATCCCGGAAGGATGGGCGGTCGACAACGAAGGCGCCGATACCCGGGACGCCGAAAAGGCACTCTTAGGCGCGCTGCTACCCTTCGGTGGCCGCAAGGGTGCGAACGTCGCGCTCCTCGTCGAAATGCTGTCGGCCGGACTTTCCGGTGGCTCCTGGTCGCTGGACGCATCAAGCTTCAGAACGGGCGATACCTCGCCCGCCGTGGGTTTGACGGTGATTGCGATGATGCCGGGCCCGCCAGGGAGCGACCACATCGCCCGCGCCCACCAACAGGTCCGGCGGCTCAAGGAACTTGGTGTCTACGTTCCAGGCGTTAGCGGCAGGCCTCGCTCGATTGACCAGCCATTTCGCGTGTCGCGCGCTGTCTTCGACGTCATTGGTCGCTTCGCGTCCAAGTGGGATCAATCGACTGGCGCACGAACGTAAGAATACCTGCCGTCTCAGATACGCTACACGCCGAGAGAAATCGCCATCCCTTCCTGGGCGGCCTACACCGCCATGTTCTTGCGCGACAGATCGAGGTGAGCGCGAACCAACGCCTCAGCTCGGTCAGGATCGTGGTCCGCAATTGCATCGATCATTTCGTCGTGCCGGCGTGACGCTTCGTGCAACTCTACCAACATGATGCCATATCCGAACGGCAACCTGTTTGAGCCATGGACAGCCGTGTCCGGTCATGACGCAGGCGACCGCAGAATTCATCGGTGCAACGGCACTCGAAGCGCCAACGCTCTAGCGAGGGCGACATCGCTATCCTTGAGCGAATGAACGAGGCGCACCGGTCCGTCATTGTCTCGCACAGGCATTACCGCTCAACCGACCACAGCAAGCTCGAGAGCCCGCTGATGCGCGGCCGCGGCTGCCTCCCTCAGCAAAGCCGCCAGACTCGGCTCGGCCATGAGGACCTCAAGTGCCGCAGCAGTCGTGCCGTTCGGGCTGGTTACTTGCTGGCGGAGCTCCGTGGGAGAAAAGACGCTGGCGCTGGCGAGAGTTGAAGCACCGTCAACCGTCTGCTTCGCCAACGCATGCGCAGTCTCTACCGGCAGACCGACAGCGATACCTGCCTCGGTCAAGCACTCGATGAAATGGAAGAGGTAGGCCGGCCCCGACCCCGATATTGCAGTCGCGGCATTGATGAGCTCTTCTTCCGGCAGCCAATGGACGTTTCCGACGGCTGCCAGAAGATCACTCACATAGGCAATCTGAACGTTACCGGTGTGCGCGTTGGCAAAAGCGGCAATAACTCCCATGCCGATCGACGCCGGCATGTTGGGCATGGCGCGCACGATCGGCACCGCACCAAGCGTCGCCTCGAAGGTCGCGATCGGCACGCCGGCGGCGATGCTGACAAAGGCGGCGGTTGCGCTAAACCGCCGGTATGTCGCAAGCATCGAGCCGATGACCTGCGGCTTGACGGCGACAATGAAGGCGCGCGGCTGCAGTGCCTGCGGCAGCTCGGACGCATCCGCGTAGGCCGCAGCGCCCGCTGCCACTGCGCGCCGGCGGAGGGCCTCCACCGGCTCGACCACATGAATTCGGTCAGCGGCAATGCCAAACCGGGCCACCCAGCCTTCAAGCAGCGCAAAACCCATGTTGCCGCAACCAACCAGCACGATTTCGCCAGACTGATCCATACCGTCGCTTCCCTTCATGCGCGCACTCGGCCCAAAGCACGCCAGCCCTATTGCTGCGCCAGTCGGTCCCAGCAATCGCCGAGTGCGACAGGCGACCGATTCTTCATGATCCGCTGGCTCGGCGTGCGTTCGAACTCGTCGACAACGGCGATGTTGCGCGAATGAGCCGGAATCGCCGGTGTGCAGCGCGCCCTCCAGCGAAGTGCGCACGACGATCTCGCCCCTGCCCCCTGTCGGCACCGGCTCGCCCTTTTCGTCGAGGATATCGACCGAGAACCAGGGCATCGGTTGACCCACGGCGCCGACAACGCCGGTGGCGTTGCAGGTGGTGATGCTGGAGGCTTCGGTCATGCCGTAGCACTCGCGCATATCTATACCAAAACGCTCCTTGAAGAGCGGCCACACCTCCTTTGGGCAGCCGCCGCCCCACGCGACCCGCACCGGATGCTCGCGGTCACCTTTGCTTTCGGGTTGCTTTAGGAGAATCTGGAGAATCCCGCCGAGGTAGTGGATGGGGGTGGCACCGTAGGTTCTCACCTGATTCCAGAAGCGGCTGGCGCTGAACCGGTCGACCATGGCAAGTGACAGGTCCTCGACGATCGGCAGAACGATCGACTGCGACGGATAGGGCAATTCGATTGCGAATTTCGCAAGGCATGCCTATTTTAGCGGCCTACAAGGCCAAATCGTTGGCTTCGAAGCGCAAACGACCGTCAAATCCAATTGACTATAAGCCCTCCCAACACTATGTTGGCAGTTAACAACTAACCCAGCATCCTGAGAGACATGGGCTCCGGGCGGTTGGGGGAAAAAGCCGGCGCAAGCCGGTTTTTTTATGCCCGGGAGCAAGGAGTGCCAGCGTTACGAACACGCGTCTATATCGACGGCTATAATCTCTATTATGGATGCCTACGCAAGACCGCGTTTAAATGGCTCGATGTTCTCGCCCTATTCGAGGCGCATATACTGCCGAGCATCCTTTATCGTCCCGAACCGGGCGCCGATCCGGCGACGATGATCCTGCACCCGGACTGTGCGATTAAATACTTCACGGCGAAGATTATCGACAGCGCGGCCAAGGGAGAGGATTCGGTCTCGTCGCAGGCTCACTACCACAATGCCCTGACGGCGCATTGTGCCGGACGGCTTTCCTTCGTGATGGGCTATTATTCGCTCTACAAGGCCAACCAGCATATCGTTCCGGCGGATGATCCGAAACGCTGGCCGCGTGACTGCGACAAGATCCAGGTGTGGAAGCTTGAGGAAAAGCAGTCGGATGTGAATCTGGCGCTCCAACTCTACGACGACGCGCTGAGCGGGGACGTCGACCAAGTGGTACTTGTCACCAATGACACGGACCTGGCGCCGGCACTTGAGATGCTGAAAGCGCGTTGCCCCCATATCGTCCGTGGGCTGGTGATCCCGACGCGCAATGTCGGCGCTGGCGGCGATCTTGAGCGCGAGGCGAACGTCTCGCTTGCGAAGCTCGCCCATTGGGTGCGGCGGCATATTTTGGATGAAGAGCTGCGCGCCTCGCAATTGCCGGATGTCGTTCCCGGCCGCCGTCGTGCCAGCATCAAGCCACACTCATGGTATGCGAAGCCGCATCACCTTGCGAAAATGCTGGAGATGGCGCGCCCGGTCCTGCGAGGCGAAGGCGAGATCCTGAAATGGGCACGCAGAGAAAGCGTGCATCTCGGCGGCCGTCGGCCGATCGATCTGATCGCGACGGACGCAGGCGCGGCCGAGGTCTTCGACTACATCGAATCCTATATCCGGGAGCAGATCGAAAAGGCCGGGGAGCCTGACGATTTGTCGTCCTGAACTTGATGGGCGGAAGGTAGTTCGAGGGGTGGGGTTTCGGGGCAAAACTTACCTTACGTCGATGGTGTTCAAGTTGCTCGGTCTGGCAAAGACGACGCTCAGCCTGTACCGCACCTTGCTGCGCACCTGCGCGGGAAAGACAGCCGGCGAGCGTGGTTCCGCGGAACCTCGCCATGATCTCGCGCCCGCGTTCGTTGACCAGCGTCCTGGCCACCACGTCTTCTTTCGCTCTGCAGCAGCGTGCCCGCAGGGGCTCCATGGCACACCCCTGTCATGCGCGGAGCTTTATGCTGGAACAGAATGTAGCCCTTACTAACCCTGCACAATCGACTGAGCCGCGTGTTTTACCGGCGTGGCGCAACGATCGTTGCTGCAAGCGCCAGTCGATCCAAGCTGGCGCCCACGCGTCGCCTGTTCAGTCGTCAATACGAAACCCGACCTTCATGACCACCTGGTAGTGCGCGACTTCGCCATCCTTGATGTGTCCCCTGATCTGGTCGACCTCGAACCATTCCAGGTTTCTCATGGTCTTCGATGCACGCGCGATCGCGGTTTCGATAGCGTCTGTAACAGACGACTTCGAACTGCCGACCAGCTCTACCTTCTTATAGACGTGATCACTCATAACAACCTCCCGTTTGCTTTGAGAAAGGACATCCTACAGGCAAGCTGCAATCCTTGCGCTAACAATCAGCGCAAGGAAGTGTCTGGCTCTATTGTCGCATCAATCTTTTAGCGACCTGTAATTTTTAAATGCCAAATGCATAAATCAAAACTATTGCTTAACACTGGTATGTACCAATTCCGATACGCGCACTTTCGGACATTCTTCCTGGCGTGCGGTCTAGAGCTTCTTGTCTGTCGTTGGTTTTCGCAAAGAGAGAGGTTTGCAAGCACATGAACGACTGGAGTACGGACGGGCGTGGCAATGTCAGGTCCTCGACCATCGTCGGCTGGAAAGCCGAGCCGGCAAAAGGCGATGAAACGGGCGACGTTTTCTTGAGGATCGAATTCAGCGTCGACCCTAATCTCACGGATGTGTCGGCGCTGCAGTTCAGATTAACCAGACAACAGGCCGATCACATCAGTGGGACGTTGGGAGGCCTTGCGGATCGGTCTTCATCGCTGCGGGGTGTCTGCCGGGAGGCCGGCGCGCTCGCCCTGCAACGAAAATGACCCAAAGCAAAGGGACGTTCGTGACCACGCGGAAGGAAATCGCCGATCGCGTCGTTGCGAAATGGGCAGAGTGCGGCATGGCGATCGAGCGTGATGCCGAGGTCGAGGTCCTGCTCAAGCTGCGGTTCACCGGCGATGTGCCCATCGATTGCATCCGGCGCAGATACCTCAAGTTACTTCAAGAACGCCGGCCAGGGCGCAAGGTCGATTGAAAGCCCTTGGCGGACCAAACCAAATGCGGAACGGGAGGCGACGCTGATGGGATATGACTGGAACGGCCGTCGCGAACGCCGTATGAAGATCGCGAGACTTGGAACAGCCGTGGCTTTGGCAGCGCTCCTGGTATCGATGGCGGCCAAAGTCGCGAGCGAGGCCCTCTAGGCCACGGTGCTCGCTACGGCTCGTCGGGCGTCGCTTTAAACATCGCATGGAACACGCCTATGCATCCAGCCTCAATTAAGCATTGTTTGCTCGGAGAGGAGACAGTTCATGCCTACAATTGGCAAGTCGCCCGCCGGCCTCCGCACAAGCATGCTGGCTTTGACCTTCGCCCTCACTGGTAGCGTGGGTACTCGTGCTGGCCCTGGCGGCCTGATTTCAAGACCTCGGAAAATCTGAACTGGTTCGATGAAAACCCGGACTGAAATTACGACGGATCTTCGACAACTGGGCGTTCGAACGGGCGATCTTGTGATGGTTCACGCCTCCTTGAAAGCCGTTGGTGCTGTCAAAGGCGGGCCGACGGCCATTGTCGGCGCACTTCTCGATGCGATTGGATCATCGGGCACCCTTATGGGCTATGCCTCATGGGACCGCTCACCCTACGAGGAAACTTTGAATGGCGCCCGGATGGCTGATGAAGCGCGTCGTACTTGGCCGCCGTTCGATCCCGCAACCGCTCGCACCTATCCGGGTTTCGGCCTGCTCAACCAGTTTCTTGTTGAAGCGCCCGGCGCACGCCGTAGCGCTCATCCCGACGCATCTATGGTTGCGGTTGGGCCACTTTCCGAGACGTTGATCGAGCCTCATCGGCTTGGCCAGGCCTTGGGAAATGGCTCGCCAATCCAACGATTTGTCGAACTAAGGGGAAAAGTGCTCTTGCTGGGCGCCCCTTTGAACTCCGTTACCGCTCTCCACTATGCGGAAGCCATCGCCGACATCCCCGGCAAGCGGCGCGTGACTTACGAGATGCCGCTTCTTGGTCCGAATGGTGAAACGGTATGGGAGACCGCCGAAGACTTTGACACCAACGGCATCCTTGATCGTTTTGCGGTCGCGGGCCAGGCCGACGCGGTCGAAACGATTGCGAATGCCTACGTTGCCACTAGCCGGCACCGGAGCGGGACGGTCGGAGATGCGTTCTGCCACCTCTTCGACGCGCGGGACATCGTGTCGTTTGGTGTAGCATATCTCGAAAGCCGATTTGGCAAGGGTGCGTAGGCACCGCGAAACGGATCCACGAATACGGCGGTGGTCGCGGTGCCGCTCAGACGGACAAAGTGGGTGTACCAGGCGGCGGCCGCGAAAGCGAACAAAGCCGGTTCGCGCGAACTGTCCGCCCGATCCGCGATTGCGCAAGTCAGGTTCTTCTTCCGTGCAGCAGCCATTCCCTACCTCGCCGTGGAGCGTCCCTTATGGTGCCATGAGGACCGTCTCGTACCAGCTGGCGCCAGCCAGTGGCAGGCCTCCCAGTCCATAACGATGCGGGCCGCCCCATTCGGACGGAAGACTTGGTCCTATCCGGTCGGCGTCGAATGTCAGCGACGGCTCAAGCGCCGCTGCTGAGATATTCCGCAGCAGCCCGCGGCTGCGCTAGAGATCCATCCATCCAGCTTTCGCCGGCGCGTTGCCTGGAGATCCGGAGATTGGTGACCGCGCTGGCGATGGCGCGGAACGCACAGAGACCGATGTAAATTACACCTGCCCAGAGACTTCAGGTGTTACGAACGTAACATCCACGCCGTGACGCGTTTGGTATCATACAATCGGGAAAGTAGTTCCTTGAACACTCGGTTGTCTTGCAACTTATGCCTTTCGACAACGCGACTTGTTAACTGATCGCTTCCTGCATCAAAAAGCAAAATCGCAAGGGAGGATGCCATGATGAAGCTATTGCTCGTGCTCATTGCCCTGACGTCATTCGTGCCTGCGACGGCAGCTGCACAATGCAACCCGGCGGTACAGCAGTGCCGTTAAGGCACTGCCCCAAACTGTGATTTACCACCATGCCGAACCTTGTCGCGCTGCTCTTCGGAGCGGCGATAGTCCTATTTTATTCTTACGGGCGCTTCAACCGTGTCACCTACGAGGGCGGGCGGCAGATGGAGCGGCTTGTCAACCTGTTGTCGCCCGACAAGCTTCGGGCGCGGCGCATCGTCATGCACGCCTACGCATGCTACGCGCTCATACTTCTGATCATCTACTTCTTCCTCTGCGCCTACGCGGAACTCCTCCCAATGCTCGGTGGCCCGGATCTTTCGATCGGTGCGAGCAAGCTTCCCGTTCCTTCCGTCGATGCCCCGGTAGCGATCACCACAGGCTTCACCCCGGGCAGCAACAGTGCTGCAAGCACCTGGATGCAGCCTCTGTCCACCATCGTCGTTCCGTCGGTCGTGCGGGACATCGATATTGGCATCGACGCATCGGTCTCGCTTGCCATCGCGCTGATCATGGTCGGTCTGGCACCCAGTTTCCCGCTTCTGGGAAGCTTCGAGGACTGGATGCGAAGTGCTGCCCACCGCCTGGCGGGTATTCCCACCCGCGTCATCGGCGCCAGTGAAGATCTGCGCCGGAAGGACCTCGCGATCTCGGCCGACAGCGCGTCATCCCTCGAAAAGAACACCCTCCTCATTCCGCGCAGCAATTGGGAGCGTATTGATCATTATCAGGCGGCCGCGAAGGATCAGTTGAGCGAACCCGAGGACTTTCGTCTCGATCTGGAACTGATCTTCTCCGTCTCTGCCTGGATCCTCGACCGCAAGCTGAAGCTCGCCAACGCCCCCGCGCGGGAGCGTTTTCAGAAACTTGAGGAAGAGCTCAGCAAGCGACGGGATCAGTTGGTCGTGGATCTGGACGAGAGGTCGGGCTACGGGTCAGGCGCGGCGAAGGAAGCGCCTGTCAGCAACGGAGCCGCCGATGCAAGCCTCGGCGAACGCAAGAGGGCGACCTGGGAGCGATTGGCGTCGGATGCCGACGACCTTGCAGACGATCTTTGCATCCTGCTCGCGCTCTATGTCGAGCACGAGATCATCGTCGTCTCGCCGGCGACGGCAGACGAGGCGGCGGCACATCAGCAAGTCGTTGCCCGGAAAAAGCTCGAGCAGTTCCTCGGCGCCCTGTTGCACCCCCATTTAAGCGCTGGCTATCGCAGATCCTACGCGACGTTGACTGCGCTCTGGGCCCTCGGCACCGTGCTCTTCGTCAGCCTCTTTTGGAGCCTGCTACCCGGTCGGTTTGAAAGCGAGCTCGTATGGGGTAGCCCCGTCAATGTCTATTCTCGCACGCTGACCTACATCTTCTACGCGTTCAACAACTACTGCATCCCGATGATTGTGACGCTCGCGCTTCGCGACGCAGGCATGCAGTCGCGTCGTTGGCGGAACATGCGCGAGGCGCATTGGACCTCGTGGTTGCCGCAAGCCGTGCTCGTCGTTTTCGTGTCCTGGGCCGTCGCCGCCGTATTCGTCATGGGGCTGCAGCTCTGGAAAACCGGCCTCGACACAGGTTGGGCCGCCGGCGATCAAGGCCTCTCGCTGTTCCTGCAGCTTTCGTTCGAATACAACGCGCCGACGGCCGTTCGCGGCGCCGTACTTGCCCTGATCGTGGCGTTCCTGCTCGATGCATGGTTGGCTCGGGCACTGTCACTCTCGCTGCAGCCGACGTATCTCTCAAGCCTGATCTGGGCGGTCGGCGCATCGGTTGTCATGGCCGTCTGCGGAGGGGCGACCCGTTACCTGACATCATGGGCAACAAAGCCCGCAACCACTCTGAGCCTCGACGCAATCGATAGAGGTCTCGTCGTCTACTCGGCGATGTTCTCGGCGTTCATCGGCTTCGTCGTCGTGTTTTGCGTCACGGCTGCTCTTCTCAACCAACGCGGCGGCGCCGAGCGCTTCCGTTCGGGAAAGACGCCCGCACGCGTGGCGTCAAGACCAACACCCGCGGAGTAGCCGATGCGCCCACTGCTCGCCAAATTCGTCGTCGCCGCACTCGTCCCAGCGCATGTCCTCTCTTACACTGCGCGTGCTGAGACGCTTGACAGCGGTGAGATTAGGATTGGGGTGCGCGAAGATGCGCGACCCTTCATCTGGCGGGACCGAGACACCAAAGGCTATCTCGGCTTCTTTTGGGATATCTGCACCGAGGCCGTCCAGCGTGCGGGATATCATTTTAGCGAAGAGGGCGTGGACGCAAAGAAACGAGCCGCGTTCCTGAAAACAGGCGACGGCGACTACGACCTACTTTGCGATCCGACGACGATCACGCTCAAGCGGATGCAGAACTTCGCCTACAACGGGCAGGCACCCTATCTTGCGTTCTCGCCCATCGTCTTCGTGGCGAACGGCTCATACGTCAAGGCGCATCTCGATCCACGTTCGTCAGAGGCAGCCGGAGACCTTCCCAAAGACGCACCGCCCAAACCGACCTGCACGGACGTGTTCAATTGGCTGAAACAGGCAAAGGGCGAAGATCCGAAGACGAGAAGATGGTCGTCGGTGCCCGCGAACCAAGCCACCCCGCCCAGTACGACCCAACCTGCAGCAACCGCCGGAAACGGCCTTCTCGGCTGGCTGGAACAGAAGTTTGATTTCACTCTCCAGCAGCCCACGAAGGAAAACACCGAGAAGAAGAGAACCTTTGAGATCTGGGGCTACGTCAAGGGATCTACGATCGGCGACACGCTGAAAACCAATGCGGCGCACCTGACGCAGGACAACTGGATGATCTGCCCGCGAGAAATCGACTCGCATTCCGAGGCGGCGGACGAATTTTGTAACGGTCGGCTGGCCCGCTATTTCGGGGATGTCGATATCATCAAGGCCGCACTTGCCGACTATGGCGAACGTACCGGTACCCGTTGTGCTGCCGACACCACACCGACTACGGAAGGCACCTACGAGCCCTACGCCCTCGTGGTCTCATCTCGCCGTTTCCCCGATTTCCCCGAGCGCATCACACTTGCGCTTTACGGCATGTTCGAGGACGGAACCGTCGAGCGGCTGTTCTCAGGTCATTTTCCCGGGACGCAAAAGTCTCAACATCTCGCCACCCTGTTCCGGATCAACAGCATTCCGGCGGGAAGCGACATGACTGAGAAGCCTGGGTCTGGTGCCGGTGCGCAGCAAGATCCGGTGCATTTGCCCGAGGTTTCGCAAAGCATTTCGAAGACGGACCGCTAGCCGGCGCCGACGACGCCATATGTGGGCCGGGATCCGTAAGCTCAAGAAGACGGACGAGGCGACCGGCGTCACGGTCACTGGGACTAACCACCGATCGCCTATTCTGCCTCGGCAGCGTGACCGCAAGCCCGCAAGGGCCTAGAACGTGCCTAGCCGCTCGCTTACCGGCGGGCAGTGCACGATTGCTGGCAATGCTGGTCCGTGCGGACACGTGAAGCGGATTGGACCATGGCAGTAGGTCACGGGCACCACCTGGCGATCTCTTTTTTGCGGCGCATTCTCGGGTGGGCCATCAAGCGAGGCCCCCTGAAAGTTGCTCGGCCCCAAACGCTGCGGCACGGACGTCCGGCTCCACAAAACCGATGACGGTGCAATGCGGTTGCGAATGTGCAGTGTCGCCTTGACCTCCGGCTCAGGTGAAATCCATTCCAGCTTTGGCTTCACGAGCGGCCAGACGAAAATGCACGGCAAGACCTCCTCGTCTTGCCGTGCATCGTCCCGTCCAGCCCCATGAACCGGGCGTGTAGGTGTTTTCAAACGGTCGCGACCTGGGCAGTCTGAGCCGCGATCACATTGGGCGCCACTGGGCGCTGCCCCCGAACCGGGACATTGAAAAGCGGAGCGAGATTTCTGGGCTTGTAGACTTGCTGCGCGCGCGCCGACGGATCGTCGTCCGGAGAAAAGGAAACTGTCTGCCCATAGCGCGCGATCACGCTTTCATGAAGGGATTCGTTGATCGTGCGTTGAGCGATGCCCTGTCCATCGCGCGGCCGGTAAAGCGTTTCGTAGTAATTCACCCTGAACGGCTTCTCGCAGATTTGCCGGAATGTCGGCGTCAACCGGTCCTTAAGCGACCAGCCTGCACGCGAGTCGTGATGCGGGGCGCTGACGTCGAGTCCTTTCGGGAGCATCGTCCAGTCCATCACAAGCCCGCAGGCCTGCGCCTTTTGCGCCATCCAGACCAGCGGGATATCGGCCAGTGAACGGTCGACATACCCTCCGCCAACGTCTCCATGGCTGCCTGCGAACCAGACCTGCTCTATCGTGCAATTGGCCGGGACGTCGCCTGTCCAGAGCGTCGGCACGAACTCGTCTCGCGACTCATCGATGGCCATCGCGTGGTAGGCGTGGCGCGTTATCTTTGAGGCCGTGGTATTGTGGAATCCATATTCCCTGCAGTTGAAGCCACTGAAAATGTGGCTGGGAACGCCGAGCGCGCCGACCGTGTCCCAGACCCCGAGCATCGTGACTTCGACATCCAGGTGCGCATCCGTCGAATATCTATCAACGAAATCCTTCGGCGACCGGTCCTCGGTGGTTCTGTAATACTGCCAGGCGTTGCGCAGATCCCCGAGCCGCTGCCGTCTGAGAAGTCCGCATGAGGCGATCAGCCCCGCCAGGCTGCGCGCGGAAAAGGCGCCACGCGAGAAACCGAACAGATAGATCTCGTCGCCTGAAACATAGTTCTGGGCGAGGAACATGTATCCGGAGCGGATGTTCTCATCGACGCCAGTGCCGATCGCGCCATCCAAAAGGCGTTGAATTTGCAGGCCGGACGATCCGATACCACGCAGGTACAGGACAGATTGCGGAATACCGCCTCTTTCGTCCTGGCAAGCGCGAATGGCCCTCGCGATCCGCGCGACATTCGTTTCGGAACGGGCACTATCGGCGTCGTTCCAGGTTCCGTCGAAACAAACAACCAAGCGTTTCATCTCTTTTTTCCTTTATGGCCCTGATGTGCGTTTCCCTGTTGTCTTGGCGTGAGCAGCCGCGGTTCTCACGCGGCCGGCGCTTCAAGCCCGCCCCGAAGGGCGCGGACCCATTTTTCAACCTTGCCCATCACGCCCCAGCCGCTGATCGCGGCAAAGACAGGGAAGGCGGCCGTTACAAGCTCGCTGCCGAGCCCTCCGCCAGCATGCGTCGCCGCCGCTGTGGCGCCCGCGTTCGCCGCCCCCTCGATCAAGGGTGCAGCGATCGCCGTGACCGGCGCCAGCTGCGGGAAGAAGATTGGCAGAAGGGTCGTGGCGAGCATGCCGATGGCACCTATCGCGGTCTTGCGGCCGTCGAGCGCATTCCCGAGCGTCTTTCCGAGCGCACCGTTGACCGGCGTCAGGTCAGGGTCGCTGACCGATGCGAGCGGGTCCGGTTTCGCGCCATTCAGGACAACGCCATTGATCGTCGGTTGGGTGACAAGTGCCCGCAAGACATCGACCAGCCAGGTCATGTCGCCCTGGTTCGCGGGCTTGTGTCCGCGCGACATCGCAGCGAGCGCGAGGATCTGTTGCAGCAATTGTGCGGGGTTCGCCTCGGTCGTCGCCGGAGCCGGTGCCGGCTGCGTGATAACAGGCATGGTCGTTTCCTCCTGTGGGACATCGTCCTGATCGACGAGCAAGTAGTAAAAAGTCTCCTGTCCATGCTTCTTCAGCAGACCGTCTACGAGGGTCTTGAATTCGTTCCACTGATGCGGTGGGACCGTCTGGCAACCGAGGCTGGAGGTGGACGTGACGCCGCCGCGGTGGAGATTGATCCAGAAGCGGCCATCCTGCGAATCCGTATCCTCACCGGTTTCATCGCGAATGACCGTGCAGTCGCTGTCCTGCCGGAAGGCGGGATAGGGTCCGTTCTTGCGCCCAAACCCGTGTAGACCGGGTCTGTACCGGATCGCCTGGCGTGGCTTCAGCCGCGCGATACCGCGACCGAAACGGCTGGGGTCCGTATTGGCGTTGAAGTTGTGGACACCGCTCGGCTCGACGATGAAGATCGCGTCGTCGTAGACGCCGCGATCGTTTGCGCTCTCCTTGCCCATCGAGTTGAGGTAGTAGCCGCGCACGGCGACCAACGTCACAGCGTCATCACGCCCCTCTTCCGGGATGAGGTTTCTAAACTCCTGAAGCACGGTGTTCGTGAGCGCGGCGGATTGCTTGGGCCGGTTGAGCGGGAGAAGCTGCGAGATCGGATTGGCCAGCAGTTCTTCGGTGGTCTGTTCTTCTTCCGAGTTCGGGGCACCCCCGAGGAGCGTCTCGATCTGGTCGGCGGTGAAGATTTCGTCCGGGCCGCCCCTGCTCTCCAGAACGCGGATCTTCGGGCTGCCATACTCTCCCTTTGCGAACATGGCTGCTTCACGCTCGCGACGCGCGACCAAGCCGTCGAGCACCTTGCCGTTGCTCTTGTTCCAGCGCGCAAATTCGGCGGCCGCGCCAACAGCGTCTCCGGCATTGAGCTTCTGCGTCAAGCCTGCCTTCGATATCGCGCCCGTATTGAAGTGCCACGACACAAGGGCATCGAACTGATGCTGCGCCAGTGGGGTCCTGACGGCTGCCTGGACCTGCGCCTCGAACTTGGCAAGATCGGTGCGGAAGATGTTGATCGCCTCCGTCAGGGTGATCGTCAGGCCGGAGCGGGGAACAGGTGGACCGGCCGCCGCCGTATGTCCGGCGCCGACCGTCATGGTTCCTGTGCCATCGTTGTAGGCTGATAGGACGATTGCCTCTTCGGCGAGCATGGCGCATATGCAGCGTACACTTGTCTTCACGGAAGCCTCCCATCGTTTTTGTAGCGCGCTGTTGCCCGCTAGTTCTGCCGCGGCTGATGGTCGGTTTACTGTGCGTTCAAGTTGGCACGGTCACGCCACGCGGGACCTGCCAATCGCCCAGACCAACGCCAGGGCATGTCCAACCGCCGTCGGGCTCTGCTTCACATTGGGACAGAGCCGTCAGTTGGTCGTCGGGTTTCGTATGCAACACTATGGAAAAGATCCACCTCGTTAAAAATTCAACGAGAAACGTTTACTTTGGCGACAAAACAAGGATATCCGTCGGATTTTCGGACGAAAATCCCTGACATTTAGTATCGGACATAGCCTTTGACTGAATTTATTCAGCCAGCCTTTCCGCACTTTACATGACGAGTGCCGACGAACCTGTTCCAAATGTAACAGTTAATTCCAACAGGGCTCGTTACAATTGTGAATGATATACGCGACAGCTCGATTATAGAGCGGGGGCAGCCATGAGCGCCATGCCGCAAGCATCCCACTGGCTGTGCTGCTTACGCGGATGGCATAAGTTCAAAAACAATTGCACGACGTTGGTGATTTGCGCTGTTTGTTGCGAGACTAGGTCGCGACCGTCGGGAGAGGCACTACATGCGTTACCGCTTCGCCTTTCCCCAATGATTTGATCGTTTCAGTGTACATATTGCGAGCGCCGATGCCTCACAGCCACGTCGCAATCACTAACGTGGCGGAGCCGCCCCGACGAAACGTTACGCGATTTTTCTAGCGCTCGCGTCGCGTCATTGGCTAATCCCAATGTATTACGCAAAGTGTCCATTTGGGCGAGTTGCTATGCGGTTTCCCGATTGGCAAACTGCATCTGCATTTGCACACACCGCCATCCTATTTCGACGCAGCCGCCGCTGCGTTTACGGTTCATGTTTCCGTGTAACTGCTTGATATTTATAAAACTTGTTACCGACAATATTTGAGCGCGCGAGCCTCCGCCCCCCTGCGGAGGCTCATTTTCGTTGTGCGCACGGCGTACGCTTCAAGCAAGCGCGCCAGCACCTCGTTCGCGCCGTCGTTGACTGGATTTTCCGGTGCATTGCCCGGGAACCCATGTCGCACCGCCAGGCGCGCCTGCGCGCCTGGCGGACCGATAAGCGTTCCCGCCATACCTACCGTTCGATCATGCGGTTCCAGCGCTTGTTCCATTCCTGCCGGTTCTGGTTGATCGCATCCCAATCGAGGACCTTGGCGGTCTCCATGTTGGCCTTAAACGTCGAGAGCTTCGCGTTTGCCGCATCTGTGCCGGCCTTGGCGTTGATGTTTGACGGGATGATGTTGCCCTGATCGAGCGCCAGGCTCTGTGCCTCGGCGGAAAGCAGGTAGTGGGCGAGCTTCTGACTGAGTTCCGGTTCGCTGTTGTTGGCGATCACGCATTCGGTGACGGCGAGCACGACGGAGCCTTCCTTCGGCTGGGCGTATTCCACTGGAATGCCCTTGTCTTTGAGGTTGTTGACGGCCGTTGGGGTCAGCGGGAAGATCGCTGCCTCTCCGGTCTGCACCATTTCGGAGATCTTCGCCGAACTCGGGATGAACTCGATGACGTTCTTGCCGATCGTATCGGAGAACTTGTCGAAACCCGGTTCAACGTTGGTCTCGTCGCCGCCCTGGATGCGGTTGAACATCAGGAAGGCGTGCAGGCCGAAGCTCGATGCGGAAGCCGACTGGAACACGACGGCGTTTTCGAACTTGGGATCGGCCATGTCCATCCACGAGGTCGGCGCCGGCCAGCCCTTCTCGTCGAAGAGCTTCTTGTTATAGGCAAGGCCAGTCATGCCCATGTCGACGCCGATCGCCATGTCGTCTTTCAGGCGGGCAGCCATTTGGATCTGGTCAAGCACCGGATCAGCAGCAATCTTCTGGCAGAGACCGCCGCCGATGGCGCGCACCATTACGCCATCGTCAAGCAGCATGACATGCATCTGCGGATTGTCCTTGGCGGCGGTTGCCTTGGCGAGGATGTCGGCGGATGTGCCGGGTACGACGACGACCTTGACGTCGTTCGCCTTTTCGAAAGGCGGCAGCACGTGCTCCGTATAGGCGCGTTCGAAGTTTCCGCCGTTCATGCCGATGTAGAGCGTCTTGGTTTCCGCCGAGGCACAATTGTGCTGCACAACGAACACCAGCAGTGCGAGGGCCGTGGTTTTGGTAAGCCGTTGGTCGATCATGGTATTCCCCTTTCTGTTCACAACGAGGCTGCAGTTTCGGCCGCCACCTTGCGGAAGCGGCCAATGGAAAAGGCGTCTATCGGCGTAGTGCTGCGGCCCGCGGTGACGAGTTCTGCGAGCACTTCGCCGACGGCGGGCGCGGTCTGAAAACCTGCGCCGCAGAAGCCAAAAGCGTGGAAGAGGCCTGATGTCGTCTCGCTCGGGCCGATCACCGGGTTGCCGTCGGGCATTTCCGCCTCGGTTCCAGACCAGAAGCGGATGACCTGGGCTTCAGCCAGATGCGGAAAGAGCGTGATTGCACGCTGCATGACGGAGGATGCAGCCGTCACCGACGGACGCGAATAGTCGGGATCTCCAAGGGGCAGGCCGCGACCGCCCCCCATGACGTAGTTGCCGCGCGCCACCTGCCGGCCATAGAAGCTGCCGCCCTGTTCACCCATGCTGACGGGCAAACGCAATGGCAGAGGTTCGGTGACCACCATCGAGGGATAGATACGTGTCAGCGGTACAGGCTCGTTGAAATTCGCGGCAAAGCGGTCGGACCAGGCACCGGCGCTGTTGACCAGTTGTTGGCAGCGGATCTCGATGCCGTCGCCGGCGAGGATCTCGAAACCGTTTCCGGTCGCAGCGACGTCGCGCACCGGCGTCTGCTCCAGTACCATCGCGCCGGCGCGCTCGGCGGCTCTTGCGAAGGCGGGCGCAACGAGACGCGGATTGGCGTGGCCGTCATCGGGGCAGAGCGACGCGCCGACCGCCTGGGCGGAAAGCCAGGGGAACCGGTGCGCCAACGCCGAACCGGCAACGAGCTCAAGCCCCAACCCATAGTCCCGAACCGTCTCGGCATAGGCTTCGAGCTTGGCAAAATCCTTTTCCGTGCGGGCGAGCTTCAGATGGCCGGAGCGCATGTACTCGGCATCGATGCCGACCATTGCCTTGAGTTGCGGCCAGATACCGTGTGCGCGCTGCGACAAAGGCAATTGTTCGGGGGCGCGGCCCTGCCGGCGCACGCCGCCATAGTTCACCCCGCTCGCCTGCGCGCCACAATAGCCCCTATCGATGAGGGCGACTGAAAGCCCCGCTTTACGCATGGCAAGTGCTGCGGAGCTGCCGACCAGCCCGCCGCCGATGATCGCGACGTCGACGGAGATGCGCCATCTCATGACCGAGCCTCCGCTTCTACGGCAGCACCGAAACCAAGCGGGATCGGCTTGACCGGCGCCTGAGCGCGAAGGCGACCAACCTCACCGGGCGAAACGCCACAAAGCCCGCTCAAGAACTCGGTGGCAGCGGCGGAACACATGCGCCCCTGGCAACGTCCCATCCCGACCCGGCTCAGCGCCTTCAGGCGGTTGATCTCGCTGATGGAGCCGCTCGCAATGGCGCGGCGTCCTTCTGCAATGGTAATCTCCTCGCAACGACACAGCGTCGTCTCGTCCGGGACCGTCTCGAACCAATCAACCGGGAAGGGAAAGGCACGTTCGAGGATATCACGCTGCCGCAGGATCGCTTCGCGAGCCGCCATCAGGCGCGCTCCATCCGCTGATGCTTTCCCCGCATCCTCGAGCAGAGCGGCCGCGGCGAGCTCGCCCGAGACTTCCGCCGCATCGGCGCCGGCAATTCCGCTGCCGTCACCGGCAACGTATACGTTGGCCCGGCTAGTGCGCCCCATGGCGTCTCGCTCAGGCAGCCACACGCGATCGCGCTCGTCAAAACAGAAACGGCAGCCGGCAAGATCGGCAAGCTGGGTTTCTGGACGAAGGGCAAAACCGTAGGCGAGCGCGTCGCAGGATACCGTCTCGACGACCTCACCTTTGCTTGCCCGCCGACGGAAGCGAAGACCCTCGACCTGGCCCGTCCCGAGGACCGCCTCCGGCCGCACGCCGTTGCGGATCTTCACGCCGGCCAGCTGGAGCTGGAGCCCGTAGAAAACACCAAGCCCGACGATGCGCGGCGCATGGATGGCAAGCGACAGCAAGTGTCGCTTCGACGTGATGGGTGCTGTGTCGAGCACCGCCTCCACGCACGCGCCGGCCTTCATATATTGCCAGGCAACGAGGTAGAGCAGCGGACCGGAGCCCATGAAGACGATGCGGTCGCCAATTGTGCAGCCCTGGGCTTTCAGCGCCACTTGGGAGGCGCCGAGCGTGTAAACTCCAGGCGTCGTCCATCCCGGAAATGGCAGCACGCGATCGGTCGCGCCGGTGCACAGGATCAGTTGCGAAAAGCCGATCTGCCGATGCACGCCGGCCAAAAGGACATCGAGCTGATTGCCGTGCTCAGCCGCCGAAACATTCCAGACCAGCGTTTCGGGGCGATAGTCGATCGCAGGCAAGAGTGCCTCGAAAGCCTCGTGTAACCTTCTTGCCTTGCCGGCTTCCGAACCATAGCGGCTGCGATAGGATCGACCGTCGTCGATCAGCGGGCGTCGATAGATCTGCCCGCCAGCGCGCAGACCTTCGTCAAGCACGATCGGCCTGAGACCTGCGCGCACGAGGCGCTCGGCGGCGCGTATGCCCGCCGGTCCGGCGCCAACGATGACGGGCTGCAACGGCTCAATCATGGGCCGTCTCCGACACCGCGCCGAGATCGGTGATGAAAGCCATGCCCGCGAGCAAGGCGGTGCTGCAGGCGCGGACGCGGCTGCCTTGCGCCGTCATCACATAACAATCCTGACAGGCGCCGATCAGGCAGAAGCCGGCCCGGTTCTCCCCGGTGAATTCGCTCTGTCTCAGGCGACCGCTCACCGAGAGTATCGCCGTCAGTACCGTGTCGCCGCGGCGCCCGGTTTGGGCCGTCCCGTTCAATGTGAAGGGCACGAGTGTCTCGTCCAGGCGGTAGCGCCGCCGGAGTAACGGGTTCATCGACATCGGATATCAGCCCTTGCCCACAAGCAGCCGGTCGAGACCGAACAGGCGATCGAGGATGATCATCGTAACGGTGGCGAGTCCGATCATGAGCGTCGAAACGGCCGCCATCATCGGATCGATGGATTCGCTTGCGTACATGTACATGCGGACCGGCAGCGTTACCGTCGACGGCGAGGTCACGAAGATCGACATGGTCAGCTCGTCAAAACTGTTGATGAAGGCGAGCAACCAGCCGCCGCTGACACCTGGCAGCATGAGCGGCATGGTGATCCGGCGAAACACCGTCCACTCCGCAGCCCCCAGCGTGCGCGCCGCATTTTCGGCATTGCGGTCCATGCTGGTGAGTGACGCCAGGATCAGCCGCAGCGTATAGGGGGTGACGACGATCGCATGGGTGGCGACAAGCCAACCGAAGGACCCGCCCATGCCCATCAGCGAGAAGAGACGCAGGAAAGCGACGCCGAGGACCAGGTGCGGAATGATCAGTGGCGACAGGAAGAGCGCGTTCAGCGCCTCACGGCCGCGGAAATCGTAGCGGGTGATCGCCAGCGCCGCCGGAACCGCAAAAACGGTGGAGATGGTGGCTGACAGCAGGGCGAGCCTTACGCTGTTGCCGAAGGACGACATAAAGTCGGCATGATGGAAAACCGCCTTGAACCACCGTAGCGACAGCCCATTCCAGGGCATCGCCAGGGTGTTTTCCGGCGTGAAGGCCACGAGGCAGACGACCACCATCGGCGCCAGCATGAAGACGACGACAAGGCTATGGAATGCGAGAGCGATGGGTCCGTTTCTCTGCATGGCTTCAACCCAGCTTGCGCTTCGCCTGCCGCTCGATGAGGCGGTTATAGGCGAGCATGATGACGAGATTGGCGACAAGCACGATGATCGCGATGGTCGCACCGAGCGGCCAGTTCAGCTCGATCAGGAACTCGTCGTAGACAAGTGTTGCCGCCATTTTCAGCCGCCGACCGCCAAGCAGGCCGGGGATGGCAAACGAGCTTGCCGAGAGTGCAAAGACGATGAGGCTGCCCGAGAGGATGCCGAGAGCCGCCTGCGGAAAGACGACGCGACGAAGGGCGGTGAAGCGCGAGGCGCCGAGGGTGAGCGCTGCCGCCTCGACCGTCGGGTCGAGTTTCTGCAGAACGGTCCAGACGGGGATGACCATGAACGGCAGCATGATATGGACGAGACCGATGACGATCGCCGTCTCGGTGTAGAGAAGCTGCACCGGGTCAAGGCCGACAATGGCAAGCGCGCTGTTTACAAAGCCGTTCTTGCCGAGCAGCATGCTCCAGCCGAAGGTGCGCACCACCACAGAAACAAGCAGCGGGCCGATGATCACGAGCAAGAAGATCGACCGCCAGGGCTTGCGCATGTTCGAGAGGACGTAGGCCTCCGGCACACCGATCGCCACCGCGATGACCGTCGTCAGAAGCGCAAGCCGCAATGTCCGCCAGAAGGTCGAGAGATAATATTCGTCCTGCAACACCGTGAGGTAGTTGGCGAAGGTGAAGTCGCTCTGGATCCCGGCGGTATAGTCATAGCTGTTGAAGGAGAGGATCACCGTCAACAGAAGCGGCAAGAGCACGAGGCCGATGAAGAACAGGGTGGTCGGCCCGGAAAGAGCCAACGGCGCGAGCTGGCGCGGCTTGATGGCGGAGGTAGCGGCGCTCATCACTTGGCCGCTCCCGCCAGCACACGACAGTCGGCACTCTGCCAGGCAAGCCCAACGGTTTCGCCTTCCATCGGCGGCGGCGCACCGAGATTGGGAACAGCAACGGCAAGAACGCCCGCCGGTGTCTCGGCGCTGACCAGCCATTGGCTCCCCATGAAATAGCGTGTCGTCACTTTGCCCTGGATCTGGCCCTCGCCCGGCTCGGTCAATCGGAGCTTTTCCGGGCGGATGAAGATCGAGACTTTGCCATCCGGCTCGCGGCGGTCGGTGTTGAAGCGGATCGGCGTGTTGTCGATGCAGATCGACGCGCCCTTGCCGTTGAAGGACGAGGTCGCACACATGAAGTTGGACTTGCCGACGAAGGACGAGATGAAGTCGTTGCGGGGATGCTCATAGAGTTCGTAAGGCGTATCGACCTGGGTGATGCGCCCCTTCTCCATGACGACGACGCGATCGCTGATCGACAGCGCTTCAGCCTGATCATGGGTCACCATGATCGTCGTGATGCCGACGGTCTGCTGGATGCGGCGCAATTCGAACTGCATCTCTTCGCGAAGCTGCGCATCGAGGTTCGATAGCGGCTCGTCAAGCAAAAGCACCGGCGGATTGATGACAAGCGCCCGGGCAATCGCCACGCGCTGGCGCTGCCCGCCCGACATCTCGCGCGGGTAGCGATCGGCAAGCGCCGAGAGATGGACCAGCGACAGGATCTCCTTGATCCGTTTGTCGCGCTCCGGTTTTGCGACCTTGCGCATTTCGAGGCCGAAGGAAACATTCTGCGCCACGGTCATATGGGGGAAGAGCGCATAGCTCTGGAAGACTACGCCCAGTTCGCGTTGCGGCGGCGGCAAATGAGTGATGTCGCGCCCGCCCATGGTTATCGTGCCCGAGGAGGGACGCACGAGCCCGGTGATCATCTGCAGGGTCGTCGTCTTGCCGCAGCCCGAGGGCCCGAGCAGCGAGATAAACTCGCCCTTTTCGACCTCCAGATCGAAATCATGAACGGCTGCGACCGATCCATAATACTTGGAGACCTTCTCAAGGTTCAGGAAACTCATGCTCATTCTCCCCTGGGTCGCTACCCCTGAGATCGCCTGCCCCATTTTTCTTGTCGGCGATCCCGGCGGCTGCGACACGTCGTCAACCATCGAACCTTCCTTCAGGCGTTGAGATCTCCGGCGTACGCGAGTGCCCCGATAAAGGCACGGTTTCGCTCTCGGAATAGCCTCTCGGCTATTCACGTCTGGCACATCCACCCCTTGAAGAAGGCTTGTGTGAATTAACTCCAGGAAATTGACGAAAAACACAAATGCAATTTTCTATTTCGGAATTTTTTGTTAGAAAAATCCGATATACGGAATTATGCCACGCAGATTTTGAAAGATTTTCGCAAATGTCGGAATCAGAGAACGCCGGAAGCTCCAGCCTCACCAAGGCGATCCACATCCTGAAAGACCTCGCAGATAACGCGAGCGAGGGTGTGCGGGTCATCGATCTCGCGCGGAGGCTGAATCTCAGCCAGCCATCGGCGCATCGGCTATTGAAGACCCTGATTGCCGAAGGCCTCGTGGAGCAAATGCCAGAGGGGAAATCCTACCGCCTGTCGCTGGAGTTCTTCTCGATCGCCTCGCAGGCGCGCAGGCGAGAAGGCATCCTCGACATCGCCCGGCCGTCGCTCTTGAGGCTGTCCGCCACCTTCAACGATACGGTCTTTCTGCTGGTGCGCAGCAATTTTGACGCAATCTGCCTCGACCGCGTCGAGGGTCCCTTCCCGATCCGCTCCTTTACCGGCGACATCGGTGGCAAGGTGCCGCTCGGCATCGGCCAGGGCAGCATCGCCATCCTCGCCCACCTGCCAGAGGAAGAACGCGAGGCGATCATCAAGTTTAATATGCCTCGCATCATGGACCGGGCGGCGATCGACGAGGTGGACCTGCGCATCAAGATCGAGGAGGTCAGGCGGATCGGCGCAGCCCAGATGAATTTCGAGATGATCGAGGGCATGGCTGGGCTCGGCGTGCCGGTAATTGACCGCAACGGCATCGCCGTCGCCTCCTTGAGCATCGGCACGCTGGCATCGCGCCTGACGGAAACGCGAAGCGGCACGATCACCGATCTCTTGAAGGCAGAGGCGCAAGCGATCAGCAGTAAGCTCAATCCCTTCGACCCGACCCTACGTTATCCGGCCTCCGCCTTGCGGGCCGCGCAGAAGGGCTGAACCTTTAGGAACATGCGACTGAACTACGGGCGGTACCTGCTTTCCGGGGGCTCGCTGACTGTGATGGAAATTGCAAATATCACAGGCTTCGCGGACACAGCGCACTTCTCGCGTGAGTTTCGCAAAGCGTTCGGAGACACGCCGAGCGCGTTCCGCGCATCAGAACGCACCAACGAGCATCAACTGGTAGCTGAAACTGTTGGGCGCCGAGCTAATGCTTCAGGATCTGACCGAGAAACAGCTTGGTCCGCTCGTGTTTTGGATTGTCGAAGAAATCATCGGGCCTAGCCTCCTCGAGAATCTGTCCCGAGTTCATGAAGATTACGCGATCTGCGACGGCCCTGGCGAACCCCATCTCGTGGGTGACGCAGACCATCGTCATGCCGTCCTTTGCCAGGCTCGTCATGGTATCAAGGACTTCGGACACCATCTCGGGGTCGAGCGCGGATGTCGGTTCGTCAAACAGCATCACGGCCGGCTGCATGCAGAGCGAGCGCGCGATCGCGACGCGCTGCTGTTGGCCGCCGGAAAGCTGGATTGGAAACTTGTGGGCCTGTTCCGGGATGCGTACCCGATCGAGGAATGTGAGCGCCCTTGCCCGCGCCTCCGCTTCCGGCACGCCGTTGATCCACATCGGTCCGACCATGCAGTTCATCAGCACGGTCATGTGCGGGAAAAGGTTGAAGTGCTGGAACACCATGCCGACGTTGCGGCGCACATCCGAGACATTGCGCATCTTCGGATGCAGGTTGATGCCGTTGACGACGATCTCACCTTCCTGGTGCGCTTCCAAGCGGTTGAAGCAACGGATCAAGGTAGATTTGCCGGATCCGGACGGACCGCAAATCACGATGCGTTCGCCCTTGCGGACCGTCAGGTTGATGTCGGTCAGCACCTGGAAGGCGCCGTACCACTTGGAAACATTTTTGACGTCGATGATGGTCTCGGCGCTCATCTGACCTTGCTCCTGGCATAGTGACGTTCGATGCGGGACTGGATCAGCTCGAGAACGATAGACATCGTCCAGTAGAGCATGGCGGCTGATATGAGCATTTCCATATGCTGGAAGGTCTTCTGGCCGAGCGTCCGTGCGAGAAACATGAGCTCCCAGACACCGATGACGGAGACCAGCGAGCTGTCCTTCAGCATGGAAATGAACTGGTTACCGGTCGGAGGGATGATGACCGGCAGCGCCTGAGGCAGGATGACCTTGCGCATCGTCAGCCCGAAGCCGAAGCCGATAGAGCGCGACGCCTCCCACTGGCCACGGTCGATGCTCTGGATGCCGGAGCGGAAGATTTCTGTCATGTATGCGCCGTAGCAGAGCGAAAGTGCCAGAATACCGGCCGGCACCGCGTCGATGATGAAGCCGAGCTGCGGCAGGCCGAGATAGATCAGATAAACCTGCATCAACAGCGGCAGACCGCGAAAGAAGGACGTGTAGAAGCTCGCAATCGCATAGGCGAAGCCGTTGGTCGAGAGCTTGGCCACGGCGCCGAGGATGGCGATCGCCGAGGCAATCACAATCGAGATCGCCGAAACATAGACCGTCGTCACCAGCCCTTGCGTGATGAGGAACGGCAACTTTTCCTCTATGAAGGGCAGGCTGAGATCGAAGGTCTGGAAGAAGGCGAGGAACAGCGCCAGCAACTCGAGCCAGACGACCACGATCTGGACCCTGAGGCTCGCAAAGCCGATCAGGACGATGTTGAGGCAGAAGAGCACCGCCACGACGAAGGCGGTCGCAAAGCGGCCGTAGAATCCGCTTTCGAGCGGCTCGCCGATCACTGGCCGCATCAATTCGCCCATCGTTGTGCCGGTCAGGCCGAAGGCCGTGAAGGCAATGAGGACGGCAGCGAACATGCTGGCCACGAACCATGGTTTGTGGACGAGTATTTCGGACTCGACAGTATCGGGATAAAGCATCTTTGGTCCCTTTGGACAACGTGCGGTCCGGCTGCCCGGACCGCCAGACATGGCTGCCTTACTTCACGACGGTGTAGTCGACGCCGTACCATTTCTCCGACAGCTTGCTCAGCGTGCCATCGTCCTGCATCGCCTTGATCGCTTCGGCGATCTTGTCGCTCAGCTCCTTGTCGCCGTGTTCGACAGCGACTGCGAGCGGTTCGTAAAAGACCGGGTCGCCAACCTGCTTGATCGGATAGCCGGCCTTGATTGCGTCGCGAATGCTGGGCAGCGACGATACGACTGCGTCGAGCCGCACGCCGTCACCGAGGCGCAAATCATCGAATGCGGTCGTCGAGTTGGCGTAGGACTTCACCTCTTTCGGCTTGAAGGTGTATTCGAAGGCAGGTGCGCCAGCAGCGTCGAGGGTCAGATCCTGTTTGGCATAGGCTTCGAAGGTGGACGTCGCCGTCGCGCCGACGACCTTGTCGTCCAGATCGATCAGGCCGACCACAGGGCTGTCCTTGTGCACGGCCACGGCGGCCGGGGTGTAGTAGTAGACGGCCGGGAAATCGAAGACCTTGGCACGCTCCTTTGTCGGCGTCATCGAGCCGACATGCATGTCCCAGCGCCCCTGCCAATTGCCGGCCGTGATGATGTCCCAGCCGGGGGTAACAAACTCGACACCGACACCCAACCGCTTGGCGAGTTCCTTGGCGACATCGACATCGAAGCCGTCCATCTCGTTCTTTTCGTTCATGAAGGACTGCGGCGCCCAGTTGGCGTCGGTCGCTACCTTCAGTGTCTTTGCATCGAGCACGTGGTCGAGTACGGCCCCGGCGTGGGCCGGAACGATCGCGAGCGACAAGGCAAACGATGCCGCCGCGGTGAGTTTTGCGAATGTGTTCATGTTGTCGTTCCCTTTGTCGTTCTGGTTTTTGACAGGGTCCTCTTCCTGCCATCGGGTTGATCTTGAGTTCTGAGCCCGCCATCCGTCTTCCGGCGATACGAGGTAGCGCGGCGCTGCCCCTTCCTAGAAAACGTGGAAGTCAGCGCTCTCCTTTTTCAGCCATCTCGTCGCGGACGCGCCGGGCCACACGGAACGCTTCGACGCCTGCGGGAATGCCGCAGTAGATCGCGATCTGCACGAGTGCTGCGCGAAGCTCTTCGTCGGTCAAACCGTTGCGGATCGCCCCGCGAAAGTGGACGCCGAATTCGTGCATGCGGTTGAGCGCTGCAAGCATTCCGAGGTTCAGTAGGCTGCGGCTCCTCAGGTCGAGGCTTTCGTCCGTCCAGACGGTGCCCCAGCAACGTTCGTTCAACAGATCCTGAAACGGCCGCGAGAAGGCATCGCTGCTGCCAATTGCCCCATCGACATAGTCATCGCCAAGCACCTGGCGTCGGATGGCCTCTCCCCTTGCTCGCAGTGCTTCATCCATCGACCGTCTCCCCCTGGCTCATGAACTCGCCCATCAGCGTTGCCACGACGTCGGGCGCCTCGATCAAGATGGAATGGCGAAGGCCCGGCAGGATACGAAGCTCGGACCCGGGAATGCGCTCGTGCATGTAGCGCGCCATGCGCGGGTTGGAGCCGGCATCGTCTTCGCCGGTAGCAATCAGCGTTGGGCATCGGATCTGGTCGAGAAAGCCGCCGAAATCCGTTTCCGCCAACACACGATAGGCTGCCGCGTAGCAGTCGGGGTCGTTTTCGGCGTCCCGCGCCCTTAGCCGTTGGATCACCTGCGGGTTGTTCTCCTGGAACTCTTCCGTCAGCCAGCGCGACAGCGAGGCATTGTGATGGTCGGCAGGCGTTCCGTCTCTGAGGGCGGCGAGGCGGTCGAGAACCCGCTCACGCTCGGCCGGCGTGCGGCCGGCGACGGTCGACAAGAGCGCCAGCCTGCGCAGACGTCCAAGGTGGGTCAGAGCGAGACGCTGGGCGATCAGGCCGCCCAGCGAAAAGCCTGCAAGATTGAAGGTCGGGAAGCCCGCTGCGTCGGCAAGCCCCAGCGTCTCGTTGACGAAGTCGTCGATCTCGTAGCGGCCCTTGACCCGGCTGGAGCGGCCATGACCACGAAGGTCGAATGTCAGGATCGTGAACCGGTCCTTCAAACGTTCGACCACGCCCGACCACGCTTCGAGATAGGAGCCGACGCCGTGGATGCAGACGAGCGGTTCGCCTTCTCCCTCGATGCGGTAGTTGAGCGTCACCTCTCCGACGGTATGGCGCTGAGCTCCTGCCATGTTCAGGCACCCACCGCGATACGCTTCTGTTCCTTCTCACGGGCCGCGAAGAAGGGCATGATTTCGCTGACAAATAGCTCCAGCGTCCGCTTCTGCAGCTCGAACGGCAGATTGAAGGTCAGGCCCAGACAATACTGGTCCACACCGGCGGCCTCATAGACCAACAGCTTCTCGATCGCTTCGTCCGGCGTGCCGAACATCAGGTTCTTGCGGATGTTGTCCGGATTGTAGTTGTCCTTGCCCTTGACCGCTTCGTAGGGCACTGCCTCGGGGAAGCCGTTGTGCACCGTGCCGATGTTCTGCATGAGGTTTTCGAAAGCGCGGCCGTAGTCCATGCTGTGCTTGACGGCATGTTCCCACCCATCCGGCCGGTCATAGACGCAGGTGCGGCGCTGCATCATAAAGCGCGGGCGCGGCACCTCCGGATGATCGGCGACCGCCTTGCGAAATTTCTCGGAGAGCACGTGGATTTCGGCTTCCGGCGCGGAGAGCGGCGTCGATAGGATACTGGCGCCGTTTGCGATCGCCCAGTCGAAGGTTCCGGGATCGCGCGCCGCCACCCAGATAGGCGGGTGGGGTTGCTGCAGCGGCTTCGGCACTGCCGCCGTGACCGGAAACTTCCAGTATTGTCCCTCATGGGCATAGTCGCCGGACCAGAGCTTCTTCACGGCCGGCACGATCTCCTTCATGTAGGCCACCCCCTCCTGCTGCGGAATACCACCCGCCATACGGTCGAACTCGTACTGGTAGGAACCGCGCGCGATCCCGAACTCAAGGCGGCCATTGGTCAGGTGATCGCAGAGCGCCGACTCGCCGGCGAGCCGGATGGGATTCCAATAGGGCGCGACCAGAGTGGAGGTGCCAAGCCGGATGCGATCCGTGTGCTGCGCGAGCCAGACCAGCGTCTGGAACGGATTGGGGGAGATCGTGCATTCCAGCGTATGGTGTTCTGCAGTCCACAGCGTTTCGAAGCCGCCTTCGTCGGCAAGCCGCGCGAGTTGCAGCAAGTTGCTCTTGACCTGCTCCATCGGAGTATCGGGGGAGAAGCGTTCCATCGTGAGGGAGACTGCGAACTTCATGTTTTCTGCCTTTCCTGTGCCCGTGCTTTTGCTGTCACTTCAGACGGATGACGAAGGGGTCCTGCATCGCGCCGGAGTAGTCGACGATGACGTTCTTCAACCGCGAGAACTCGTGCATGACCTCGAACCCGCCGCGCCGGCCGTAGCCGCTTTCCTTGAAGCCGCCGTTGGCAGACATGAAAGACGCGGAGCGGTAGGTGTTAATCCAGACGGTCCCGGCATCGATCCGGTTGGCGAACCGCAGCGCCCGGTCGATGTCCTTTGTCCAGATGCCGGAAGCCAAGCCGTATCGCGTATCGTTGGCGAGCCGGATCATCTCTTCCTCGTCGCGGAACGGCATGACGCCGACCACCGGACCGAAGAGTTCGTCGCGCATGAAGGTCATGTCGTTTTGCGCATCGACCATCACTGTCGGCTCGAAATACCAGCCCCCTGACGAAAGCCCTTGCCGCTGCGGACGCCGCCCGCCGGCGGCAACGCGCGCCCCTTCCTTGACGCCGGAGGCCACGTAGGATTCAACCTTGGAGAGCTGATCGGCGAGCGCGAGCGGACCGATGTCGGTGTCCTCGACCGCCGGGAGACCGACCCGTATGCGTTGCGTTCGGGCGACGAGCGCCTCAACGAAGCGATCATAGATGCGCTCCTCGACGAAGCAGCGGGAGCCGGCAACGCAAGTCTGGCCAGCGGCTGCGAAGACCCCGGAGACGACGCCGTTGACCGCATGTTCGATGTCGACATCACCAAAGACGACGTGAGGCGACTTGCCGCCAAGCTCCATCGAGCACGGAACAAGGTTCTGCGCGGCGTTGCCGGCGATGCGCCGGCCGGTGGCCGTGCTGCCTGTGAAGACGTATTTCGCAACGCCAGGATGACGCGTCAGCGCCTCACCGGCGCTCTGGCCCGTACCCGTCACGACATTGACGACGCCGGCGGGAAAGCCCGCCTCGTGGATCAGTTCCGCAAGCGCCAAGGTCGAGGCGGTCGCGTGTTCCGAGGGCTTGATGACGACCGTATTGCCGATTGCAAGGCACGGTGCCAGCGTGCCGGTCAGAAGCATCAACGGCGAATTCCACGGCGTGATCATGCCGACGACGCCCAAGGGCTCGCGCAGGTTGAAGTTCAGCGTATCGAGACGATTGATTGGAATGGTCTCGCCCTGCAGCTTGTCGGCCATGCCCGCGAAATAGTGATAGCTGTCTGGCATCGAGCGCATCTGCGCCCGGGTTTCCTTGAGAAGCTTGCCGTTGTCGCGCGTCTCGATTTCCGCCAGCCTATCGGCATTGGCGCGAACAAGTTCGGCGAGACGGCGCATCAGCGCGCCGCGATCGGTCTGCGTCATGCGGCGCCAGGCCGGGTCGCGGAAGGCGGCGGCGGCAGCAACGACGGCTGCCCCGACATCGTCCGCACCTGCTTCAGCAAAATGATACCAGGGCTCGCCCGTCGTCGGGTCGAAACTGGCGATGTAGTTGCCGTTCTTCGGTGCCACGAACTGCCCGCCGATGAACAGCAACTGGCGCGAACCCTCGATGGAACTGACCGTCGTCTTCATTTCAATGTCCTTGGTCTTGGGAGGTCTGAAGCCAGGTGCGAGCTTCGCCGTCGATCATCGCCACACGGCCGCCGTCGTCGGAATCCATGTAGATGCCGAAGCGGCCGGCTTGCCGCTCGCGCACGTAGCGGCGCAACATGGATCGCAGTTCGTGCGTCGCGATCGCATCGTCAGGAAGATCGTCGAGCGGGAAGAAGCGCAGATCGGATGGCAGGCTCTTGCCGGCGCCGCCCTCACCCGCCAGCCGTGCGCGATAGACCAGGTAGCCCGGATCGCTGTCGGCGACATCGAAGACCGAGTAAAGGAAGGTCTCGTCCGGGACGAGGCTGAGCGCGTCGCCACCGTCGATGACGAGCTGGCTGTCGGCTTTGCGGCGCCGTGCTGACGGCAGAACCCAGCCGCCCTTGCCATCCGAACGCAGCAGCAAGCCTTCACCGGCCTCGATCAGATAGCCGATGATCATCCCATGCGACGCAAGCCAGCCGTTTGGCAGCGGGTCCTTCACACTGGCATAGCGGCCGCGGCAAAAGCCGAGCGGTGCGGTGGGACTGGTGCCGAATGCGCGAACCTGGCCGATCAGGATTGCATGGTCGCCGGCGTCCACGGTGTTGTAAGTCGTGCAATCGAACCAGGTCAGGCTGTCAGTCAGGACCGGCGCGCCCGTGTGGATATGATCGTGGGTCACCGACTGGAATTTGTCGGGGGATTTCGAGGCAAAGTTTCCCGAGACGTCGACCTGTCCTTCATGGAGGATATTGACCGCAAAACATCCCGCATTCGTGAAGGCAGGAAAGCTCGACGCGGATTTCGCGACGCAGACCAATAGCAGCGGCGGATCGAGCGAAACCGACGTGAAGGAATTCGCCGTCATTCCACGCGGCGTGCCGTCTTCGTCGCGGGTGGTGATGACGGTGACACCGGTTACAAACGTGCCGAAGGCGCGACGAAGCGCAATCGGATCAATCGGCACGTCCGTCGATGCTGCTGTCTCAACCATGCGCTTTTCGCCTCCTCACCATCAAGTTGGTTGGAGGCTAACGCCGTGATGGCGACCATGCTTCCATGGCTTCAAAGGAGGAGCGAAGGAACTTCTCCATCGATCCCGAGGAGACCATCAAAGGCGCAGAAGATCGGTGGCGACGAGGTCACAAGGCGATACTTGGCCGATGAAGATAAGCTAACTGCTGGCGGTAGAGCGGTTGTCGATGACGCCGTGCAGGCGGATCGCGAGCTCGACGGCAAAGCGCTTTTCCGGCGTCTCGACATCGACGCCGAACAGTTCCTGGATGCGCGCCAGCCGATAGCGCAGCGTCGTCACATGCAGGCCCATAGCATCGGCACAGGCCTGATTTCGGCAACCTTCCTGCAGATACACCGACAGGGTTTCGAGGTAAGGAGTACCGTTGTCCCGGTCGTGATCGACAATGGCGCCCACGCTCTCCTGCACGAAGCCGCGCACGTCGACCGCCTCGCAGGCGGCGACCAGCATCGGCAGCGGGCCGAAATCCTGGGCGGAGACCGCCCCGGTCAGGCCGAATGAACGCCCGATGCGGATCATCCGGGCGCAGCGCTCCCAGGCCGGCGGATAGTCCGAAAGGGCCGCACACCGATTGCTGGCGACGACGATAGGTGCCTCGTCGAAATAGCGGCCGAGTTCCTCGGCGATACGCCGCGCGAGCTTTGTCGTGCGCTCTTGCCGCTTACCCGTATCATGAGGGACGAGGCAGACGACGCCGCCCTCGACCGCGATCAGGTTTGCCTGGACGGATGCCTGCTGCATGACACGCGAGAGCGTGTGCTCCACATCGACAGAAGCGCCGCCAAATGCCTTCGTCTTATCCGGAAAATCGACGACGATCATCTGCTGAGGCGTTGAGAAGCTGAGCCCGAGCCGTTGAGCCCGCTGGGCGACATCACCGGCATTACGCCACCGCGCCTCCACGATCTCGAAAAAGAGTTCGGTCTGCGTCCGCGTCTCGAAGCGAAACCGGATGAAGCTTCGCATCATCTGCACGCTCAATGCAAACTTGGCGCTGTCGAGCATCAGGAGATCGAGATCGCTGAATTCGCGGGTCGTCGGGAAAATGATGAGCGCCCCAACCAGTTGATTGTCGACCATCAGCGCTTCGATGCGGGCCGTTATTTTGAACCGTTGCGTGCCGTCGTCGAGGTAGAGGCTCACGGCGTCGGCCGTCCCGCGCTCGACGGCATCACGGGCCGCCTTCATCAGCGGCCGGCTAAGAACGGTAGCGGCCGCCTGCTGCCAACCAGCCTCGTCGTAAAGCGCATTCGGCGACCGGCCAGCAACGACCTGATTGGCCGTGAAATCAACGACGACGGCCGGGTTCGGCAACATCTTCCCAACCATGCTGGAAAGCGATGCGACCGACCCGTCGCTCAACACATGTTCGAGCAGCGACGTATGCGCCTCCAGCGCGCGTTCCAGCCGCTGGGCGGATCGCTTCTCAGCTTCGAGACGGTGTTCCCGTTGGACGGCGATGGCGCCGAGGTGGATGATCGTGCCGAGAAAAGCAAGGTCGTCCTCCGACACTTCAGTCACCTCGCGGGCGATGACGCTGAGCACCATCGGGCGGCCCTCAGCATCCCTGCAGTTCATCGGCATGACGAGCACCGTTCGATAGTCGCGCTCGAAGGCCTCTTTTCTGTAGCCCGGAAACTCGCCCGACGCACGCGCGTCCCTGATATAGACGGGCTCATTGCGCTGCAAGGCGATCAGGGAGGGGCTGGTCGCCAGCTCCCACTTGTCGGGCAGCTGCCGCTCGATCAGCGTTGGATCATGGCGCACGATGACATACGCATACCCATGCGCAGCGTCGATCCCCATGATTGAGCCTAGGGCCCAGTTCGCATGGCGGCATGCAGCGGCGATGAGCTGCTGCAATGCCGTCTGAAGATCGCTACCGCTGTTAATCTGGCTCGCGATGTCGCGGAGCGACAATATCCGGGACTTCTGATCCAACTGCCTCGCCTCTTGATTTCTATCAATCAACATGCGCGCCGGTAGTGGACAAGTCTACTTCGTTTCGATGGATATCTTCGGCCAAACTTTCTATGAAAGGTAGTATCTTCAACGCCGAGTTCGAGGTCATCGAACTGGCGATGACCTCGAAGCCGCTATCCCATTCAGGCTTCAGTCAACGCCGGCTTTTTCGAGCACTGAGATCGCCAGAACCTTGGCCCCCGTCTTGATGGAAATCTCCGGGGCCGGAGCGAAAAATGGCGAATGATTGGAGGGAACGGGCCTGTTCTCTTGGCTGGCTTTTTCAACCTGTTCGGGTGAGGTCCCGCCAACCCAATAGAAAATGGAAGGCACGCCTGCTTCTATGAACTCGGGATAGGTCTCGACGCCCAACGTCGGCTGGACCGCGGTCGGGACGTAGACGACGCCGTCAAAGGACGCATCCAATGCCGGCCTGACGTCGCCGATCAACTCTGACGAGTTCGTGCCGGCCACAGCGCCGCCGCCGATGCGCAGCAGTTCGGGTTCCGGCGCCATGGCCGATTGCGCCGTCGTCTTGGCGACGCGCTGCATCGCCTCCAGCAGCAGCTTGCGCGTCTCCGGGGTGGTCGAACGCATGGTCAACTTCAGCTTGGCCTGATCGGGGATGATGTTGCCCGCAGTCCCCGCCTGAAAACTTCCGACCGTAATCACGCCCGGTTCGCGCGGATCCTTCTCACGGCTCACAACAGCCTGGATATCGGTGACGAAACGGGCCCCCTGGACGATCGGATCGATCGAGAGATGCGGAGCGCTGCCATGCGCCCCGCGACCCTTGAAGGTCAAGTCGAACGTATCGGAGTTTCCGCTGAAGGCACCGTCCTTCACGGTTATTTTGCCGGCGAGATCACCGTTCACGTGCATGGCGAAGCCGAAATCTGGCTTCGGAAACTTCTCGAACAGGCCGGCCTTGAGCATGGCCGTTGCGCCGCCGCCGATTTCTTCGGCCGGCTCACCGACGAGGAGCAGCGTTCCATGCCAATCATCCTTCATCTCGACCAGCAATTGGGCCGCCCCAAGCCATGACGCCATATGGATATCATGGCCGCAGCTATGGGCGACAAAGACCTTTGCCGTCTCATCTGAGTTTCCAGGCCATTGGGTTGCCGGCACCTGTACGCGGCTGGCGTAATCGAGCCCGGTCTTTTCCTCCATCGGCAGCGCATCGAGTTCGGTTCGCAGCATGATCGTCGGGCCGTCGCCATTCCTAAAGACACCGACGAGAGCGGTACCCGCACCCAAGCCGACGGTCACCTCGAAGCCAAGCTTCTCCAATTCTGCCGCCAGACGCTTTGCCGTCCGTGTCTCATGAAAGCCGAGTTCAGGATTGGCATGGAGTTCCTTGTAGACCTTCTCGAGTTCCGGATACTTCTGGTCGATGAGCCTATCGAGCCGTGCGCTCGCAGCGTAAGCTGTGCCCGCGGAAAGCTGCAGGACAAGCATCAAAGCGGTCGTGTTCGCCAGTAACGTCTTCATTTGGTTCCCTTCCATCTGGTGGTCGCCTGTTGGCGGAGCCATGATGGGCGGGCGCAGAGACGGGCGCATTCTCACGGACGGAGGAAGACTGATGCCATTTTTTCTCCACTCGGAACAAAGGCCCGAAATTTCCTCCAAAAAGAAGACGATCTAGATTTCGCTCATTGAGCGGAGTCGTTCAACGCGGGGATCTCCTTGTCTTTGCAGCAACGACCGGTGCCCACTTCCTCGAAACAGAGGAAGAAATGCCCAGGCGAGCCGGTAAGTTGTCGCAAGTTTCCACTATCAGCGGCGTCCCAATGACACTCGGCATCCGAAAAATTTGCACCTTCCTGGAAGAAACCCTTATCGAAGGCGGCAAGATAGCGCCGCGCCCGGTCAACGTCGTCTTGGTGGCTGCAGTGATCCAGAACCCCTGGGCAGGGCGAGGCTTTGTCGAAGATCTGCGGCCGGAAATCACTCGCATCGCCGGTGAACTTAGCCAGGAGATGACGGGCCGGCTGCTCCGCCAGATGCCTGCGGATAAGGTCGAGGCTTGCGGCAAGGCCGCGGCCGTCGGCATCGCCGGTGAGATCGAACATGCCTCGGCGATGATCCACACGCTGCGCTTCGGCAACCCCTTCCGCGAAGCGATCGGCGGCACGAACTACCTCGAATTTGCCAACACTCGTAATGCGCCGGGCGCTCTGTTATCGCTGCCGATGATGCACAAGAGTGAGAACGGCAAACGATCGCATTTCCTTACCGCCAACTTCCAGATCGCCGACGCCCCCGGCCCCGACGAGATCATCGTTGCTATCGGCGCTGCCGATAGCGGTCGCGCGCACGCGCGCATCGCCGACCGTTTTCAAGACATCGCGGAAATGGAAGCAGAAAAGGCGGCATTGCTCGGAAGCGCTTGACGCAGACCAGAGCGCGATACCGCCTCAGGAGTTTGCCATGAGACTTGACGCGATCGACCTACGCATCCTCGACGCCATCCAACGGGATGGCCGCATCACCAAGCTTGCACTCGCAGAAAAGGCGGGCCTTTCTGCCACGCCCTGCTGGATGCGGCTACGCAGATTGGAAAAGGCCGGCATCATCAGCGGATATCACGCGCGCCTATCTCTTCGACGGGTAGCCCCCGTCGCAAGCGCCATGGTCGAATTGACACTTGCCAGCCACCGCCAAGTCGACTTCGACAGATTCGAGCGGGTTGTTCGCGACATTCCCGAAATCGTCTGCTGCTGGTCAGTCGGCGGTGGCGTTGACTATGTCCTGAAGATCGTCGCTGCCGACATCGACGCCTACCAGCGCCTGATCGACACGCTTCTCGACTGGGAACTCGGAATCGCCCGCTACTTCACCTACGTCGTCACGAGGACCGTCAAGGAAGACCCAGTTGTGCCAGTGTCGCTTCTCGTGGCGACTTGACCCTTTTGCGAATTGGCGCCTTCACCTTTTCGGAACAAGACGTTTCCTGCACCTCGCTCGAGGCCATCTTTTCTTGCTGAGATCCCGGAACGATTTCGCGATGCGGGCGTTTCCACGTTGTCTTGATTCTGTTTCCCCAATCAGGGTCAGGCACAAGGCTTCACCAATGTCCCCCAGTGAAGTCTCTTCGATAAGAGCCTCTGGCCTCGTCGTGCCCCCGACGGGGCCATACTTTTTAAGACAGCTCTTTATCGGAAAGCGCTTTGATAGGGCGAGTGCGGCTTCCAGGCTTTGCGACGAAAATTGCAGAAAACGCGCATGGAAACGTAGGGTGCGGGAAAATGTTCCGCCATGGGACTTCAGTCTGATAATCCCTCCGCAATGGTCCTAATACCGTAGCTGCCAGCGCCAGCCGCCCTAGATTTTCTTTTAGCCCATGGCCAGCTCCCCTGCGCGCTGCGGGCGAACAACGACACCAGGGCGGCCTATCGTCCCTTCGGTTCGCCCTGGTGTCGCTGATGATCGAAGGAACACAGGATGTACGAGCAATACCGGTATAACCAACCAGAGCGAAAATTCTCGACAGGGCTTCCGATCGGAGTGATGCTCCTGGCGATGGTCGTCATCGGCGGCTACCTGTTCGTGGGCAGCGCGCTCTCGAACACCCCTCGCCAGCAAGTCGCCACTGTCCTTCCAACGTCGGTCGCACCCTCGAATTAGGCTCTGGCGGAAACGGGGGGCCAGCCATGAGACTCATGCACCTGGGACGAGCCCGCCTGGAGATGGCTTTACCCCGCCATCGCCCCCAGCTGCGCCTTGCGAAATACCCTGATCTGCTCGATCTCTTCGAGGCTTACGCGCTCGCCGCCTCGGCTCTCGACGATCTTTTGCAGGAGTACCCGGCTCGCATCCAGCTGATCACTGAATATCAACAGATCTGCGCCGACTTGCAGACAGAGGTCGTGGTCCTGCTCACTCTCACGGATGAGCGACTGTTTCCATGATCGACCGCGGCCCAAGCCCATGCCTTTACGAAGGGACAGGGTTCTCCCTGTCGCACAAAGGGATCGAACCCTGACAAACGAGTACAGCGGAGGGTCGAGCCATGACCGAACGACGCCAGATGGACGCCAGCGAAATACCGGCATTTGTGTTCGACGTCCTCGAAGTAGGCTGCGACATTTGCGCTGTCGGCCACGACAGCTACGTAATTGGCGAAATCGACGAGCAGACCCAAGCGAGCAGAACCCTTGATCGGATACTAGAGAAATACGGAAACCGCGACCCTCTGAGATGGCAAATTGTTGCCTATCTTTGGTCAATCGGCCGCTTCGTGGAGCTTACGTCGGAGCCCACACGGCATTGATTGCACGTAGAGCCAACCACGCTGCCGGCATGTCCCAATGAAAACATGTATCGCCGCTATCAAGCGTCATCGTGAACTGGTCCTTAGGCGACACGCAAATCTGGTCCGCCAAGGGTGTTTAGTTACTCTCCATACCGGCTGCCGTCGTGGACTTCTGTAGAAGCCCGCTACGGCGCTTTTCTCG